>JBDTRR010000007.1:0-141211 GCA_039931615.1 Acidobacteriota bacterium
GGACGGCCAAGGACCAGGGACGGCCAAGGACCAGGGACGGCCAAGGACCAGGGACGGCCAAGGACCAAGGACGGACCAGGCACCAGGAACCAAGGACCAAGGACCAAATTTGTCTGGAAATTGCTTCCACATTTTCCCCTTCGTGAGACACAATTCCCTGACATCGTCATCCATGAGGTCGCATCGTGATTGAAATGACTCGCCGGGAACTTCTGCTCGCATTTCCAGCGCTGGCGCTGGCACGACGCGGCCTCGCTCAAGCGGGGGCGCCGGCAGTCCGGGTCAGGGCGTTGAACCACTTCACGCTGGCGGTGTCCGACGTCAACCGGTCGCGCGACTTCTACCAGGGCCTGTTCGGCATGGCGGTTCAGGCGCGGCGGGGCTCGACGGTGCTGCTCCGGATGGGCAACGGCCCGCAGTTCCTGGCGCTGACCCCGGCCGAGTCGAACCCGCCGAGCATCGTGCCGACCGTTGGCGTCAGCGTCGAGAACTTCAACGCCGACGCGATCATCGACGCGCTGGCGTCGCGCGGCATCAAGAAAGCCGCGCCGGGTGATCCCGGCTTGAGCGGCGGCCCGATGAAGGTCCGCCTGAGCAAGCGCGGTGCCTACAATGGGGGCGCAGCCGACGGCACCTCCGAGCTCTACGTGGGCGATCCTGACGGCCTCGTGATCCAGCTGCAGGATACGAAATACTGCGGCGGCGCCGGTGCGCTCGGCGACGTCTGTTCGAATCCCGAGCCGGCGCCGAAGATCGGCCTGCTCGCCGTCAAGGATCTGAGTCACTTCACCATCAACGTCTCCGACGGCGCCCGTTCCAACGCCTTTTATCAGGACGTGTTCGGGCTGCCGATTCGATCGCGTCAGGGTGCCGCGCTCGGCCTCGGCGTCGGACCGGGCGTGATGTTCCTGATGTTCGCCGGCGGTCGCGGCCGCGGGACCGCCGCGCCTCGTCCGGCCA
Source organism: Acidobacteriota bacterium (assembly GCA_039931615.1). Lineage (GTDB taxonomy): Bacteria > Acidobacteriota > Vicinamibacteria > Vicinamibacterales > CAVVIG01 > JAHFUI01. Next base: position 961 of record JBDTRR010000007.1, read on the forward strand.
GCATCAACCACGTCAGCATGAACATGGAGAAGTTCAATCCAGACGAGGTGCTGAAGACCCTGGCCGGATATGGCATCACCGCGAGAGGCGACGCCACCGGGCCGGTCGGGCCGATGAAGTCGTACATCAGCCTGCGGATGGAAAATCGCGGCGGCGCGCCGGGGGGCACCCCCGAGCTCTACTTCACCGATCCGGACGGGCTGCTGATGCAGCTGCAGGATGTCAGCTATTGCGGCGGCGCCGGTTTTCTCGGCAATGTTTGCGAGGCTTGAGGGGTCCTTGGTGCTTCGTTCCTAGTCCTTCGTCCGCCCTTGGTCCTTCGTCCGTCCCTGGTCCCTTGGTCCTTCGTCCGCCCCTGGTCCCTTGGTCCTTCGTCCGCCCCTGGTCCTTCGTCCGCCCCTGGTCCTTCGTCCGTCCCTGGTCCTTGGTGCGTCCATCGCACGCCTCTGCCAGAACCGCGTTGTAACGCGTTATAATACGGGATTCTGGCCGCCCCTATCTCTTGAGCAGCTGACATTTCCCGGCCAGACCCATCCATATGATCTCAGTGCAGGGTGTCTCCATGCGGTTCGCCTCGAAGATCCTGTTCGAGGACGTCGCCGTGACCTTCACCACCGGCCGCCGCTACGGTCTGACCGGCCCGAATGGCGCCGGCAAGTCGACCTTCATGAAGCTGTTGACCGGCGACCTGGCGCCGCAGCGGGGCACGGTCTCGACGCCGGCAAAAGTCGGCGTCCTCCGCCAGGACCAGTTTGCCTTCGACCGCTTCCGCGCGATCGACACGGTCATCATGGGCAACGCGAAGCTGTGGAGCGCGCTCGAGGAGCGGGAGCGGCTCTACGCGAAGAGCGACCTGACCAACCAGGAAGGCATGCGCCTGGGCGAGCTGGAAGGGGTCGTCGGCGACGAGGACGGCTACACGGCGGAAAGCGACGCCGCCGTGCTGCTCCAGGGCCTCGACATCCCCGAAGACCTGCACGAACGGCAGATGAGCGAGCTGCAGGGCGGCCAGAAGGTGCGCGTGCTGCTGGCGCAGGCGCTGTTTGGCCACCCCCAGGCGCTGCTGCTCGACGAGCCGACCAACCACCTCGACCTCGACTCGATCCACTGGCTGCGCGAATTCCTGGTCCGCTACGAGGGGACGCTGATCGTCATCTCGCACGACCGCCACTTCCTGAATGCGGTCTGCACGCACACCGCGGACATCGACTACCAGACCATCATCACCTACACCGGCGGCTACGACGACATGGTGGTCGCGAAGACCCAGATCCGCTCGACCATCGAATCGGACAACGCGCAGCGCGAGAAGAAGATCGCGCAGCTGCAGGACTTCATCGCGCGGTTCTCGGCCGGCACCCGCGCCAGCCAGGTGATGTCGCGCCGCAAGGAAGTGGAACGGCTGCAGACGACCGAGCTCGCCCGCTCGAACATCCAGCGGCCGTACATCAAGTTCGCGATGAACCGGCCGTCGGGCCGGGTCGCGCTCGAGTTCTCCGGTGTCACCAAGTCGCACGGCGACGCGGCGGTCGTCGCCGGCTTCAGCGCGATCGTCAACCGCGGCGAGAAGATCGTCCTGGTCGGCCGCAACGGGCTGGGCAAGACCACCCTGCTGAAGGCGCTGCTCGCGGAAGCTGACGGCACCGACGTCTCGCCGGCCGAAATCGACAGCGGCAAGGTCCGCTGGGGGCACGAAACGTCGATCGGCTATTTCCCGCAGGATCACACCGGAGCGATCCGCAAGGGCATGACCGCGGTCGAGTGGCTGCACCAGTTCGATCCGGCGGCGTCCCGGCAGGAGATTCACGGCCTGCTCGGACAGATGCTGTTCAGCGGCGAAGAAGGACTGAAGCCGACCGAGGCGCTGTCCGGCGGCGAAACCGCCCGGATGCTGTTCTGCCGCATCATGCTGCAGAAGCCGAACGTGCTGGTGCTCGACGAACCGACCAACCATCTCGATCTCGAATCGATCAACGCGCTCAACGTCGCCCTGCAGCGGTTCGAGGGGACCGTCTTGCTGGTCACCCACGACCAGGACGTGATGGAGGAAGTCGGCACCCGCGTCTGGCATTTCGCCGACGGCGCGATTCACGACTTCAAGGGCACCTACGAGGAGTACACCGCCTCCGTCGCCTGATCTGATCTGGCGGGTGGCGCGACGATCGCGACGACGGCCTGCCTCTCCACATCAGGTGGGCGCCGGCGGATCTCCGGCGCCGCTGCCAACGTCAGACTCCGGGATGCGTTACGATCCCCTGAAGTGAGCTTGTCCTCCGATTCTTCTTCCGTCGAGTCTCCCCAGGCCACCGACACCGCCGCGGCGTCGGATCTCGACCGCGAAGTCTCGCGCCGCCGCACCTTCGCGATCATCTCGCACCCCGACGCCGGCAAGACGACGCTGACCGAGAAGCTGCTGCTCTACGCCGGGGCGATCGAGCTCGCCGGCGCGGTGCGCGGGCGGCAGAACCGGCGCAAGGCGACCTCGGACTGGATGGCGCTCGAGCAGGAGCGCGGCATCTCGATCACCGCCGCGGCGCTCGAATTCGAGCTCGAGGGGCGCCGCATGGCGCTGCTCGACACGCCCGGCCACCGCGATTTCAGCGAGGACACCTACCGCGCCCTGATCGCCGCCGACAGCGTGGTGATGGTGATCGACGCGGCGAACGGCGTCGAGGGTCAGACGCGCAAGCTGTTCGAGGTCTGCCGGCGCCACCGCCTGCCGATCCTGACGTTCATCAACAAGTTCGATCGGCCGTCGAAAGATCCGATGGAGCTGCTCGACGATCTCGAGCGCACGCTCGGCATCGCCGCCGCGCCGGTCAACTGGCCGGTCGGCAACGCCGAGGCGTTTCGCGGCGTCTACGACATGCAGCAGCAGACGCTGATGCTCTACGAGCGCGAGTCGCAGGGACAGTATCGGGCGCCGCTGGACATGTCCGGGCTCGACGACCCGGAAGCCCGGGCGGTGATTGGGGAAAGCGCCTACGCCCATTTCCGCGAGTCGCTCGACGTGATCAGCGTCGCCGGCACCGCCTTCGATGTGCCGGCCTACCGCGCCGGGCGGCAGACCCCGGTGTTCTTCGGCAGCGCGTTGACCAACTTCGGCCTCGAGCCGTTCCTCCGGGCGCTGGTCGAGCTGGCGCCGTCTCCCCCATCCCGGCTGGCCGATACGGGCATCGTCAGCCCGACCGACGAACGTTTCACCGGCTTCGTCTTCAAGATCCAGGCGAACATGGATCCGCGGCATCGCGACCGGGTCGCCTTCGTCCGGGTCTGTTCCGGCCGGTTCGAAAAGGATATGACGCTGTTCAATGCGCGGGTCGGCAAGCCGCTGCGCGCGTCGCGCGCCTACCGCTTCTTCGGCCGCGATCGCGAGACGATCAGCGTCGCCTACGCCGGCGATATTCTCGGCCTGGTCAATCCGGGACAGTTCACCATCGGCGACACCCTCCACACCGGCGAGCCGCTGCGGTTTCTCGATATCCCGCGCTTTCCGGCCGAGCACTTCGGCCGCGTCCGGCTGCAGGACACCCGCTTCAAACAGTTCGACGAAGGACTGCGGCAGCTCGAAGAAGAAGGGCTGATGCAGCTGTTCTACGCCACCCACGGCCGCCGCGAACCGATCATCGGCGTCGTCGGCGCCCTGCAGTTCGACGTCATGACCAGCCGCCTGCGCACCGAGTACGGCGTCGACGTGCGCGTCGAGCCGACCACCTACACCAGCGCGCGCTGGCTGGCCGATCCGGCGCGGCCGCTGCCGCCGCTCGGCGGACAGACCACGGCGGCGGTCGACCGGCAGGAGCGCCGCGTGCTGCTGTTCACGTCGGAGTGGGAGCTCCAGTACTTCGAGCGGCAGCATCCCGACGTCGTCCTGCTCGCCGAGTCGCCGGTCACGGCGCCCGCGACCCGCTGACCGGGCAGGCGCGAATCGCGACGCGCATATACTCGAAGCGAGGTAGACCGCCCGCATGGACCGATCGATTCTTTTCGTGTTCGCCCATCCCGACGACGAGAGCCATTGGAGCTCGGGCATCGCGCTGCGCTGCCACCACGAAGGGGTCCGGACCGCGCTGGTCACCGCGACGCTGGGCGGACGGGGTACCACGGGCGGTCTTTGTTCAATTGACGAGCTGCCGGGTGTCCGCGAGCAGGAGCTTCGCGAAGCGGCGCGAGTACTGCAATTCGATTCGCTGGAGATCCTGCCCTACCAGGACAAGGAACTGCCCAACGCCCCGCCCGACGAGATCCGCCGCGCCCTGGTCACCATCATCAGACGTGAGCGGCCATCGATCGTCGTCACCTTCGATCCGGATGGCCTGACGATGCACCTGGACCACCTGGCGATCAGCCGGTTCACATCCGATGCCATCGCGGCCGCCGCCGATCCGCGTTGGTTTCCAGCGAGCGGGCCCGGCCATGCCGTGGCGCGGCTGCTGTGGACGGCGCCGGTGATGCCGTGGGACGACGGCGATTTCGCGCCGCGGCCCGGGGTCGACTTTCTGGTTGATACCTCGGCCTGGTGGCGCCAGCGCGCGGAAGCGCTGTCAGCGCACCGGACTCAGCGGGCGACGCTGGACAAGCTGTACCTCAAGCAGGCGAACGTCGAACATCTGCTCAGCTTCGATGTCCTGCGTCAGGCCTGGGGCCCTCCGATCGAGCGGCGTCCGGCCGACGACGTCTTTGCGGGATTGTGAAATGGGGGCCGTACCCCCTTTTTTCTGAGCCGAGCAAGAATGAACAGAGCAAGAAGCGGGGTACGGCCCATTTTTCGAGGAGCGGCGATCATGGCTGATGACAAACCGATCAAGTCCTCGCTCGAGCTGGCGATGGAGCGGCTGCGGAAGAGCGATGCCGACGCCGGCATCGAGTCGCGGCCGTTGACCGACGCGCAGAAGGCGGCGATCGCCGAAGTCCGCAATTTCTACGAAGCGAAGATCGCCGAGCAGCAGGTGCTGCATCACTCGCGGCTGAACGCGACGGCCGATCCGGCGCAGCGGACGACGATGGAGGAGGAGTATCGGCGCGACCGTGAGCGCTTTGCCTCCGAGCGGGACACGAAGGTCGAGAAGATCCGGAATCCCCGCCCGTAGGAGCAGGCCGCGGGCGATCGTCTGCTGCCGATCGCCGCCCCGACCGTCCATGGAAGACACTTTTTTCGTGACCTGTCCGTACTGCGGCGAAGACGTCGAAATCTACGTCGAGCCCGAAGTGCGCGGCAGCTTCGTGCAGGATTGTGAAGTCTGTTGCAATCCGTGGCGCGTGCACGTGCGGCGCGAGGACGGCGAGCGCCAGCTCGACATCGGCCGGGCCGACGGATCCGAGTAGATCGTTGCCATTTGGTTTTCGTGCTATACTGCGCTCGCGGTGGAACTCTTCCCTGTGCTGTGCTGCCTTTCGAGCGTAACGAGCCTTTCCTGACTCGCTCCTCCACAAGTCCTGCTTAGCTACGAGGCGAAATCCATCCAGAGGTCCGTGTCGGACCGTCGGAGAATGGGCCGCACACGCGGCGATCGTCGCAGATGCGACAGAGGAGTCAGTGATGGGTCGTAAGCTTTATGTTGGAAATTTCCCCTATGAAGTCGGGGAAACCGAGCTCCAGGAGCTCTTCGCGCGCGCCGGAACGGTCGAGACCGTCAAGGTGATGCGCGACATGGCCACCGGACGTTCGCGCGGGTTCGCGTTCGTCGAGATGAGCACGGATGAGGAAGCGCAGAAGGCGATTGCCGATCTGAACGCCCACGAAATGGGCGGGCGTGGTCTGACGGTCAACGAAGCGCGGCCCAAGCCGGCTTACTCGGGCGGCGGCGGCGGCGGTTATGGCGGCGGCGACTCAGGTCGCCGCAGGTCCGAACCGCGCTGGTAGACAGCGGTCGAGCTGGAGCGTGGGATCGGACGGTCGCTCCCACCTCCGGTCGAGCCACAGCGCCAGCCGGCTCCGGTCCGCCAGTAGTCAAGGGCAGATCCCGCTCCCGCAACGCGGGACGAAAGGCACCATGTCGAGACGAAACGGCGACCGGGCACGATTTCAGAAGGAGCGGAAGCGGAAGATGCTTCGCCGCCAGCGCATCCAGGCGCTGGTCGGCAGGTTGCGTGACGGCAAACCGCCGGCACCGCCCCAGACCGATACCCGGTCGTAACGCGGTCGATTCGGCACAACGACGGAGATTCAAATGCCCAGTATGAACGGAACGATCAAGCGGCTCGTGAGCGACAAGGGATTCGGATTCATCGCCGCCAGCGATGGCAACGAGTACTTCTTTCACCAGTCCGCGTGCAGCCAGACGCCCTTCGACGAGTTGCGCGAAGGTCAGGCCGTGACCTTCGACAAGGGCCAGGGTCCCAAGGGCCCGCGTGGCGAAAACGTCAAACTCGCCTGAGACGGCGCGTACCTCTGTGCCCTACGGGGCGCCGATTACCAAAGACGATGTCGAGCGGATGATCCGGAACGTCATCGTCGAGCGCGGGTTCGGATGCACACTGCTGGCGGTGTCCGAGGCCTCCACCGGATGGGACGTGACCGTGCGGGCGGGAACGGGCGCCCTGCTCCGGTTCTCGCTCTCTAGCCGTCGGGCGATCGCCGCACGGGCGGCGATCGAAGAAGCACTCGAAGCCGGGCTCTAAGCGGGCTCGACGCGAGCCGGCGGCCGTTGCTCAGGCCGGTGTGGTGGTGATAGCCGCCCGCCGACACGGACAGCCGGATTCGCATTCGCTGCAGCCCTGGGTCCCAGGATTCCGACGTCCAACGCCTCGGCCGTGGGCAGATGTGCCACGTGCAAATGCACGTGCCCCGCGTCGTCTCGCGCGACAGGCCTGGTCCCAACCGCTTCCTCCCCTAAAGCAATCCGACCTCGGGCTGCATCCGCCCTCCCGTCTTCCGCGTCCTCTTGCGGGGTCGGCGGCCTCCGCGTCCTCGTGCGGTTCGGACTCGACGTATCATTGATCCAGTGCCCTCGACTTCCCGATCCCACCTCGTCCACAGTTCGCATTCCACGTAATGACGTGCGCCCCGATCAAACGCATGCTCAAGATCGTTGCTGGCTTCGCGCTGCTGCCGATCGGCGTCGTGATGCTCCCGCTGCCCGGGCCGGGCTGGCTGGTGATTTTCATGGCCCTGGCGATCCTGGCCGGCGAGTACGTCTGGGCGCAAACCCTGATGGACCGGCTGAAGCAGTTCGTAGTCCGGCTGGATCCGAGGAAGCGAAGCCGTAGTACGCCTCACCCGGCGGATTCGACCAGCACACCCCCCGCCGCAACGCCCTGAACGCCTGCCGCGCCCGTGCGCGTGGGTCATCGCAGCTCCCCTGGTTCAGCGCGGAACGTGACGACCAGTACATCCCGGGCCGCGGGCAGCGACGGGTCGAGCGCCTGCACCGGCGTCACCCCGTGATGGACACGCGTGTCGTCGAGCAGCGCGGCGTCGAGCGGATCGGTCAAGGTGAACCCGCCGAGCAGCTGACCGTCCAGGCCGTGAATCGCGGTCGTGCCGCTCGCGATGTTGCGGCGGCGGACCAGCAGCACGAGCACGAAGTCGACGCCGTCGCGGTGCAGGCCTTCCGGGGTCGGCTGCCCGGCCGCGTCCGGACCCGCCTCGATGCGGAACTGATGGACCTCGATCCGCCAGGCGCGCGTCGACGTCGCCAGGGCGCCGACGAATGATCGGAAGAACGCGAGAATCGTCCGCATCGTCTCGCCGTCGCCGACCTCCGGCGCGATCGGTGTGTACCAGCGGGCGATGCCGCCGTTCAGCGGGTTGTAGTCGAGCGCCTGATAGTGCGGCTGATGGGACGCGCGGTCGATCGGGCCGGTGACGGCGGCGGTATAGACGGCGTGGCGGCGGCGGCGATAGCGTCCGCCGTCAGCCATGTAGGTATCGACCTCCAGATCGCTCCAACTCGCCGCGAACGCCTCCCAGTCCGACAGCCGCCCGTGCGGCGCCAGAATCTCGCGCATCGCGTCGCCGTGTGCGAACGCAAAACCGCTCCGGGCCACCGCCGCCTGCAGCGAGGAGCGCGTCGTGCAGGTGTCACCGATCATTCACCCGATATTACAGCCTGTGGCAACCGGCGAACCCGCCGGCGCGGTTTCGTCTTTTTAGGCCTTCGCGATCTCGTCGGGCGTGGCTACGATAACGTGTGCGCGCTCGTTCCGGCCCGCCGCTGCTCGTCCTGACGGCCGTCCTCACCGGGGCCGTCCTCACCGCCCAGGGCCCGGACATCCGCGATCGGCGCGTGTTCCGATCGGGCATCGAGGTGACCAGCATCACCACCACCGTGCGCGACAGCCAGGGCCGGCTGGTGACCGGACTCGAGCGCGAGGCCTTCGAGGTCTTCGAGGACGGCGATCCGCAGGTGGTGACGCAGTTCACCAATCAGCGCGTGCCGATCGGGCTCGGCGTGGTGCTCGACACCAGCGACAGCATGTTCGGCCAGCGCATCCAGGCGGCGCGGGCGGCGGTCGAGCGGTTCCTGTTCGACCTGCTCGACCCCGGCGACGAGTATTTCGCGATGTCGTTCAACCATCAGCCGCACGCCCTGACGCGGTGGACGAGTTCGCCCGACGCGATGCGGCGCGCGCTCGGCCGGCTCAAGCCGAGCGGCGGCACCGCCGTTTACGACGCCATCGTCGCCTCGCTGCCGCTGATCGCCAACCGCAGGCGCGAGCGGGCGGCGCTGCTGGTCATCTCCGACGGCGCCGATACCGCCAGCAACGCGACCCTCCGCGAGGTGCGATCGGCGCTCCTGCGCAGCGATGCCTTCGTCTACGCCATCGCGCTCGACTCGCCGGGACGGCAGGCGATCAACACCAGGGTCAATCCGACGGCGCTGCGCGAGATCACCGACGACAGCGGCGGCCGGACCGAGCTGGTCCAGAACGACGAGGACCTGGCCGAGGCGACCTCCCGCATTGCCGAGGAGCTGAACCGCCAGTATCTGATCGGCTACACGTCGTCGCACGGCGCCGACGGCCGGTACCACAGCATCCGGGTGCGGGTGCCGGGCACGGACTACAAGGTTCGGGCCCGCAATGGCTATGTGGCCACGCCGCTCGTGCGGTAGTCTGTGGGGCCGGATCGATCGAGGTAGACCCGGGCGTTTGCTGCGGCGCACCCACCATGGAGGACCAGCCCACTCATTTATGGACCTTGCGCCGGCAGGGCCGCGAAGTTGCCTGCCTGGTCAAGCTGGTTCGCGACGGCATCGAGGTCCACATCGCCTACGACGGCGCCGCCGTCATGACGCGCGTCTTCGCCACCGGCGACGAGGCGCTGGCCTGGGCCGGGAAGACACGGACCGAACGGAGAGCGCGCGGGTGGGAGGAGGTCTGAACGCCGTGGTCCTGCGGGTCCTTGCCGATCCCGGGACGGTCTAAAAGACCGTCTCCTACAGAATCGGATGTAGGGCACGCCCTTCAGGGCGTGCCGCCGCGGCCAGTCCACTCGGCAAGTCGCTAAATCACCAGCAGGACGCCCTGACAGGGGACGCCGGTGGCCTGGGCCACCGCCGACGCGTAGAGCGCGACCTGCCGGCGATACTGCTCTTCCCCGCCGGCTGCCAGTTCACGATCGGTCTTGTAGTCGACCACCATCCACGCGCCGCCGTCCTCGAACGCGAGATCGACGACGCCTTCGACCAGCATCCCGTCGGGCAGGAGGCACGTCACCGGCGTCTCGCGGCGGCACAGGCCACGAGCCTCGGCGACCCGGGCCCGCCCGAGCAGTTCGTGCGCGAGCACCTGCTGCACCGTGTCGACGCCGGCGGCGACTTCATCGTCGGGCGCGGCGAGAATCCGGCCGTGCAGCCCGGCGATCGCCTCGAGCGCCGCGCGGTCAGCGTCGAGCGGCGCGGCGGCGAGCATGGCGTGGACGAGCTCGCCGAAGCGCAGGCCGCCGGGCCGCTGGCGGCGCCGGGCCGCGACGACGAGGACGTCCCGCTCCAACCCGGTCGGGGCGTCGACCGGCGCGGGTGGTTCCTCGTCGAACAGTCCGCGCTGCGACGCGGGAACTACCGGTCGCCGGCCGGCCTCGACGACCGGCCGGTCCAACCGGCCATCAGACGCCGCCCATTCGGTCGCAGTCTGCACCGACAGCGACGGGACCGAGCCCTTCGCAATCGCCGCCTCGCGTCCGTCGCGCCACTGCTCGTACTCCCGAAGCCCGTCGGCGACGATGCCGGCGGGCACGTCCTTCATGATCAGGATCTCGCGCCGGATGCCGATCGACGGTGCGACCTCCAGATCGAGCGCGTGCGGGTCCCACCACACGACTGAATGCGGGCCGTCCGGTCCGGGCACTGCGTGCTGGCCCGGACACACCGTCTGCGGCGTCGAGGGATCGTTGTCGGGCCGCCGCCAGACCGAGTCGGTCTTGAACGCCGGGCAGCCGGCCGGAGGCGCGGCCGTCCGGCGCGCCGCTGGCGGCGGATAGATCGCACCGTTCAGCGGCGAGGTCCAGCCGCCGTCCCATTCGACGTCGCCGACTGCGGGCACGACCAGCAGGTCGCGGGCCCGCGTCGCCGCGACGTAGGCCACGCGGACGCCTTCCGCTTCGTCGCGCGCGATCTCCAGCGCTTCATTCGTCGCCAGCTCGATCGGCGTCCAGCGTCCGAGCCGGAGATAGCAGGCGTTGCGGCGGCGGTCAATCAGCCGATCGGCGCGCTCGGCGCGCAGCTTCGCGGTCATGTCGGCGAGGACGACAACCGGGAACTCGAGCCCCTTCGCCTTGTGGACCGTCATCAACCGCACCCCTTCGCTCCCCTCTTCGAGGATCGGTGCCTCCGCGCCCTGGCCGCCGTCGGCCTGGTCCCGCAGCTCCTCGACGAAGCCGCGGAACGACATCCCGCCGTTGGCCTCATACTGCCGCGCCAGCTCCGCCACATGCAGGACGTTGGCGAGCGACTGCTCACCCGCCTGGCGCAGCACGAACCCGACGTGCGCGCGGGTCGCATTGAGCAGCTGCGTGATGGTGTCGGCCACCGGACGGTAATTGCGGCCGCCATGCAGCCGCCGCAGCAGGCGCAGGGCGTCGGTCACCGGGCGCAGTTCCGGGGGCGCGTCGTCCGCGATCCGAAACGGATGGAATCCCTTGTGCTGGTGGCGATAGTCGAGCAGCGTGGCGTCGTCGATGGCGAAGAGCGCGCCGCGCAGGGTGGCGAACACGGACAATTCGTCGTCCGGCCACTCGATCGCGGCCAGGGCGGCACGGATCGTCTCGACCTCCTCGCGATCGTGGAACGACTTCCCCCCCACCAGCAGGTGAGGGATGCCGCGCGCTTCCAGCGCCTCGACGTAAGGCCGGGTCACATCATGCCCGAACTGCACGAAGCGCCGGAACAGGATACAGACGTGGCGCGGCTCGACCGGCACCGCCATCGGCAGCTCATCGCGGACAGTCCGTTCGGTGACCGTCCACCCGCTCTCCCGGACCAGCCAGTGGACGAAGGCGCCGACCGCATCGGGCTGCGATTTCTCGATCGCGTAGGCGGCGACCCGCCGCTGGCCGTACGGCTCCGGCACCGGCAGCGCGACCACCGCCGGCTGGCTGGTGGCGGCGGCCCGGTGGGGCGACAGCCCGACGTAGTGCGCCTTGAGCGTGGCGCGATCGCCGGTCATCAGCGGTGCGAACGCGGCGTTCACCACCTGCTGGATGCCGGGCGTCGCCCGGAAGCTGGCGTGGAGGAACGCCCGCCGGGCGCCGCGTCGCTCGAGCAGATCACAGACCTCCTGATAGGTTTCGACGTCGGCGCGCCGGAAACGATAGATCGCCTGTTTCGGATCGCCGACGATGAACAGCTTGCCGGGAGCCGGTGTGATGCGCCGCCAGTCGCCTTCGGCGGGATCGCCGGCGGCCAGCAGCAGCAGGATCTCGGCCTGCAGCGGGTCGGTGTCCTGGAACTCGTCGACGAAGATCCGGGTGAAGCGCGACTGGAACGCACGGCGGACGCCGGCGTGCTGCGCCAGCAGATCGCGGGCGCGCAGCAGCAGGTCGACGAAATCGAGCGCGCCGGCGCGCTGTTTCAATTGCTCGTAGCCGGCCACCACATCGGCCAGCTCGCCATGGAGCAGCGCCGCGAGATCGCAGTCGGCGGCGAACTGGAACCCATCGAGCTCGCGCATCAGCGTCTCGTAGGCGGTCCACACCGCGTCGCGCGGCACGGCCGATCCGAAGTCGCGGCCGCGGCCGTGGCGGGCCCGGCGGACGTCCCTGTTCTGGGCCAGGTCGATCAGCCGTGCTTCCCAGCCGTCGGGATCGTCGGCATCGAACCGCGCCGCCGTGGCGATGTCGTGGCTCAATTCGCGAATCGGCGCGGTGTCGAGATAGAGCGGATCGCGCAGCGAGACGGGCTCGGCGGTCAGGCGGGCGGCGTCGTGGAGGAGGGTCAGGACGCGGTACAGGTGATCGTCACGATCGAACGGATCGCGCCGCCAGACGCCGTCGAAATCGCGCCACTCGGCCAGCTCGCGGCCGGCCCGTCTGATCCGGTCGATTGGCCCGTCGTCGTGGTCGCGGCCATCGCGGGACCAGACGCTGCGGCGCAGCGCGCGGCGGACACCCTCGGGAGGCTGCTCGAGCCGGTCGTGCAGCCAGGCGCGGAAGGCGTCGTCGTAGATGCGGGCGGCGCGCGGCTCGGTCAGCACTTCGAACAGCGGGTCGATGCCGGCTTCGACCGGCCGCTCGCGCAGCAGCTCGGCGCAGAAGCCGTGAATGGTGCTGACGTGCGCTTCCTCGAGGTGCTGGATCGCCTCGGTGATGCTGGCGACCACCGCCGCGTCGGCGGATCGCTGGCGCAGGCTCTCGAGCTCCTTGCGGATCCGCAGCTTCAGCTCCCCGGCCGCCTTTTCGGTGAAGGTGACGGCGACGATCTGCTCGATCCGGGCCCGGCCGCTGGCGAGCACGTTGAGGATCCGGCGCACCAGCTCGGTGGTCTTGCCGGTCCCGGCGGCGGCCTCGACGATCACCGTTTCGTCCAGGCCGTGCCGGATCAGATCGCGGTCGGCGGCGTCGGCCAGGGGGATCGCGCTCATGGCTTGCGCCGCAGGGCGATCAGGTCGGCCAGCGGATCGCGCGACTTGATCCGGCTGATGCGATGTTCGGCGGTCGGGCCGCAGACCGGCCGGAAATCGCACCACTCGCAGGCGTGCGCATCCGGCGCCGGCGCCAGGAATCCGGTCTCGATCGCGCGGTCGATGATCTCCAGGACCTCGACGCCGAGCCGGCGCGTCTGCGGCGTCATCGGAATGCGCACGTCGCGGTACCCCCCGGCGGTCGTCGCGTAGTAGAGACGGCCCTCGGCGACCGGCCGGCCGGTCGCTGCTTCGAGCGCCAGCGAGTAGAGCACCGGCTGCAGCGCCCGCCCGCCGTCGACCATCATGTGATCCTTGCCGCGGTACTTCCCGGTCTTGTGATCGGTCACCCGGAGCTCTCCGGTACCGGCGCGCTCCTCGACGAGATCGATCGAGCCATGGAGGTGGAACCGGCCGTCGATCACCACCGGCTCGGCCCGGCTCTCCGGATCGCGGCCGACCGCCAGCGGTCCGCCGTCGCCGTAGCCGAAGGCCCACTCGAAATGGCGCGGAATCCATTCACCGCCGGCGCGCGCGATCTCGTCGACCCACAGGCGCAGGTCGCGCCGGATCGCGGCAATCTCGTCGTGCCAGACGCGGTCGATCGCCGGCGCCAGGAGCTCGTACTGCTCGCCGGCGATCGCCGCGACCGCCCGATCGAGCGCCGCCAGCGCGTGATCGAGGGCGTCGGGCGTGACCGGCAGCGCCTGCTCGGACTGCAGCTGGCGGTAGAACGCGGTCTGGACGGCGTGGAACAGGCTGCCGCGCGTCAGCGGATCCATCCGCTGCAGCGGCTCGAGGTCTTCGGCCGGCCGCATCCGGTAAATCGCCCCGAGCAGGAATTGGTACGGGCAGACCGCGTACTTCTGGAGGGCCGACAGCGAGTAGCGGCGGGCGCCGAGGCGCTGTTCGGCGAGGATCGGCCCGACGCGTCCGGTCGCCGCGGTGATGCCGTCCCAGTGCGTCCAGCCCGGCTTGCCGCGCATGAACCGCTCGCGCACGGAGCGCTGCAGGCAGTCGTTCATCTGCAGGATGTACTGCGCCCGCCCGCGGGCGCGATGATCGGGCACATCGACCAGGGCACGCAGCGTCGCCAGGTCGTGCTCGAGCGCGTCAATCGCCTCGCGGCTGTCGGCCGGCGCCGGCCACGCCAGCGTCGCCAGCGAGGTGCGCGCCGCCGCCTGCTGCAACTCGTCGGCGCTCGGCACACGGCCGGTCATGGCGCGCCAGACCTCGAGCGCGTACAACGACGGCACACGGGGGCGGCCTTCGCCGATCTCGACGGTCGGGAACGAGATGTACAAGCGGACCGCCGCGGCGCCGACCGCCAGCCGCAGCTGCAGCTTCTCGAGTTCGGCGCGATCGGCCTGTGACGCCAGCGGCCCGGATCCGGGGTGCGCCGCCAGCTGCTGCCGCGCCTCGTCGAGCAGCAGCGGATCCTCGCGCGGCTTCTGTGGAAACATCCGCTCGGCCAGCGCCGGGATGAAGACGACGTCGAACGTGCGGCCGCGCAGCTGCGCCGGGCTGGCGACCAGCACCCGCCCGTAGCGCCGCCCGGGCGGATCGCTTTCGATGCTGGCCAGGCGATCGGTCAGCACCCGCGCCGCTTCGTCGAGCGTCACCGGACCGATGGCGCCCATCGGCCGCAGATCGGCCAGGACCCGCAGCACGCGATCGGGGCGCCGCAGCACACGGGGAGCGAGCATCGCAAAGAGATCCAGCCACTCCGCCCACACCGCCTGGGCCGGCCACGCCGCCATCAGCCGGACGATCGGCAGCGCGAACGCCGCCAGCTGCCCGACATCGTCGATCTTCCGGCCGAGATGATCGAGGCGCGGCGATTCCGGATCGGTGCGCGCCAGCTCGCGCCGCTGCAGCTCACATTCGTGAATCAGTCCGTTGAGACGGCGGGTCCAACGCTCGCCGCCGGTAATGACCCGCGATTCGGCCAGCAGCCGCTCCCATTTCCATGGCGCCCGGAACGCGCGCGGCGCGGCCAGGGCGGCTGCCGTGTCCACCCGCTCTTCGTCGGTGGCGGCGGCCGCCGACGCCTCGGCGCGATCGCTGAGCGGCCCGAACACTTCGTCGGTCGACGTCGGATACGCTTCGCTCGACGGCGCGGCGATCGGGTACGGCACCTGACCGAGCGAGAGGTATTCCGCGAAGCGGCGCGCGGACAGGTTGTCGAGCGCACAGCCGATCAACGCCAGAAAGGCGCGGCCGGCCGGGTGCGGCCGCCGGGTGCCGCGCTCGAAGTAGACCGGGACACCGGCCCGTTCGAGCGCATGCTCGAGCAGGCCGGCATAGTGCTGCGGCGCGCGCAGCGCAATCGCCATCCGGTCGAACCGCACGCCCCGCCGCGCCTCCCGCAGCACCCGGCGGGCAATCTCGACCGCTTCACGGCCTTCGCCCGGCGCCGAGAACAGCTCGACCGCCTCGATCGGCTCGCGGCGCGGCGGCGGCATGGCGGCAAACAGGTGGGCACGGATGCGGCCGAGGTCGGAGACGTCGGCGCCGTCGATCGACTCCACCTCGCCGAGCCGCGCCATCGCCGCCCGCGTCGGTGCGTCGCCGGCGGCGATGGTGGCAAAGGCGGCCGGCGCGCGCGCCACCAACGCCTCCACCAGCCGCTGTTCGGTCGCATTCATCACCGGCACGTCGAGCAGCAGCAGCCGGCAGCGCGCGTAGGCGTCGTGGCGCTCGGCAGCAGCACGCGTCGCGGTGCGCAGGAAGTCGGCGCGATCGACGGCCGAGGCCGACTGGAACTGCTCGTCGACACGCTCGAACAGGTGTGCCAGGTCGGGGCCGATGTCGGGCAGCGGCCGCACGCCCGCCGGCGTCACCATCGCCAGCGCCAACTCCTCGAGGGTGCGGGCCAGGGCGCGGGGAAAGCCCGGCATCGCCGCCACCGGCGCGAAGTAGGTCAGCGCCTGGTCGGCGTCGGCATCGAACAGCGCCCGCGCCGCCACGGCCTGGACACCCAGGCCAGTCGCCGGAGACAGCCGTTCGCGCGCCAGCCAGGGCGCCGCCAGCCGGGCCGCCAGCTGCGTCAGGCTGAAGCGATAGAGGCCGAACGTCGCGCCTCGCGTCCGCGCCCGCTCGCGCACGAAATCGTCAGCGGCGCCGCGCGACGCCGACACGATCAGGACCTCCGCCGCGGGAGGCGCGTCGAGTAGAAACCGGCCGGCGGCTTCCAGCCGCGCCGCCGCCGACGCCGATTCGATGATCTTCACGCCGGCTTCTGCGTCCCGGACCCCGTGCCGGGCGGCGGCAGGCGGTAGAGGGTGAAATTCAAAATTAGGAATTAGAAATTAGGAATTAGGAATTATTGGCAAGTTGGCAATTGTTAATTGTTAATGTTAATTGTTAATTGTTAATTGCCAATTTACCCTATCTCCCCTCGCTCATACCGCACCCGCGTCGCCTGCCGCTGCACCTTGCCGCTGGTCGTCCGGCCGATGGTCCCGCCCGGCACCAGCGCAATCTCGTCGACATACAGGCCGCACACGTCGGCGATGCGCTGGCGGATCGAATGGGTCAGGATGGCCTCCTCGACGCCGCCGCTGGCCTCGACGACGATCACCACCCGATCGGCGAGACCGACACGCCGGGCGGCGAACGCCACCACCCGGCCGCGCCGGATGCCGTCCAGATCCTCGACCGCCCATTCGAGATCCTGCGGGTGATACTTGCGGCCGTTGGCGATGACGATGTCCTTGAGCCGGCCGCAGACGAACAGCTCGCGGTTGGCGAGGTAGCCGATGTCGCCGGTGTGCAGCCAGCCATCCCGGATGGCGTGCGCGGTCAACTCATTGTCGCCGTAATAGCCGCGCATCACCGACGGTCCGGCCAGCGTGATCTCGCCGATCGCGCGCTCGGGCAACTCGTCGCCGTTCTCGTCGACGATGCGAATGCGATGGTCGGGCAGCGCCGGGCCGCAGCTGACGATCCCGGCGCCGTCGATCTGGGCGCCGTGCTGAACCGCGACGGACCGGGTTGTCAGCTCTTCGCTCGACAGGTGTTCGACCAGCAGCGGCCGGCCGCGCGGCGCGAACGTCGCCGCCAGGACGTGCTCGGCGAGTCCGTAGCCGGGAAGAAAGCTGGTTTCTCGAAACCCCGCGGCGCGAAGCTTCTCGGCGAACGCGGCGAGCGATGGCACATGGATCGGTTCGCCACCGCATCCGGCGACCCGCCAGCACGACAGGTCCAACCCGTCGAGGTCGCGCGCCGTGAGCCGGCGCGCGCACATCCCATACGCGAAGCTGGGGGCGAAGCTGACCGTGGCCCGATGCCGTGCAATCGCACGCAGCCAGACGGCCGGCCGCCTGGCGAACGTCTGCGGCGGGATCAGCACCGCCGGCCGGGCGCAGTACATCGCGCCCAGGGCCATGCCAACCAGCCCCATGTCGTGGTAGAGCGGCAGCCAGCTCACCGCCGAGTCGGCGGGAGACGACGCGAGGCCGCCCGGTCCGTTGATCGCGGCGATGTTCGCCGCCAGGCTGCGGTGCGTGACCACGACTCCCTTGGGCGCCGAGGTCGAACCCGAGGTGAATTGCACGAACGCCACGTCGTCGAGCGACACGCCGACCGGGCTGGAGGAAGGCCGGTCGTCGGCGTCCGCCGTGATCGCCGGTGTCGGGCTGACCCTCAGCTCGGCCGTGGCGATCACCAGAGCGAGATCCGGGCAGCTCGCCCGCAGCTCTTCCAGCTCGCTGCTGGCCGACGCCGTCGTGACGATGGCGCGGGCGCGGGCGTTGCGGAGGATGGCGGCCGTGGCCTCGAGATAGCGGCGGCGATCGGACGAGGTCGACGGTGGATGGAGCGAGGCCGGGATCAGCCCGGCCGACGACGCCCCGAACAGCGCGATGAGAAAATCCTCGGCCTCATCGATGATCAAGGCGACCAGATCGCCGCGGCCCAGGCCCCGGGCCTGGAACACCGAGGCGGCCCGGCGCGACGCCTCGCGCATCGCCGCATAGGAGCGCGGCGTCTCCTGGTCGGGTCCCGCGAAGACGTAGCCTTCCCCGCTCGCGGCCGCGTCGGCCAGGGCTTCCGGCAGGGTCCGCAGATGGACCACTACCGCCCGCCCTCGACGAGGGCCGTCAGACGGGCGACGATCTGGGCCACCGTGCGCGTCCCGGCCAGATCATCGAGAGGCATCGAGACCCCGAAGCGGTTCTCGAGCTCGGCCACGGTTTCCATGATTTGCAGCGAGTCGAAGCCGAGATCCGCGAGCAGATCGCTGTCCGACGACGGGTCGATCGGCCGGCGGCTGACGTCCTTCAGCACCTCGATTACGGCCTGTTCGATGGATGGAGAGGTCGGCATGCCGGTGGAGCTAAAGAATATAATCGAATCGCATGTGTAGGCTCGCGGCCGCCCTGCTGGTCCTGGCGTTGCTGGCGTCGCCGGCGGCGGCGCAGATCGATCCGGGGACGGCGCTGCTCGAAAAGGCCGGCTGGGACGCGCTGGGCGCGGGCAACCCCCGATCCGCCGCCGAGGCGTTCCGCGCGGCCATCGCGGCCGATGCGAAGAACGCGCGCCTGCACCTGGGCGCCGGCGCCGCCGCCTATCTGGAACGGCGCGACGAGGACGCGACCCGGGCACTCGATCGCGCGCTGGCGCTCGATCCGAGGCTGGCCGACGCGCGCACCCTGCTCGGTGAGATCCGCTACCGGAGCGGCGATCTCGCCGGGGCGATTGGCGTCTACGAGCGCATCGTCGCCGACGCGCCCGACGACGAGCGGCACCGCGAGACCCTGGCGCGCTGGCGCCGGGAAGCCGAGCTGCACGACCGGCTGCGGCAAAGTCTTAACGACCGGTTCACCGTGTCGTTCGAGGGGCCGGCTGAAGCGCCGCTGGCGGCGCAGGCGCTCGAATCGCTCGACCGCGCCTACTGGCGCATCGGTCAGGATCTGTCGACCTATCCAACCCGGCCGATATCGGTGGTCCTGTATACCGCCGAGCAGTTTCGCGACATCACCCGGTCACCGGCGTGGGCGGCCGGCGCCTACGACGGCACGATCCGCGTCCCGCTGCGAGGGGCGCTCGAGAACCCGGCGGAGCTGGATCGCGTGCTCGCCCACGAGTTCACCCATGCCCTCATCCACACCATCGCCGCGCGCAACGTCCCGACCTGGCTGAACGAGGGCATGGCGGCGGCATTCGAGAGCGCAGATGTGGAGTGGGCGCGGGAACGGGCGCACGGGACGCCGGCGCAGATGCCGCTCGAGTTGCTGCGGACCTCCTTCGGCAGGCTGTCGGGGAGTCAGGCCCAGCTCGCCTACGCGACCAGCGCGCTGGCGGCGCGGCAGCTGCTCGACGAGGCCGGCGGACTCGGCGTCGCCAACCTGCTGCGCGATCTCGGCGCCGGGGTCGAGTTCGACGCGGCGTTCGCGCATCGACTGCAGCGAACCTTCACCGACTGGATTGCGAGCCGCGTGCCATGACCGTGGTGAACAGCGCGATCGGCAGCGCGATTGCCGACCTGAAGCGGCTGCTCGGCGGCCGCGCCACCGATGCCGCGGCCGCGCTCGAGCAGCACAGCCACGACGAGTCGTATCACACGCCAGCCGCACCCGACGTCGTCTGTTTCCCGCGCACCACCGACGAGGTGTCGGAGATCCTGAAGATCAGCGCCCGCCATCAGGTGCCGGTCATTCCCTTCGGCACCGGCACCTCGCTCGAGGGGCACGTCAATGCCATCCACGGCGGCATCACCATCGACCTGCGGGAGATGAACGCGGTGCTGCGGATCGGCGCCGAGGACATGGACGCGACGGTGGAAGCCGGCGTGACGCGCAAGCAGCTGAACCGGGCGCTGCGCAGCACCGGTCTGACCTTCACCGTCGATCCCGGCGCTGACGCCAGCATTGGCGGCATGACGGCGACGCGGGCGTCGGGGACGACCGCGGTGCGCTACGGGACGATGCGCGAGAACGTCCTGGGATTGACCGTCGTGCTGCCCGACGGCCAGGTCATCAGGACCGGCACGCGGGCGCGCAAGTCGGCGGCCGGCTACGACCTGACCCGGCTGTTCGTCGGATCCGAAGGCACGATCGGCGTCATCACCGAAGTCACGGTCCGATTGCACCCGGTGCCTGAAGCGGTGTCGGCGGCGGTCTGCTCGTTCGACTCGATGGCCGGCGCGGTCGACACGGTGATCGCGACGATTCAGCTCGGCGTGCCGGTCGCCCGGATCGAGTTGATGGACGAGACGCAGATGGACGCCGTCAACAAGTACTCGAAGACCAGTTATGCGGTGGCGCCGACCCTATTCTTCGAGTTTCACAGCGATAGCGAGGCGCATGTCGCCGACCAGGCGACGACCGTGCAGGGGCTGGCCGGCGAGCGCGGCGGGCACGACTTCCAGTGGGCAACGCGGCTCGAGGATCGCGAGCAGCTGTGGCGCGCCCGTCACGACACGCTCTATGCCGCCCTGGCGCTGCGGCCGGGCGCACGGGCGCAGATCTCCGACGTCTGCGTGCCGATTTCGCGGCTGGCCGAGTGCATTCTGGAAACCAGACAGGACACCGCGGCCGCCCCGTTTCCGATTGCGCTGGTCGGCCACGCCGGCGATGGCAACTTCCATCTGCTGTTCATCCTCGACGTCGACAACCCGGCCGAGATCGACGCCTCGCGGCAGATCAACGAGCGCCTGGTCGGGCGGGCGCTGCGTCTCGGCGGCACGTGCACGGGCGAGCACGGCGTCGGCATCGGCAAGATGAAGTATCTGGAGGCCGAGCATGGGGCCGCGCTCGAGACCATGCGCACCCTCAAACGCGCGCTCGATCCCGACAACCGGATGAACCCGGGAAAGATGGTCAACCCATGACGGCGCTCCATCCCCGCGGCGGCCGCGCGTCGGCCGGCGCCGACCTCGCCGCCGGCGATCGTCAGCCCTGCCGCCGGCATCGGCGCGGCATCCGCCGCGGTGTGGTCCTGATCGCGGCCGCGCTCCTGATCGCCCAGACCGTCCGGGCGAGCGATCTCAGCGACGACCTGCGCGACCGGCGCGCCGCGGTGATGGCCCGCCTCAGCCCCGAAACGATGACCATCCTGTGGAGTGCGCCGACCCAGCGCTACTCACTCGATGTCGACTACGAATACCGTCAGGACAGCAACCTCTATTACCTGACCGCGATCACTCAGGACAGTTCGGTGCTGGTGCTGATGCCGGGCAACGTCTCGCGCCGCGAGATCCTGTTCATCAAGGACCGGGACCCGGCGCAGGAGCACTGGCATGGCCGGCTCCTGAGCATCGAGCAGGCCCGCGAGCGGACCGGCATCCAGACCGTCCTGCCGACCAGCGAGTTCGAGCCGTTCATCGCCGCGATGCTGAGCGGCCGCGGATCCGGGGGGATCACGGCGCCCGAGGCGGCGCGATTCTTCGCCGCGCTGTCGACGGGACGCGCCCACGTCGCGCTCGCCCTCGATGCCGGCCGCAGCCTGGCCGGACCGCCGAGCCCGCCGCTGCAGTTCGTGCAGCGGATTCGCGAGCGGTTTGTCGGCTTCGACACCATCGACGCGATGCCGATTTTCGAGGATCTGCGGACGATCAAGACGCCCTACGAGCGCAAGGTCCTGATCAAGAGCCTCGAGATCTCCAGCCTGGCGCAGACAGCGGGCATGCGGGCCGCGCGCCCCGGCGCCTACGAGTACGAGGTGAAAGCCGCGATCGAGGCGGTCCACCGCGGCCGCGGCGCGGTGTCGTGGAGCTACCCCTCGATTGTCGGCAGCGGGCCGAACGCGACCATCCTCCACTACCCCGACAGCGACCGGCAGATGCAGGCCGGCGATCTCCTGCTGGTCGACGCCGCCTGCAACTACGCTTACATGTCGGGCGACATCACCCGGACCTATCCGGTCAGCGGCACGTTCTCGCCGCTGCAAAAGGATCTCTACCGGATTGTGCTCCAGGCCCAGGAGGAAGGGATCGCGGCGGCCCGGCCGGGCGCGTCACTCCAGGACATCCACGCCAGGACGGTCGAGGTGATCAAGGCCGGCCTGCTGAAGCTTGGCCTGATCACCGACGCCCGCGGCGATCAGTATCGGCTCTGGTACACGCACGGCGCGACGCACTTCATCGGCATCGACGTGCACGACGTCGGTAACCGCACCGGCCCGCTCAAACCAGGCTCGGCCTTTACCATAGAGCCCGGTATCTACATCCGGACCGGCGCGCTCGAGACGCTGCCCCGGACGCCCGACAACCTCACGTTCATCGAGCAGGTCGGTTCCGCGGTCCGCAGGTACGCGGACATCGGCATCCGGATCGAAGACTCGTTCCTGCTCGAGGACGGCGGTCTCCGCAACCTGTCCGCCGCCGTACCGAAAACCATCGACGCGATCGAAGCGTTCCTCCGTCCCCAGACCGCGGCCTCGAACGGGGGACGATAAGTGGTGCCCCCCCGCCCCTCAGACTGCCCGCATCCCCGTCGGCGGCGCCTCGTCGACACCGCGCCGTTCGGCCGCACCGCGCTGGCCGCGGCGGTCGCCGTCGCGCTCACCGTGCTCCAAGCCGCGCCGGCCTCGGCGCGCGACTTTCTCTGGAAGGTCACGGGAAAAGCCGGCACGGTTTACCTGGTCGGCTCGGTCCACATGCTGACCCCGGACTTCTACCCGCTCAGCCAGGGGCTGGAGGAGGCGTTCAGGGAGTCGGACCTGCTGGTGGAAGAGGCGGATCTGGCGGAGCTGCTGGCGCCGCAGGCCCAGCTCCTGATGCTCTCGCGCGGGATGCTTCCCGCCAGCCAATCGCTCGACACCGTGATCGGAGCGGAGACCTACGCGGCGGTGGCCAGGCGGGTGGCCGCGCTCGGCCTCCCGATCGAGCCGTTGAAACGCTTCAAGCCGTGGTCGCTGGCCCTGATGTTGACGCAGATGGAATGGCAGAAAGCCGGGTTCGACGGCGAGCTTGGTCTCGACCGGCACTTCTACGACCGGGCGCGTTCGGACGGCAAGCGCGTTCAGGGCCTCGAGACCGCGGAGTTCCAGGTCGCGCAGCTGGACGGCATCCCGCTCACCCTCCAGGAACGCATGCTGGCCGAGGCGGTGGACGATGTGGACAGTGAGATGGCGAATATTTCCACATTGGCCAAGGCCTGGAAGAATGGCGACGTGCCGACCGTCGAGCGGATCGTCCTCGAGGACATGAAGACAGAACCGGCCATCTATGAGCGGCTGCTGGTGGCGCGCAACCGCAACTGGCTACCGCAGATCGAAGCGCTGTTCACCCGACCCGGCCGCGCCTTCGTCGTGGTCGGCGCGGCGCATCTCGTCGGAACCGACGGCCTGATCGCGATGCTCAGGGCCAAAGGCTACCAGTTGGAGCAAATGTGATCGACGGTGAGTGGGTGCGCCGGTGAGCGAACGAACGGGGCCGGGCCGGCCCAATGGCACATTGGGCGGCGTGAGCGTGCTCGTCGCCGGCGCGGGCCTGGCCGGGCTCGCCGCGGCGCACGACCTGATGATCGACGGCGCCGAGGTCACGGTGGTCGATGCGCGCAGCCGGCTGGGCGGCCGGGTCTGGACGGTCCGCACCGGCTTCGCCGACGGCCAGCATGCGGAAGCCGGCGGCGATCTGATCGATGAGAGCCAGCACGAGATCCGCGCGCTCGCCGACGAACTGGGCCTGAAGCAGTCGCGCATTTTGCCCGGCGGTTTCGGCTACGCGCTCCCCGACGGGGCCGGCAAGACGCGGATCGTCTCGCGGTCCGCCGGGCGGGGCTGGGATCGGCTGGCGAAGACGCTCGAACACGCCGTCCGGCCCTATCGCTTGGCCGAGCAGCGCTGGGACTCCCCGATTGCCGCCGACCTGGCCCACCGCTCGGTCGCGCAGTGGCTCGAGGAGATCAAGGCCGACGAGGAATTGCGCGACACACTGACCGGCTTGCGCGGGTTCTTTCTCGCCGATCCCGAGGAACTGTCGCTGCTCGCCCTTGTCGATCAGTTCGCCTCCGAGTCCCAGCAGGCGCCGTGGAAGACCTATCGGATCGACGGCGGCAACGACCGGCTTGCTGCCGCGATCGGGGCGCGGCTGGGCGACCGGATCAAGTTGAATACCGAGGTCGTGGCGGTGTCGCACCGCGGCCGCGAGGTCAGGATCAGCCTGAAGAACGGCCGCGACGTGTCGCACCTGACCCGCAACTACATCGTCTTCGCGATGCCGGCGACGCTGCTGCGGCGGACGCCGATCACGCCGGCGCTGCCGGCGCAGCAGCACGAAGCGATCGCCCGCCTCAAGTACGGCCGGGCGACCAGGACCCTGCTGCAGTTCTCGAAACGATTCTGGCGCGCCCCGGGACGGCAGCGCGCGTTTGGTTCGCCGCTGCCGTTCGGCGCGGTATGGGAAGGGAACGAGGAGCAGCGCGGACGCGCCGGCATCCTGACGCTGCTGGCCGGCGGCGCCGCCAGCGACCTGACCCAGAGCATGACGTCGAAGGACGGCACCGCCGGCCTGATCGACTCGCTGGACTGGCTGGGTGCGCGCAGCGCCCAGCTGCTCGGATCGCACCAGACCGTGTGGGAAGCCGATCCCTGGGCGCGAGGCGGCTATGCGTTCTTCGATCCCTCGTATGATCCGGCGCTGCGCGCCTGGCTCGCCCGTCCCTGCGGCCGGCTGTTCTTCGCCGGCGAGCACACCAGCATCCGCTGGCAGGGCTACATGAACGGCGCGATCGAATCCGGCCGCCGCGCCGCGGCCGAGATCAGCGCGGCGCACCGGATGGGGAACGGAGAGAAGTAGTACGGCTCGAGAATTGGGAATTGAGCATTAGGAATGAGGAATTGGGAATCAGCATCCACGAATTCCTGATTGCTAATTCCTGATTCCTAATTGATAGTTGTCGAGCTGTCGGTCCTGGGATGGAGGCTCGGATGAGACACACTTCGACCCCAAGGTCTCACGTCGCCGTCGTCATCAGCTGGGCGGTACTGACCCTGGCCGTTGTGTCCGCCGATAGCAACTGGCCCCAGTTCCGCGGCGCGCAGGCCGGGGTCGCGGCCGACGATCCGTCACTTCCAGACAGCTGGGGCCCTTCGCAGAACATCCTCTGGAAGATCGACGTGCCGGGCCGGTCGTGGAGCTCGCCGGTCGTCTGGGGCGATCACGTCTTCGTGACCACGGCGATCGACACCGCCGGCGTCGACACCCTGCTGCCGGTCTCGGCCTATGTGTCACGCTCCAACGGCGGCACGATGAGCTTCGCCGACCTGGCGAAGAACCCGGCGCCGCACCGCTGGCTGCTCTACGACATCGATTTCAAGACCGGGAAGATTCGCTGGGAGCGCGAGGTCGCCAGCGCCGTGCCGTCACAGCCGCGGCACCTGAAGAACAGCTATGCCGCCGAGACGCCGGTCACCGACGGGCAACGGGTCTACGCCTACTTCGCCTACGCCGGCCTGTTCGCCTTCGACATGGACGGCACGCCCCTGTGGTCCAGGCCGCTGGCGCCGCTCAAGACGCGCACCGGCCTTGGCAACGCCGCCTCGCCCGTGCTCTACGGCGATCGCATTTTCATCCTCAACGACAACGACGAACACTCGTTCATCGCGGCCTTCAACGCGGTCACCGGCGCCGAGGTGTGGCGCGTCGATCGCCAGGAAGGCACCAACTGGACGACACCTTTCGCCTGGACGAACGAGCGGCGCACCGAAATCGTGACCGCGGGCAGCGAACGGATCCGGTCGTACGATCTCGACGGCAAGCTGCTGTGGGAAATCGCCGGGATGTCGTCGTTCGCGGTGCCGAGTCCGATCTCGGCCGACGGCCTGCTTTACGTCACCTCCGGGTATCCTGCCGATCGGCTGCGGCCCGCCTACGCGATCCGGCCGGGCGCGACCGGAGACATCTCGCTGAAGCCGGCGCAGACCGACAACGACTACATCGTCTGGTCGAATCCCACACTGGGCCCGTTTCACCCGTCGGCGCTCGTCTACCGCGGCTGCTACTACACCCTGCTCGATCGCGGCATTCTGACGTGCCACGATCCGAAGACCGGGAAGGAGATCTATCCGCGGCAGCGCATTTCGGTGGACGCGACCGGTTTCACCGCCTCGCCGTGGGCGTACAACGGCAAGGTGTTCGCGATGAGTGAAGACGGCGACACCTACGTCATTGACGCCGGACCGGAGTTCAAGGTGGTGGGCAAGAACTCACTGGACGAGATGACGCTGGCGACGCCGGCCGTCGCCAACGGGAGCCTCATCGTTCGTACTGCAACCAAGCTGTATCGGATTGGAAAACCGTAGACGGCGCCCCAACCGCTGATCGTGCGCAGCACGGTGTTCCCCTTGGGCTGCTGTCTGCGTAGAATGCCCCGGTGCGCTCTTCTGCACAACCCGGCTTGACCTTTCCGAAGGGAGGGCGGAGGCTCATGCGCGTCACGCGAACGATGAAGGTGACCGGCGGCGCCGTGCTCATGCTGCTCCTTGCACAACCCGTCGCCACGCAGCGGCGGCCCGCCGCGACGGTCGGCGGAGACTGGCCGATGTATCGATACGATCTGGCGGGCACCGGCCACTCGCCGCTGAAGCAGATCGACACCAGGAACGTCGCGCGGTTGTCCCGCGTCTGGAGCTACTCCCTGCAGAACGATGCGCCGGCGCCGGTCGCCGCCGGCGGCCGCGGTGGGGCGGGCGGGGCGAATTCGCAGGCGACGCCGATCGTCGTCGACGGCGTGATGTATGTGCCGGCCGCAAACCGCGTCGTGGCGCTCGAGCCGGAGACCGGCAAGGAAATCTGGCGGTATCCAGTCACCGGCGGGGCGCCATCCCGGCGCGGCGTCGCCTACTGGGCCGGCGAGGGCACGCCGCGGATCATGTTCACCGTCGGGCGCCGCCTGATCGCGCTGCGCGCCGATACGGGTGCCATCGACACCGGCTTCGGCAACGCCGGCGAAGTGGACATGGTGGTGCCGTACAACTCGGTACCGCTGATCTACAAGAACGTCGTCGTCGTTGGCGCCAACACACCGCCGGGGGCACCCGGCGGCATCGGCAATCCGCGGGCGTTTGATGCCCGCACGGGCGTCAAGCTGTGGGAGTTCAGCGCCGTGGCGCAGCCGGGACAGGTCGGTCACGACAGCTGGGACGGCGACAGCTGGAAGGGACGTCTCGGCGTCAACGCCTGGCCATTCTATTTCACGCTCGACGAGCAGCGCGGCCTGCTCTACCTGCCGCTGGCGTCACCGATCGGGGGCTCGTACGGCGGCGATCGGAAGGGCGCCAATCTGTTCGGCAACTCGGTTGTGGCCGTCGACATCCAGACCGGCGCCTACAAGTGGCACTTCCAGACCATCCATCACGACCTCTGGGATGCCGACCCGCCCGCGCCTCCTGGATTGTTCGACATCACGCGGAACGGACGACGGATTCCGGCGCTGGCGCTGACCACCAAGTCGGGCTACGTCTACATCCTGAACCGCGAGACCGGCGCGCCGGTCTTCGGCGTCGAAGAGCGCCCGGTCGCGGCGAGTGATGTTCCCGGAGAGATGGCTTCGCCGACCCAACCCATTCCCACCAGGCCGCCGCCGCTCGCGCGCGTCAGCTACCGGCCGGAGGACCTCGTCACCGCTGGCGACACGACGCCGGAACACGCCAGGGCCTGCGAGGAACTGGTCCGGCGCAGCGGCGGCGTCGCCAACGCCGGACCGTTCACACCGTGGCGGTACCGCGCCGAGGGCGCCGCACAGGGCAGCACGCTGGTGTTCCCGGGAGGGCTGGGCGGGGCCAACTGGGGTGGAACCGCGTTCGATTCCGGCTCCAGCTACCTGTTCGTGGTCACCCAGGACGTCGGCGCGCTCGGCTGGATCGAAAAGGCACGGGACGGCTCGCCCACGCCCTACGACAAGGTCACCGGTTCCGGTCGCGGCACTTTCGATGTGCGCATCGCCGAGGCGAGTTGGCCGTGCCAGAAACCGCCCTGGGGTCGGCTGACCGCGGTCAATGCGGCGACGGGCGACATCGCCTGGCAGATCCGGCTGGGTATCACCGAGCAGTTGCCCGACGGCAAACAGAACACTGGACGGCCCGCGCTGGCCGGTCCGATCGTCACCGCCGGCGGCGTCGTTTTCGTCGCGTCGACCGATGACAACCGCTTCCGGGCGCTCGACGCGAAGAACGGCAGGCAGTTGTGGGTGACTACGCTGGAGCGGCGAGGCAATGCCGACCCGATCACGTATCAGGCGGCGAACGGCCGGCAGTATGTCGCGATCGTCGCGACCGATCGGCTGGCGGTCTACGCCTTGCCGTGACAGCCGCGTACGTGGTGGCCGCGCCCGACCGTGACAGACCTTCGAGCATGAGCAAAGGATCAGTCGTCGTGCAGGGCCTCAGGTTCGCCCGTACCTGGCGTCCGGCTTCAGCGCTTGAGAACAATTGATCGCAGGCAGACTCGAAGGTCGGCGCGACCACAGCAAGCGTACGTAGTGTCCGGCTTCAGCCGGACCGTGACAGTCCGTCAGGCCGACGCGACATACAGGAGGGCACATCAAGATGCCGGGAAGCATACGTATCGCCGCCATCGCCATCGCCATCGTCTGCCCCGTCGCCGTCACCCAGGCGCGGGTGACGCGTATCGAGATCGTGAAGGTGGAATCGCCGGCGCCCGCCGGCCGGGGCGGCACCGCGGCGGGAGCCTACGAACGGCTGACCGGCAAGGCCCATGGGGAGCTCGATCCGAACGACCCGAAGAACGCGGTCATCACCGACCTCCGGCTGGCGCCGCGCAATGCCCGCGGCAAGGTCGAGTACGTCGCCACGTTCTCGTTGATGAAGCCGATCGACATGACGCAATCGAGCGGCGTGCTGATGTACTCGGTGGTGAATCGCGGCACCGGCACCGCAGCAGCGGGCGCCGACGGCCACGTCTCGCTGGTCAGCGGCTGGCAGGGCGATCTCGTCGCCACCGCCAGCAATCAGACCATCCAGGTGCCGGTGGCGAGGAACCCCGACGGCAGCAGCATCACCGGACCGCTGGTCCTTCGTTTCACCGGGTTGACCGGCACCACCGCGGCGCTGACGATCCCGCGCAATCAGCCGTCTCCCTATCCTCCGATGACCCTCGACACCTCGAAGGCAGCGCTGGTGTCGGCCGTAGCCGAGAGCGCGCTCGGCGTCAAGACCGGGACCGTGGCGCTGGCGGCCGGCGACTGGGCCTTCGCCGACTGCACGGCGACCGCCTTCCCGGGAAAGCCCGATGCCACCCGCATCTGCGCCAGGAACGGCTTCAATCCGGCGCTGCTGTACGAGCTGCAGTACACGGCGAAGGATCCGCTGGTGCTGGGCATCGGGGCGGCGGCCACCCGGGACATCAATTCGTTCTTCCGCTACGAGAAGCAGGATGACGCCGGCACGGCGAACCCGGTGGCCGACCGGATCCGCTGGGGGATTTCCGAAGGGACCTCGCAGTCGGGCACATTCCTGCGACTGTTCATCCAACTCGGATTCAACCAGGACGAGCAGGGACGGCGCGTCTGGGACGGCAGCAACCCGCACATCGCGTCGCGCGTCATCGACCTGAACCGGCGGTTCGCCATGCCCGGCGGCACCGTGTCGCTCTACGAACTGGGGATGGAGGCGCCGCTGTGGTGGGAAGACTGGGATGATACGGCGCGCGGGCGCGGCAGGGCCGGCCTGCTCGATCGCTGCCGGGCGTCGAACACGTGCCCGAAAATCATGGAGACATTCGGCAGCGCCGAGATCTGGGGCCTGCGCGCCTCGTCCATGCTGGTGGGGACAACGGCCACGGCCGACATCCCCCTGCCCGACAATGTGCGCCGCTACTATTTCCCAGGCGTGACCCACGGCGGCGGACCCGGCGGCTTCGAGACCACGACTGGTCCGGTGGCCGGCGGCTGCGACCTGCCGGTCAATCCGGCACCGGTGGCGCCCATGCGATCGGCGCTGTTGAGCGCGCTGACCGGCTGGGTCACCAAAGGCACGCCGATGCCGGCGAGCAGGTATCCGACGATCGGCGACGGCACCCTGGTCGCGGACACCAAAGCGGCAATGGGATACCCGGCCATCCCGGGACAGCCGGCACCCGAGAATCTCGTCTACCCATTTCTCGACTACGACCTGGGTTCTGGTTTTGGCTACCGTGATCAGTCCGGCGCGCTGACCAGGATTCCAACCGTGAAGCGGGCGCTGCCGCAGCTGGTGCCAAAGGTCGACGCCGACGGCAATGAAACCGCAGGCGTGAAATCGCCGCTGCAGATGGCGCCGCTCGGCACCTACACCGGCTGGAACGTGATGTCCTCCGGTCCCTTCAAGGGGCAGATGTGCCTGTTCGCGTCCCCGGTGGGCGGGTTCATCCCGTTCGCGAAGACGAAAGCCGCGCGTCTGACGGCCGGCGACCCCAGGCTGTCGCTCGAAGAGCGATATCGGACCCACGCCGGCTACGTGCAGGCGCTGACGGCAGCGACGCGCTCGCTGGTCAAGGATGGGTATCTGCGTCAGGCAGATGCCGACGCCATGGTCAAGCAGGCCGAAGCGAGCGGCGTGCTGACGGACGGGAACTGAAGGGGTGTCGCCGCCGCGGCCGGCTCACGAGCGTGTGAATAGAAATCGATTCTGAAGTCGTGCAGACCTTCGGGTCTGCCGGACGCCGCAGGCCGGAAGGCCTGCACGACATCGATCTTTTCACACGCTGTGAAGCCGCCGAGCTACTTACTTTCGTCGAACACGATCTGCACGTTGGCCTTGAGCCGCGCCGCGGCCGGCGCGCCGTAGCCCTTGTACTTCTCGGGAATCTTCCAGCTGCCGGCGACCTCGTCCACGGTCTTCCCGGCCTTCTTCGCCGCCTGCACGTCCTTCATGAAGTCCTTGTTGAACTCGGCGTACTCGGCGAGATCGGCCATCGTCATCGTCGTGCTGTGGCCGGTGATGACCGTGTCGATATTCTTCAGGCCCTTGTGGGCCTTCGCCAGCGTCTCGCCAATCAGCACGCCGCTGCCGCCATTGTTGGCGTCGAGCAGCGGAATGTTCTTGCCGGAATAGATGTCACCGGCGTGAACCACGCGGAGCGCTGGAAACACCACCCAGGCGTCGCCATTGGTGTGGCCACGGCCGAAATAGAACAGGTCGATCTGGTCGGCGCCCTTCCCGATCGTCATCTTGTCCTTGAACGTCCTGGTCGCCATGCCCTTGCCGTTGTTCACCTTGAAGATGTTGGTCGGTGGACCGTTCTGCGCAATGCCGGTGGCGCCGCGCATCTCCTGCATGTTCGCCTTGGTGTTGTCCTGGACGATCACCTCCACCGTCGTCGGGAACTCGACGTTGCCGCTGACGTGATCGCCATGGGTGTGGGTGTTGATGATCGTGGTGATCGGCTTGGGGCTCAGCTCCTTGATCTTGTCCAGGATCGGCTGGCCCCATCCGGGATTCTTTGTGTCGACGACGGTGATGCCGTCGGTCCGGACGAAGACCGCGGTGTTGCCTCCGCCGCCGGTGAGCATGAACAGGTTGTCGCGGAGCTTCTGGACCTCGACGACCTTCGGAGCGGCGGCCGCCGGCGCCGCCGCAGGCGGCTGCTGGAACGCGGCGACGCCCACCGACAGGGCGCCGACCGCCACGAGGGATGCCAGAACAATGATTCGTTTCATGACGCGGATCATACCAAATGTCGTGCGCGGGGGCGTGCCGACTCCTGATGCCACGTACGAGGTGCGTGCTGTCCGACTCCACAATACGTGGCGTCCGACTTTAGTCGGACTACAGATCAATCACCCCGACCGGGGTGGGGCCGGCGAATTGCCTGGAAGCGGCCCTGGGATAGAGTCCTATCGTGCGTGACGCGCCCGGTCTGCGGCGTGAAATCGGCGTCCGGCGATTGACGGCCGGCGCCATCAACTCCACCATCGGCGCCGGCATCTTCGTGCTGCCGGCGGCCGTCGCAGCGGACCTGGGAGCAGCGGCGCCCCTCGCCTACCTGGTCTGCGGCGGGATGATGGCGCTGATCGTGACCTGCTTCGCAGCGGCCGGCAGCCGCGTTTCGCTCACCGGCGGACTGTATGCCTACGTCGAGACGGCGTTCGGGCCATTCGTCGGCTTCCTGGCCGGTGTGCTGTATTCGCTGAGCGCGTCGATGGCCGTCGCCGGCGTGGCGAGCGCGTTCGTCGACTCGCTGGCCGCGATCTGGCCGGCGGCCGGTCAGACACCGGTCCGCGCCGCCGTGCTCACGCTGCTGTTCGCCGGGCTGGCCGCGGTGAACGTGCGCGGGGTGACGCCCGGTGCGCGTCTGGTCGAAGCGGTGACGCTGGCGAAGCTGATCCCGCTCGGCGTCCTGATCGGCGCCGGCGTCTGGTTCGTGCAGCCTGCGCATCTCGTCGGCGAGATGGCACCGCCGGCGGCGGCGCTCGGACGGACCGCGATCGTGTTGATCTTCGCGTTCGTCGGCGTCGAGGTGGCGCTGGTTCCGAGCGGCGAAGTGTCGCATCCCGCCCGCACCGTGCCGCGCGCGCTCTTCACCGCGCTCGCCGTGACGACGGCGATCTACCTGGCCATCCAGGCCGTCGCGCTGGGAATCCTGGGGCCCGCGATGGGCGACTACCCCAGCGCGCCGCTGGCGGAAGCGATGGCGCGCATCGCCGGTCCGGGCGGTCGGGTCTTCGTGCTGGCCGGCGCGATGGTTTCGATGTTCGGCTACGTCGCCGGCGACATGCTCGGCAGCCCGCGGGCTCTGTTCGCACTCGCTCGCGATCGGATGCTGCCGTCGGCGCTGGCGCGTGTCCATCCGAGCTTCCACACCCCACACCTGGCGATCGTCACCTACGCCGCCTTCGTCGCCGCGGTGGCGCTGAGCGGCCGTTTCACCGAGCTGGCGATCATGGCCAACGTCGCGACTCTCACGCTCTACCTCTTGTGCGTGCTGGCCGCCTATCAGCTCCAGCGCCTGAACGTGCGCGCCGATGGAATGCCGTTCGCGCTGCCGGGCGGGCCGCTGATCCCGCTGGTGGCAACCGGCGCCATCGTCTGGCTGATGTCGCAGGCGACGCTGCGCGAGCTATCGGTTGAGGCCGTCGTGCTCGCCTCTGCCGCGCTGGTCTACCTGGCGCGGCGGCGCGTGAGTCGGTGACCGCTCGTGACGTCCGTGGAGTCCGGCTTCAGCCGGATCGGGCCGAGAGATGCGGGCCCTGCACCGTGGTATCCTCCACCAACCCCTGACCCCGCACCGTTTTCAGTGTCCATGAAGCTCTCCCAGGTTCTTGCCAATCAGGTGCTGGACCAGCCACGTTCGCGTGGGGCCGCGTACTATCTCAACGGCGACGTGCGCTCGCTCGAGATCGCCGACGGCATCATCTACGCGGTCGTCAAGGGATCGATTACCTACGACGTCTGGCTCCAGCCCGCGGGCACGACGCTGTTCGCCTCGTGCACCTGCCCCGCCTTCTTCGATCGCGGCGCGATCTGCAAACACATCTGGGCGACCATCCTCGCCGCCGAGGCGCAATCGGTGCCGCTGGTACCGCCCGGCGTCTCGCCTCGTTCCGTCAGCCTCGAGGCACTCGTTCCGGATGCGGATCCCGACGATCTGGAGATGGACGACGATGAGCTGGCAGTCGAGGAAGCCGGCCCCGGCTGGTATGCGCGCCGCCCGGCGACCGTGGTGCAACCGCCGCTGCGCGCCGCCGCCGTGCCGCCCGCCTGGAAGCAGCTGCTCGATACCATCGGCGGGACGCCGGCCACCGCACCGGGCTATCGCCCGCGACCGGTGTTCGCCCAGCTGCTCTACATCATCGACGTCGCCGCCTCGCTCGCCGGCGGCGTCCTGGTGATCGAGCTGATGACCCGCGATCGAAAGGCCAACGGCGAATGGGGCAGACCGAAATCGGCCCGGCTGACGCCGTCGGACATGCAGGCGCTGCCCGACGCGGCTGAGCGTCAGACGCTCGAACGGCTGGTCGGCGCACGGCCGCATTTCAACTACGGCGTCTGGACCGAGTACGGCTACGAGCTGTCGCGCTTCCGCCTGCACGGCGTCCTGGCGGCGGAAGTCGTGCCGCGTCTCTGCGCCACTGAACGCTGCCTCGTGCGCGTCGACGCCGGCACCGGTCCGCGCAGTCAGCCGTCCTTCCTGCCGATCGCGTGGGACGACGGTGCGGCCTGGGAGTTTGCCGTCACCATCCGCCGGGACGACGCGAGCCAGGTCTATATCATCAACGGATCGTTGACCCGCGGCGCTGAACGGATGGCGGTGACGGAACCGCTGCTCGTCCTGGCCGATGATCTGATCGTGACGCGCACTCACGCCGCCCGCCTGCGGCACGGCGGCGCGTTCCCGTGGCTGACCGCGCTGCGCAAGGGCCACGACGTCCGGATTCCGCTCGACGCACGCAACCTGCTGATCGACACGTTGATCGCCAATCAGCCGCCGCTGGCCGACGCACCCGAGGAGCTGCGGGTCGAGACGCTGGCGGGCATTCCGCGTCCCCGCCTCCAGCTCAGGCCACTGTCGTTCCGCCGCGATCGACTCGCCGCCGAGCTGACGTTCGACTATGAGGGCACGCAGGTCCCGGCCGGATCGGCCGGACCCACCATCCGGGTGGCGGACGCACCGCGGGCCATCCGCCGCGACGCCGACGCCGAGGCCGGGTTTCTCGACCAGCTGCATCAGCTCGGCTTTCGCGCCGAGTGGAGTCCGGACAGCGGCGATCGGGTGCTGCAGTTGTCGGTCCACGTGCTGCCTCGCATCATCAGGCCGCTGCTCGACCAGGGCTGGCAGGTGGACGCCGCCGGCCAGAGTTACCGCCAGCCGGGAAGCATGCGGCTCGATGTCGTCAGTTCCGATATCGACTGGTTCGAGCTGCGCGGTCAAGTCGACTACGGCGGCCAGCGCGCGTCGCTGCCCGCCCTGCTGGCCGCGCTCGAGCGCGGCGAATCGTTCGTCACCCTCGGCGACGGCACGATCGGCCTCCTGCCCGAAGAGTGGCTGCGCAAACACGCGACCATCGCCCGGCTCGGCGCGCGGAACGGCGACGGCATCCGCTTCAAACGCTCCCAGGTGGCGCTGCTCGACGCCTTGCTGGCGGCGCAGCCGGAGGCCAACTGGGACGCGACGTTCGCGAACGCCAGGGCCGGACTGCAGGCTTTCGCGGGCGTCGAGCCGATCGATCCACCAGCCGCCTTCACCGGCACGCTGCGCGGTTATCAGCGCGAAGGCCTCGGCTGGCTGGCATTCCTGCAGCGCTTCGGGTTTGGCGGCTGTCTGGCCGACGACATGGGACTGGGCAAGACCGTCATGGTCCTGGCGCTCCTGGCCTCGCGACGCGAGAGCCAGCCCGACGATCAGCATCGTCCCTCGCTGGTCGTCGCGCCGCGCTCCGTGGTCTTCAACTGGCGTCAGGAAGCGGCGCGGTTCACTCCGGGACTGCGCGTCCTCGAGTACAGCGGTACCGGCCGCGCCGCCCTGCGCGATCAGTTCGCCGATCACGACCTGGTCATCACCACCTACGGCACGCTGCGCCGCGACGCGACGGCGCTGACCGAGACCGCCTTCGACTACATCGTGCTCGACGAAGCGCAGGCGATCAAGAATGCGGCGAGCGTCTCGGCCAAGACGACGCGGCTGCTCAACGGCCGCCATCGCCTCGCGCTCAGCGGCACACCGATTGAAAATCATCTTGGCGAATTGTGGAGCCTGTTCGAGTTCCTCAATCCCGGACTGCTCAGCTCCGCGCCGGCGTTCGCGCGCGCCGGCGACAGCCGGCAGCTGGACACCACGGCAGTCGAGATGCTGGCGCGCGGCCTGCGTCCGTTCATGCTGCGCCGGACCAAGGCGCAGGTTGCCCCCGAGCTGCCGGCCCGGACCGAACAGACGATCTCGTGCGAGCTGGAGCGGCCGCAGCGGGCGCTCTACGACGAGCTGCGCGACCACTACCGGCGCACGCTGCTGGCGCGAGTCGATCGCGGCGGGCTGGGACAGTCCAAGCTGCAGGTGCTAGAAGCGCTGCTCCGCCTCCGTCAGGCCGCCTGCCATCCCGGATTGATCGATCGGCGCCGGTCGGACGAACCGTCGGCCAAGCTCGATGTCCTGGTGCCGCGGGTGATCGAGGCAGTCGAAGAGGACCACAAAACGCTGGTGTTCTCACAGTTCACCAGCTTCCTGGCCATCGTCCGCGCCCGGCTCGACGCGCGCGGTCTGCCCTACGAGTACCTCGATGGACGCACACGCGATCGCGAGGCGAGAGTCGAGCGATTCCAGACCGATCCGGACTGCCGGCTCTTCCTGATCAGCCTGAAAGCGGGGAGCCTGGGGCTGAACCTGACCGCCGCGGAGTACGTGTTTCTCCTCGATCCGTGGTGGAATCCGGCCGTCGAGGCGCAGGCGATCGACCGCGCCCACCGCATCGGACAGGCGCGTCAGGTGTTCGCGTACCGGCTGATCGCACGGGACACGGTCGAAGAGCGCGTGCTGGAGCTGCAACAGCGCAAGCGCAGCCTCGCCGACGCCATCCTGACCGCCGACAACAGCCTGATCCGCAACCTGCGCCGGGAAGACCTCGAGCTGCTGCTGTCTTAGGACCCTGACCAGAATAAGGTTGCCATTGTGGGCGTCGAGGCGCCCGACCGGCAAGGCGTGACGAGCGAGCATACCGGGCGTATGTAAGCGAGGAGCAACGCAGCCCGGCGGGATGCATCGGCGGCCACAATGGCGACATTATTCTGGCCAGGGTCCTTAGATCGCCTCGATCTCGCGTTCCAGCCGCGACACCAGCTGGTCGAGCTGTTCGACGACGGCGCGGACCGGATCCGGCCGGCTGAGATCGACGCCGGCGCGCTCCAGCAGCGTCATCGGGTGGTCGCTGCCGCCCGCCTTGAGCAGCGCCAGGTACCGTTCGATGCTGGCGGATCGCTCGGCCTCCGACCCGGCCGTCAACTGCTTGATCAGCTGCGCGCTGGAAGCGAAACAGGTGGCGTACTGGTAGACGTAGTAGGGCGTGCTGAAGAAATGGGGGATCCGTGCCCAGGTGGCGCGCGACGCCTCGTCGTAGTCGAGCGCGTCGCCATGGTAGGCCTGCAGCAGTGTGAAGTAGATCTCGCCCAGGCCTTCCGCCGTCACCGGCCGCCCCTCCTCGACCAGCCGGTGCGCCTGCAGCTCGTAGTCGGCGAACATCACCTGGGTGTAGAACGTCGCGGCGATGCCGTCGATCAGATGCTGCAGCAGGACGATCCGCTCGCGCTGATCGGTGGTCCGCGACAGCATGAAATCGAGGAACAGCGCTTCGTTCAGCGTCGAGGCGACTTCGGCGACAAAGATGGTGTAGCCGGCGTAGACGAACGGCTGATGCTGATGCGAGAGCAGGGTGTGCATCGAGTGCCCCATCTCGTGCGCCAGCGTGAAGACCGCGTCGAGGGTATCGTTGTAGTTGAGCAGCATGTACGGGTGCACGCCGTAGACCGGCGCCGAATAGGCGCCGCTCCGCTTGCCCGGATTTTCGTAGACGTCGATCCATTCGCCGGCGAGCGATTCCCGCAGCTGGCGCTGGTAGTCGGCGCCGAGGGGGGCGACCGAGGCCGGCAGCCAGCCGCGCACCGCCTCGTACGGATAGGTCCGATCGAAATCGACCAGCGGAATCGTCGTGTCGTAGATGTGATACGACGGCACACCGAGCACCCGTTTCCGCAGGCGATGGTATCGCCGCAGCGGCTCAACGCCCTGCCTGGTCGTCTCAATCAGGTTCTCGACGACGGCGGTCGGAATGTTGTTGCCGTGCAGCGCCATGTCGAGGGTCGAGCGGTAGCCGCGCGCCTGGGCCACGAACCAATCGCGCTGGATCACCCCGTTGTAGAGCGAGGCGTAGGTGTTGGCGTGGCCCTGGTAGAGCCGGTGGAACGCCAGGAACGCGGCGGCGCGGTCTGGCTGGTTCCGGTTGGTCGACAGGATGGCGCGATACTGGCCGTAGGTCAGCGTCACTGCCGCACCGTCGGAGAGTTGGATGGTCGGGAATTGCGCGTCCGCGGTCGACAGCGCCGAGTAGGCGTCGTTCGGCGTGTCTTCGAAGCGGCTGGCCAGCGACAGCAGCCGCTCGCCGGTATCGTCGAGCACGTGCTCCTGCTGGCGATACAGCTCTTCCAGCGCGAACCGGTAGACGGCGAGTCCCGGACTGTCCGCCATCCACGCCCGCACCCGTTCGAGCGGAACCTTCAGCAGCTCCGGACCGAACCAGGCGGACGCCTGCGCGTCCTTGGCGAACAGGATCTGGACCTGCTGCTGCTTGGCGTTGATCTGGTTGTCGCGCTGATCCTGGTCATACCAGAGCGACGCGAAGTAGGCGACCTTGTACTCGAGCTGGCCGATCTCGTCGCGCAGCTGCAGCGCCGCCAGTAGATTGGCCGCGCCACCGGCCAGCGTGCCCTGCCGCGCGGCAAACTCGGCAATTCTGCCATCCAGCTCGGCGTAGCCAGCCTGCCACTCCTCCCAGCCGGCGAAGATGTGCGCCAGATTCCACTTGTACAGCTGGGGGATGTCGGCGCGTTCGCGCGGCGCTGGCGCAGCGGGAGCTTCGGTCGACGCGAGCGGCTGCATCCGGCCATGATACTTCACCATCTGCGCGGCAGCCCGTCCCGGGAAGGGGCCGTACCCACGTCACGAGCGTGGATCATCCGCGGATTCCGCGGACCATTACTTAACCGAGCTCTCCGTCCCGTAGTGCCGCAGTGCCGGGGTCGCTGCCGCCACCCACGCGGTTGCCATGACGCAGCCGACGCCGCCGCTGACCACCGAAAAGGTCGGGCCGACCCAGCTGGCCAGCGCACCGGCCTCGAACTCGCCGAGCTGCGGTCCGCCGACGAAGAAGACCATGTTGACGCCGATCATCCGGCCGCGCAGCCGATCGGGCGTCTCGAGCTGACGCACGATGTTCCGGATGATCATGCTGATGGTGTCGGCCGCGCCGGTGAGCGCCAGGCAGGCAAACGTCAGCCAGAACGATCGCGACACGCCAAAGACGACGGTGGCAAGACCGAAGACGGCAACCGCCCACAACAGCACCGGCCCGCGCCGGCGGATCGCGGCCGTGACCGGGATCATCACGGCGCTGGTGGCGACGGCGCCGATCGCCGGCGCCGCATACAGCCAGCCGAAGCCGCGCGGCCCGACCGCCAGGATGTCCTGCGCGAAGATCGGCAGCAGCGCCGTCGCCGACGAGAAGAACGTCGCGAAGAAGTCGAGCAGCATCGTCGATCGGATCAGCGGCTGGCGGAAGACGAACCGCATGCCTTCGAGTGCGGCGTGCCACGAGACGTCGTCGCGCGATCCGTCCCGCGACGGCTCACGCTCAGGAACATCCCGCATCATCAGCAGCGCGACGATGACGAAGCCGAACGACACGGCGTTGATCGAGTAGGCCCAGGTGATGCCGCCGGCCGCGATCACCAGTCCGCCCAGCGCCGGCCCGGCCACCGACGCGGTCTGGAACATGATGGTGTTGAGACTGATGGCGTTGGGCAGATGCTCGCGCGGCACCAGCGTCGGCACCAGCGCCTGACGGGCCGGCAGGTCGAAGGTGCTGACCGCGGCGCTGAGCGCCGCCAGCGCGTAGATCGGCCACAGCGCCGTGCCGCCGCGATAGGCGAGCAGCGCCAGACCGGCGGCGACGATCGCCGATCCGGTCTGGGTGTACAGCATCAGCCGGCGGCGGTTCCAGGCGTCGGCCACCACGCCGCTGACGATCGAGAAGAAGATGATGGGCGCGACCTTGGCCAGGCCAACCAGGCCGAGCGCCAGCCCCTTCCGTTCCGGCGGCACCAGCAGCGAGACGTGCCACAACAGCGCCGCATTCTGCATCGTCGATCCGGTCATCGACGCCAGCAGTCCGATCCAGATCAATCGATAGTTGCGGTGCCGCAGGGCGACGAACTGATCGCGGGAAAATGGCAACGCAGCGGATCACTTCACGCCGAGCAACTCGACGTCGAACACCAGCACGGCGTTCGGCGGGATGACGCCGCCGGCGCCGCGGGCGCCGTAGCCGAGCGTCGGCGGGATGACCAGCGTGCGGGTGCCGCCCACCTTCATGTCCGCCACGCCGTCGTCCCAGCCGCGAATCACCATCCCGGCGCCGAGCTTGAAGCCGAACGGCTCGCCCCGATCGCGCGAGCTGTCGAACTTCTTGCCGTGATGATCGGCGGCAGCGTCGTCGTAGAGCCAACCGGTGTAGTGAACAGTAACTTCTTTGCCGGCGGTCGCCGTCGCGCCGGTTCCGACCTTGGTATCCGTGACTTCCAGACTGGTAACGTTGCTCATGCGGAAATTGTACTGGAAGGCGCCGGCGATACGGGCGCCGGCTATCCGATCGTCAAGACCAGCTTGCCGATGTGCGCGCTCGTCTCCATCACGCGGTGTGCCGCCGCCGCGTCGCGCAGCGGGAATGTCTGGTGAATGACCGGCGCGACCACCCGCGTGTCGAGCAGCGGCCAGACGTGCTCGCGCAATGCGCCGGCAATCGCGCCCTTCTCGGCAATCGATCGCGTCCGCAGCGTCGAGCCGGTGATCGTCAGCCGGCGCTGCAGCACGGGGCCCAGGTTGATCTGCGCTTTGGCGCCGCCGATCAGGGCAATCTGCACCAGGCGGCCGTCGACCGCGAGGAGATCGAGATTCCGCGCCAGGTAGTCGCCGCCGACCATGTCCAGAATGACGTCGACGCCGCGGCCGCCGGTCAGCCCGCGAATCGCGGCGACGAAATCCCCGTCGCGATAGTTGACCGCGCCCTCGGCTCCCAGCCGCTCGCACGCCGCGCACTTCTCGGCCGAGCCGGCAGTCGCGAAAGCCCGGCCGCCGAACGCCCGCACCAGCTGGATCGCCGTCGTGCCAATGCCGCTCGAGCCGCCGTGGATCAACGCCGACTCACCGGCCTTGAGGCGGCCGCGCTCGAAGACGTTGGTCCAGACGGTGAAGAACGTCTCGGGAATCGCGGCGGCAGCCGCGAGCTCCATCCCGGCGGGAACCGGCAGGCACTGGGGCGCCGGCGCCGCGCAATACTCCGCATACCCGCCCCCGCTGACCAGCGCACAGACGCGATCGCCGGCCTGCCAGCGCCCGACGCCCGCACCGATCTCCACGATGGTGCCGGCCACCTCGAGGCCCGGGATGTCCGAGGCGCCAGGCGGCGGCGGGTACAATCCCCGCCGCTGCATGACGTCGGGACGATTGACGCCGGCAGCGGCGACCCTGATCAGGACCTCGCCAGGACCGGCCGACGGCTGTGCCCGCTCGCCCGGCACGAGCACTTCGGGGCCGCCCGGCTCACGAATTTCGATCACCAACATGTCAGTCCACTCCAGATCGCGAAGCGGTCAGATCCGGTTCGAGCCAGTCCTGCGCGCGCAACGCGAGAACGGGGTACTGCCGGCGCAGCGCATCGACCCGCTGCGAGTACTCCAGCTTGGGAAATTCCCGTCGCAGATAGCGCTCGCGCAGGCGGCGGATTTCGTACTTGTAGAGATCGCGGACGTAGTCCCGCACCCGATCGGGCGGTGTCCGGCACGTCGGCTGGACCCCGTGCACCCATAAGCGGTCGAGCACGTCGGCGCGATACCGGAACCGGGCCGGCGGCGCCGGCCCGTCGAGCGGTGCGCGCTCACTCAAGCAGCCGGTCCTTGACCGCCTCGAGTGAGGCGTCGATCCGCATGATCCGGTGCGGACGCGACAGCGCATCGGCCAGCGGCGCCGGCTTGTCGATCGGCCGGCCGATGACCGATTCGACGACCTCGTGAAACTTGGCGGGGTGGGCGGTGGCGAGAAAGACGCCAGGCAGGCCGCGCCGCTCGATGCCGCTGGTGGTCAGCCCGAGATAGGCAATCGCGCTGTGCGGATCGAGCAGATAGCCCCGCTCGGCGTAGACCCGCCGGATCGTGGCGCGGACCTCGTCGTCGCCGTGCGCGCTGCCGACCATGTCGCGGCGCATCGCGTCGACGTCGCCGCCGTACATCCACGACATCCGATCGAAGTTGCTCGGGTTCCCGACGTCCATCGCATTGGCGACCGTCTGCTGCGACGGCCGCGGCTCGAAGCGGCCGCTGACCAGATACGCCGGCACCACATCGTTGACGTTGGTCGCCGCCACGAACCGGTCGATCGGCAGCCCGGCCCGTCTGGCCATCAGACCGGCGGTCAGGTTGCCGAAATTGCCGCTTGGGGTCGAAACGACGGCGCGGCCGGATCCACCGGCGCGGGCGAGCTGCGCGACGAGGTGGAAGTAGTAGACCATCTGCGGCAGCAGCCGTCCGATGTTGATCGAATTGGCGGACGTGAGGCGGACGCGAGCGAGCAGGGCGTGGTCAGCGGACGCGGCCTTGACCAGCCGCTGGCAATCGTCGAAGGTGCCGGTAATGGCGTAGGCGCGGACGTTGGTGTCCGGCTCGGCATTGAACATCGTCAACTGCGCTTCCTGCCGCGGGCTGATGCGTCCGTCCGGATACAGCACGATGACCCGGGTGTGCGGCACCTGGTAGAACGCGTGGCCGACCGCGCTCCCGGTATCGCCGGACGTCGCCACCAGTACCGAGGTCGGCGCCTCGCCATCGTGCAGGGCCGAAATCAGCCGCGCCATGACGCGGGCGCCGATGTCCTTGAAGGCGAGCGTCGGGCCGTGAAACAGCTCGAGCGCATGCACGCCCGGCTCGACTTCGACGAGCGGAATCGGAAAATTCAGCGCCTCGCCGACAATCGACGCCAGCGTCGCCTCGGACAGCTCTGCGGCGGTGTACGGCCGCAGCACACGGATCCCGATCTCGACCAGCGAACGCAACGGCAGGCCGGCGATCTCTTCCGCCGTCCATTTGTCGATTGCCTCCGGCATATAGAGGCTGCCATCCGGGGCGAGGCCGTCGAAGAGCGCCCATTCAAGCGAGGTGGCGGGAGCGCTGCCCCGGGTGGTTACGAACTGCATGATGCGGAGTCCGGCGTTCCGCCGTTGTTGGTGTCTGCGCCGGCGCGCTCGCTGATCACCAGATCACTCGCGCTCCGAGGGGAGCGATGGCGGACACGTAGGTCTGTGGTTCACCGCCGATTTCGGCGCGGACCGCCGCCGTCATCGCCGCCGCCACGCGCGCCGCGTCGCCGGCACTGCGGCACATGGCAAACAGCGACGGCCCGGATCCGGACAGGCTGCAGCCGAGTGCGCCGGCGGCCGCCGCGGCCTGTTTGATCGCGGCCAGGCCCGGGACCAGCGCGGCACGGCGCGGCTCGGCGATGGTATCGACCAGCGACCGGCCAATCAGGTCGAAGTCGCTGCGGTGGAGGCCGTCGACGAACGCCCCGAGGTTGGCCCACTGCTGGATGGCGTCGCGCAGCGGCACCGACTCGCCCAGCAGCGTCCGGGCCATCGCCGTCTCGATCTCGAGATCGGGGTGGACGACCACCGCCGTCAGCCCGGCCGGAACCGGCAGACGCACGATGTCGGGCGGATTGGCGCATCGCACCAGCACGAACCCGCCGTACAGCGCCGGCGCGATGTTGTCGGCGTGCGCCGAACCGGCACCGAGGCGTTCTCCTTCGAGCGCGCAGCTGATCAGCGTCTCGATCGACGCGCCGAGTTCGAACAGCGCGTCGATGGCGACCACCGCGGCGGCGGCGCTGGCCGCGCTGCCGCCCAATCCGCTGGCGAGCGGCA
This sequence comes from Acidobacteriota bacterium, assembly GCA_039931615.1. Lineage (GTDB taxonomy): Bacteria > Acidobacteriota > Vicinamibacteria > Vicinamibacterales > CAVVIG01 > JAHFUI01. The sequence goes on from JBDTRR010000007.1 coordinate 44,631, forward strand.
GCCCCTTCCGGATGGTCAGTGCCACGCCCCGGCGCTCGCCCGCCACGGCCAGCAGCGCCCGGGCGGCAACGCCGGCGGTATTACGCGACGCCTCGCGCGGCAGCCGGCCGTCGTCGCCGACGATGTCGTCGATGCTGACGCCGGACGGAGCCGGCCGCGCGGTGACCTCGTCGCCCGGTGACAGCAACGCGAAGCCGAGCACATCGAATCCGCACGCCACGTTCGAGACCGTCGCGGGAGCGAACGCCGTCACTGAATCCATCGGGACATGTATCTTACTCGGCCTGCCAGGGGCCCAGCACTCAGCCGGGGTGGTAACGCTCGCGGATGGTCGGGATCAGATATTCGCTGAACGCCCGGTCGAAGCCGAAGGTCGGGTTGAAGCCCCAGTCGGCGCGAGCGGCCGAATCATCGAGGTCGGCCGGCCACGAGTCGACGATGCCCTGCCGCTTGGGGTCGACCTGGTAGATAATCTCGCCACGCGGAAACGCCCGCAGCACCACCTCGCGGATGTCGGCGGCGGCGGCGCTGAATGCCGTGACGTTGTAGGCGGTTCGCGTCAGACGATCCTTCGGCGCGCGGCCGAGTGTCAGCAGCGCGTCGACGGCATCGGGCATCGCCAGGAACGGGAGGGTGGTGTCGGGCCGGACGAAGCAGGCATACGGCTGCCCTTTCGCCGACGCATGGATCATCTCCGACGCGTAGTCCGAGGTGCCGCCGGAGGGCAGCGTCGACCCCGAGATCAACCCCGGGAAGCGCACGCAGCGGAAGTCGACGTGCGGCGTGGCGTCGGCCGAGAGCTGCTTGTAGTGGAAGGCGTAGTAGCGGCCGAGCTGCTCGCAATACAGCTTGTTGCATCCGTACATGGTCTTCGGACGGGCAAAGTCGTCCTCCCGCACCCGCCCGGCCCGCATCTTCGCCGCCGGACCACCGATGCCGTAGGCGGCAATCGACGAGGGATAGACGAACACCACCGGCCGGCCGTGCGACTCCCCCTGCCGCTGGGCGAACTCGAGCAGGTTGAGCGTCCCCTCGACGTTGACGTGATGGGCAGTGACCGGCGTGAACTCGGCCCGCGTCGACAGCAGCGCGGCGAGATGGAACACGAATTCAATCTCGAACTCCGCCAGGATGCGATCGAGCAGGTTGGTATCGGTGATCGAGCCGGTGAAGACGCGGGTGACCGACGGCAGCAGCGCCGGATCGAGCGGCGTGATGTCGAGCGTGACGATTGGCGTGCCGGCCGAGCCGAGCCGCGCGATCAGGCCGTGACCGATTTCGCCGCCGGCACCGGTGATCAGGGAGACCGGTTTACGCATGATCCGCCCCCTATCTTAGAATGAGCGTCAGGCATGATGCAGCCCGATCCGGCTCATGAGCGGGCGGCGGAAGCGCTGCGCGCCAGCGAAGAGCGTCTGCGCGATCTCGTCGAGCCCGCGCAGGATCTGATCTACTGCGGCGACGGCCGGGGGCGGTTCAGCTACGTCAACACTGTCGGCGCAGACCTCGCAGCCGGCGTGATCCCCGCACCGCGCCCGGCCGGTCGCGTCATGCGGGGGGCGCGACAACCTCGCTGAGCCGGCCCCAGGTTTCCGGGTCCTGACAGAGGAGCGTATTCAGGTAGAGCGAGACGTCTTCCGCGGGAAACTGCTCGCCCAGCTGGGCCGCTGCCGGCGCCAGCTTGCCGGGGTCCGGCACGACGTTCTCCTCCTTGATCAGGCCGTCCTCGTGCGTGATGCCGAGCGCATCGAGAAACGCCCCCATCATCGGCCGCTTCACCGCGAGGTGATAGAGGATCAGCGCGCGGGCGGCGAGCGCCTCGGGGAGGTTGACGATACTCGCCAGATGCCGCGATTTGCGGTCGACATCGAGCGCGATGACGCTTTTGGCGCGGAACTTCTTCTGCTGCGCGATGAGCATCACCGCCTGGATCTGATCCTCGGTGGCGTCCTCGTCGCGCCAGAACGCGTCGGCGGCAGCGAGACGCTGCGCCGGCGTCATGTTCTTCCAGAGGCGGGTGGCGGTCAGCGAAGTGTCGGTCATTTGTTGATATTCTACTCACGACAGGAGCGACGGACATGAGTCGACGACGCCGCGTGCTGATCGGCGCAGGACATCTCGCGGCCTGGATCGGGCTGGCGGCAGCCGTGCTGGCGCAGGCGGCGGGAGCTCACCCCGTCAGCGGCCGCCGCTTTGCGGCGGTGATGAGCGCCGCCGGCGCCGACTGGCTCGATCGCTCCGAGCGCGAATCGGAGGAGGAGCCCGACCAGGCGCTCGACATCATCGGCCTCAAGAAAGGCTCGGTGGTCGCCGACATCGGCGCCGGCTCGGGCTACATGACCATCCGGATGGCCCGGCGGGTCGGCGCCAACGGCATCGTCTACGCCAACGACATCCAGCAGCCGATGCTTGATCTACTCGAGCAGCGCCTGAAGAAGGGAAAAATTGCCAACGTCCGTCCGATCCTCGGCACGCTGGACGATCCGAAGCTGCCGGCCGAGTCGATCGAAATGGCCCTGCTGGTGGACGTCTACCACGAGTTCTCCCAACCCCAGGCGATGTTGCGGCACCTGCACGACGCGCTGAAGACCGGGGGACGGCTGGTGCTGCTCGAGTACCGCAAGGAGGATCCCGCGATTCCGATTCGCCCCGAGCACAAGATGAGCGTGGCCGAGGCGAAGTTGGAAGTTGAAGCTGAAGGCTTCAAGCTCGGCCGCGTCGACGACAGCCTGCCCCGTCAGCACGTGCTGATCTTCACCAAACGCTGACACGGGTGGTTGCCGTCCGGCCTCCGGCAACCGTGCAGCACCTCGACCTGCGGACACGGAGATTCAAACCTGTTGAGTGATCGGATGTCATCCCCGGTGTCCATGGTGTCGTCCGTCTGGAAACGCCTGGCCGTGCTCGGCTGGCTGGTCGCCGTCCTGGCCTGGTGGGGCGGCACGGCCTGGCTGGCCCGCCAGCCGGCGCCGTTGGCGATCCGGCTGACCAATCCCGCATTTGCCGCCGGCTTGCTCTGGACCGTTGTCGTGGCTGCCTGGCTCATCGTCCGCGGCGCGCGGAATCGGCGCCTGATGCTCTTTCGGGCCGCGGCGGCGGCGCTGGCCGGCTTCGCCTGCCTGCTGGTGTTCGAAGCGGCCGCCGCAGCCGGCCTGATCGACTTCCACACGATCCGGACTCTGCTCGCTGGCGACATCGATGAACGGTCAATCGCCTTCCGCAACGACCACGAGCTGTCGTTCCGGCGGCCGGCGCACGCCCACACGTCCGGCCGGCCCCGCAGCAACATGGCCGAGATGTTCAACCTCCCGATCCGATCGCCCTACGTCCAGACGTTCTCGACCGACGGCCGCGGCTTCCGCAACGCCGTCGATTTGACCAGCGCCGACGTGGCGCTGATCGGCGACTCCTACATCGAGGGCGCTTACGTGTCGGACGAAGAAACCGCCGCGGTGCGGCTGCAGGAACGGCTCGGGCGGCCGGTGGTCAATCTCGGGGTATCGGGCTATGGGTCGCTGCAGGAGGCGAAGGTGCTCGAGAAGTACGCCGTGCCGTTGCACCCCAAGCTGGTGGCATGGTTCTTCTTCGAGGGGAACGACTTCGACGACGATCAGGCGTTCGAGAACTCGATGGCCTACGAGCGCGGTGTCCCCCCACCGGTCGATGCGCCGGCGGCGCCCGCCCAGAAGTGGCGCGGCTTCGTCGATCGCTCGTTCACCAACAACGCGTTCATGCAATTGCGGAACTGGCTGGATTTCCTGATTCCGAACGGCATCGACAGCTTCGGCTGGTTTCACGATCGCGACGGCGCGCTGCACCGCATGTATTTCTACGACTTCTACGCGACGCGGACGCTGGAGGAATACGAGGTTCAGCGGTTCGAAGCGACAAAGGCGGCGTTCCGCCGCGGCGCCGAGATCTGCCGGCAGCACGGGATCCGGCTGGTCGCCGTCTACATCCCGATCAAGTTCCGAGTCTACGGCAACCTCTGTACATATCCGTCCGGCAGCCCGTGCGTCCGCTGGAAGCCGTGGCCGCTCGAGGCCCGGTTCGCGGCGTTCACCCGTGCAGCCGGCATCGAGTTCCTGTCGTTGACCGCACCGATGCACCGCGCCGGCGCCAGCGGCCACGTCGTCTACGCGCCGGAAGACAGTCACTGGAGCGCCGAGGGACACCGGCTCGTCGCCGGGGAGATCGCGAAATTGATCGGCGAATAGGATTCGCCCTACTTCATCGTCGGATATTTGATCCCGAGCTGCTCGAGATACGTCTTGTACTTGCTCGAATCGAAGTAGTACTTGCGGAGCTCGGGACGATACTGCTCCATCGTCTTCGCGTTGGTGGCAATCAGCGGCTGATCGGCGGCGCCGATCAGCGGCAGGTATTTCTGATCCCTGGTCTGGACGGTCCGGAAGTAATCCCAGGCCTGCTCGACCAGCTCCGGCCGAACCAGCAGGTCGAGGGTCGTCAGCGCGATCACCTTGGCGCCGGCAGTGGCGCCCTTGTGCGCGATCGGCGTCGCCATCGCCACCGCGTTCGCCCAATGGTGCCCCGGCAGCAACGGAATGTTCGACGGGTAATTCAGCGTGATGGTCGGCACGTTCCACGAGACGTCGCCGATGTCGTCCGACCCGCCGCCGTAATTGTCGTCGGGCCGGACCGGGCCCTGCAGCCGGCCGATCTCGGTGGCCAGCCCGATCGGCGACTGGCCGACTTCCTTCTGGATCGCTTTGGCCAGCGTCAGGTCGTCCTCGTCCCACTTCGGCAGACCGACGGCGCGCATGTTCTGGTAGGCCGTTTCGGCGATGATTTGGTTGAAGTGCTGCGGCCACGCGGCGCCGGTAATCTTCCAGCTCACCTCGGTATTGGTCATCATTGCCGCCGCTCTGGCCATCGTGTCCCCGATCTCGCGCAATTCCTTGATGTGCGGGTAGTCGATCTCGCGGAAGTAGTACCAGACACTGGCATTCGAGGGCACGACGTTGGGCTGATCGCCGCCGCTGGTGATGACGTAGTGGGATCGCTGCTGCAGGCGCAGGTGCTCGCGGCGGAAGTTCCAGCCGATGTCCATCAGCTCGACGGCATCGAGCGCCGAGCGGCCGCGCCACGGGTTCGCCGCCGCATGCGCGCTCTCACCGGTGAAGCTGTACTCGACCGATACGACGCCGGTGCCGAGGCGGTCGCCGTATGAGACGTTGAAGTTGCTGCCGACGTGGGCGAACAGACAGACGTCGACGTCCTTGAAGACGCCGGACCGCACGAAGTAGGCCTTGCCGCCGCCGAGCTCCTCGGCGACACCGGGCCAGATCTTCAGCGTCCCCGCCAGGTGCTCGCGCTCCATGATCTTCTTGACGGCGAGCGCCGCGGTGACCTGCAGGGGCATCCCGGAATTGTGCCCTTCCCCGTGTCCGGGCGCGCCGGCGACGATCGGGTCGTGATACGCGACGCCAGGCTTCTGCGACGCCTGCGGGATGTCGTCCAGATCGGAACCCAGCGCGATCACCGGCCGGCCCGACCCCCAGGTTGCGGTCCATCCGGTCGGCATGCCGGCGACGTTACGCTCGATCCTGAAGCCGTTCCTCTCCAGGACATCGGTGAGATACGTCGACGTTTCGACTTCCTGATAGCCGAGTTCGGCGTAGCTGAAGATCTGATCGACCATCTGCTGCGTCTGCTCGCGCATGGCCTCGACATCGGCCGCCGCGGCCCGCTTCAACCCGTCAAGCATCGGGTTGACGGACGCCGCCGGCCGCGCCTGTCCGGCGCTCATCCCGATCGCGAAGACACCGCCGATCAGCGCCGTGGCGGCGATCGCGGCCAGTGTCGCCCTCATAGTTCCTCGCCCTCGATCTCATCGTCGGCGACATCGACGACGACGTTATGGATGTCGACGCGGAACCACTCGCGGAAGGTCTTCAGGTCGCCGGCCAGGCCGATTCGTCCTCGGTCCACGCCGCCAGCTGGAACTCGAACAGCCAGCCGGCGTTGTCCTCGACCCACTCCAGGACATCTTCCTCGAGCTCGAATTCCGGCAGCAGGAAGGCCGATCCGAACGTCCTGGCCCGCACCACACGCAACGTCTCGGCCTGGAACGCCGCCTCCTTCTGCAAAGTCCAGTCGAGATACGGCCTGGCGCCGACGAGGGTAATTGCCGTGCGGTTGATGACGCGCATGGCGACAGATCGTAGCAGGTGTCGATGAGGAGCGAAAACGGGGGACGCGGTACGACCCGCGCCAACATGGCTGCTTCCGGGCCCGTTGGTACGTCGCAAGGCTCTGGGCCGCGAAGACACGATAGCACGAAGAAACGCCTCGCGAGGACGTCGCCTTCCAGGCGGTCGTTGGGCAGCGCCCGATCACAGACCGCAAGCGTCCAACTATTTCTACGAGCTGCGGCGGAGGCTCAACAGGGAATCGGCGCCGAACGATCGCACCGCCGCGGCGCCGATCCGGCACGCCGCCCTGAGCGCCGATGCCTGATCGGCCCCCTGCGCCAGGTGGACCAGATAGGCCCCGGCGAACGCGTCGCCCGCGCCGGTTGGATCGACCAGCTGCACGGCCGGTGCGGTTACCGTGACGCTCTCCGTGCCGAACCGATAGTCGGCGCCGCGCTCGCCCTTCTTGACCACCATCGGCGTGGTGATCGGCCCGCACATCCGCACGATCATCTGGTATTCGACCAGGTTGGCAAACACGAGATCGGCGGATTGCACCACCCGGCACGTCGCCTTCGGATACGAGACCACGAACTGATCGAAACAGTCGGCGGTAACCGTCGTTTCTGGCGCGAGGATGCGCAGCTGCTCGATCAGCTCCACCTGGGTCTGCGGCAGATTGGTGGCGACGTGGACAAACTTGACCACCGAGTAATCCAGCGACTCCGGCACCGTCAGCATGCTGCCGACCCCGAGATCGAGCTCGATCAGCCGGTCGGCGAACGTCGGCAGATACTTGATGTCGAACCGCGAACTGGCGCCGCGCGCCACCGAGACATGCGAGAGGTCGACCCCGGCCTCGCGCAGCGTATCAAGCGAAAAGTCGCTGCCGACGGTACTGACCAGCGACACGTCCCCACCACTGAGGGCGGCACCGAGCGCCGTGTAGTAGGCGGATCCCCCGGGACCACGCCGCTGGGCAAAGGGGGTTTGAACGGTCTCGAAACCCAGGTGTCCGATGATGACGATGCGCGTACGGCCGGGCGACATACATCAGTCTACCAAGCCTGCACCGGAACCACGACCCGGGTTGCGCCATAATGAGTGGCGGAATGGACGACTCGGAACGGTTCGAACAACTGATCGCCTTCGTCGGGGCGCAACTGCCGCAGCCGGTCGAGGAACACCAGACCGACGACGGGTCGTTCATCTTCACCGGCGGCGAACCGGCGGAAGTCATCGTCCAGGTCACGGAATCCACGGTACTGGTCGCCGCGTTCGTGGCGACGCCGGAAGGGGGCGACCGGGCCGACGCGGAGCCGCAACCGGTCGGCGAGCTGCACTGGCGGCGACTGCCTGAAACCGCGGTGATGAATGCGCTCTCGGCGCTGATCAAGGGCTCGCGGGAGATGCGTCTGGCGACCTACCGGGTCTGTCTCGATTGCGGCGAGACACGAGCGCCTGAAGACATGGCGACCGACGAGCTGTGCCGGGAGTGTGCCGAGGCGCCGCCAACGACCGTCCACTGAACGTCAATGGCACGAATACTGCTTTGCCGCCGGTCGTGAAATTACGAGGCATCGTCGCCGCCGTCGTCCTGGTACTCATCGCCTTCGTGGGCGTAGTGGTCTGGCGGCTGCCGATCACCTCGGATCGGCTGCGTGCAAAGGTCATCGAGACCCTGTCGGACCGTCTCGACAGCGATGTCGAGCTTTCCTCGTTAGCGGTTCGGGCCTTTCCCCGCCTCCATGCCGAAGGGGGCGGCCTGACCATCAAGCGTCGCGGACAAGGGGGACGTCCCCCGCTCATCTCTGTCAAGAGCTTCACCGTCGACGGCGATCTCCTGGGCCTCTACCGCAAGCATGTTGGACGTGTCGAGTTGGTCGGTCTCGACATCCAGATCCCGCCCAAGAATGACGAGGCTTCCCAGGACAAGACAGACGGAGAGCAGACGGCCGGACCAGGCCGGCCCGGGCCGACCGCGGAAAAGGATTCCCAGCCCGGCTCCGGCCGCAGTTCGAAAGGCGGCATCGTCGTCGACAGCATGGTGACGACCGATGCCAGGCTGGTCATCATCCCGCGCGAGTCGGACAAGTCACCCAAGGTGTGGAACATCCACAAGCTGCACATGACGAGTGTCGGCGCCGAAACGGCAATGCCGTTCGAGGCGACACTGACGAATGCCATTCCCCCAGGTGAAATCGAGACCTCGGGACGCTTCGGCCCGTGGGAGCGCGAGGAGCCTGGCGCCACGCCGCTCGACGGCATCTTCTCGTTCGCCAAGGCCGACCTGTCGGTGTTCAAGGGCATCTCGGGCATCCTGTCGGCACACGGCACCTTCGGGGGCAAACTGGAGCGCATCGACATCCACGGCGAGACGAGCACGCCGGATTTCACCGTCGCAGTGGGCGGCCATCCGGTTCCGCTCAACACCAAGTACCACAGCCAGGTTGACGGCACGAACGGCAACACGATCCTCGAACGGATCGACGCCTCGTTCCTCAACACCGCCATCGTGGCGAAGGGCGCGGTGATCGATCTTCCGGGCGATCCAGGGCGTCAGGTCTCGATGAACGTGACCATCGACCGCGGCCGGCTCGAAGATTTGCTGAAGCTGGCGGTGAAGACGCCGACGCCGCCGATGCAGGGAGCGCTCAAGTTGAGCACCCGCTTCATCCTGCCACCGGGCGACAAGGACGTCGTCGAGAAGCTGCAACTGAAGGGACAATTCAGCATCGCGGGCGGGCGCTTCACCAGCGACGAGGTGCAGCAGAAGATCAACGACTTGAGCCGCCGCGGCCGCGGCAAACCGGCAGCTGCACCGCAGCAGGTCGCGTCCGACTTCAAAGGCGATTTCAGCCTGGCGAACGGCGTGCTGGGGCTGCCGAAGGTCAGCTTCAGCGTCCCTGGGGCCGGTGTCAATCTGACGGGGCAGTACGCGCTCCGGCGCGAAACCCTTGGGTTCAAAGGCGAACTGACGATGGACGCGACCGTGTCCGAAGCGGCCGGCGGCGGATTAAAGGGCAGGCTGCTCAAGGTCATGGACCCGATCTTCCAGAAGAACGGACGGACCGTCATTCCAATCAAGATTACGGGCACGCGTCAGGCACCGGCGTTCGGTCTCGACGCTGGCGCTCTGTTCAAGAAGTAGCAGGTGTCCCCTGTGGGTTGCGGGCGTAGCCCCGCAGCCACTGGCGGGCCGCTTCGTAGTCCGGGCACGCCCGGGCGACGAGCGCCCAGAACTTCGGCGAATGATCCATCTGCTTCAGGTGCATCAGTTCGTGGGTCAGGACGTAGTCGCGAACGGACGCCGGCATCTGCACGAGACGCCAGTTCAGGCAGATATGACCGGTGCGGGAGCAAGACCCCCATCGCCAGCGTTGATTGCGCACGCTGATGCGGTGGACCTGCAGACCGAAAGCGCCGGCGAGTTCCAGCAGGCGCGGCGGCAGCTCGCGGGCGGCGCGCTGACGCTCCTTTTGCTCGGCCTCCGGACCCGCGCCCTCTCGAATTCGCGTCTGCTCGTGGACGATCTGCTGCCGCTGCTTGTCGATCCACTGGCGCTGCCGCTCAGCAAACTGGCGCGCTTCCCGCTGTGATCCGCCGCGGGGAATGGTGACGCGAACCGAACCGTCGCCGCGTACGCGAATGACATAGCGGCGGGCCCGTGGATGGCGGACCAGAGAGAGAACGGGTTCATCCTGCAGGGCGCCTGCAGCAGGTGGCCCCGGATCGGCGATGCGGCTCGGCGGAGCACTACCGATGGCGTCTGGTCCGGGCGTCAATACTGCGGTCGTGGGCGCCTGGAAGATGGGGGTGCCGACCGTTGGCGCATCGAACGGAAGACCCGGCTGCATCTGCTAGTGCCCCCCGAAGACGACGAAGCCGCGTTTGCGCAGGCTGTCGGCCAGTATCCCCTCCATCTCGCTGGCCTTCTCGAAGGCCATGGGATTGAGGTGCTGGTACAGCCGCGGCACCAGCCGTTCGCCGCAGCGCTTCACGATCCGGGCGGACTTGATGCCGTTCTTGTGATTCTCGAACCGCTGCTGGGGGGACAGCCCGGTCATGCCGACGTAGTAGCCGGCCCGGCCGTCGCCTTCGGGATTGCGCAGGTAGACGACATAGACGGAATGATGGTCACGAGACCGCCTGGACTTCTTCGACGGCGACTTCGACATCGGGGAATGGAAGGCCGCCGATCAGCTCGGGCGCCTGCAGCATCCGGGGCACCCTGTCGATCGGCTCGAGCTGCTTGATCTCGTCCAGCCCATTCTGGACGGACAGCTCCTTGAGCCTTCGCGCCTTCACCAGCACGTTGCCTTCGAGCGATCCGACCGCGCTATTGTACGCCTCCAGTGCTGATTTGAGGCGCGATCCGAGGGCGTCGAAGTGCCCGCCGAGTACGCGGACCGACTCGTAGAGATTGCGCCCCAGCTCGCCGATCTTGCGGGCATTCTCTTCCACCGATTGCTGCTGCCAGCCGTAGGCCACCGCCCGTAACAGGGCGATCAGGGTCGTCGGGCTGGCCAGGATGACGCCCTGGATTCCGCAGTCGATCAGCGACGCGTCCTGCTCCAGCGCGGCGCTGAAGAACATCTCCCCCGGCAGGAACATGACGACGAAGTCCGGGCTCGGGTGGACGTGCGCCGCGTAGCCCTTCGCGGCGAGCTGGGAGAGATGCGTGCGAACCTGCCTGGCGTGATCGGCGAGCAGGGTCTGCCTGGCGGTTTCGTCGGGGGCATCGAGCGCCTTGAGATACGCGTCGAGCGGCGCCTTGGCATCGATGACGATGCGCTTGCCGCCGGGAAGCCGGACGATGACGTCGGGCCGCATGCGGCGATCGGAATCGTCCGTGCTGGTGATGGTCTGCTGATGCTCGAAATCACAGTGTTCGAGCATCCCGGCCATCTCGATGACGCGCCTGAGCTGCATTTCGCCCCACCGGCCGCGGACACCCGGGCGCTTGAGCGCATCCACCAGACGGCCGGTCTGGCTGCGCAGGTCCTGGCCGGTCGTGTCGAGCAACGCCATCCGTTGCAGCAGCTGCGCGCTCGATTCCAGACGCCGCCGCTCCGATTCCTTGATCTCGCGATCGACCTGATCCAGCGTTTTCGCGATCGGCGCGAGCAGGTGCTCCACGGCCTGTTTGCGGGCGTCGATATCGGCAGTCGCTTGTGTGCGCGCCTCCCGCAACCGCGTTTCGGCGAGATCGAGAAACGCCCGGTTGTTGGTTTTCAGTGCCTCGGCGGACAGGGCCTGGAAGGCCTCGCGCAACCCTTCCTCGGAGTGGTCGTAGGCCTTGAGCCGTTCGGCGTGGACGGCGCGGTCCTTTTCGAGCTCGCTGCGAAGGCGCGCCTGCTCGGGACGGCCGGCCAGCCAGCCCACGAGCGCGCCGAGGCCGAGACCGAGAGTAAGCGTGATGACCAGTGTGACGGTTTCGATGGGCATTAGTATCGCACGTGCATCCGGTCGTACAACAGCATCTGGTGGTCGATTGAGCCCGGCAGGCCAGGTATTGTTGTTCGGCGTGCCGGCGCACAATACCCGAGACCGGATCCGGGTTGAGCTGCAACCTCAGCAGGAAACGACGAAGGGCAGCCAGGCCTCCGGCAGCTGCAGTTCGGCGGCGTGAATCGCATCCCCCATCAGATGATCGCGAACCGAGGCAGGAATGTCGCGCCGCCGCAATCCGGCGCCAATCGCCTCCAGTGCGCGGCGTGCGGCGATTTGCGCCTGGTGACGCCGATCGGCGAATCGGCCGGCGCCCGTGGCCTCGACCAGCCGCTCGGTGGTCCGGACGGCCTTCAACCGCTCCAGGCGGGGCCGGTTGACCGTTTCAAGCGGGAGCAGCCCCTGAAATCTTGCCTCCGTGGCGGTGTCGAGCTCCCCCGCCGCAATCAGCGCGCGCTCGCGATCCAGTTCGGTCCGATAACACTGAAAACAGAGCGGTTGACGCGAGGCGGGCGCTGCCCCGAGCCGGGCCGCCTCTTGAAGGCGACCGCGACACGACGGGCACAACACGTTAGGTCGTCTGCCTTCGAGCTCGCCGCCTGGAAAGGTAATCCACTCGCTGTCAGCGGTTTGCAGGATCTCTGAGGAGTGTTTCGTCATACCCGGGCAGTGTAGAACGGAGGTGTGACAGGGTAGGTCACACTGGTCCTTGGTGCTTGGTCCTGGGTCCTTGGTCCGTCCCTGGTCCTTGGTCCGTCCCTGGTCCTTGGTCCTTGGCCCGTCCATGGTCCTTGGCCGTCCGTGGTCCTTGGCCGTCCGTGGTCCTTGGCCGTCCGTGGTCCTTGGCCCATGGTCGGCCTTAGCCCGTGGCCTTCATCAGTGATCCTTGGTCGGTTCTCTTTAGGAACCAGGCTCGATTGGTCAAGAACTGGGACTGGGGTATGAGGGGATTGCGCTGGTCGTGGAGGCCGGCGGTTGGAGGTTGGAAACTGGAAGCCGCGACTCGAGCACTCGGGACAAAAACAAAGGACCAAGAACCAAGGTCGGACCAAGGACCAAGCGCGACCAAGGACCAAGCGCGACCAGGACCAAGCACGGACCAAGCACCAAGCACGACCAAGGACCAAGCGCGACCAAGGACCAAGCACGACCAAGGACCAAGCACGGACCAAGCACCAAGGACCAAGCACCAAGGACCAGAACCAGGCCGACATCGACGGACGGCCATTAGAATCATCCGGTGCCACGCAACGCCGAGGTCATCCGGCAATGGACGATCCTGCGCGAAATCGAGCGGACGCGCGGGGGTGGCGTGACCATCGACGAACTGGCGGCGCTCTGCAGCGTCACGACGCGGACCGTCCGGCGCGATCTCCAGGCACTCGAGGAAGCCGGCTTCCCGCTCTACGACGACCGCTCGCACACTGACGGCCGGACCCGGTGGCTGATCAACGGCCAGGCGTTTCGCGGCGTGACCGCCGGGCTGACGCTGGCCGAGCTCTGCGCACTGTATTTCAGCCGGACGCTGCTCGAGGCGCTGTCGGGAACGCCGTTTCGCGACGACGTCGAGAGCGCGTTCGACAAGCTGGCATCGGCGCTGGCGCCGCACATGCGGCAGTTTCTCGATCAGCTCCCGCGCGTCATCGCCTCGAAGCCGGACCCGATGCGGAAGCGGGACGATCCCCGCCAGCAGCGCATCGCCGGCCGTCTGCTGGAAGCCACCATCCACCTCCGGCAGACGTCACTGGTCTACCATTCGCAGTCGAGCGATCGGATCAAGACCTACCTGGTACACCCCTATCGCCTGGCCCACGCCCAGGGCGGCCTCTACCTGCTCGCCTTCGTCCCCGAGTATCAGGCGGTGCGGACCTTCGCGCTCGAGCGGATCCAGGAGGTATCGCTGCTCGAAGACCGCTTCACGCCGCAGGAGGAGCTGCCCGAACAGGCGTTTCCCCACTCGCTGGGCGTCCACTCCGGGCCGCCCGAGCACGTCGAAATCGAATTCGATCCGGCGGTCACCGCCTACGTCGGCGCCCGCGAGTGGCACCAGTCGCAGCGCACCCGGGAGCTCGCCGGCGGCGGCGTGCACATGACGCTGAACGTCTGCCTCGATCGCACCCTTCAGAGCTGGATCCTGAGCTTTGGTCCCTTCGCGCGCGTCGTCGCTCCCGAAGCACTCGCCCGGGACATCGCCAGCCAGTTCGAAGTGGCGCGCTCCCGGTATCCCACGTGACGTGAGTGCGGAAGACAGCTGCGCGCGGCCGTCCCCGATGCCGTTCGATTGGCAATGTCTCGGCGTATGATCGATCGGTGGCCGACCTGCCCAGACCCAAAACCAAGTTGACCGCTGGTGCCTGGGAGGAAGCGCGGGCGCTGGTCTGGCTGCACCGGCGCCGACTGGCGCTCGGCCTGGTGCTGATGGTGATCAGCCGGCTCTCCGACCTGGTGCTGCCGACGACGACGAAGTACCTGATGGACGACGTCATCGCCCAGAAACACTGGGAGTTGCTGCCGCGGCTGGCGTTGGCAGCCGGCGCCGCCACGCTGATCGGCGCCACCACCTCGTTCCTGATTTCCCAGATTCTCGGCGTCGCGGCGCAGCGGGCGATCACCGAGATGCGCAAGGACGTGGAAGCGCACGTCATGCGGCTGCCGATCCGCTATTTCGATTCGACCAAGACCGGCGTGCTGATTTCGCGCATCATGAGCGATGCCGACGGCATCCGCAATCTGGTCGGGACCGGCCTGGTCCAGTTGACCGGCTCGACCATGACGGCGGTCATCGCGATGGGCGTGCTGATGTATCTCAACTGGCGGCTGACCGTCGTCACGGTGGTGATTCTGGGCGCGTTCGGCGGCGGCATGGCGACCGCGTTCAAGCGGCTGCGGCCGCTGTTCCGCGAGCGCGGCCAGATCAATGCCGAAGTCACCGGCCGCCTCGCCGAAACCCTCTCCGGCGTCCGCATCGTCAAGTCCTACACCGCCGAGAAGCGGGAGGAACTGGTCTTCGCCAAGGGGGCGCACCGGCTGTTCCGGAACGTCGCCCGGTCGATGACCGGCACGTCCGGCGTGATGGCGTTCTCGACGCTGGTGGTTGGCGCGACCGGCATCGCGATGATGCTGATCGGCGGATCGGCGATCCGCAACGGCACGATGACCGTCGGCGATCTGGTGATGTACCTGGCCTTCACCGCGATGATGACGATACCGGTCGTGCAGCTCGCCTCGATCGGGACCCAGATGACCGAGGCGTTCGCCGGTCTCGATCGCATCCGTGAAATCCGGATGATGGCGACCGAGGATCAGGAGGACCAGACCCGTGCCCCGCTGACCGACGTCCGCGGCGACGTCGCGTTCGAAGACGTCAGCTTCGAGTACAACCCGGGCGTGCCGGTCTTGAAGCACGTCTCCTTTCACGCGCCCGAAGGCTCGACCACGGCGCTGGTCGGCTCGAGCGGGTCCGGCAAGAGCACGCTGATCAGTCTGGTGATGACCTTCAATCGTCCGAACTCGGGCCGGGTGCTGGTCGACGGCCAGGATCTGACGACGGTGCGCCTGCGCGACTATCGATCGCATCTGGGCGTCGTGCTGCAGGACAACTTCCTGTTCGACGGCACCATCGCCGAGAACATCAAGTACGCCCGGCCCCACGCCACGCTCGACGAGGTCAAGGCGGTCAGCCGGATCGCCCATTGCGACGGCTTCATCGAGGCGTTCGAGCTGCAGTACGGCACCATCGTCGGCGAGCGCGGCGTGCGGCTGTCGGGTGGACAGCGGCAGCGGCTGGCCATCGCACGGGCAATCCTGGCCAACCCGCGCATCCTGATTCTCGACGAGGCGACCTCGAGTCTGGACAGCGAAAGCGAAGCGCTGATCCAGGACGGCCTGCAGTCGCTCCGGCAGGGCCGGACGACGTTCGTGATCGCGCATCGTCTCTCGACGATTCGGAGCGCCGATCAAATCCTGGTTCTGGAGGGCGGCGAGATCGTCGAACGTGGCACCCACACCCAGCTGATCGACAAGGGCGGACGGTACCGGCAGCTCCACGACAAACAGTACCGATTCGAGCGCGACCGATTCATCAACCCCGGTGAGGATTTCACCCCCGAGCCTGAGGCCGTCCTCGCCCGACCGGCCGCCCGACCGGCCGCCCGATCGAACTCGGCCCTCTAATCAGCCCGCAGGTTGACCGACATGCGTGAACGGCTGCTGCTTGTCCTGCTCACCGCGTTGACGATCGGTTCGACGCCGATGCCGCTGCGCGGCCAGAGCGCGCCCGGCTGGATGGATCCGTACCGCGAGCCGGCCGCCCGCCTGATCGGCGAGGCCACCGCCGATACGTTCGCCTGGCGCCGTCTGGCGGTGCTGACCGACTCGATCGGGCACCGGCTCAGCGGATCGCCGCAGCTCGAGCGAGCCATCGAGTGGGCCGCCGCGGAAATGAAGCGCGACGGCCTCGAGAACGTCCACACCGAAAAGGTGATGGTGCCGCACTGGGTCCGCGGCAACGAGAGCGCGGAGATCGTCGAGCCGGCGCGACACCAGATGGTGATGCTCGGCCTGGGCGGCAGCGTCGGGACCCGGCCCGACGGCGTGCAGGCGGAGGTCTTGACCGTGCACAGCTTCAACGAGCTCGAGGCTGCCGGTCAGCGCGCCAGGGGCCGGATCGTCTTTTTCAACGTCCCGTACACCGCCTACGAGGAGACCGTCACCTACCGTTCGGACGGTCCGTCGCGCGCGGCACGGCTCGGCGCGGTCGCGACCCTGGTGCGGGCGGTCGGGCCGCCCGGGCTGCGGACGCCCCACACCGGCAGCCTCCAATACACCCCGGACTCGCCGCAGATTCCCGCCGCGTCCATCACCACCGAGGACGCCGATCGCCTGCAGCGGATGGCCGATCGCGGCAACCGCATCGTCGTGCGGCTGAAGATGGAGGCGCATACCGAGCCCGACGCGGAATCGGCCAACCTGATCGGCGAGCTGCGCGGCCGGGAGAAGCCGGACGAGGTCGTCGTCGTCGGCGGCCACCTCGATTCCTGGGACGTCGGCGCCGGCGCCTCCGACGATGGCGGCGGCTGTGTGGTGACGTGGGAGGCCCTGCGCATCATGAAGAAGCTGAACCTGCGGCCGCGGCGCACGGTCCGGGTGGTGCTGTGGACCAACGAGGAAAACGGCACCCGCGGCGGCCTCGCCTATCGGGATCAGCACCGCGACGAGCTGGCCAACCACGTCATGATGCTGGAGTCGGACAACGGTGTCTCCCGGCCGCTCGGGTTCGGCTTCAGCGGCAGCGAGACGGTGCGGCAGAAATTGCGGGCGATCGCCTCGCTCCTGCGCGGCATCGCCGCCGATGCGATCGTCCCCGGCGGCGGCGGCGCCGACATCAATCCGAGCACCCGCGAGGCGCGGATACCCGCGCTGGCGCTGGCGGTGGACGAGTCGAAGTACTTCCTGATCCACCACACGCCGGCCGATACCGTCGACAAGATCGATCCGGTCGAGATGGCCAGGAGCGCGGCCGCCATCGCCGTGATGACCTACGTGGTGGCCGACCTGCCCGATCGTCTCGAGTGATACACTGAGCGCGCGGAGCGGAGCCGCAGATATGAGCACACACGGACTGGCGAGAAGCCTGGGTATCGGAGCATTTGTCGTGCTGGTGGGCGCCTGCTCGAGCAGCGCGCAGCAGGCACGGACTCCGTCGCCGGGCGATGTCGTCGCAACCGTCGGCAGCGTGACCCTGACCGCCGGACAGATCGACGAAAAGGCGCTCGAGCAGCCGGCCGGCAGCTTCGGCAACATGAAGTTGTCGCAGGCCATCTACGAAGCGCGGCGCGCCGCCGCCGACGAGCTGGTCGGCGGCCTGCTGCTGGACCAGGAAGCGAAACGTCTGGGCGTCGACCTCGAGAAGCTGATCCAGCAGCAGATCACCGACAAGATCCCGGCGGTCACCGAGGCCGAGGTCG
Source organism: Acidobacteriota bacterium (assembly GCA_039931615.1). Lineage (GTDB taxonomy): Bacteria > Acidobacteriota > Vicinamibacteria > Vicinamibacterales > CAVVIG01 > JAHFUI01. The sequence goes on from JBDTRR010000007.1 coordinate 62,203, forward strand.
ACGCCTGGTACCGCGACAACCCGCAGCGGGTTCAAGGCGCGGCCCTCGATCAGGTGCGGGCGCCGATCACGCAGCTGCTCCAGCAGGAGCGCACCAATGCCGTCCGCGAGACCTATCTCGATACCTTGAGGGCGAAGACGCCGGTGCGGATCATGCTCGAGCCGCCGCGCCAGACCGTCAGCGCCGGGAAGAGTCCGGCCAAGGGGAGCGCCAGCGCCCCGGTCGAGGTGATCGAGTTCGCCGATTTCCAGTGCCCGTTCTGCCTGGCGGCCGCCCCGACCGTCAAGAAGGTGATGGACACTTACGGCGATCGCGTCCGGCTCGTCTACCGCAACTACCCGCTGCCGAACCATCCGCAGGCGCAGCCGGCCGCTGAAGCCGCCCAGTGCGCCAATGAACAGGGCCAGTTCTGGCCCTATCACGACCGGCTGTTCGCCGAGGCCGGGAAGCTGTCGGACGCCGATCTGAAAAAGGCCGCCGCCGATCTGGGCATGAACGCCCCACGCTTCAACGCCTGCGTCGACGAGCGCCGTTACAAGTCGGTCGTCGACGCGGACCAGCGGGAGGGCACGGAGGCCGGGGTCAACGGCACGCCAGCCTTCTTCGTCAACGGCCGGCTCCTCTCCGGGGCCCAGCCGTTCGAAGCGTTCAAGCGGATCATCGACGAAGAGCTCGAGCTGAAAAAGAAGTAGCTCGCGTTATAAGTACGTAGTGTCCGCCTTGAGGCGGACCGCGATCACGGTCCGGCTGAAGCCGGACACTGCGTACGACAGGTCGGCGCTCGCTCGCTACCCCAATAGCGCGAGATTGTTCACCACCGAGAAAACCAGGGCGAGCACCGTCGCCGCCAGGCAGACGAGTGCACCGATCAGGTGGTCGCCTTTCTCCCGCGCCAGCGGGTTCATCAGCGCCGACACGCCGTAGCCGCCGAGAAATCCGCCCAGGTGCGCGTAGTTGTCGGTACCGGGAAAGATCAGGCCGCTGATGACGAACCAGATGATGTACTGCTTGGCCTGCTCGCGGATCAGTTGGCTGCCACCGGTCCGCCCGTAGTGCGTGATGGCGCCGAGCAGGCCCAGCACAGACGCCGACGCGCCCATCGTCAGCAGCCCGCCGCTCAGAAACGGAATCCGCAGCCCGGCGAACAGCCAGCCAGCCACCGAGCTGAGGAGGAATCCGGTGATGCCCGACACGACATAGATGATCACCGTCCGCGACGGCCCGATCAGCTCGACGCAATCGGGCCCGAACCGCCGCACCCAGTACATGTTGAAGACGATGTGGAGCAGGTTGCCGTGCAGCCAGGATGCCGTCAAGAGCGTCCACCAGGCCCCCTGGGCGAACACCGGATACGCGCCGCTCATCCCGAACAGGAGCAGGGCGCGCCGGCTCGGCGAGAGCAGCGACATCATCCCGCCGCCGACGATCTGCAGCTCGCTGCCGGAGGCGAGCAAGGTCAGGACAAAGATGATCGAGCAGGCACCGATGACCAGCGGGACGAAACCGAAATCGTTGCCGAGCTGCCGCAGCAGCGGCCCGAAGCCCCATAGGCCGGGATTGGCCCGGCCGCACATGTAGCATTTGTCGTCGCGAACACCGACGAGCGATCCACAGGAGGGGCAGACGACGGAACCGGTTGTGCGGCGCTGAAACACGGACAACATTCTACATGGCGGCGGGCTGGGGGCTGGAGGCTGGGAACCCTTTTGAGGCTTTCCGCCTTTGTACGTGGCGTCCGGCTTTAGCCGGACTGTGTGAGGTCCGCCTGAAGGCGGACCCCACGTAGCATAAAAATGCTACTCCCTGGCCGGCTTCGGTCTCTGGTTCGCGGTCAGGATCTTCTTGCGCAGCCGGATGCTGACGGGCGTGACCTCGACCAGCTCATCGTCGTTGATGAATTCGACCGCCTGCTCGAGGCCGAGCTTGCGCGGCGGGATCAGGCGAATCGCCTCGTCGGCGCTCGACGCCCGCATGTTGGTCTGCTTCTTTTCCTTGGTGACGTTGACGTCCATGTCGCTCGGCCTGGCGTTCTCGCCGATCACCATCCCCTCGTAGACGTGGATGCCGGGATCGATGAAGATTTCGCCGCGCTCCTGGAGGTTGAAGATGGCGTAGGCGGTCGCGATGCCGGTTCGATCGGCAACCAGCGCGCCGTTCGCCCGGGCCGGAATGGCGCCGTGCCACGGCTCCCAGCTGGAAAAGATGTGGTTCATGATGCCGGTGCCCTTGGTGTCGGTCATGAACTGCGACCGGAAGCCGATCAGGCCGCGCGCCGGGATCCGGAACTCGAGCCGGACGCGGCCGCTGCCGTTGTTGACCATCTTCGTCATCATGCCCCGCCGCTCGCCGACCTGGGCGATGACGATGCCCTGATGATCCTCCGGCACGTCGATGACCAGTTCCTCGACCGGTTCGACCTTCTTGCCGTCGAGCTCCTTGGTGACGATTTCCGGACGCGACACCTGGATCTCGAACCCTTCGCGCCGCATCATCTCGATCAGGATCGACAGCTGCAGCTCACCGCGGCCGACCACCTTCATCTGCTCGGGGGTGTCGGTCGGCTCGACGCGGATCGAGACGTTGCCGACCAGCTCGCGGTCGAGCCGATCCTTCAACTGGCGCGAGGTGACGTACTGGCCATCGCGCCCGGCCACCGGCGAGGTGTTGACGCCGAAGATCATCGACACGGTCGGCTCGTCGATCGCCACTGGCGGGATGGCAATGCGGTGCTCGGCGTCGGCGATGGTCTCGCCGATGGTGATGTCCTCGATGCCGGCCAGGCAGACGATGTCGCCGGCCGCGGCCTCCTGGATCTCGATCCGCTTCAAACCGTCGAACGCATAGAGCTTGGTCACCTTGGTCTCGTGGACCAGGTCGTTGAGCTTGCAGACCACCACCGGATCGCCAATCTTGACGCGGCCGTTGAAGATGCGGCCGATCGCGATCCGGCCGACGTAGTCGCTCGAATCGAGGTTGGCGACCAGGATCTGCAGCGGCGCATCGGGGTTGCCGCGCGGTGCCGGGACGTGCTCGACGATGGCGTCGAAGAGCGGCCGCAGATCGCTGCCGGCGACGTCCTGATCGCGGCTGGCGGTCCCGACCCTCGCATTGGTGTAGAGGACCGGGAAATCGAGCTGTTCCTCGGTCGCGTCGAGGTCGATGAACAGGTCGTAGATCTCGTTCAGCACTTCCTGCGGGCGCGCATCGGGCCGGTCGATCTTGTTGATGACGACGATCGGCGGCAGCCGGCGCTCCAGCGCCTTGCGCAGCACGAAGCGGGTCTGGGGCAGCGGACCCTCCGACGCGTCGACCAGCAGCATCACCCCGTCGACCATCGACAGCGTGCGCTCGACCTCGCCGCCGAAATCGGCGTGGCCGGGCGTGTCGACGATGTTGATCAGCAGGTCCTGGTAGTGGACGGCGGTATTCTTGGCCAGAATGGTGATGCCGCGTTCGCGCTCGAGGTCGGTGTTGTCCATCGCGCGCTCGGCGACGCGCTCGTTCGAGCGGAAGGTGCCGCTCTGGTGCAGCAGGCCATCGACCAGCGTGGTCTTGCCATGATCGACGTGAGCGATGATGGCGACATTGCGACGGAGTGGGTTGGCGACATCACCGCGGCCAGCGGTGGAGGGATGCTTCTCTGCAGCTACAGACATCCTCCCAGTATACCTCCGTCGCCGCGGCCGGGCCGGAGGATGGTTGGTTCTACCGCACGAACGAGAGGATTTCGCGCGCGCGCTCGCCGAACTGTTCGTCGCCGGCGACCTTCTCCGCGAATTCGTGCGCCTCGGCCTTGCGGGACAGATTGTCGCAGGCGACCGCGGTCTTGAACGACGACGTCGCCGATATTTACGCCGAAGCAGATCGCCTCCTTGAACTTCAGGGGCGGCAGATCCCGCAGCGCGCCGACCTGTTTTCGTGTTTTCGTGCTTTGGCCCGGGCTGCTCAGAACAGCGGATGCAGCGTCGTGAACAGTGCCAGGCACAGCGTGTAGACCATCGCGAAGAGCACGATCACGACGGTGGAAATCTCCCGCGACCGGACGCCGGCGAGCCAGATGAAGACCGGAAACAGCACCGCGCAATAGCGGCCGAGCCCCTCGAAGATCCCCGAGGAGAGCGGCAGCCACAGGTTGGCCAGCATGAACAGCCCATAGCCGGCGCCAAACCGCCGCCAGACGAACGGAATCGCGGCGAGGAACAGGAGCGCCGGCACGCCGTTCAGCGTGTCGTAGGGGGCGAGCGGATCATCGGCCAGGTATTGATACGGATGTGTGACCAGCCACCCGATCAGGCGCAGCGGCGCCGCCCACGGTGCGCCCCCCGGATGATAGTCCCACCGCCTGAGCGCGGTGGCCCACAGCAGCGGATCGCCGGTTAGCCAGTAGACGTAGAGGCAGTAGGAGCCGAATCCACACGCCACCAGCCCGAGCGCGGCCGCGGCCCGCAGACGATCGCGGCCAATCGGTTCGGCCGCCTTCCACGCCATCCACGCCAGCGCCGGCCACATCATGATGCCGTTGACGCGCGTGGCTGTGGCGACCGCGCCGCACACCCCCCCCAGCAGCCATCGCCGAGTCCGGAAACAGTAAAACGACAGGATCGTGAACAGCAGATACGTGCTCTCGCTGTAGGCGACGCCGAAGAAGAACGCAAACGGAAAAATCGTCGCCAGCAGCACGGCACGCTCGGCCTGACGGCGCGGCAGATCGAGGCGGGCGAGATAGAACAGCGCGATCGCCGCCAGCACGAACGAGATCCAGGCGACGAGGATGCCACCGAAATAGACGTCGCTCGGCGCGCGGCCGAACCAGCGCCCGACATGCCGCATCAGCAGCGGGTAGACCGGAAAGAACGCGATGTTGCCGCGGCCGCCGGCGATCGCGGACGCGGCGTCGTAGCCGGTCCGGGCAATGCCGAAATACCAGCCGCTGTCGTAGCGCACGAAGGGATCCCAGAACGCGCTCGGCGTCCCGAACATCATGAACTGCTGCGGCTGGTAGGCCGGCAGCACAACGTTGGCCAGGAACGCGAGGATCGCCGACAGGATCCGGAACAGGACGGCGAAGACGGCGATGCGCAGCGCCGGATGGGTGACGAGCTTCAAACGCACTACAATAGTCCATCATGCCGATCTTCGAGTACACCTGTCAGTCGTGCGGCCACCGGTTCGAGCACCTGACGCGTGCCAATCAGGCTGCGGCCTGCCCGACCTGCCAGGGCAGCGCGCTCGACAAAAACCTCTCGACCTTCGCCGTCCGAGCCAACGCCGCGCCGCGCGCCGCGGCGGCCGCGCCGGGTCCATGCGGCTCGTGCGGCGATCCGAGAGGACCCGGCGCCTGCTCGGTCAACTAGCCAGGCTCAGCATAGACCGCCAGTAACCGGCGAAGCGGTGGCCGGAATCTCAAGATTCGCGGGCTTCAAGACGTCTCGTGTCGACCCACTTCCTCCGCGCGTTCCGCCACCGCAACTACCAGCTCTTCTTCACCGGCCAGCTCATCTCCTTCACCGGCACGTGGATGCAGTCGGTGGCCGAGTCGTGGCTGGTCTACCGCCTGACCGGCTCGTCGGCGCTGCTCGGCGTCACGGCGTTCTGCAGCCAGATCCCGGTGTTCGTGCTCGCGCCTTTGGCCGGCACGGTGGCCGATCGGGGCAATCGCCACCGGATCATGGTGGTCACCCAGACGATCTCGATGGTGCTGGCGCTCACCCTGGGGCTCCTGACCATCACCGGACGGGTCCAGGTCTGGCATGTCCTGGTCCTCGCCAGCGGCCTCGGCATCGTCAACGCGTTCGATATTCCGGCGCGGCAGTCGTTCGTCGTGACGATGGTTGGCCGGGAAGACCTGATGAACGCGATCGCGCTCAATTCTTCATTGGTCAACGGCGCCCGCGTCGTCGGTCCGGCGATCGCCGGCCTGCTGGTCGCGGCGGTCGGCGAGGCGTGGTGCTTCCTGATCAACGGGATCAGCTACGTCGCCGTCATCGCCGCCCTGTTGATGATGGACGTCCCGAAGGCGCCGCCAAAGCGCCATCTTCATTCGCCGCTGCGCGATACGGTGGAAGGCTTCCGGTTCGTCGCCCGGACCGCGCCGGTGCGGGCGCTGCTCCTGCTGCTCGGCGTCATCAGCCTGGCCGGCATGCCATACGCCGTGCTGATGCCGATCTTCGCCGATTCGATTCTCGGCGGCGGGGCGCGCGGCCTGGGAATCCTGATGGCCGGTTCGGGGCTGGGCGCGCTGGCCGGCGCCTTGAGCCTGGCGGCGCGGCGCGGCGTCCGTGGACTCGGGCAATGGGTGGCCGTCTCGGCGGCGAGCTTCGGTGTGATGCTCGCCCTGTTCTCGCTGTCGCGAACCTTCTGGCTGTCGACGGCGCTGATGGTGCCGGTCGGCTTCTTCCTGATGGTGGAGATGGCCTCGTCCAACACCTTGATCCAGGCGATGGTGCCGGACCGGCTCCGGGGCCGCGTCATGTCGGTCTACTCGATGATGTTCCTCGGCATGGCACCATTCGGCGGCCTGGCCGCCGGCTACTCGGCGGAGCACATCGGCGCGCCAGCGACGATCGCGGGCGGCGGGGTCATCTGCGTGGCGGCGGCGATCGTCTTCCGGCTGCGCCTGCCGTCGCTGCGCGTCGAAGCGCGCCGGCTGATTGTCGCCCAGGGCCTGGCGGCAGGCGAGCCGCCGCAGGAGATCACGGGACCTGGGGATGAGGTGGCGTTGAGAAAATTAGGAATTAGGAATTAGGAATTAGGAATTATTCCTGATTCGCGAAGCGCGGTTCGATGTCCACCGGGACGCTGGTCAGCTTGTCGAGCGCCCGCTGGACGGGCGGCCGCACCACGCCGAGCCGCTCGGCCAGCGCTTTGGCCTTGGTATAGTCGCCCTGCGCCTGGATCGTCATGATCTCGCGCGTCAGCGCGGTCACTCCTTCCTTGATCCTGGACCGGTTGACGGCGAAGGTCCCGTCTCCGCGCACCTCGACGCCGCCCTGGTCCAGCAGGTAATTCAGTTGAATCGCGATGCCCCGGCCGTGCGCCTCGGCGATGCCGAACCGGATCGATCGGAAGGCGGATGCCAGGAACGTCGTGTAGAGGGGACGCTCCAGCGTGGCCGGCAGCACGCCCTTGTCGATCAGGTATTGAATCGCGAACAGCGACGAGATGTCGGCCTTCGCTTCCTCGAGTGCGCTCGAGGCCTCCTTCATCTCCTGGCGCACCGTCGTCTGGCGGCCGTTGACGGTGATGTTGTGCGGCCCCAGGCCGTGCATCAGTTCGTGCACCAGGATGTGGGTGAAGAACGCCTCGAACGACAGGTCCTTCTGGTCAGCCGCCGAGAGGACCACCCGCGAGATCGGCACCAGCGTCTTGGCGAACTTCGCATCCTGGACGTTCTTGAGCATCACCCGTTTGGCGCCCTTGTCCCGGGTGACGCGTTCATCATTCGGGAGATTGAAGGCAGCCGTCTGAACCCCGCGGTTGGCGTCCCCCGCCGCGAACACCTCGTTGACGACGACGATCGGCGCCAGGGATCCGAGCTTCGGATTGCGCAGCGCCGGATCGATCGGGAGATGGTTTTCGATGTCCTGCAACTCGCCGCTGAACCGTTGCAGCTTGTCCGTTTCAGCCCGGTCCAGGACGGTGATGAACGATTCGAACGCGGCCTTGTAGTTGAACCACTCGTCCTCGTAGACCTCGTACGGCCCGATAGTCGGCTCGATCGCGCCCTTGAGCTCCATCCAGGCCACGTCGCTGTCGTAGTAGTCGTTGGACAGGAACGCATCGGCGCGCTTGCCGAGAAACGTCCGCAGCGACGGCTCCGGGGTCAGGGCGGCCGCCTCGCGGAGCAGCGCCGCCGCCTGAATCAGCTCGCTCTGATATTCGATGCTGTAGGGAACCAGCGTCAGTCCTCCACCCGGGCCTCGCCGCACGACCGTAAAGAAGCCCCGCGCCCTGGCGCGCTCCACTTCAGGCAGCGACTCGAGCCACGCTTCGATCTCGGCTTTCGTCGCATCAGCCGGATAGAAGCCGGCGCCAGCCGGCTTGGGCGGCGCCGCCGCGACGAAGGGTTGATTGTGGTCGAGACGCGACCATGGTCCTTTGTTGAGCAGAAAGTAGTGGAGCCGGGCGCGGCCGTCAGCGGTGGTGACTCTCGCCAGCTCCTGCAGCATCGCGTCGTTCCCGGCCCAGACCTGACGCAGGAAGAGACCGTCGATGATCTTCGAGGCCGCGATCAGCTTGGATAGCACCTGCCGGTCCGACGAGGACAGGGCCGACAAGTCGGCCGTGATGTCGGTCGGCGCGAACCGCGCCGCCATCTGTTGCAGTGTTGCGGTATCGGCCACCGGCGCCCCCTGAGCACGCACAATCATTCCGACGCTGGCACACCCCGCCGCGAGCGCCAACGCCCACCCCATCGGCCTGAAGAATGGCATGAGCTACGTTACAACAAGAGGCTGGGGTCTGGGGACTCTAGTGCACCCCGCGCGACACCTGTAGCGTCGCGGGATCGGCGCCGATCCGGCGGATCGCGGCTTCCCACAAGCGGTCGGCCGGCGTGTTGAAGATCAGATCGCGATCGATGTCGCTGATCAGCCAGGCGGATTCGTGGATTTCGGCGTCCAGCTGGCCCGGGCCCCACCCCGAGTAGCCGACGATGAAGCGCGTGCGCGCCGGCGGTTCCGGTCCCATCAGCTGCTGCAGCAGTTCCGGCGACGTCGAGAGATACAGCCCATCGGCGATCTGCACGCGTCCCTCTCCGGACGCCTCCTCGTCGTCAGCCACCAGAATCCAGCTGCGCTGCGGTTCAACCGGTCCGCCTACCCACATCTGCAGTTCCGCTTCGCTCGACCGCATGGTCCGCGGCTCGACCATGCCGGTGTCCGCCCGCACCTCGACGACCACGGGACCGCTGGCTTTCAATGGGCGGTTCACCACCAGGCCGAACGCCCCGCGGTCGCTGTGCTGGCACAGCAGCACCACGGTGCGGTTGAAATTCGGATCGACCAGCTGAGGCATCGACAGCAGGAGCGACGGGGCGAGGGATGAGGAAGACATCATCGGCCCACCGATGATAGCGCGCGCGCTGCCTTCCGCAAATCGCCGATGAACCGTCAGGCTTCGCGACGGCGGGTTCGCGGGTCCGGCGCTCGAAGGGGTGAGGACGGAGGGACCGTGGCGATGGCGCTCAGCGGCCGATCGGCGGTTGCGAGTTCGTGACGGCAATCTCGAGGTTCCGGCGCAGCCCGGTGATCTTCGTCCGCCGCATGGCGCTGCCGTGAAGGGCGCCAGTCAGTTCCTCATCGTTCATCGCGGCGAGTGTCTGGACGGCGGTCTGGTCCCAGACCGGGCGCGGCTGCCACGCCGGATCACCGGAGGCCGGCGCCACCGCATTCCACGGGCAGACTTCCTGGCAGATATCGCAGCCGTAGACGTGCGTGCCGATTGCGGCGCGCAGCGGCGGCTCAATCGCGTCGCGGCGCTCGATCGTGAGATAGGAGATACAGCGCCTCGAATCGAGCACGCCGGGCGCGACCAGCGCCTGCGTCGGGCACGCCTCCAGACACAGCGTGCACGAGCCGCACTGGTCGAAGGCGGGCGTGTCCACGTCGAGCGGAAGGCTGCAGATGATTTCGCTGAGGAACGTCCAGGAGCCGATCTCGGGGTTGATGACGCAGGTGTTCTTGCCGATCCAGCCGATGCCGGCGTGCTGCGCATAGACACGCTCCTGAACCGGGCCGGTGTCGACGTAGGCGCGCGCGTCGAACGGCTCTGGCGACGCCGCCCGCATCCAGGTCAGCAGCGCCTCGAGACGTTCGATGATGACCTCGTGATAGTCGTCGCCCCACGCGTACCGGGCAATGTGCGCGCGGGTCGGATCGCGGCACTCGGTCGAGTAGGGCCGATCGGTGTTGTAGTTGCTGGCGGTGACGATGACGACGCGGGCCGATGGCAGGACCTGGCGGACGTCGGCGCGGCGCGCCGCCGATCGGCCGAGGTAGGCCATCGTGCCGGCGTAGCCACGATCGAGCCACTCGGAGAAGAACCGCAGCTCGGGCAGGTCCGCCGCCGGCGCGATGCCGCAGGCGTCGAAGCCGAGCCCGCGGGCGTGCGCCTTGACGGCGTCGGCTGTCAGCATGGGGCTTCTTGGTACGTTCAGACGAAAGGCGCGATGCCGGCCGCCTTTCTACTGCGGCGTGGACTTCCCTGCCAGCTGCCGCAGCACGTACGGAAGGATGCCGCCGTGGCGGAACGCGACCAGCTCCTCGGGGGTATCGATCCGGGCGACCGCCTGGAACTCGATTGTCGTCCCCGTGTCGGCAGTCGCCGACACCGTCACCAGACTGCCGGGCCGCAACAGATCGGACATGCCAGCCAGAGCGTAGCGCTCGCGTCCGGTCAGCCCGAGCGACGCCGCCGACGCGCCGGCGGGAAATTGCAGCGGCAGCACGCCCATGTTCACCAGGTTGCTGCGGTGAATCCGCTCGTAGCTCTCGGCGATGACGGCCTTGACGCCCAGCAGCAGCGTCCCCTTCGCGGCCCAGTCGCGCGACGACCCGGAGCCGTATTCCTTGCCGGCCAGAATCACCAGGGGGATCCCCGCGGCCTTGTAGATCGTCGCGGCGTCGAAAATCGGCATCACCTCGCCGTCGGGCTGATAGGTGGTAAAGCCGCCTTCGGTTCCGGGCGCCAGCTGATTGCGCAGGCGGACATTGGCAAACGTGCCGCGCATCATCACCTCGTGATTGCCGCGCCGCGCGCCATAGGAGTTGAAATCGTTGGGAGAGACGCCGTGCTCGATCAGGTACTTGCCGGCGGGACTGTCCTTCTTGATCGATCCGGCGGGCGAGATGTGGTCGGTCGTGATGCTGTCACCGAGCAGCGCCAGCACCCGGGCGCCGGTGAGGTCACGCAGCGGGGCCGGCTGCAGGGTCAGCCCGTCGAAGAACGGCGGATTGCGGATGTAGGTCGAGTCCGGCTCCCAGACGAAGCGATCGCCGGCCGGCACCGGCAGCGACTGCCAGCGCTCGTCGCCGGCGAACACGTTGGCGTACTGTTCGCGGAACATTTCGGCCCGGACCGCCGCCAGCATCGTTCCCTGAATCTCCCGCTCGGCCGGCCACAGCTCCCGGAGAAACACCGGCTTGCCGAACGAATCGATGCCGAGCGGTTCAGTCGTCAGATCGAGCGTCATCCGCCCGGCCAGGGCGTAGGCCACCACCAGCGGCGGCGAAGCAAGGTAGTTGGCGCGCACCTGCTGCTGGATCCGCCCTTCGAAGTTGCGGTTGCCGCTCAGGACAGAGGCGACGACGAGATTGCGGGCGTCGACCTCCGCCGACACCTCCTCGGGGAGCGGACCGCTGTTGCCGATACAGGTCGTGCAGCCGTAGCCGACCAGGTTGAATCCGAGCTGATCCAGATACGGCGTCAGGCCGGCCGCCCGCAGGTATTCCGTGACCACTTTCGAGCCGGGCGCGAGGCTGGTCTTGACCCAGGGCTTCGACGTCAGACCGCGCTCGACGGCGTTCTTGGCCAGCAGGCCGGCGGCGATCATCACACTGGGATTCGACGTGTTCGTGCAGCTGGTGATCGCGGCGATCACCACCGACCCATGGTCGAGCTGATTCACCGGAGCGGTCGGCAGCGGCAGATCGGCGACCGCGACGCCTGCCTCGCTGGTCATCGCCGTGGCCGCGGCGGCGGCGGCCGGCGCCGAGGCCGCGACGCTCTTCTTGACCGCCGTCATCATCGATCCCAGGGCGGTCTGGAAGCTGCTCTTGGCCTGCTTCAACGAGACGCGATCCTGCGGCCGCCGCGGCCCGGCCAGGCTCGGCTCGACCGTGCCGAGATCGAGCTCGATCGTCTCCGAGTAGATCGGATCGGGCGCGCCGGGCAGAAGGAACAGCCCCTGGGCCCTGGCATAGGCTTCGACCAGCTGGACGCGGCTGTCGTCGCGGCCGGTCAGCCGCAGGTAGTCGAGCGTCATCTCGTCGATCGGGAAGATCGCGATGGTCGCGCCGTACTCCGGGCACATGTTGCCGAGCGTGGCGCGATCGGCGATGGTCAGGTGTTCAAGGCCGGGACCGAAGAACTCGACGAACTTGCCGACGACGCCGTGCTTGCGCAGCCGCTCGGTGATCGTCAGGACCAGGTCGGTGGCGGTGGCGCCTTCGAGCATCGCGCCGACGAGGCGGACGCCGAGCACCTGCGGAATCAGCATCGAGATCGGCTGCCCGAGCATCGCCGCTTCCGCTTCGATCCCGCCGACGCCCCAGCCGACCACGCCGAGGCCGTTGACCATCGTGGTGTGGGAATCGGTGCCGACCAGCGTGTCCGGATAGGCGACGGTGCCGTTCGGTCCTTCCATCGAGACGACCACCCGCGCCAGGTGCTCCAAATTCACCTGATGGACGATGCCGGTGTCCGGCGGCACGACGCGGAAATTCCGGAAGGCCTCCTGGCCCCAGCGCAGGAACGAGTAGCGCTCCTTGTTGCGGGAAAACTCGAGCTCGGCGTTCAGCTCGAAGGCGTTCAGCTGTCCGAAATAGTCGACCTGGACCGAGTGATCGATGACCAATTCGACCGGCTGCAGCGGGTTGACGCGATTCGGATCGCCGCCGAGCCGGACAATCCCCTCACGCATCGCCGCCAGATCGACCACCGCCGGCACGCCGGTAAAGTCCTGCAGCAGCACCCGCGCCGGCACGAACGAGATTTCCTTCGGTTGGGTGCTCTTGACGTCCCAGCGGCCGAGCGCCTGGATGTCGGCCGCCTTGACGAACCGTTCGTCCTCATGACGCAGCAGGTTCTCGAGCAGGATCTTCAGCGAGTACGGCAGCCGCGCCACCTCCGGAAAACCGTTCGCCTCCAGCGCCGTCAGGCTGTAGACCTGGACCTCCTGGCCGCCGACGGTGAGTGGGGTTCGCGTTCCGAAGGTATTGACGCTCGACATGTCACAGCCCTCAAAAGGGCTGATCGTACCACACCCGGGCTGGACGACTTGACGGCCGTCACTCGGTGCGAACGAGTCACGTCGTTTGGCCGGCCTTCGAGACGTCACCCCCCTTGTACGTGGGATCCGGCTTCAGCCGGATTGTTCCGTAGTCCAACTGAAGTCGGACGTCACGTACGATCGGCGCCACCCCGCCGGCGTTTCTCGGCGATCTGAGGCGGAGCCTCGCTAGTTCAGGAAGCGCCGGACGATCGCCGCGGGATCCTGGTGCTCGGCGTCGGCCGCGTAGTTCATCGCCTGCATGTCGTCGGCGGACACGCGGCCGGCCAGCGATTCGAGCGCCTTGCGCATCCCGGGGTAGCGCAGCAGCGTCTCCGCCCGCGCCACCGGCGCGGCGTCGTAGGGTGGAAAGTAGCGGCGGTTGTCGTCAAGACGCACCAGATCCAGTCCCTTGATCAGACCAGCGGTCGCGTCACCGGCAATCAGATCGACCTGCCCGGAGGCGAGCGCCCGGTAGCTGAGGCTCAGGTCCATCACGTGGGGCGGCTCCTGGAACCGCAGCCCATAGGCCTTGGCCAGCCCGGGATATCCATCCGGCCGCTCCAGGAACTCGTAACCGAAGCCGGCCCGCCACCGCGGCGCCTCGCGCGCGGCATCGTCGATCGTGCGCAGGCCCCGATCCCGCGCATCGCGGCCGCGCACCAGGATGGCGAAGGTGTTGTTGAATCCGAGCGGCGGCAGCAGCGTCCGGCCGCTCCGTGCGTACTGCTCACGCACGGTGGCGAACACCGCCTGCGGATCGTTCGACAGCGGCTGGTGGAAGACGGCGGTCAGCGACGTGCCGGTGTACTCGACGTAGACATCGATATCGCCGCTGAGCAGGGCGCGATCGCAGATCAGCGTGCCGCCGAGATTCAGCCGCCGCTGAACCGCGACGCCGGTCTCCCGCTCGATCACCTGAGCCACCAGCTCGCCCAGGATCAGCTGCTCGGTGAAGTTCTTGGATCCGACCACGATGCCGCGGCCCGATCGGGCGGCGATCGCACCACTCGAGACGATCAGCACCGTCGCAATCACCGCCGCCACGGCGGCGGTGAAATGCCGCGACCGCCGGTGACGGCGGGCCGACAGCTGCCGCTCCACCCACAGCAGTCCGCCGTCGACCACCAGCGCCAGCACGGCCGCCGGAATCGCACCCGCCAGGATGACGCTGGAATCGACCATCGACAGCCCGCGGTAGATGTACTCGCCGAGGCCGCCGGCGCCAATGGCGGCGGCAATGGTGGCCGATCCCACCCCCAGCACGGCCGAGACGCGGACGCCGGCGACGATCGACGGCAACGCCAGCGGCAGCTCGACCTGCCGCAGCAGTTCCCGCTTCGTCATGCCCATCGCCACGCCAGCCTCGCGGATCGACCGATCGATGCCGTTGAGCCCGGCAATCGTCGTCCGGACGATCGGCAGCAGACCGTACAGGATCAGGACGACGATCGCCGCCCGGGCGCCGACGCCGCCGATCAACGGCACCGGCAACAGGAACCCGAACATCGCCAGGCTCGGCACCGTCTGCACGATGTTGGCGAGACCGACCAGCGGCGAACTCAGCCGCGGGCGCCGGGCCGCGAAGATGCCGAGCGGCACGCCCAGGCCGACGGCGACCAGCGTTGAGATGCCGACCAGCATGACGTGCTGCGCGATCGCCGCCGCCAGCTCGGATCGATGGGTCAGCCAGAATCGGATCACGCCCATGAAGAAAATCTACAATTCACAATTCACGATTCCTTCCTACGCCGGCGGCCGCAGGATGACCGCATCGAGCAGCCGGCCGACGCGCGGATCGCCTGACTTCAGGATTCCGGCCGGGCGGTCGCAGGCAATCAGCCGCCCCTCGTCTATCACGCCCAGACGATCGGCCAGCTTCAAGGCCTCGCTCATATCGTGCGTGACGATGATCACCGTCTTCCGCACCCGGGCCTGGATCCGGCGGAACTCCTCCTGCAGCTCGGCGCGCGTCACCGGATCGAGCGCCCCGAACGGTTCGTCCATCAGCAGCACCGGCGGATCCGCAGCCAGCGCCCGCGCCACGCCGACGCGCTGGCGCTGCCCGCCCGACAACTCGTGCGGCCAGCGCTCGGCATATTGCTCCGGCGGCAGTCCGATCAGCTCGAGCAGCTCGGTGACCCGCCCCGCAACGCCGTCCGCGCTCCACTTCTCCAGCCGCGGCACCACCGCGATGTTGCCGCCGACGCTCATGTGCGGAAACAGTCCGACATCCTGAATCACGTACCCGACCGCGCGCCGCAGACGGATCGGGTCCCAGTCCCGCGTGTCCTTGCCTTCGACCAGCACGTGACCGTCCTGCGGCAGCAGCAGACGATTGACGAGCTTGAGGATGGTGGTCTTGCCGGCGCCGCTTCGACCGACCAGCGCGATCACCTCGCCTTGTTCGATGCTGAGATCGAAATGGTGCAGGATGGGGACGTTTCCGGGCCGGCTGTACGAAACGTCACGGAACTCGATCGCGGGCATGGGAAGGCACATCTTCGCACGGCCGCCGGTCCCGCGCGAGCGGTCTGGCGTCAGAACCGCACGTACAGCGAAGCCGCCACCGTCGGCGCGATGTGAGCGCGATCGTCAAGCGTGACGGCTGCCGGCCGGACCAGCGCGCGAACATCGACGCGCACACCAATCTGCTTGAGCCGGCGCTGGCCTGCGGCACGAGACATCAGCGGCAGCTTGACGCCACCGCCGAGATGGACGACGCGCCCCCGCTGTAACAGCGTCTGGCGTTCATCGAGCTGCTGAAGGTAGCCGCCGCCGGCGGTCGCGAAAGGAACCAGACGGGAACCGAGCCGGCGCGGCAGATAGATGACCGCGGCGCCCTCGATCATCAGCTGGCCGATCGGTTCCGACGCCGTCGTCGCCGCGCTGTTTTCACTGTCGGCGGTGACGCGCGTCGTCAATCGCGGGACGGAGTAGGACGCCGTGACCTCGACGTCGACGGCTGCCGCCACGCGGGCGCCGATGCGCAGCTCGGCGCCGGCCGCCGACGTCAGCTCGCTCGATGTCGAGAACAGGCGGAACCGGCTGCCGTCCGCCGCCGTCAGCGTCGCATCGCGCGCCCCGACCGGGGCCGTGCCGGTCCACGCGGCACCGGCCGCGATCTCGAACCGGCCGGCGATCGGCGCGCCGGCCGTCTGCGCCATCGCCGGTCCCGCGTGCTGCAGGCCGGCACCGAGCAGCAGGACGATCAGGCCCTTCGCCTGCCTCACTTCGGGACGACCTTGATCTCGAGCGGGCCGCTGTCGCCGCCGCGCGGCACGACGACCAGGCGCTCGAAAAACGCCGGCCGGAACCCGGCGTTCACCGCCAGGTCGAAGAAGCTGTCGACGTCCACATCGTCGAGCGGCTCGACCCGGATGAGGTGCGGCCCCGGCGACAGCCCGGCGATCGAGAAGGCGCCGCGATCGTTCAACGAGAAGTTCCCGACCAGCGATCCAGATCCCAGATCGAAGGCCACGAGATGGGCGCCGAACACGCCGCGGCCGTCCCTGGTCACAGTGCCGGAGATGCTGCCGGTCTTGGCGTCGAAGCCGCCGTCCGGGTAGAGGTTCGAGATCCCGGCCTTGTCGTCGTCCCGGAGCGAGCGGCCGGAGATGTTTCCCGGCCCGTAGGCAATCGGAAACATTACCGCCTCGGCGGCGATGACGCGGCGGCCGCCTTCCGCCAGCAGTTCGGTTTCGCCCAGCGCCGAATGGCCGAGGCCGCTCATGTGGCCGATCTCGTGGAGCGCCACCGATTCGAGATCGAATCGGCCGCTCTCCCCCGCCGCTGCCACCGACCAGCGGAAGGCGGTGTTGAAGAAGATGTCGGACTCGAGCAGTTCGCCGGTCGACAGGTCGACCAGAAAGCTGGTGGAGGCCAGTACGCGATCGAGATCCGGCCGGGCCAGGAATCCGAGGGTCGACTGACCGTCTTCGTCCAGCGGCAGGGCGCCTGTCGTGCCGACGAACTGATAGGCGATCGACGCGGTCGGCACCCCCTGCCAGGTGGCAAACGCCCGGCCGACCGCCGACTGGAAGGCGTCCGGCGCCACGCCCGGCGCGCCCTGATCGCTGACGAAATAGCGGACCGGGGCGGCGGGCCACTTCAGCGGAATCTGGCGGCCGGCGGATTGAATGCCGAACGTCAGATAGGCAGCGACAGGCGCGGCATGCGCCACGACCAGCGCGAGCATGGCAGCCAGGGCGGCGAGCCGGCGCGTCGGCCGGGATGGCAGCAGGGACCGACAACGGGATGGCCTCACCGCTGCCCTCCCGCCAGCGCGCGCACGCGCTGCTCGAACGCCGCCAGCGGCATCGGGACGCGCGAGACGTCGCCCCGGACCACCCGCGACGCGCCGGCGGCCGGCGCGATCAGCGGCGGTGGCGAGACCTTTGCGCCCGATCGATTCCCATCCGACGAAATCCGGAAGACGCCCTGGCCGAGACCGAGCAGGTACGGATAGCTCGGACCGCGCCAGCCCAGGAACACCACCACCCGCTCCGCCGCGGCGAACTGCGGCGCACCCACAAACAGGCTGCGATAGCGGCCCAGCGTGCCGCCCGGCACGATGAACTGGACGGTGCGGCCGAGCGACCCCTTGAGCGACGCCTCGACATCGAGGGTCACCACGGTTTCGATCGCGCGGCGGCCGCCGCTCCAGCGCGTGTCGGCCGCCACCACGCGGCCGCGCACGATGGCGCCGGCATCACGCGCCAGCTCGCCCAGGTCGGCGGGCACCAGGACCGTGGCGTTGGCGCTCAGGGTGTAGAGAACGAACGCGGTCACCAGAAGCGACAAGCGGGTTCTATGCATAGGTCTGCCCCGACACGGCAGGCCTGAAGGCCTGCACTACGACTGAATGCCCCCATCGCGGTCCGGCTGAAGCCGGACACTACGTACGTCGCCGTGACGATCGGGTCAAGGAAAGGGGCCGTACCCCTTTTTCACACGTCTGATCACCCCGAGAATCGCCTCGGCCGCGCGCCGGCTGGCGCCAGGACCGCCAAGCCGCTCACGCACCAACGACAGGCCGCGCCGGATTCGCAGGTGGCGATCGTGATCCGTGAGCATCGAGATCGCCTCTCCAGCGACCGCCGCCGGAGTGAAGGCCTCCTGGATGAGCTCAGGCACGATCCTTTCGCCCGCGATCAGATTGACCATCCCGAACGTGTCCACCGTCAGCAGCCGCCGGCCGATCAGATAGGTCAGCGGGGAGACGCGATAGACGATGACCATCGGCGTGTCGTGAAGCGCGCACTGCACGGTCGCGGTCCCCGACGCGGTCACCGCCACGTCGGCTGCCGCCAGCACCGCGTCGGTTTCACCTTCCACCACCGCCAGGTTCGGTCCCACGGCATCAAACAGACCATCCGCCAGCCCCGGAGCGCGGGCGACGATGAACTGCGCCTCGGGCAGGCGGACGCGGATGCGGTCTGCCGCGCCGAGGAGATCCGGCAGAATCCGGTGCACTTCATTGGGCCGGCTGCCGGGCAGAATGGCGACCGTTGGCGCCCCGGGGGTCAAGCGCAGGCGGCGGAGGAACGCCGCCTGGTCTCCGATTGCCGCCAGATCGATCAGCGGGTGCCCGACGAACGACACCGGCACGCCGGCGTCGCGATAGAGCTGCTCCTCGAATGGAAAGATGACCAGCACCAGACTGGCAAAGGCGCGGATACTCTTGATCCGCCCTGGCCGCCACGCCCAGATCTGGGGGCTGATGTAATAGATGACCGGGATCCCCAGCTTCGCGATGCGGCGGGCCAGCCGGAAATTGAAGTCGGGAAAGTCGATCGCGACCAGCGCGTCCGGCCTGGCGCGTCTCGCGAATTCGACCAGACGGGCAAGCGTCGCGAACGACTGCGGCAGCTTCCCGATCGCCTCCGTCAAGCCGGTGACAGCGAGGCCGCGATAGTCGGCAATCAGCTGGCCTCCGGCTGCGGCGAACTGGGGACCGCCGAGGCCGCTGACGGTGACGGCCGGATCCAGACGCCGCAGCTCGTGGGTCAGCGCGCCCGCATACAGATCGCCGGACGGCTCGCCGCACGACACCAGGAGGCGCGCGCTCAAGGCGCGGGTCGTGTGAAGAGCGCGGGATCGAGGCGGGCGTTGATGGTGATGGCGGAGACGCGCCGATCGAGAACCGGCTGCCCGCCGCGGCGCACCGTCGCCGCGTAGGCGATCTGCACGCCGTCGACCGGCCGGTAGTCGCTGAACATTTCCTCGATCAGCGGTCCGCCGGCGCCGCCGGCGACATAGGTCTGCTTGGAGATCAGCCCGGTCTCGGGATTGATGTATAGCACCACCGGGTCGAGGTCCGTGCCCGATACCTCCAGCGTACGATGCCGCGTCCCGTCGCCGTCTTTGACGTCGGGGAGCAGGCGGGCCCGCAGCGCGCCGCGCTCGGCGGCCAGCAGCAGCGCGATCACGTCGCGCCGCAGCGTGCTGCGCAGATCGCGCAGCGCCTGGGGCGGCACGTCGTGGACACCCCGGGGGTCGCGGACCCAGCCGAGCTCGCCGTCGAAGATCTGGACCGAGGGCACGCCCTCCAGCGTCTGTTCAATCCGGACGCGGCTGGGATAGTCGAGGTAGGTCGTCGCGTCGGCCTGGAGGCCGCCCTCCGTCATGGAGGTCCGGGTGGTCGCCGTGATGCTTTTGATCGCCCGTAGTTTCTGGAGACCGCCCTTCGCGGCAATCGCGCCCTCGAGCAGGGCGCGCGCGCCGGCACCCTCCTGCGCCGTGATCGGCGGGGCCTGGCCGCGCACCGGTTCCTGGAAGGCGATCGTCCGCAGCCGCGGCTGCGCCGCCGCTCCAGTCCGGCCGGTCGGACGCTTGAAATCAGCAGTCGTCAGGTCCAGGCTCGGCAGCTCGACCCGCTCGTAGTTGGTGAACCCGACGCCTTTCAAGTCGTTTTCGAACGCCCCGAGGTTGCCGACCAGCACGACCGACAGCCGGTCCGGCTGCAGATAGGCCCGCGCGACACGCTGGATGTCGGCGACGGTGACGGCATTGACGCGCTCGCGAAAGCTCTGGAGATCGTCGATCGGCAGGCCATAGAAGACGACGTTGAGCACCTGCATGGCGATGGCGTCCGGCGTCTCGATTGTCAGCGGGAAGCTGCCGGTCATGTAGGCCTGGGCATCGGCGAGCTCGCGCTCCCCGACCGGGTCGCGCTGCAGCCGCCAGAACTCGTCGAAAATGACGCGGACCACTTCGGCCGTCGCCGCCGACCGCGTATTCGTGCGCGCCAGGAAATCGCCGCTCTCCTTGAGCGTGTCCATGTCGGCCTGGGCGCCGTAGGTCAAGCCGCGCTGCGTCCGCAGCACGTTGTGCAGACGATTGCTCCCCTCGCCGCCGAGGATGCGGATGGCGAGGTTGATGGCCATGTAATCGGGATGCTTGCGGGCGATGCCGACATGGCCGACCCGGACCTCGGTCTGCACCGCGTCCGGCTTGTTCACCACGATCAGCCGCCGCGTCGGCGCCGGCGGCTCGATGAACTTCTCGACCGTCACCTCCTTCCGCTCCCAATCGCCGAAGACGGTCCGGACCGTGTCGAAGGCCTCTTCGGCAGTGACGTCGCCGACGACGGCGAGGATGGCGTTGTTGGGGGCGAAATACCTCTTGTGGAACGCGACGAGATCGTCACGGGTGATGCCGCTGACGCTGTCGGGCGTACCGGTCTGCGGCATGCCGTAGGGATGGAAGCCGTAGACGAGCCGGTCGAACACCGCGTCGGCGACGTAGTCGGGGTCCTGCAGGCTGACCTGGAGACCCGACAGCACCTGCTGCCGCTGCCGTTCCATCTCCGCCGGCGCGAACGCCGGATGGCGCGCCATGTCCGACAGCATCCGCATGCCGGCGGCAAAGCTGTCCTTCATGACGACCATGTTCAGGAATGTCAGGTCCGACCCCGCGCCGGTGCCCATGGCGCCGCCGATCGAATCGATCGCG
Source organism: Acidobacteriota bacterium (assembly GCA_039931615.1). GTDB lineage: Bacteria > Acidobacteriota > Vicinamibacteria > Vicinamibacterales > CAVVIG01 > JAHFUI01. Next base: position 83,147 of record JBDTRR010000007.1, read on the forward strand.
TCGGCGAGGTCGCTGGCCGACCTGGTCTCCGTGCCCTGATCGAGCAGCGAGGCCAGCTCATGGACCAGCCCGAGCTTGCCTTTCGGATCCAGCGCGCTGCCGGCGCGGATCAACAGGCGCATGCTGACGGCCGGCTGCTCGTGATGCAGCACCGCCACCACTTGCAGGCCGTTGGGCAGCGTCTGGATCTGATAGGGCGGAAATTTCACGTCGCGCGCCGCCAGCGGGCGGGGCGGCCGCTCGGACGGCCACGGGCGTGCCTGCACCTGCGCCTGCGCCGGCAGGGCCGAACCGGCGACAGCCGCCGTCATGACCAGGCCACAGAGCCACGCAGAGCCAGCGAGGCTCCGCCTCAGACCGAGAAAACACCAGGTCATCGGGCACCCCCCTGTCCCGGCAGCAACGTCAACACCACGCGGTTCTCCGGGGTGAAATACGTGCGCGCGGCGCGCTGGATGTCCGCCGCGGTCAGGTTCTGGAAGATCTCGAACTCGCCGTCGGCCGACTTGATGTCGTTGTGGATGACCAGCGCGTGCGCGAGCTGCATCGCCTTGTCCTTGTTGGATTCGCGGCCCAGGATGTAGTCGCGCGCGAACTGGTTCTTGGCGCGGGACAGCTCGTGCTCGGTGATCGGCTCGGCTTTCAGCTTCTCGAACTCCGCGATCAGCGCGTCGATCGCCTCCTCGGGCCGGTGCCCCGGCTGGATGATGGCGAGTGCGTAGAACAGATTGGGATCCTCGATGATGTTGGCCTCGCCCGACGCGGCGAGGGCGATCCCCTTCTCGTAGACCAGCGACTTGAAGATCCGCGAGCTCTGACCATCCGACAGCACCTTCGAGGCGATGTGAAGCGGGTACGAGTCGGGATGGCCGTCGTAGGTGATGTGATACGCGACCACGACCGCCGGCAGCGGCCACGGCTCCTGCAGCGTCACCCGCTTCTCGCGTGTCGACGGCGGCTCTTTCGGGATGTCACGCGGCACCGGGTTGACGGCTTTCGGCACGCGGCCGAGGTACTGCGTGACCAGCTGCACCGCCTGCGTGGTGTCGAAGTCGCCGACCAGAGCGAGCGTGGCGTTCTCCGGCACGTAGTAGGTGTTGTAGAAATCGCGGACGTCCTCGATCGACGCCGCCTCGAGATCGGCCATGCTGCCGATCGTCGGATGCTTGTACGGATGCACGGAAAAGGCCTGATCGAAGATGATTTCCGACAGCCGGCCATAGGGCTGGTTGTCGACCCGCATCCGCCGCTCTTCCTTCACCACCTCGCGCTCGTTGGTCAGCGTGTCCTTGTCGATTCGCAGCGTCGCCATGCGATCGGCCTCGAGCCACAACGCCAGCGGCAGGTACTGGGCCGGCAGCGTTTCCCAGAACACCGTCACGTCGTCCTGCGTGTAGGCGTTGCTCTGACCGCCGATCGACGCGATCATCGAGGTGTGCCCTTCGGGCTCGACGTTCTTCGATCCCTTGAACATCAGATGCTCGAAGAGGTGGGCGAAACCGGTGCGGCCCGGTTTCTCGTTCCTCGATCCGACGTGAAACCAGAGCTGCAGGTGGACGATCGGCGTCGAATGGTCTTCCTGGGTGACCAGGGTCAGCCCATTGGCCAGCGTCGTCACCTGGTAATCGAGCTTGGGCGGGCGAATGGCGGCCGTCACCACGGACGTGGCGCCGTACAGCCCGGCCGTAATCAACGCGAGCAGCGCCAGCATCCGTGACGTTCGATAGGCCATGGGTGATTATCGCCTATCGGCTGACCAGCCGGAACCCCGCGATGGCCCAGCGCTGCGCCTGGAAGTCGATCGGATCGGCGTCGACGCGCCGCTCGACGCCGGCAAACAGCTCCAGCGCCCCGGCGCGGCCGTTGAAGCGCACGCCGGCCTCGGCACGCCCGCCGGTCTGCCGGCCGCGATTGCCGGTCCCGTCGACGCCGTACAAGTCGCCATGGCCGCTCGCGAACGCCTCGACATGCGGGGCGATGGCGCGGCGGACCGAGAGGTCGAGGTCGGCGGTCCAGCGGTAGTCGACGTTGGAATGGCCGGCCACGACACCGGCGCCGGCATAGGCGTCGACCCTGACCCCGGCTCCCTCGAAGCGGCGCAAGGCGCGCGCGCCGATGATGTTCCAGGCGACCGGGAACGTCTTGTCCCGGTCGCTGAGATGCCGCGACACGTGATGGAACACGCCGGCAATTTCCACTCCCGGCACCCGCAGCGACGAGGACGCTTCCAGCACGTAGTACGACTGGTTCGGATCGAACGGACGGAGCTGATCGCCGAGGATCGCCTGATAGTCAACCACGATCGACGCCCGTCCGACGACGTAGTCGACCACGTCGAGGTCGCCGCCGAAATGCGTCTCCCAGGAGAAGCGCGGGTCGTCGATCGCCAGCACGTTGGCCGCCAGGTGGAAATCGTAGCGGGTCAGGAAGTCGGGCGAGGGCGAGGGCGGCGCCGGCGCCTGGGCGAAGGCCGGGGCGGCGGCGATGACGATCAGGCACGCGACGGTGGCCGCGCGCCTGATCAGCGATCCAGGCGTGTCCGGCATTCGGTCAGCTTCTCCTCGAGCTCTGCAATCCGGGCTTCGAGCTGCATGATGCGCGTCTTCAACGCCGGCAGCTGGCGGAACACGGCCGACGATTTCAGCCAGTCCCGGTTGGCAATCGCCGGGTAGCCGGAGACGAACTCGCCGGCTTCGAGCGAATTGGGGATGCCGGTCTGCGCCGTGGCGACGACGCCCTGCCCGATCCGCAAATGACCGGACACACCGACCTGCCCGGCCAGGGTGACGTCGTCTTCGACCACCGTGCTGCCGGCAATCCCGACCTGTGCGGCGAGCAGTGCCCGCTGGCCGACCGCCACGCCGTGGGCGATCTGCACCAGGTTGTCGATCTTGGCGCCGGCCCGGATCCTGGTCTCGCCGACCGCCGGCCGATCGATCGTCGTGTTGGCGCCGATCTCGACATCGTCTTCGATCACCACGGCGGCGATCTGGGGGATCTTCATGTGCGAGCCGTCGGGCCGGCGGACGTAGCCGAAGCCGTCGCTCCCCAGCACCGCCCCGTCGTGGATGATGACGCGGTGGCCGACGCTGACACCGTCCCGGATCGCCACGTGTGAATGCAGGAGGCAGTCGCTCCCCACCTCGGCGTGCGCGCCGATGACGACATGGGACTCGATGATGGTGCGCGCGCCGATCGCCGCGCCGGACCCGATCACGACGAACGGACCGACGCTGACCTCAGGTCCGATAGTCGCGTCGGCGGCGATCGAGCTCAACGGGTCGATGCCGCGGACAGGCGGCGCCGGCTGGTGGAACAGGCTGACCGCTTCGGCAAAAGTGCGATAGGGGTTGTCGCTGCGCAGCACCGGACAGGGCGCCGCGCTCTGGTCGCCCTCGCCGAGGATCACCGCCGAGGCCCGGGTGTAGCGCAGCTGCGCGTGGTAGCGGGGATTGGCGACAAAGGTGAGGTCGCCCGGCCCCGCCTGCTCGATGCCGGCGACGCGGACGATGTCGACGTCGTCCACGGCGCCTTCGAGGCGGCAGTGGAGCCGTTCAGCAATGTCTCGCAGCGTCAAGGCGACCTCAGGATAGTCCATTGCCACGCCGGCTGCTGACCGCGGCACCGCGTCGCGTCACTCTGGTTTGGCCCCGCGGACCCGTTGCACCGTCCGCGGCATCTCGGTACGGAGCGCCGGCTTCCCCGCCTGTTCCCACGCGCCGACGATCAGCGACGCGGTCGCTGTCACCGAATCCGCCAGGCGTTTCTCGAACATCGGTCGGACCGCCGCGAAGAAGCGGTCGAAGTACTGGTCGTCATAGCTGTCCTTGCCGGCGATGGCGTCCCGGTCGGCCTGCAGCAGCTGATCGACCAGCTGATGGCTGGCCAGGAGGACCTCGAACGCCGTGTCGCGCGGGTTGGTGATCGCCGAGATCCGGCCCGGTGTGATGGTGAGCTTCGCGGCGAATCGATCGAACAGCGCCGTCTCGAAGCGGGCATGGATGCCGTTCTGCTGCGTCAACCCGCCGTCGTAGTTGTTGGTAGCGTGCAGCGGCTGATGAGCATCCTGGATGTAGTGCGACGCCACCGCCGAAAACAGCACGACATCGCTCGGCGCGTACGACGTGCCCCGGCCGACGCCTTCGAAGGCGCGCCGCAGGTTGCCGAACTCCTCGGCCTCGCGCCACGGCAGCATGCCGATCTTCTTCAGCGTCGTCATGCCGAACTTCTCGAGGGCCGCCCCGTATTCGCGCGGCAGCGCGGTGAACGGATACGGTCCCAGTTCCGGCATGCCGAAGTCGACGAAGTGATTGTGGTTTTCGTCCCAGCCGGCATTGCGCCAGACGTCGGGATCGACGGCGCGGACGATCAACTCGGGGCGGTAGTGCTCGAAGAACGGCTTCAGCCCGGCGGGCAGGATGTCGATCGCGCGCCCCATGATGAAGCGGTGCGCGTCGGTCCCCCACGCCGACGCCGGGCCAGGCGCCGCGATCACGACGAGGCATGCCGACACCGCCACGAGCACTTTTCGCATCCAGCTATATTAAGGGTCAGCGAAAGAAATGGACAACGTTACCCACACCTTGTTCGCGCTCACGCTGGCGCGTACGCCGCTGGCGCGGGCCGGGCGCGGCACTGCGGTCGCGCTGGTTCTGGCGTCGAACGCGCCGGACATCGACATCGTCACGACGATCGGCGGCGCGCCCAGCTACCTGATGTGGCACCGCGGCCCGACGCACGGTCCGCTCGGCGTGGTCGGACTCGGCCTGATCGTCGCCGCTCTGGTGTGGATCGCGCGCCGCGCCTGGGGGCGGAACCGGGACGCGGCGCAGGATGCGTCCTTTGCCATGCTGGTCCCGATCGCGGTGATCGGAGTCGTCTGCCACGTCTTGATGGATCTGCCGACGTCCTACGGGACCCGGCTGCTGAGTCCGTTCGACTGGCATTGGTTCGCCGTCGATTGGATGCCGATCGTCGACGTCTACCTGCTGTTCGGGCTCGCCGCTGGCCTGTTGTTCGGGGGATCATCGACGGCAGGGCGCCGCCGGAACGCCGCCATCGTGCTCGCGGTGATGGCCGCCAACTACGGCGTCCGCGCGGCGGCGCACCAGCAGGCATTGGCGCTGGCGCCGCGGCTGTTCGGCCCACTGCTGCCCGCCCGCTGCGATCCGCAGGCGCCGGACGGGTTGATCGACTCGTGGCCGCGGCCGGTGTCGGTGGCGGCGCCGCAGACCGGCACGCGCTGTCTGGTCGAGCTGGTGGCCACGCCGACCTTCCTGTCCCCGTTCAGATGGCGCGTGATCGCGCACCTCTCGAACGCCTACGAGGCGCACGACGTCAACGTCCTGGAGGCGCGGTTCCGGATGCCGCCGGCCGACGCCGAAGTCCTGTGGCGGACGACGCAGCGCTATCCCAACGTCTGGACACCGGCGGTCTGGACGGCGGCTTCAACCAGGCTGGGCCGGACGTTCCTGGGGTTCGCCCGCCTTCCCGCGGCTCGGGCGGTCCTCGACCAGACCGGCACGACGACGGTCCGCTGGACCGACGTGCGATTCGTCGGTGCGGCGCCGGCGGCGCCGAACCGCGCGGCGCCGCGCGACGATCTCTTCACGACGGTGGTGCGGATCGGCCCCGATGGGCAGGTCCTCGACGAGCGCCTGGGTCCATGAGCAGGCGTCTTCAACCGCTGAGCCCTCTGCTTGGCGCGCACATGTCGGTCGCCGGCGGGCTGCCGCTGGCGGTGGAGCGGGCGGTCGCGCATCGCTGCGACGCGTTCCAGATCTTTACGAAGAACGGCAACCAGTGGCGCGGCCGGATCGTGCCGCCGGAGGAGATCCGGGAGTTTCGCACCCGGGTCGAGGCGGCGCAGATCGGTCCGGTCGTCTCGCACGCCAGCTACCTGATCAACCTGGCGACGACGAGCCCGGCGCTCCGCCGGCAGTCGATCGAGGCGATGGGCGACGAGATGGATCGCGCCGAAGCGCTGGGCCTTCTCGGTGTCGTCCTGCATCCCGGCTGCTACACGCAGGGTAACGAAGCGGACGCCCCGGGCCTGATCGCCGCCGCGCTCAGTGAACTGCTGTCAGACCGGGCCGGGGGACGCACGATGGTGCTGCTCGAGCAGACCGCCGGCCAGGGGACGTCGGTCGGCGCCCGCTTCGAGCACCTGGCGGCGATCCTCGCCGAGGCGAACGGCCACGCCCGGCTCGGCGTCTGCCTCGACACCTGTCACCTGCTCGCTGCCGGCTACGACCTCCGCTCCGCCGCCGGGTACGCAGACACGTTCGAGCAGTTTGCCCGGCTGGTCGGCTTCGGGCGCCTGAAGCTGTTCCATCTGAACGACTCGAAGAAGCCGCTGGGCAGCCGGGTCGACCGGCACGAGCACATCGGCCAGGGCTTCCTCGGTCTCGCACCGTTCCGCCGCCTCGTCAACGATCCCCGGTTCCGCGGGCTGCCGATGCTGCTCGAGACGCCCAAAACCGACGGGCGCGGGCCGCGGATCGTCTCCGTCGATCCGCTCGACGCGCAGAATCTGGACACGCTGCGGCGGTTGATCAGACGTCACTCGAACAGACGGCTGACCGACTCGCCGTCGTGAATGTGCCGGATCGCCTGCCCGAGCAGCGGCGCCACCGACAGGATTCTCATGTTGGGGAGTCGCTTGTCGGGCGGGATCGGCACCGTGTCGGTGGTCACGATCTCGTCGATGCCGGGCTGGCAGCGGAGCCGCTCGATCGCTTTGCCGGTGAACAGACCGTGCGTGCAGACGACCGCGATCCGCTCGACCCCGCGCTCGCGCAGCTTCTCCAGCACCTCGATGATGGTGCCGCCGTTGGCAATTTCGTCGTCGATGACGATGACGTTCTTGCCGTCGACGTCGCCGACGATGGCATCGATCACCACTTCGTCGTCGCTGAGGCGCTGTTTGCTGCCGGCCGCCACCGGCAGTTTCAGCATCCGGGCGAAGTGGCTGGCGGCCTTGGCGTTGCCGAGGTCGGGCGAGACGACGATGGTGTTCTTCAGGGGCCGGCCGCGAAAATGCTGGGCCAGCACCTTCAGCGCGTTCATGTGATCGACCGGCACGCTGAAGAACCCGTGCACCTGCTCGGAATGGAGCGTCATCGTCAGGACACGGTTCGCGCCCGCCGTCGCCAGCAGGTCGGCGACCAGCCGGGCGGCGATCGAGATCCGCGGCGCGTCCTTCTTGTCGGAGCGGGCATAGGCGAAGTGCGGGATCACCGCCGTGATACGCGCCGCCGAGGCGCCCCTCGCCGCGTCGAGCATCAGCAGCAGCTCCATCAGGTGCTCCTGCACCGGCGGCACCAGCGGCTGGACGATGAACACGTCGGCCTGCCGGCAATTCGCTTCGAGCTGCACGCCGAGACAGTTGTTGCTGAACGTGGTGATCGCGGCGGGGCTCAGGCGGACCTTCAACCGTCTGCACAGGGCGGCCGCGAGATCCCGGTGCGCATTGCCGCTGAAGACCACGATGTTGTTCATCGGCTGCTCCCCGAAGACGGCGGATCGTCGCCGAAGACCTCGGCCTCGAACCTCCAGATCCTGGCGCCGTGTTCCCAGGCATCCTGTGGCAGGCCGGCCTTCCGGCAGGTCTCGGCGAGAAACCGCCGGCCGTCCCATTTCCATTCGGTGGCGACCTGGGGCAACAGCAGCCCGCGCCGCGACCCCTTCTCGATCACCAGACCGTGCCGGCCGATCTCGATCTCCACGGCGCCGGCCACCGGTTCGAGCGGTCCGAGCAGCGACAGCTCGATCTGCAGCTCCCCGACCTCGGCCGGGGAGACGGCCGTAAATCGCGGATCGGCGCTGCAGGCGGCGACGGCGCACCGCGCCACGACGTCCGGAAGAGACTGATCGTGCTCGAGGTGACCGATACAGCCGCGCAGTTCCCCGGCCCGGGTGTGCAGCGACACGAACGCGGCGCCGCGGCGCCGGTCGAGAGTGTTGGGATCGATCGCCGCGAGCGGCGCCCCGCCGACATGGGCGACGATGGCGGCGCGGGCGAGACGAAGCAGGAGATCGCGTTCAGGCTGGCTGGTCATGACAACACCGCCGGGGCCGCGGCGGCCGGAGCGGAGGCCGATCTTACCTCGCCGTTGCAGGCGATGACGAAGAGCAGACGCCCAGTGCCGCCGCCATGTAGCCCACCACTGACGACTTGTCGCCGGAGACGTCGCCGGAATCTGCGTAATTGAGCACGCGGGCGTCGCGAGCGCCCAGGGCCCGGGCGGCACGCAGCACCGCCACCACGGGACCGCCGCCGCAGGCGTGGCCGGGCGTCCGATCGAGCGCGCCCTGCAGACCGTCGGCGTCGAAGCGGGCGACGTGATCGATCACCACCTGGTCAAGGCGCGCCGCGGTGACGGCATCGTGATAGTGCGACAGATCCGTGCTGGCGATCAGCAGCGCGCGGCGACGGCCGAGGACCATGGCGAGCGCGCTGCCCAGGGCCAGAGCGGTCGCCGCCGACTGAAATCCCATCACCAGCGGCACGATCGGTGCTCCGGGTGCGACCCGCTGCAGGAACGGCAGCTGCATCTCGAGCGAGTGTTCGCGGCCGTGTGCCGCGTCGTGCTCGCGGGCGATCGGCGCCGCATTCATGATCTCGGTGGCGCAGCGTTCGTCGATGGACGCAACGCCCAACGGGGTCCTGAATCCGCCGGCACGAGACACGGCAACGCCCTCGAACCCGACGAAGTGAGAGGGACCGACCAGCACGACCACGTCGTAGGTCCGGCCGGACACCAGACGGTAGGCGTGCCCGGCGACCGGCCCCGAATAGATCAGGCCGGCATGGGGCGCAATCAGGGCGGTCAGCGACTCGAACCGGACGCCGTCGGCCCCGGCGGCCGACAGATAGCCGTCGACGGCGCGGGTCAGCGGCTCTGCCGTGCCCGGATACCAGGTGCCCGCCACCGCGGGCGGTCGGATGGAATTCATCGTCAAAAAAAGGACGGCGCGTGCCGCCCGACTTCAGGTCGCACGCGGCATCAGAATTGTACGTGGCGTCCGGCTTGAGTCGGACTACGGATCCAGCTGCCCACGGGACCGTCTGAAGACCGTCCCCTACGGCCTTGCGGATGTCGGGCACACACCTTCAGGGTGTGCCGCGAGTCGACATGCTAGCATTTGCCCATGGGCACAGAATTCACCCCGGCGCAGGTTACCGCAATTGCCGCACTCGCGCAGCTCGAGCTCGAGCCGCACGAGGTTCAGCTGTTCGCCCGGCAGCTCGGCGATTTCCTGACCTACGCCGACGAAGTGCTGGCCATCGACACGGCCGGCGTCGCCCCGACCGCCGCCGTGCTGACGCGCCCCGAATCGGAGCGGCCTGATCAGGTGCGCCCGTCGCTCGATCGCGAGGCGGCCCTGCGCGGCGCGCCAGACGCCTCGATTGCCAGCGGCTTCTTCCGCGTGCCGCGGGTGATCGGATGATTGAATCGGTCCACCTGGTTCGCGATCAGGTCCGCTCCGGCGCGCAATCCGCGGTTGAGGTGTGCCGCCAGGCACTCGCCCGCATCGAGCGGATCGATCCCCGGCTGGGCGCGTTCAATACCGTCACCGCCGAACACGCACTGGCCCGGGCCGCCGAGCTGGATCGCGACCGTGATCGATGGTCGGCGGCGCCGCTGCTCGGCGTCCCGATCGCGCTCAAGGACAATCTGTGCACCCGGGACATCCGGACCACCGCCTCGTCGCGCATCCTCGAATCGTACGTGCCGCCCTACGACGCCACCGTGGTGACGCGGCTCGCCGACGCCGGCGCGGTGTTGATCGGCAAGACGAATTGCGACGAGTTCGCCATGGGATCGTCGACGGAGAACTCGGCGTTCGGGCCGTCGCGCAATCCGTGGGCGCCCGATCGGATCCCGGGCGGCTCGAGCGGCGGGTCGGCAGTCGCGGTGGCGGCCGGCCTGACGCCGCTGGCGCTCGGCTCGGATACCGGCGGATCGATCCGGCAGCCGGCGGCGCTGTGCGGCGTGGTCGGACTCAAACCGACCTACGGCCGCGTCTCCCGCTACGGCCTCCTCGCGTTCGCGTCGTCGCTCGATCAGATCGGACCGCTGACCCGGACGGTGCGCGACGCGGCGCTGACGCTGGCCGTGATTGCCGGCGCCGATCCGGCGGACGCCACGTCGAGTTCCGAGCCGGTGGCCGACTATCCCGCCGCCCTGACCGGCGACGTCCGCGGGCTGCGCATCGGCGTGCCGTCGTCCCTGTTCGAGACCGGCGTCGACGGCGAGGTGCTGCGCGCGTTTCGCGCCGCGCTCGACGCGCTGGCCGGCCGCGGCGTCACGCTGGTCGACATCGAGCTTCCCCATGCCCGGCACGCCATCGCCGTCTACTACCTGATCGCGACCGCCGAGGCGAGCTCGAACCTGGCGCGCTACGACGGCGTGCGCTATGGGTTCCGGAGTGCCGAGAGCCGGGGCGACGACCTGGCGATCATGTATGGCCGTACCCGCGGCCGCGGGTTTGGCGCCGAGGTGAAGCGGCGCATCATGCTGGGGACGTACGTGCTGAGCGCCGGCTACTACGACGCCTATTACCTGAAGGCGCAGCAGGTCCGCACGCTGATCCTGAGCGACTACGATGCCGCCTTCCAGCGCGTCGACGTCGTCGCGATGCCGACCAGCCCCGGCGCCGCGTTCCGGATCGGCGAGCGGGTCGACGACCCGTTGCGGATGTACCTCGCCGACATCTTCACGGTCAGCGCCAACCTGGCCGGCCTGCCGGCGATCAGCGTGCCGTGCGGCTTCACCGCCGATCGGCTGCCGGTCGGTCTGCAGCTGACCGGCCGGCGCTTCGGCGAGGCGACCCTGCTGCGCCTGGCGGACGCCTACGAGCGCGAGGCGCCGTGGCATACCCAGGAACCACCGATCGATGCCTGACCCGGAATGGGCGTCCTGGCCGGACGAGAAACTGCTGGACCTCCGCTTGTGCGATCTCGGCGTCACCATCGAAGGCACCGATCTCGAGGCGCGGATTGCCGAGATCGTCGCCGAACTCGAGGCGCGCGGCCTGCTCTTCCGGCCGCACTACTGGCTGTCCGATGAGTGGTTCACGCCCGACGACGTGCCGGGCATCGCCATCCCGTTCTATCTCGGCCACCCGCGGCTGGCCCGGCTCGAAGCCGCCCAGATGCTGGAGGTCGAAGGCGGCGATCCCGAGTCGTGCCTGATGATTCTCCGCCACGAGGCCGGCCACGCCATCGACAACGCCTACCAGCTGCGCGGCCGGGCGCGACGGCGGCAGCTGTTCGGTCCGCCGGCAACCCCGTATCCCGAGTACTACACGCCGAAGCCGTACAGCAAGAGCTTCGTGCAGCATCTCGATCACTGGTACGCGCAGAGCCATCCCGACGAGGATTTTGCCGAGACGTTCGCCGTCTGGCTCGATCCCGACTCGATGTGGGCGACGCGGTACGCGGAATGGCCGGCGCTGCCCAAGCTCGAATACATGGATCGGCTGATGCGCAGCCTGACTCAGCGCCAGGCGTCGATCACGTCCCGGCGCCAACTCGACCCGCTCCCGAAGCTGCGCAAGACGCTGCGCGAGCACTACCGCAAGAAGCGCGAACACTACGGCCTCGATCACCCCGATTTCTACGAGAGCGACCTGCGCAAGATGTTCTCCGACGCGCCGCAATACGCGGCCAATGCGTTGGCGGCCCGGTTCATCCGCAAGATCCGCAAGGAGGTGCGCGGCACGGTGGCCAGCTTCACGGACAGCTATCAGTACACGATCGAACAGCTGATCGAAGGAATCATCGCGCGGTGCCGCGATCTGAATCTCCACCTGACCGAGTCCGAAGAAAGCACCAGGATTGATTTCATGCTGTTCCTCACGGTGCAGACGATGAACTACCTGCACAGCGGGCGGCATCGGGTCGCGCTATGACGACGACGCGGCTGCGGGTGCTGGCGCTGGTCCACCGGCACCTGGTCCCGCCGGCGACCATCGAGGAAGGGACCGACATCGTCTCGGCGCCGTGGCGCACCGAATACGACGTCATCACCACCCTGACGGCGATGGGGCACGACGTGCGGCCGCTCGGCGTCCACGACGACCTCGGAGACATCCGCCGGACGGTCGCCGACTGGAAGCCGCACATCGCGTTCAACCTGCTCGAAGGATTCGACGACATCACGATCTTCGACCAGAACGTCATCAGTTACCTCGAGCTGTTGAAGCTGTCCTATACGGGCTGCAATCCGCGCGGGCTGCTGCTGGCGCGGGACAAGTCGCTGTCCAAGAAGCTGCTCGCCTATCACCGCATTCCGGTCCCGGAGTCCGAGGTCTTCCGGATCGGCCGCCCGATCCGGCGCCCGAAGCGGCTGCAGTTCCCCTTGATCGTGAAGTCGCTGACCCAGGAAGCGTCGATCGGCATCTCGCAGGCGTCGGTGGTCGACAGCGACGAGAAGCTGCAGGAGCGCGTCCTGTTCATCCACGAAAGCGTCGGCACGACGGCGATTGCGGAACGCTACGTCGAAGGACGCGAGCTCTACGTCGGCATCCTCGGGAATCAGACGCTCCAGGCGCTGCCGGTCTGGGAGCTGTTCTTCACCAACATGCCGGACGGAGCGAAGCGGATCGCCACCGATCGCGTCAAGTGGAGCGTCAAGTATCAGAAGAAGTACGGCATCGACAGCGGGCCGGCGCGGGATTTACCGGAAGCACTCGGCAACCGGATCCTGCATATGTGCAAACGGGCCTACCGCGCCCTCGAGTTGAGCGGCTACGCGCGCGTCGACTTGCGCCTGGACGACAACGGGACCGTCTGGCTGCTGGAGGCCAACCCGAATCCGCAGATTGCCCGCGGCGAGGATTTCGCGGCTTCGGCCGAAAAGGCAGGATTGTCCTATGAGACGGTGCTCCAGCGCATCCTCAACCACGGATTGCGCTGGCAGCCGGAGAGCGTCGCGTAGAACGACTCATTGCTGAAGGCGGAGTGCAGAATGCGGAATGGATGCGGCATTCAGAGTTTTTCGAGCAGTTCCGGGGTCCGCAGCTGATCGGCGGGACCGTGCGGAGCGCTGGGCTTCAGGTAGACCATCGGACGGAGCGAGATCCGTTCGTCGAGGCTCTTGACCACCATCGCGCCGCCGCCGGCCGTCTTCTTCAGTTTGGTAAAGCCGACGACGACGCAGAAACCGATGAACAGGACGAGCACGAAAATCGTGCTCGATGCCAGTCCCTGGAGGGCGCCCATCACGAGCGCCAGCACGTCCGCAGAAATCATGCTTCGCCTTCCTGCCTGGCGACGCGCTTGGGATCTGGCACATCGTAATAGACCAGCCCGCGCCGGACCTCTTCCATCGCGACCCGCTCCAATTTGTGCGGAAGAGGGCCTTCTTCGCCGTCGATCCGCGGCCGGGCCCCCCGGCGCAGCTGCTTGGCACGCAACGCCGCCACATCGACAAACAGGAACCGGCTCTCTATCGGTTGCGCCGGCTCTGCCGGAATCGCCGGGGCATCGTCTTCTGACACGTCATTCCGTTCGCGCTGATCATCCATGGCGGCCTTACAGGTTAGCAACTTGGTACGAGATGCGGCAAGTCGGGGGGCCTGCGGCCCACCCGACCTGCCCCGACCTGCCTTAACTACGGCCAGCCACTGCGTTCTGTTTACGCGGCGACGTCGACCTTGATCTGCCGCGGCCTGGCTTCCTCGCGCAACGGCAGCCTGACGCTGAGCACGCCGTTCTTGTAGTCGGCCGAAACCTTGCCGGCATCGACGGTCTGCGGCAGCGAGAACGAACGGCTGAACGAGCCGTAGCGCCGCTCGACGTGGTGAAACTGCTCCTGCTTGACGTCCCCGGCGAACTTTTTCTCGCCCTTGATCGTCAACACGAAGTTCTCGACGGTGATGTCGATGTCCTCGCGCGCCATATCGGGGAGCTCGGCCTTCAGCACCAGTTCCTGATCCCCGGTCTGATAGATGTCGACCGGCGGCATCCAGGTGTCGGCGGCCGCAAACCCAAAGTCCCGAAACGGATCCCAACGCACGATAGCCATATCTGCCTCCTTGAGTGTCCGGTTGGTTACTACCTGGTTATTTCGCCGTCTCCGCATACTCCGCGTCGACGACCTCGCCGTCCTTCACGTTCGACGTGTCATGACCCTGTGCGCTCTCTGAGCCGGCAGACGCTGGCGTCCCCTTGTAGAGCTGCTCGCCGAGGACATGTGCGGCCTTCTGGAGCGAATCGAGCGCCTGTTTGATCGCCGTCACATCCTCGCCCGCGACGGCCGTCTTCACCGCCGCCAGGGCGGACTCGACCGCTGTCGTGGCGCCAGCCGGCAGCTTGGCACGGTTGTCGGTCAGCGTCTTCTCGACCTGATACGAGAGCGAATCGGCCTGATTGTGCACGTCGATCAGCTCGCGGCGCCCCTCGTCTTCCGAGGCATGGCTTTGCGCCTCCTTCACCAGCCGGTCGACGTCGCCCTTCGACAGCCCACCGGAACCGCTGATGGTGATCTTCTGCTCCTTCCCGGTCGCCGTGTCCCTGGCCGAGACATTGACGATGCCGTTGGCATCGATGTCGAACGCGACCTCGATTTGCGGTACGCCGCGCGGCGCCGACGGCAGCCCGCTCAGCTGGAACCGCCCGAGCGTCCGGTTGTCGCGCGCCAGCGGCCGCTCACCCTGCAGCACGTGGACGTCAACGCTGGTCTGGTTGTCGGCCGCGGTCGAGAAGGTTTCGCTCTTCCGCGTCGGGATGGTCGAGTTGCGCTCGATCAACCTGGTCATCACCCCGCCGAGCGTTTCGATGCCCAGCGAGAGCGGCGTGACGTCGAGCAGCAGCATGTCCTTGACCTCGCCCGTCAGGACGCCGCCCTGGACGGCCGCGCCGACCGCCACCACCTCGTCCGGATTGACGCCCTTGTGCGGCTCCTTGCCGAAGAAGTCGCGCACCAGCTGCTGGACCTTGGGCATCCGCGTCGAGCCGCCGACCAGCACCACCTCGTCGATTTTGGTCGGGTCGACGCCGGCGTCCGCCAACGCCTGGCGCACGGGACCCATCGTCCGCTGCAGCAAGTCGTCGACGAGCTGTTCGAGCCGGGCGCGCGACAGCTTCATCTGCAGGTGCCGCGGGCCGGTCTGGTCGGCGGTGATGAAGGGAAGGTTGATCTCCGTTTCGAGCGCCGTTGAAAGCTCGATCTTCGCCTTTTCGGCGCTCTCCTTGAGCCGCTGCCTGGCCATCCGGTCCTTGCCCAGATCGATGCCTTCGCTCTGCTTGAACTCGGCGATCAGCCAGTCGATGATCCGATCGTCGAGGTCGTCACCGCCCAGGTGGGTGTCGCCGTTGGTGGCCTTCACCTCGACGACGCCCTCACCCACCTCGAGCACCGAGATGTCGAACGTGCCGCCGCCGAAGTCGTAGACCGCGATCGTTTCGTCTTTCTTCTTGTCGAGCCCGTAGGCCAGCGCTGCCGCGGTCGGCTCGTTGATGATGCGCTGCACGTTGAGGCCGGCAATCTTCCCGGCGTCCTTGGTCGCCTGACGCTGCGCATCGTTGAAGTACGCCGGCACGGTAATCACCGCGTCGGTGACCGGTTCGCCGAGGTAGTCCTCGGCGGCCTGTTTGAGTTTCTGCAGAATCATCGCCGAGACTTCCGGCGGCGAATATTTTTTGCCGCGGGCCTCGACCCAGGCGTCGCCGTTCGAGGCACGGACGATCTTGTATGGGACTCGCGTGTTCTCGCCGGGCGCCTCGTCGAACTTGCGCCCCATGAAGCGCTTGATCGAGAACACGGTGTTCTCGGGATTCGTGACCGCCTGACGCTTTGCCACCTGGCCGACCAGGCGTTCGCCGTCCTTGGCGATGCCGACGACGGATGGCGTGGTCCGCGCACCTTCTTGATTGACGATGACGGCCGGCTGGCCGCCTTCCATGACCGCCACGACGGAGTTCGTGGTGCCCAAATCGATTCCGATGACTTTGCCCATAGCCGTTGCCCTCCCCAATTTCTTAAGCTTCATGGAGTATAGGGTCAGCATGAGTGCATGTCAAGCATTTTATATGAGTGTTTACTAATCATATATTGACCGATTGACTGCTGAGTTCAGTCCTAGCCCCAGTCCCTTTGCCTTTCCCTTTTTGCCTTTTGCCTTTTGCCTTTTGCCTTTTGCTGCGATCATCGGTCATGCGACCGCGCTTCCTCTCCGCCACGCTCCCCTCCGAAGTCGCTGACTACGCCGACGAGATCCGGCTGGCGTTCCTCGATCTCGGCCGCGCGCTGACCACCGAGTCGTTGACCGGCGAGTGCTCACCGGTCCTCGATGTCTACGAGAACGACAAGTGGATTGAAATCGTTGTCGACCTGCCGGGGGTCGACGCCGCCGCCATCCGGGTGACCGCGAAGGCCGACACGGTGCTGATCGTCGGCGAGAAGGCGCGGCGCCGGCCGCACGCCGACTCCTCGTTCCACCTGGTGGAGCGCGACTTCGGACGGTTCGCGCGCGTCGTCCGCGTCGGTCTGGCGTGCGACTTCGCCAGGGCCCGGGCCCGGCTCGCCGACGGTGAGCTGCGTCTGTCGCTGCCGAAGATCGCCGACCGGCGCGGCATCGTGATCTCGATTCCCGTCACCTGCCCCGTTACCTGATCGAGCGCATCAGCAGGTTGCCGCCGGGCGGATTGTGGTTCATGATGCCTTCGTGCGCATTTTGTTCATCGGCGACATCGTCGGCCGGCCCGGCCGCGACCTGCTGAAACGCGGGCTGGCAACCGTCGTCGACCACCACAGCATCGACGTCGTCATCGCCAACGCGGAGAATTCCGCGGCCGGGTTCGGCATTACTCGCGAGATCGGCGATCAACTGCTGGAGTGGGGCGTCGACGTGATGACGTCGGGAAACCACATCTGGGACAAGCGGGAGGCGCTCGACTACATCGGCACTGAGCCGCGGCTGCTCCGGCCAGCCAACTACCCCGCCGGCGCGCCGGGAAACGGCAGCTACCTGGCGCGAACCCGCCACGGCGAAACGATCGGCGTGATCAACATCATGGGCCGCGTCTTCATGTTGAACATCGACGATCCGTTCGCCGTCGTCCTGCGCGAAATCGAGGCGATGCGGGAGCGGACGCGGACCATCTTCGTCGACTTCCACGCCGAAGCGACCTCGGAAAAGATTGCGATGGGCTGGCATCTCGACGGCCGCGTCTCGGCCGTCGTCGGCACCCACACGCACGTCCAGACCGCCGACGAGCGGATCCTGCCGAAGGGGACCGCCTATCTCACCGACGTCGGGATGACCGGACCGCACGATTCGATCATCGGCGTCGAGACCGCGGCGGCGCTCGGCAAGTTCCTGACCGCGTTGCCGGCCAGATTCGAGACGGCGACCGCCAATCCCCGGCTCCATGCGGTGATCGTCGAAACCGATTCGAAGACCGGCCGCGCCGTCGATATCGAGCGCTTGAGCCTGGGCGTCGACGATCTCGCCGAGATCGGCGTCCCGCACCTGCAGCCGGTCAGCTGAACCCCACCGCGATGTCCGACCTGTTCGACCTGCCGTTCGAAGAGGAAGACGGCGAGGACCCGCGGGTGGACGACGTCCGCCTGACGCCCCCGGTACCCGTCGCTGCGCTTCCGATAGACACGCCGGTTGGGCGGCGAGGTCCGGACCCGATCCCCGCCGTACCCGCCGTGGTGCCACGGCGCCGCATCCTCACCGTCACCGAGCTCACCATCCGCGTCCGCGATCTGTTGGAAACCGAGCTGTTCGAAGTGTGGGTCGAGGGCGAGCTCTCCAACTGCCGGACCTGGAACACCGGCCACGTTTATTTCACGTTGAAAGACGGCGGGGCCCAGGTGCGCGGCGTGATTTTCCGGTCGTCGCTCCGCTATCTGAAATTCAAGCCGGGTGACGGCATGCGCGTGGTGGCGCGCGGCCGGATGTCGGTCTACGAGCCCAAGGGCGAGTATCAGCTCGTCTGCGAGCACCTCGAGCCGCAGGGGCTGGGCGCGCTGCAGCTGGCGTTCGATCAGCTGAAGAAACGGCTGCACGCGGAAGGCCTGTTCGACGCCGCCCGCAAGCGGCCGCTGCCGGCGCTGCCGCGCAAGATCGGGATCGTCACCTCGCTCGACGGCGCCGCAATCCGCGACATCATCAAGGTGCTGGCGCGGCGCTACGCCAATGCCCATCTCGTCATCTGCCCGGCCCGGGTCCAGGGCGAAGGCGCGGCGCTCGAAATTGCCCGCGGTCTGCGGGCGATCGGGCGGGTTCCCGGCGTCGACGTCATCATCGTCGGCCGCGGCGGCGGCGCGATCGAAGATCTCTGGGCGTTCAACGACGAAGTCGTGGCACGCGCGATCGCCGCCTCGCCGGTCCCGGTCATCTCGGCGGTGGGCCACGAGAGCGACATGACCATCGCCGATTTCGTCGCCGACCTGCGCGCGCCGACGCCGTCGGCGGCCGCCGAGCTGGTGGTGGCGCGGAAGGACGAGTTCCGGGCCC
Source organism: Acidobacteriota bacterium (assembly GCA_039931615.1). Classification (GTDB taxonomy): domain Bacteria; phylum Acidobacteriota; class Vicinamibacteria; order Vicinamibacterales; family CAVVIG01; genus JAHFUI01. The sequence continues at coordinate 101,627 of JBDTRR010000007.1, forward strand.
GGATCGATCGGTTGTCGGATCGGCTGACCGCGGCGGCGCGGACGAGAGTCCACGGTCTGAGCCGGCGCGTGCACATCCTGAGCGCGAGGCCGGCGTTTGCCGGCGTTCCCGGCCGGCTCGCGATGCGCGACCGGCACGCCGCGGAGCTGACCTACGCGCTGGCGCGCGTCATGCGGGCCGGTCTCACCTCGCGAGACCGTCGACTGCAGCTGCTGCGGCGCCAGCTGGAAACCTGCGACCTCGGCAAGTCGCTGGCCGGGATCCGCACGCGGCTGGTCGCCGGCGAGGGGCGTCTGGCGGCCGCCATCGTCCGCTCGCTCCACCGGGCCGATGGGCAGCTGCGCGGCTGCGCCAGCCGGCTGGAGTCGCTCAGCCCGCTCGCGGTCCTGGCTCGAGGCTACGCGGTGTGCTGGACCGCCGACAGCACCCGCATCGTTCGCGACGCGGCCGACCTCGCGGTCGGCGACGCGGTCCGCGTCACGCTGGCCAGGGGTGAGCTGGATTGCGAAGTCCGTGATAGAAAGATGGACCAACGGTAACGCGCGTGGATACCTCAATCAAGGACTTCGAAGCCGCCATCGCCGAGCTCGAATCGATCGTCAAGAAGCTCGAAGAAGGCGACATGGCGCTCGAACCGTCGCTGGCACTTTACGAACGCGGCGTGCAGCTGTCGCGGTTCTGCCACGCCCGGCTCGAGGAGGCGGAGCGGCGGATCGAAATCCTCGGCGAGCGCGGCGAGCTCAGGCCCGCGCCGTCCTCGCTGACGGCCACCGCCGAGGCCTCCGGCACGCCGATCATCAAGCGCGACCGCCCGTGACCGCCGCGCCGGCCTCCTTCGACGCCTTCCTACGTCTCGTCCGCGCTCGTGTCGACGAGGCACTCGACCGGTATCTCCCGCGGGCGCCGGCCTGCCCCGCCATGATCAGCGAGGCGATGCGCTACGGCGTCCTGGCTGGTGGGAAGCGTCTGCGCCCATCGCTGACCCTGGCGGCGGCCGACGCCGTGGCACGCCGCCATGCCGACACGGCGCGAGGCAGAGAGCCGGGGTCTGACACGGGGCGCAGCTTCAGCAGCGCCGTCGATCTCGCCATGCCCGCGGCCTGCGCGATCGAACTGATCCACACCTATTCGCTGATCCACGACGACCTGCCGGCGATGGACAACGACACCCTGCGCCGTGGGCGGCCGACGCTGCACGTCGTCTACGGCGACGGCGTCGCGATTCTCGTCGGCGACGGCTTGCAGGCCGAAGCGTTCGCCCTGCTCGCCCGGGAGCCGAGCGGCAGCGACCCGGAACTGGTCGCGCGGAAGCTTCGGGTGCTGCAGGTGATCGGCGACGCGGCCAGTTCGACCGGCCTGGTCGGCGGGCAGGCGATCGATCTCCAGGCGGCCGGCCAGGCGCCCGGCCATGCCATCACGCTCGACGCCGACGGGCTGCGGGCGATGCATGCACGCAAGACCGGCGCGCTGATCCGCGCCTCGGCGGTGAGCGGGGCACTCATGGGCGGCGGGGATCAGCACGCCGTCGACGCGGTGGCGCAGTACGCGTCCGAACTCGGTCTGGCGTTCCAAATCGTCGACGACATCCTCGACGTCGAGGGCAGCGCCGGCGAACTGGGGAAGACGGCCGGCAAGGATGCCTCCGGCGCCAAGCCGACCTACCCCGCCCTGTTCGGTCTCGAGCAGTCCCGATCTCTGGCTGCCGAGTGCGTCGGCCGCGCCCGGCAGATACTCGGGCAGGCCGGCCTGGCCGACGGCTGGCTTTCAGACATCGCCGACTGGGTGGTGTCGCGAAAGAATTGACGCGGAGCGTCGATTGACCGTGGTCAACCGCAAGATCCGGCTGGACGTGGCGCTGTTCGAGCGCGGCCTGGTCCCGTCGCGCGAGCGCGCCCGCGCGCTGATCCTGGCCGGCCAGGTCAAGGTCGACGGGCAGGTCGTCTCAAAGGCCGGCGCCGCGGTCGGCGATCGGGCCGAGGTCGAGCTCGCGGCCCCGGATCATCCCTACGTCGGCCGTGGCGGCATCAAGCTGGCCCACGCCCTCGACGTGTTTGCCATCTTCGTCTCTGGACGCCGGGCGCTGGATGTCGGCGCTTCGACCGGCGGCTTCACCGATGTCCTGCTCCAGCGTGACGCGGCCAGCGTCATTGCCCTCGATGTCGGCCGCGGGCAGCTCGACTGGCGGCTGCGGACCGATCCCCGCGTCGTCGTCCGCGAACGGGTCAACGCCAGGGCGCTGACCGATCAAGACGTGCCGCACCCGGTCGACCTGGTCACGATCGACGTCTCGTTCATCTCGCTGCGCCACATCTTTCCCGCTTTGCCACCGTTTCTCGCCCCCGGCGCGGATGTGGTGGCGCTGGTCAAGCCGCAGTTCGAGGCCGGCCGGCACGAAGTGGGCAAACACGGCCTGGTGACCGACCCGTCGATTCACGACCAGGTGATCGCGCGCGTGACGGGTGAGGCCGAGGCGAACGGGCTGATCCGCCGCGGCATGACCCCGTCACCGATCACCGGCGCGACCGGGAATCGGGAGTTCTTCCTGCACCTGCGCAGGCAGACCTGACGAGTTCCGAAAAGGGGCCGGTGTCCGGTTGCCGGGAAAAGGGGCCGTGCCCCTTTTCGCCTGTCGCCTTCGAAAAGGGGTACCGCCCCTTTTTTCGCTCAGGCCAGCCCTTTGTCAGGGTCGTGTCCTTTGTGGTTGGATAGACGGTCGATGAGCCCGGTTCCCCCCATCACCCGTGTCGGCGTCGTCGCCAAGCATCATCTGCGGCAGGCAGCCCCGCATCTCACCGACATCTCCGACTGGCTGAAAGAGCACGGCCTGGAGGCCGTCTTCGAGACGGCGACGGCGGCACTCTGCTCGCCGATCTGCGGCTGGCCGGTGCTCGACAAGGAAGCGCTGGTCCGGGCGGTCGACATCGTGCTCGTGCTCGGCGGCGACGGCACGCTGCTGGGAATGGCCGACCGGATCGGGGAAGCGGGATTGTCGATTCCCATCCTGGGGGTCAACTTCGGCAGCCTCGGGTTTCTCACCGAGGTCACCCTGCCCGAGCTCTATCCTGCGCTCGAAGCGACCGTCTCCGGCCGCGCCCATATCGAAGAGCGCCTGATGCTGCGCTCGACCACCATCCGGGAATCGGCGTCCCACGGCACCCACATCGCACTCAACGATGTCGTCGTCACCAAGACGGCGCGCTCCCGGCTGATCGACCTGTCGATCTCGGTCGGCGATCAGTTCGTCACCCGGGTCAAGGGGGACGGCCTGATCATCGCCACCGCCACCGGATCCACCGCCTACAACCTCTCGGCCGGCGGCCCGATCGTTCATCCCGCCGTCGACGCGCTGGTGATCACACCGATTGCGCCGCACACCCTCAGCAACCGGCCGATCGTCATCCCGGCCTCGTCGGCGGTGCGCGTGCAGCCGCTGATGGACGACCGCGACGAGGTGTTCGTGACGTTCGACGGCCAGGCCGGGTATCAACTGCAGGCCGGCGACGAACTGCAGATCGGGCCGGCGACGAACCCGCTGCGCCTGATCCGGCCGACGACGCGCAGCTACTTCGAGGTGCTGCGGGAGAAGTTGAAATGGGGTGAGAAATAGCGGCGGGCGGCGTCAGCGCTTCCTGAAGTACTCGACCTGGTACTTCTGGACGTTTCGGTTGTGCTCTTCCAGCGTCCGCGCGAACGCATGCGATCCATCGTTGCGGCTGACGAAATACAGGTAGTCGACATCCGCGGGATGAATCGCCGCGTCCAGCGCGGCCCGGCCCGGTGAGGCGATTGGACCGGGCGGCAATCCCGGATACCGGTAGGTGTTGTAGGGCGAGTCGAACAGCAGATCGGCGCGCCGCAGGTTGCCGTTGTACTTGCCGGCGAGCTGGAGTGCGTAGATGACCGTCGGATCGCACTGCAGCGGGATGCCGAGCCGGAGACGATTCCGGTAGACCGCGGCGACCAGCGGGCGTTCGTCCGGCCGCGCCGCCTCCTTTTCGACGATCGACGCCAGCGTGACCAGCTGGTGAATCGAGAGCCCGCTCTGCTCGACCGTCTTCCGCATCTCCGGCGTGAGGACGCGCTCGAACCGTTCCGCCATCGACCGCACCAGCCGCGGCGTGTCGGCGCGCTGGGTGACCGGGTAGGTGTCGGGAAAGAGGTAGCCTTCCAGGCTCCGCGCCGCTGGATCGAGGTCGCGGATCAGCGAGCGATCGTTGGCGCTGCGCGAGAATTCGGCGGCCGTCCCGATGCCGTGCTCCTCGGCGAGTGCGGCCATCTCGCGAATGTTCAGACCCTCGGGGATGGTGAGCGTCACGACGTAGACCTCGCCCCGCGCGATCTTCCCGAGCGCTTCGAGCGGCGTCATCGGTTGGTCGAACCGGTATTCACCGGCTTTGAGGACGCGGGCCTGACCGCTCACCAGCAGGGCCGCCCGGAACGTCAGGGCATCACGGACGACCCCGGCGGCGACCAGCCGGTCGCCGATCGTCCGGGTGCCCGAGCCCGACGGAATCTCGACCAGCTGCTCCGCGCCGGAGTAGCCGCGGTAGGGCTGTTGCAGCCGCAGATAGACCGCCCCCGCCGCGGCGCCGGCCGCGATCACGAGTATCAAGAGGACGATGGCCAGTCGCTTCATCCGTGTCGGCCCCGATCCAGGAAGTCTTGCAGGATGACGGCCGCCGCGGCGGCATCCAGCCTGGCCTTCCGCTTTCGCCAGTTTCGCTCCCTGATGGCCAGCCGGCTTTCAGCCTCCCGGCTGGTCAACCGCTCGTCCGTTCGTGCGATGGGCAGGCTGATCCGCGCCTCCAGCGCGTCGACGAACGCGGCGACGCGAGCCGTCTGGTCGCTGGGCGATCCGTCGAGACGGGTCGGGAGGCCGACGACGATCGCCCCCAGCCCATCCTCTTCGGCGCCGAGCCGCTCGATTTCCGACATCACCCGCGCCAGCGCGTCGGCGGGGCCATCCACCGACAAGGTTGTCAGCGGACGGGCCAGCGTCTGGGTGGGATCGCTGATGGCCAGCCCCACCCGGCGTGTCCCGACATCGATTCCCAGTACTCGCATCTCACCCACGCTCTCGCGGGTCCAGACTACCAGATGGCGGCCGGGCCGCGGACGGCATGCACCCGTAGTCCGACTGAAGTCGGACGCCACGGACGATCTGCCCACAGGTTCCCGTCGACGGCCGGGCCGCAGACCCGTTACAATGGCCCGAGCCGCGTTGTGCGCTATCGTTCGGGGTCCCCCACGGCGCTCGTCGCTCCTGCGGGGAACCGTGACGCTGAACCTGGACCGCAAGGGACTTATGTCATCAAAGACCCGTCTCATCGTCCTGTCCATCTCGGCACCCGTCATCGCCTTCGCCATTGTCGGCGGCGTGCTTGGCGGTGTGATGGCACGCGAGGAAACCTATCAGCACCTGAAGGTGTTCGACGAGGTGGTGAGCTTCATCACCGGCAAGTATGTCGAGCCGGTCAACATCGACAAGGTGATGCGCGGCGGGATGCACGGTCTGGCGGACGGCCTGGATGCGGACAGCGCCTACCTGTCGCCGCAGGAGGTCAAGCTGGCCGAGAGCGGTGCGGCCCCGCCGCCGGGCGACGTCGGGCTCGACCTGACCCGTCAGTACTATCTGCGTATCGTCGCCGCGCGCGACGGCTCTCCGGCGGCCAAAGCAGGACTGCGGACCGGCGATTATCTGCGCGCGATCGACAACACGCCGACGCGCGAGATGTCGGTCTACGAAGGCGCCCGGGCGCTGCGCGGGGCAACCGGGTCGAAAGTGAGCCTGACGATCATCCGCGGCAGCACCGCCGATCCGCACGTCATCGAGTTGACGCGGGCGGCGCTCACTCCGTCTGAGGTCACCGGCCGGATTGCGGCGCCTGGCGTCGGCTATGTGCGGGTGGCCGCGATCGGGCCGAAGACCGCCGAGCAGGTGAAGAAAGAAGTCGCCGATCTGAGCAAGAGCGGGGCGGCAAAGCTGATCGTCGACGTGCGCCGGACCTCCGGCGGCGCGCTCGACGACGGTCTCGCGGTGAGCAGACTCTTCGTCGGAACGGGCGTCCTGGCGACGCGCGAGGGCAAAGGCGTGGAGAAGCAGACCATCAGCGCCGCGGCGGGAGACGGCAGCATCGCCCTGCCGATGGTGATCCTGATCGACACCGGGACCTCCGGTTCCGCCGAGCTGTTTGCCGCCGCCGTTTCGGGCAACAAGCGGGCTGATCTGATCGGCGAGCGCACGATCGGCCGGGCGGCGATCCAGAAACTGATCAAGCTGCCGGACGGCAGCGGCCTCTGGCTCTCCACCGCCCGCTATCTCACGCCTGCTGGCGCCTCGCTGCACGGAAAGGGGCTGGAACCGGTCGTCTCGGTCGACGAGCCCGACGTTGAATTCGGCCAGCCGCCGCCGACCGCCGACCCGGCACTCGAAAAGGCAGTGGAACGTCTCACGCTCAAGGCGGCTGCGTAATCCCCTTCCAGCCCAACCGCCGCCCGTTGTATACTGTGCGTTCGTCTAACGCCTGTATTTTCAAGATGTAGGCGCGTAGCTCAGAGGTTAGAGCGCCTGCTTGACACGCAGGAGGTCGGTGGTTCGAGTCCACCCGTGCCTACCAACGAGCAGCGATCGGCTCTTGGCGACGAACGGTACGCGCCACGCACACCCGAGAGTGCCCCAGAGAGAGCCCCAGATAGAGCGCTGAGAGCCGAACGGCAAGCTGAAAGCTTCACGTCACTCCCGCATGAGTCAGGTCCTTGTCACGCTTCCTGATGGATCGAGCCGCACGCTCGCTGCCGGCTCGCCCGTCAGCGCCGTCGCGGCGGAGATCTCTCCCGGCCTCGCCAGGGCGGCGCTGGCGGGGATTGTCGACGGCAAGCTTGTCGATCTGACCTACCCGATCACGCAGGATGCGGCGGTGCGGATCGTGACCGACCGCAGTCCGGAGGCACTCCCGCTCTATCGCCACAGCACGGCGCACCTGCTGGCCGCCGCCGTGACCAGCCTGTTTCCCGGCGCCCAATGCGGCATCGGACCGGCGACCGACGAAGGGTTTTTCTACGACTTCATCGTCTCCCGGCCGTTCGTCCCGGAGGATCTCGACGCCATCGAAAAGAAGATGAAGGAGATGGCGTCGCAGGACCTGGTCTACGAGCGCCAGCTCTGGCCCCGCGAAGAGGCGAAGGCGTTCTTCGCGCAGCGCGGCGAGGTGCTCAAGGTCCAGCTGATCGAGGAAAAGACCGAAGGCCAGACCGAGGTCTCCTGTTACACGATCAAGGATCGCGATACCTTCGTCGACTTCTGCGTCGGACCGCACGTGCCGTCGACCGGCCGGCTGAAAGCGTTCAAGCTGTTGAGCACGTCCAACGCCTACTGGAAGGGGGACGCACGCAACCAGCCGATGCAGCGCGTCTACGGCACCGCCTTCTTCTCCGACAAGGATCTGAAAGCGCACCTGACGCAGATCGAGGAGGCGAAGAAGCGCGACCACCGGAAGCTCGGGCGAGAGCTCGGGCTGTTCACCTTCCATCCGTGGGCTCCCGGTGCGGCGTTCTGGCAGGCCAGGGGCACGACGCTCTACAACGTCCTCGGCAACTACATGCGGGACGTGCTGCTGCCGAACGGTTACGTCGAGGTGAAAACGCCGCTGATCTACAACAAAGCGCTGTGGGAGACGTCCGGCCACTGGTCGCACTATCGCGACAACATGTTCCTGATCGAGTCGGAAGAGGAACAGATGGCGGTGAAAGCGATGAACTGCCCCGGCCATTACCTGCTCTACGCGGCCGACGCTCACAGCTATCGTGATCTGCCGCTGCGCTTTCACGAGCAGACGCCGCTGCATCGCAACGAAGCGTCGGGTGTGCTCGGCGGTCTCACCCGTGTCCGGCAGTTCTCGCAGGACGATGGGCACTGCTTCGTGATGCAGGAGCAGATCGGCGAAGAGGTCGAGCGCCTGCTTGGGTTGGTCCAGCGCATCTATGGCGATTTCGGGCTGGCCTACTCGGCCAAGCTCTCGACCCGTCCGCCCGAGTTCCTGGGCGACGTGGCGACGTGGGATTCGGCCGAGGCCCAGTTGAAGACCGCGCTCGAGCACGCCGGCCAGGAATACACGCTGAACGAGGGCGACGGAGCCTTCTACGGCCCGAAGATCGATGTCGACGTCACCGACGCGATCGGGCGGAAGTGGCAGTGCGCGACGATCCAGCTCGACTACATGATGCCGCAGCGGTTCGACCTGAAGTACACCGGCGCCGACAACGCGGAGCATCGGCCGGTGGTGATTCACCGGGCGATCTTCGGCAGCTTCGAGCGTTTCATCGCGATCCTGATCGAGCACTATGCGGGCGCGTTCCCGCTCTGGCTGGCGCCGGTCCAGGCGGTGCTGCTGCCGATCTCCGATCGCCACCTGGGCTACGGCGCCCTGGTCCTGGAGCAGTTGAAGGCGGCCGGGCTGCGCGCGGTGCTCGACGAGCGCCAGGAAAAGATCGGATATAAGATCCGGGAGGCGCAACTGCAGAAGGTGCCGTACATGCTGGTGGTTGGCGACCGCGAACGCGAAACCGGCAGCGTGTCGGTCCGCGATCGGACCAGCGGAGACCTGGGCAGCCGATCGGTGGCTGAATTCGTCGAGGCGGCGTTGGCAGAGATCGCTCGAAAAGCCCCGGCAGGATCGGCGGGATTGGCTGGACCGGAAGCCCGGTCAGCCTTCGTCGCCCAACCCGCCCATCACGCTGAATCGTAAGGAGGCTGTTATCGCTTTCGATAGAAGTCCGCGCCGCGACGACCGTACGCGTGTCAACGAACGCATCCGGGTCCGGGAAATCCGCGTCATCGACGATACGGGTGCTCAGCTCGGGATCATGCCGCCACCGCAGGCACTGGCCATCGCCAAGCAGAAAGGGCTCGACCTCGTCGAAATCTCGCCGACCGCCGTCCCGCCGGTCTGCCGCATCATGGATTTCGGCAAGTACCAGTACCAGGAGCAGAAGCGGACGCGCGAGGCCAAGAAGCACCAGAAGATCATCCTGGTCAAGGAGATCAAGTTCCGCCCCAAGGTCGACGAGCACGACTATCAGTTCAAGAAGAAGCACATCGAGCGCTTCCTCGAGGACGGGGACAAGGTCAAGGCGACGATCTTCTTCCGCGGCCGGGAGATGGCGCACCCGGAGATCGGGCGGCGCATCCTCGAACGGCTGGTCGAGGAGCTCGCCGAGGTCGCCATCCCGGAAACGATGCCGCGGATGGAAGGCAACCAGATGCACACGATTCTCACGCGCCGGCCCCAGTCGGGCGGACGCGCCAAGGCCGCCGCGGCACCGGCCAAGCAATAGACTCTCGTCGCCGCGGGCGCCGGGATCGAGCGGTCGATTGACGACCGGACGGTTGAACCTCCGCGTCGACGGAACGTTGTGGGAGCGGTTTCACGAGCGAACAATGGCCAAAAAGATCAAACTGAAAACACACCGCGGCGCCGCCAAACGGTTCAAGCGGACCAAGAGCGGCAAATTTCTGCGCGGGAAAGCGTTCAAACAGCACATCCTGAGCAGCAAGTCGAGAAAGCGGAAGCGCGGTCTGCGCGGCACGACGACCGTCGCCGATGTCGACGCCCGCAAGCTCGCGCGGATGCTGCCGTACAAGTGATGCTCGTGCGAGCCATGGCGCGACGAGCCATCCCCTACGAGCCATCGAAGTGAACCGTCGATCGCAGTGTCCGGCTTCAACCGGGTCTTGAGGAGTTCTTAGAAATGCCACGCGTAAAACGAGGAACCGTTCGACGGGCGAAGCGCAAGAAGCTGCTCGGCCTGGCCAAGGGGTACTACGCCAACAAGAGCAAGCTCTACCGCGCCGCCAAGGAATCGGTCGACACGGCGCTCAAGTATGCGTTCGTCGGCCGCCGCCGCAAGAAGCGTGATTTCCGCCGGCTCTGGGTCATCAGGATCAACGCCGCCGTGCGCCTGCACGGGCTCACCTACGGGCAGTTCATCAACGGCCTCAAGAATGCCGGGGTGACGCTCAACCGCAAGAGCCTGTCGGAACTGGCCATCTCGAGCCCGTCGGCGTTTGCCACCCTGGCCGCCCAGGCCAAGGCAGCGGCCAAGACCGCGGGGCTCCCCGCCCAGCCTCCGGCGAGCAGCCAGCCGGCGTCGGTCGAAGCCACCGACTGAGTCGACGCGCCTCGAGACGGCGCGGACGCTCCTGACTGCCGATCATGCAGACCCCGGACACGTCGAACCCACTCCGTGAGGAGTTCGACGAACAGCTTCGCGTGGCGATCGACGCGGGCGCCGTTCAGGCGCTCCGCGATCGCTACCTCGGCCGCAAGGATGGCGTCGTCACCCGGCTGCTGAAGGATCTCGCCGCCGCGCCCGCCGGGGAACGGCGCGACCGCGGCGCCCACGCCAACGAGTTCAAGCGCTACGTCGAGCAACGGCTGGCCGAAGCCGCCGGGTCGGTCCGAGAGGCGCTGGCGCAGGCCGCCGCGGCGCGGAACCGGATCGATGTCACCCTGCCCGGCCGCCTGCCGCCGCTCGGCCATCGCCACCCGCTGACGATCATCCGCGATCAGCTGGAAGACATCTTCACCCGCATGGGGTTCGCGATCGTCGAAGGGCCGGAAGTCGAAGACGAATGGCACTGCTTCGACGCCCTGAACATGCCGGCCGAACATCCCGCACGCGACATGCAGGACACCCTGTATCTGGCGTCGCCGATGCCGGGCGACGTTCCCGGCGAGGTGCGGACGCTGCTCCGCACCCACACCTCCTCGATGCAGATCCGCTACATGCAGGCGCACACGCCGCCGGTCCGCATCGTCGTCCCGGGCCGGGTCTACCGCCGCGACGATCTCGACCTGACCCACTCGCCGGCGTTCGGGCAGATCGAGGGGCTGGTCGTCGGCGAAGGGATTTCACTCGCCGATCTCAAGGGAACGCTGCTGGCGTTCGCGCACCAGATGTTTTCGCCGTCGGTCCGGCTCCGGTTCCGCCCGAGCTTCTTTCCGTACACCGAGCCGAGCGCGGAAATCGACCTCAGTTGCTGGCAGTGCGACGGCGCCGGCTGTGCGATGTGCAAGAAGACCGGCTGGATCGAGCTGGGCGGCTGCGGCATGGTCCACCCGGCGGTATTCGAAGCTGTCGGCTACGACGCCGAACGCTACACCGGCTTCGCCTGGGGCATCGGCATCGAGCGGATCGCCATCCTGCGCTACCAGGTCGAAGACATCCGGCTGTTCTACGAGAACGACCTGAGGTTCCTGGAGCAATTCCGGTTCTGATCACCCCATGCGCCTACTCGTCTCCTGGCTGCGTGACTTCGTCGATGTAACCGCCTCGGGCGAGGAGATCGCCGACGGTCTGGGTCTGCGCGGCTTCGAGGTCGCGGCGATCGAGGCCTTCGGCGACGGCGACACGGTCATCGACTTCGAGGTCACCGCCAACCGGCCCGATTGCCTCAGCGTCCTGGGACTGGCGCGGGAGGTGGCGACGCTCTACGACCGTCCGATCAGGCTGCCGTCGATCGAGAGGGGTACGCTGGCCCCGATCAGCACCGGTTCGTCGGAGCGGTTGACGGTGGCGATCGCCGACGAAGAGCTGTGCCCGCGATACGCCGCTGCGGTTGCGGAAATAGAGGCGGGCACCTCGCCGTCGTGGCTGGTGACCCGGCTGCAAGCGGCCGGGATCCGGCCGATCAGCCCGGTGGTCGACGTGACCAACTACGTGCTGATTGAAATGGGCCACCCCACACACGCGTTCGACCTCGATCGGCTGGCCGGGCCGGCGATCGTCGTCAGAGGCGCACAGGCGGGGGAAGCCATCCGCACCCTGGACGGCATCGACCGCCCGCTCTCGTCCGGGATGCTGGTGATTGCCGACCGCCAACGGCCGCAGGCGGTGGCCGGCGTCATGGGCGGCGCGGCCGCGGAAGTCTCCGCGACGACCCGAACAGTGGCGTTCGAGAGCGCCTGCTTCAAGCCGGCGTCGGTCCGGCGAACCAGCAAGCGGCTGGGCTTGAAGACCGAGGCCTCGTCCCGCTTCGAGCGCGGCGCCGACATCAGCGCGCCGGTCATCGCGCTGCAGCGGATCGGCGCGCTCATCGAGCAGATCGGCGCCGGCCGCATCAGCGCGCCGATCATCGACGTCTACCCCCGGACGCGCGACCTGATCCGGATCCATCTGCGCCGGCAGCGGCTCACGGCCCTGCTCGGCATCGCCGTCCCGGATCGGGAGGTGGAGCGCATTCTACGCGGGCTGGGTTTCGCCGTGACGACAGCCGCCGAGGGCTGGGACGTCACGGTTCCGACGTTCCGCGTCGATGTGCAGCGCGAGGTCGATCTGGTCGAGGAGGTCGGACGGCACCATGGGTTCGACAAGCTGCCGGCGACCTTTCCCGTCGTCACCGCGTCGGCGCCGGCGCCCGATTCCCGCATTCCCCGCGACCGGCTCGTGCGGAGGACCTTGACCGCGGCCGGCCTGTCGGAGGCCGTCACCTTCGGGTTCATCGAAGCCAAGGCGGCGGACGTGTTCGCCCTGGCCGGCGCCGGTCAGCCGATCGCGCTCGCCAACCCGTTATCCGCCAAGTTCGAGACGCTCAGGGCATCGCTGATTCCTGGTCTGGTCGACGCCGTCGCGCACAACCGCCGCCATGGGCGGGAGGACGTCGGGCTGTTCGAGATCGGCACCCGCTTCTCCGCCGACGGCGAAACGCGAGCCGCTGCGGTCGCCTGGACCGGGTCGACGACACCGGTACACTGGTCCGGTGTCGCGCGTCCGGTGGATTTCTTCGACCTCAAGGGAGTGGTCGAGCGTCTCTGCGCGGCACTCGGGATCCCGGCACGGTTCGAGCCGGCGCGCGAGTCTTTTCTGGCCGCCGATCAGGCGGCGGCAGTGCTCACCCCCGGCGGCCTCCGGCTCGGCGTCATCGGTCAGCTGGCGGCCGCGGCCGCCGATGCCCGCGAGCTGCCAAAACACGACCGGGTGTTCGTCGCCGAGCTGAATCTCGACGCCATGCAGACCGTCGGGGCCGGCGGTGACGACTTCGTCAAAGCGCTGCCGCGGCATCCCGCTGTCGTTCGCGATCTCTCGATTGTCGTCGCCGCCGCCTTGCCTGCCGGGATCATTCATGGCACCATTCAGGCCGCCGGGGCGGAGGCGCCGGCGCCTTTGGTGGGCGTCGGCTTCTTCGATCGTTATCTCGGCAAAGGTATTCCGGACGGCGCGCTGAGCGTGTCCGTCCGCCTGACGTTTCAGGCGCCGGATCGCACGTTGACGGATGTGGAGGTTCAGGCGAGCGTCGACGCGATTCTCGCCCGCCTCATCCGGGAGCACGGCGCGGTGCAGCGGTAGAGAGGATCCAGCATGGCGAAGGTGGCAACCCGAAGTATCGAGATCGAGCCGATCGATCGTCTCGAGGAGAAGCTGCGGCTGCTCGTCGCGATGGTCGACCGGATGAAAGCGGACGAAGTGCAGATGCGCGACGAGAACCAGCGCCTGGCGCGCGAGCTCGAGGCGATGCGGGAACGCAGCGAGGCGGCGGCCAACGAACTGTCGGAGCTGCAGGGCCAGCGCGACACCATCCGTACCCGCGTCACGGACATGCTCGAACAGCTGGAGGCGCTCAATCTGTAGCGCGGTCGGCAGTTCCCAATGACCGATCACGGTATCGTCGTCCCCGTCGAAATCAGCGGCCAGCGGTACCCGATTCGCACCGATCTGGATCCCGCCTACGTGGCGCGCCTGGCGGCCTACGTCAACGACAAGATGCGCGCGGCGGCTGAATCGTCGCCGTCAGGTGATTCGGTCCGTCTGGCGGTCATCACCGCGCTCAACATCGCGGACGAGCTGTTCCGCTGCCGCGAGTCCACTGACGCGCGCGAGGGGCGCCTCGCCGTGCGCGCCGGCGAGCTCGAACGCCTGCTCGATTCGGTGCTGGCGACCTGACCAGCCTTGAACCGCGGCGCGGTCTCGATTAAGATCCGTGCAGCGTTTGAGTTCCCTGCTTTGCGCGTGATGGTGGAAGGCTCGTTTGAGCCAACGTTTCATCCAAGCGAGTCGCGACGCTGCGTGGTGTGCATGCCTCCGTGCGAGGAAGCCTGAAGCGCGGCTTTTCTGAGCGGTTCCACCTGTTTACGCAGGTTCATCGACCTCCCCACACGGCAAAGCGGGGCCTTTCGTTTCGCATCCCCCTGAAATAAACGGCCCGGTCTCATCTCGGATGAGGTACCTTGCCATCGGTTCGCGGGGCTTCCCCGCGCGCGGCGCCGATCCAGCCACGCTGGTTGGGTCAGGGAAAGGACGTCACGCGTGTTGCCGATATACGCCGTTCTAGTCAACCTTCTGGTCACGCTCGTCGCCGGGGCGCTGGTCTTTGCCCTCTGGGTGGCGAATCGCAAGCGCATCGCGGCGGAGACGATTGGCCGCGCCGACGAACAGGCGCGCCGCACGCTCAAGGACGCCGAGCGCGACGCCGAGACACGCCAGAAAGAGGCGCTGCTCGACGCCAAGGAGAAGGCGCACGATCTGCTGATGGACGCCGACCGCCGGGCCAACCTGGCGAAACAGGCCGCCGCGACGCTCGAACAGACCCTGTCTCGCCGTGAATCGGCGCTGGCCGAGCGCCAGCTCGCGATCGACCGCCTCGAGAAGGAATTGACGACGCGCGATCGGACCGTCGCTGAGCACGAGAAGACCTCGGCCGCGGCAGCGGCGAAGTACGAACGGCTCGTCGCCCAGCACCAGCACGAGCTGGAACGGGTCGCCAGCCTGACCGCTGACGAAGCCAAGGAACTGCTGCTCCGGCAGATCGAAGGCGAGGCCCGCCACGAAGCGGCCAATCTGCTGAAGCGGCTGGACGCCGAGGCGCGGGAAACCGCCGTCGATCGCGCCAAGCACTACATCACCGAGGCGATTCAACGCTGCGGCGCCGAACACGCCATCGAGACCACCGTCTCGGTCGTCGATCTGCCGAGCGACGACCTGAAGGGACGGATCATCGGCCGCGAAGGGCGTAACATCCGCGCCCTCGAACTCGCGACCGGGATCGACCTGATCATCGACGACACCCCCGGGGCCATCATCCTGTCGGGCTTCGACCCCTACCGCCGCGAGATCGCCAAGCAGGCGATCGAACGCCTGATCGCGGACGGCAGAATCCACCCGGCGCGGATCGAAGAAGTCGTCCAGAAAGTGAAGGACGAGACCGACGAGGCGATGCGCAAGGAGGGGGCGGCGGTGGCCTTCGAGCTCGGCCTGCACGACCTCCACCCGGAAATCCTGCGGCTGATGGGGCGGTTGAAATACCGGACCAGCTACGGGCAGAACGTACTCTCCCACTCCGCCGAGGTCGCCCGCCTGGCTGGCATCATGGCCAGGGAAGTCGGCCTCGATGCCCACGTCGCGGTCCGCGCCGCCTTCCTCCACGATATCGGCAAGGCCATCGATCGCGAGATGGAAGGCACCCACCTCCAGATCGGGATCGACTTCCTGCGCAAGCACGGCGAGAGCGAACCGGTGGTGATGGCGATGGCCGCGCATCACATGGACATCGACTGGCCCTCGCTGGAAGCGATGATCGTTCAGGCGGCCGACGCCATCTCGGCCGCCCGCCCGGGGGCGCGGCGCGACATCCTCGAGTCCTACGTCAAGCGTCTCGAGAAGCTCGAAGGGATCGCCGACTCGTTCAAGGGCGTCTCGAAATCGTTCGCCCTGCAGGCCGGCCGCGAAATCCGCATCATGGTCGAGAGCGAGAACGTCTCGGACGAAGAAGCCGTCTGGTTGTCGAAGGACATCGCCCGGCGGATCGAAAGCGAGCTGGAGTACCCGGGCCAGATCAAGGTCACCGTCATTCGCGAGACGCGAGCGGTCGACTATGCCAAATGAGCCTGGGTCCTTGAGTCCGGGGTCCGGGGATGACGATCGCCGACCCTCGAGCCACGACCCGCCGGCCACCAGCCCCGAGCCGCCAGCCTCCAGCCCCAAGGCCGTCGCGTCCGACCTGAGCGAAGCGGAGCTGATCGCCCGCATCAGCGAACGGCTTCCCGCTTCACCCCCCTGGCTGACGGTCGGTATCGGTGACGATGCGGCCGTAGTCGAGCCGGAGCGTAACCGGCTGGAAGTCCTCAGCGTCGACGCCCTTGTCGACGGCATCCATTTCGATCGGACCTTCACACCGCCGGCCGCCATCGGCCACCGTGCGCTGGCCGTGAATCTCAGCGACCTCGCGGCGATGGGCGCGACGCCGCGGCTGGCCCTGTTGTCGATGGCGCTGCCCGGCTCGCTGCCGATCGACGACTTCGATGGCATCGTCGACAGCCTGGTCGCGCTCGCCGCGAGATTCCGCCTCACGATCGTCGGCGGCAACCTGACCCGGATCGCTGGCCCGCTGGTCATCGACATCACGGTTGTCGGCACCGTCAAGCGGCGTCAAGTACTGACGCGCAGCGGCGCCCGGCCCGGCGACGACCTCTACGTCAGCGGGTCGGTTGGATCCGCAACGGCTGGGCTGGCGATGCTTCGGGCGTGGACAAACCGCGCCGCCGCGGGTGACACTGGGGGCGCAGAGGGGAACGGAGCCCCTCCCGGCGATCGTGAGCAGGCCGACCTGTGGTCCGCCCGGCCGGTGCCTCCAGAGATGGAACAGTGCATACAGCGTTACCTCTATCCCGAGCCTCGGCTGCGACTCGGAACGTTGCTGGGGCACAATCGTGCGGCGACCGCGTGCATGGATCTCAGCGACGGCCTGGCCGAGGCGGTGCGGCAGCTGGCTGATCAGAGCGGTGTCGGCGCGGCGATCGACGCCGACGTGGTGCCGATCGACCAGGCGGCCCGCGGCTGGTTCGAGCGTTGCGGCACCGACCCGATCGTCGAGGCCATCACCGGCGGCGACGACTACGAGCTGGTGTTCGCCGTCCGGCCGCGTCTTCGTGGCCGTTTCAGGGCGGTCGCCCGACACGGCGCCGTGCCGCTGACCCGAATCGGGTCGTGCACGGCCGATCGCGCGCTCGTCCTGCGGCGGGACGGAAAGGACCTGCCGCTGCCGCGCGGATTCACCCATTTTCGATGATTCACTTGACTCGCGCGCTCGCCCGCCGCTGGCTGGGCGCGCTGTTGCATATCGCAGACAGTCCGGAGCGGACGGCGGCGGCGTTCGCAATCGGCGTCTTCGTCGGGTTTTCGCCGCTGCTGGGGGTCCACACGCTGCTGGGCGTCCTCGTGGCATTTCTGTTCAATCTGAACCGCGTCGCAGTGCTGCTCGGCGTCTACATGAACCTGCCGTGGTTCCTCGCGCCGTATTACGCGATTGCGACCATGGCCGGGGCCGAAATCACCGGCCACCGCCTGCCGCCCGACCTGCGGGCCCAGCTCGGCGCGTTGTTCGAACAGTCGTTGCTCCATGGCGAGTTCTGGGAGCATCTGGTCGTGTTCCTGCGTCCGCTGGTGCTGCCCTTCGCGGTCGGCTCGACGCTGTGCGCGGCGGTCCTGGCGATGGCGGCGTATCAGCTGGCCCTGACGTTCGTGACGAATCGGCGGCGGATCCACGACATCATGCACCATCATCACAAGCCGGAACGTCGATGATCATTGCGCAATCGTTGTGGCGGAAGGCGATCGCGACGACGTTCGCCGCGGCGGGGTTCATCTCGCTCTACGAAGTGACGATGATCGACTCCAAGTACGCCGCGCGCCAGGCCCTGTTGCGGGAGACGACGGCGGAGCCCTCGCCGGGCGCCCGCCTGGCCTTCAACGCCACTGCCTACTGCAAGGGCGTGACGACGACGTCGGGGGTCGCGGCGCAGACCGGGATGGCGGCGGCCGATCCGCAGCTGCTGCCGGTCGGATCGGTCATCGAGATCGATTCGATCGAGCCGCGCTATAACGGCGTCTACACCATCATGGACACCGGCCCGAAGATCCAGGGACGGCAGGTCGACATCTACATGTGGAGCTGTATCGAGGCGCTACAATTCGGCCGCCGTCCGGTCCGCCTGGTGGTGATCCGCCTCGGCTGGAATCCCCATGCCTCGACCCGCGGCTTCATCAGCGAAGGGTTCACCCCGCGTCAGCCCCAACGGCTGGCACCCCGTCCGACGGCGCCTGGCGAGGCTGCCGCGAAATAGCGCGGCTTCCATCCGTCGTCGTGTCTGGCGTCAAAGTCTGTGAACAAATCAATTCTGAAGTAGTGCAGACGCTCAGGTGTGCCGGACACGGCAGGCCTGAAGGCCTGCACTACGACTGAATGTCCCGTCACATTTTCAACTCTTCAGTTCCAAGCTGTCTTCCGGTGCTTCGGTCTTGTACTGAAGCTCGAACAGCTTGAAATAGATGCCGCGCTGCGCCAGCAGCTCCTGGTGCGTGCCGGCCTCGCGCAACCGGCCCTTGTGCAGCACCAGGATCTTGTCCATGTCCTGGATGGTTGAGAGGCGGTGGGCAATCGCGATCGTCGTCCGTCCGGCCATCAGCGCCTGCAGGGCGTCGCGAATCAGCAGTTCGGTCTCGGTATCGATGCTCGAGGTCGCTTCGTCCAGGATCAGCACGCGCGGATCGAAGGCCAGCGCCCGCGCGAAACTGAGCAGCTGCTTCTGTCCGACCGACAGCGTCGCGCCCCGTTCGGCGACCGCGCTGCCGTAGCCGTCCGGCAGGCGATCGATGAAGGCGTCCGCGTGCACGGCGCGGGCGGCACGCCGCAGCCGATCCTCGTCGATCGCGTCATGTCCGAGCCGGATGTTCTCGGCAATCGTCCCGGAAAAGAGGTGCACGTCCTGCAGGACGAGGCTGAACAGCCCGCGCAGGTCGGCGAGATCGAGATCGCGGATGTCGACGCCGTCGACGGTAATCCGGCCGCGGCTGACGTCGTAGAAGCGCATCAGCAGGTTGATCAGGGTTGTCTTGCCGGAGCCGGTCGCGCCGACAATGCCGACCCGCTCGCCGGGCCGGACCTCGAAGCTGACATCCCTCAGGACGTATCCGGAATCCGCGGCCGGATCAGCCGGGGCGCGCGGATCGGGCGGCGCTGGTCGTGCGCCGATCGCAGCATTGGCGCCGGTGGCGGCCGGCCCTGGTCCGACCGGTCCGGCAGTTTTCGCGGTCGGCGCCGCCGCATAGGAGAACCAGACGTGTTCGAAGGCGATGTGGCCGCCGGCCCCGGCCGGCCGCCGGATCGGCGCCACCGGCGACGCGATCACGACCGGCTCGTCGAGCACATTGAAGATACGTTCCGACGAGGCCATCGCCGACTGCAGGACGTTGAATTTCTCCGACATGTCGCTGATCGGCCGGAAGAACCTGACCGCGTACTGGATGAACGCCACCAGCACGCCGAGCGTCAGCGTCCCGCGCAGGACTGCGCCGCCGCCGTACCAGATGATCAGCGCGGTCGCCAGTGAGCTGACCGCTTCAATCGCCGGATAGAACACTGAATAGTAGAAGATCGAATCGATGTTGGCGTCGCGGTGCCGGCGGTCGATCTCCTCGAAGCGTTGATAATTCAGCTGCTCGCGCCGGAACAGCTGGACCGTCGACATCCCGGTGATGTTCTCCTGCAGGAAGGCGTTGATGCGGGCGATCCATCCCCGGACCACCCGGTACGAGTCGCGCACGTTGCGGCGGAACCACTGGGTGACCAGCACGATCAACGGCAGGACGGAGAACGCGACCAGCGCCAGCCGCCAGTCCATCCACAGCAGCACGCCCATGATGCCGGCGAGGGTGAACAGATCGCCGAAGACCGTGACCACCCCCGACGTGAAGAGGTCGTTCAGCACGTCGACGTCCGACGTCACGCGAGTCATCAGCCGGCCGACCGGATTGCGATCGTAGTACTTCAGATCGAGCCGCTGCAGATGGCCGTAGATGGCCATCCGGAGATCGAACATAATCCGCTGGCCGGTCAGCTGCAGGATCCAGGTCTGGGCGTACTCGGAGGCGAACGCGGCCGCCAGGATGGCGAAGTACATCACCGCCAGACGGCCCAGACCATCGAGCTGCCCGGCCGCGATGTGCCGGTCGATGGCAATCTTGATCAGGTAGGGCTGCGCCAGCTGCGCCAGCGACCCGACGATGATGGCGACCAACGCCACCGCGACCGAGCGCCAGTACGGCCAGAGATAGCCCAGCAGCCGCCGCATCAGCCGCGCGTCGTAGGCCTTCCCGAGGATCTCGTCGTCGTGGGGGGTACTCATTGGGAGTGAGGCAGCCTCAGCTGGCCGCCAACTCTTCTTCCAGCAGCTGCTTTCTGTGCATCGCCGCGTACGGGCCGTTCTGACGGATCAATTCGGCATGGGTGCCGCGCTCCGCGATCCGGCCCTGCTCGAGCACCAGAATCTGATCGGCATGGCGGACCGTCGAGATCCGGTGCGAGACGATGACGGCCGTGCGCAGGCGCATCACGTCGCGCAGGCCCGAAAGGATCTCTTCCTCGGTGTAGGTGTCGACCGCCGACAGCGCATCGTCGAGAATCAGGATCGCTGGATCGATGACGATGGCGCGGGCCAGTGCGGTGCGCTGCTTCTGGCCGCCCGACAGCGTGATGCCCCGCTCGCCCACCATCGTCTCGTAGCCCTTGGGAAAGTCGGACACGTCCTTGTCCAGCCGGGCCACTGCCGCCGCTCGTGCGATCCGCTGGCGTCGCTCGAGCCGGGCGGCGCCGGTCGTGCCTGCCTCGCCAGCTTCGATCATGCCATCCAGCCCGAACGCAACGTTGTCGGCGACCGTGTCCGAGAACAGGAAGGGCTCCTGCGGCACGAACCCGATCGCCTGGCGCAGCACGGCCAGGGGGATCTCGAGCACGTCGATGCCGTCAACGAACACGGTGCCTGGAGGCGGCTCGTGCAGACGCGCCAGCAGGCCGATCAGCGTCGACTTGCCGGAGCCGGTGGCGCCGACCAGGGCGACGGTGCGGCCGGCCGGAACCGTGACCGAGATGCGATCGAGGACGAGCCCGCCGCCGTAGGAGAAGCTCAGGTCGCGGAACTCTAGCTCGCCACGGAGTGTCGAGGACGCAGAGGGCGCGGCGGGCGCGGAGATCCCGGTCTGCGTCCTCGGCGACCTCTGCGTCCTCTGATCAGCCAGCCGTTCCGCGTCCCGTATCCGCGGAACGGTCTCGAGTACTTCCAGCATCCGTTTCCAGGATGCCAGCCCCCGCTGCAGCATGTTCGTCACCCAGCCGAACGCGATCACCGGCCAGCTCAACATCGTCAGATACGAATTGAACGCGACGAACTGGCCGACCGTGATGCGGCCGTTGATGACGTCCCGGCTGCCGATCCACAGCGTGATCAAGGCGCCGAGGCCGAGAAAGAACGACATGCTGGGGAAGAACAGGCCCTGCAGCGTGACCAGGCGGCGGTTCCGCCGCAGGTACTCTTCGTTCGCGGCGCGGAACCGATCGAGCTCGTGGCCCTCCTGGCGATAGGCGCGGACGACCCGGACGCCCGACAGCGCTTCCTGCACCACCGCGCTGAGCTCGGACAGTTGGGCCTGGATCTGCTCGAACCGCTGGTGGATGGCGCTGCCGAAATACTTCACCGAAATCGAGACCAACGGCAGCGGAATCAGCGCCAGCAGCGTCAGCCGGGCGTCAATCGAGATCATCAGCGTCAGCGCCACGATCAGCGTCAACAGCGTGCTGGTCGAGTACATGATCGCGGGACCGATCATCATCCGGACCGCGTTGAGATCGTTGGTCGCCCGCGACATCAGGTCGCCGGTGCGGTGCTTCTGGAAGAATTCGAGCGGTAGCGTCTGCAGGTGCGCGAAGAAGTCGTTCCGCATGTCGTACTCGATGTAGCGGGACACACCGGTCAGGATGCGGCGCTGCAGGAACAGGAAGCCGCCGCTGACGAGGCCGATGGCGAGCAGCAGGCCGCCGTACTCGACCAGCTTGCCGCGGGTCACGCCGGTCTTGAGATCGTCGATGGCGTAGCCGAGCACCCACGGGCCGGTCACCGCGACGCCGCGGGTCACGACGACGCAGGCCAGTCCCTTCAGGAAATCGCGCCGGTACCGATGGACGTAGCCGAACAGGCGCCGATACGGAGACATGATTCGAGTATAGCGTCGGGGCCGGCCCGCCCGGGCCGCGGCGGACCCTGGCCCGGCCGCCCGCCCGTTCCCTTTAACGACGAGCGAAGCCGGGCTACAATTCCGGCTTATGAATGCCCTCTACGTTGTCGTGCCGTCGCTCTGTATCCTCGCGATCGCCTATCGCTATTACAGCGCGTTCATCGCCGCGAAGGTGATGTCGCTGGACGACTCGCGGGTGACGCCGGCGCACACCAAGTTCGACGGGCACAACTACTATCCGACTCGCCGCTGGGTGCTGTTCGGCCACCATTTCGCCGCCATCACCGGGGCCGGCCCCTTGATTGGACCGGTCCTGGCCGCGCAGTTCGGCTACGCGCCCGGGCTGCTGTGGATCGTCGGCGGGGTCTGCCTTGCCGGCGCCGTCCACGACTACATCTCGCTGTGGGCCTCGGTCCGCCGCGGCGGCCGGTCGCTGGCTGAGATCGCGCGCACCGAGATCGGTCCGGTCGCCGGCACCACCGGCGCCATCGCCATCCTGTTCATCGTCGTCATCGCGCTCGCCGGCCTTGGACTGGCGGTCGTCAATGCCCTCGCCGAGAGCTCCTGGGGCACCTTCACCATCGGCATGACCATTCCGCTGGCGCTGCTGATGGGATTCCACATGTTCAAGTGGCGCAAGGGCCACATCAAGGAAGCGACGATCGTCGGCGTCGTCGCCATGCTGCTGGCCGTGGTGCTGGGCAAGCCGGTCGCCGACTCGGCGTACGGATCCTGGTTCCTGCTCTCGCGGCATCAAATCACCTTCGCGCTCGCCGCCTACGGCTTCGCCGCGTCGGTGCTGCCGGTCTGGATGCTGCTGACGCCGCGCGACTACCTCAGCACGTTCATGAAGATCGGCACCATCCTCTTCCTGATCATCGGCGTCGTGGTTGTCCACCCGCAGTTGCAGGCGCCGGCATTTTCCCAGTTCGTCGGCGGCGGCGGACCGATCATCCCCGGCCCGGTGTTCCCCTTCGTCTTCATCACCATCGCCTGCGGCGCCATCTCCGGGTTCCATTCGCTGATTGCGACCGGGACGACGCCGAAGATGCTCGACAAGGAGAGCGACATCCGTCCGATCGGCTACGGCGCGATGCTGTTCGAGGGCGTCGTCGGCCTGATGGCATTCATCGCGGCGACGTCGCTGCATCCCGGCGACTATTTCGCCATCAATACCCCGCCGGCGGTGTTCGATACGCTCGGCATGCCGATGGTCAACCTGTTGGACCTGCAGGCGCAGACCGGCGAAATCGTGGTCGGGCGGACCGGCGGCGCGGTGTCCCTGGCGATCGGGATGGCCGACATCTTCAGCCGGCTGCCCGGGATGCGCAGCCTGATGGCCTACTGGTATCACTTCGCGATCATGTTCGAGGCGCTGTTCATCCTGACGACGATCGACGCCGGCACGCGCGTCGCGCGCTTCGTGCTGCAGGAATTCGTCGGCCGGGCCTGGAAGCCGTTCGCCCGCCCCAACTCGATCCCGGCCTCGATCGTCTCCACCACGCTGATCGTGCTGGCCTGGGGCTACTTCATCTGGACCGGCAGCATCAACACCATCTGGCCGATGTTCGGCATCGCCAACCAGCTGCTCGCCGCCGTGGCGCTGGCGGTCGGCACGACCATCATCATCAACATCGGCCGCGCCAGATATGCGTGGATCACGTTCGTCCCGTTGTGCCTGGTCTCGACGACCACGCTGACGGCAGGGTTCATGAGCGTCCGCGACAACTTCTGGCCGATGGCGGTCGGCGCCAATCCGGCGGTGCGGGTCCAGGGCTACGTCGACTCCATCTGCACGGTCATCATGATGGGCTGCGTGGTCATCATCCTGACGTCCGCGGCGCGCCGATGGCTGATGGTGCTCACCGGGCGCATTCCAGTCTTCGAGCCAGCTGAAGGGGTCTGAGAAACAGGCGGTCGGCTGGCTGAGCGACGCGCTGGCTCAGCCGTTGCCGAGCCGTTGAGCGTTTCAGCCGATCGAGCCTGTGCTATTCTCCAATCCCCCCGGCTGGCGCCCCCAGGCTTGTCTTTTTCGAGGTTCTCAAACCGTATGACGACACGATTTGCTACCCGCCTGTACGCGCTGATCGGCCTGGCCGCCAGCTTCGTGCTTGTCGCCGGCCCGGCTCGTGCCCAGTTCACGCCGCGACCGCTCAGCGATCCCGCGACTGGCGAGCGTTATCACATCGAATTCGCCGCTGGTTTGTGGTCTCCGAGCGCGCAGATGTCGATTACCAGCGAGTCGCTCGGCATCCTCGGCTCCTCGATCGACTTCAAGAAGGACCTGGCGCTGACCGATCAGCGGTTTCCCGAGCTGCACCTCGAGCTGCGCGCCGCCCGCAATCATTTCCGCTTCCAGTTCATCCCGATCAAGTACGAGCAGACCGCGACGCTGACCAGGGACATCGTCTTCAACGGTCAGCGCTACCGGGTCGGCGTGCCGGTCAAATCGACGCTCGACTGGAAGGCCTACCGGATCGGCTACCAGTTCGATGTCGTCAGGACCAACCGGCTGTTCGCCGGCTTCATCCTCGACCTCAAACAGACGGACGTGACGGCGACGCTGGCGACGGTCACACCGGGGCTGACCGAGTTCGCGCGGGCGCGCGCGCCGATTCCGGCGATTGGCGGCGTGGTGCGCGGCTACGTCGTTCCCAACATCTCGATCACCGGCGAGGTCACCGGGTTCAAGCTGCCGGCCAACCTGATCGAGGACAGCAGCGGCCATTACGTCGATGTCGACGTCTACGGCACGGTCAACTTTACGAACAACGTCGGCGTGCAGGTCGGCTACCGATCGTTCGACGTCGGCTACCTGGTCGACACCGATACCGGGTCGTTCACGCTGAAGGGGATGTTCTTCGGGATCGTCGCCAGGTACTGACGCTCACGCCCCGGCTGCCCGGCGCTACGGCCTCGAGATCGCGGCTTGGATCAGCGTGGTAACCGGTTCGCGACAGCCTTGGGCCACGAAGACACGAAGAAAACCCGGTCCGTTAGCCGTTGCCAGCACCTGCCGGTGCCAGCTTGACCAGACGACGGTCGGCTTCGAGCAGGGTTTCGTCACGCTTGCAGTAGCAGAACCGAAGCTTGGTGCGGCCGCGCGCGGCGTTCTTGTAGAAGCTGCTGCCCGGGACCGCTGCCACCCCGACGTGCTCGACCAGGTGGCGGGCGAACTCGACGTCGTCGCCGAGGCCGAACCCGCTGATGTCGGTCATGATGTAGTAGGCGCCGAACGGCTTGTAGCAGATGAAGTGGTGTCGCTCGAGGATCTCGAGCAGCACGTCGCGCAGCCGCTGATACTTCGCCGCCAGGTCGAGGTAGTACTGGTCCGGCAGGCCGAGCGCCACCGCGCCGGCCGCCTGGAGTGGCGCCGGTGCGCCAACGGTGAGGAAATCGTGGACCTTGCGAATCGCGCCGGTCAGCGACGGCGGCGAAATCGTCCAGCCCACCCGCCACCCGGTTACGCTGTAGGTCTTCGACAGCCCGTTGATGGTCACCGTCCGCTCCGCCATCCCCCCGATCGTCGCCATCGGCACGTGCTGGTGGTGATCGTAGATGATGTGCTCGTAGATCTCGTCGGAGATGGCAATCGCATCCCAGCGGCGGCACAGCGCCGCGATCGTTTCGAGATCCTGCCGGGTGAAGACCTTGCCGGTCGGATTGTTCGGCGTATTGATGATGATCGCTTTGGTGCGTTCGTTGAAGGCGGCGGCCAGTTCGTCCGGGTCGAAGTGCCAGTCGGGCTCGTGCAGCGTGACGTAGCGTGGTGTCGCCCCGGACAGAATCGCGTCCGGGCCGTAGTTCTCGTAGAACGGTTCGAAGACGACCACCTCGTCGCCGGGATCGATGATGGCCATCATCGTCGCCATCATTGCCTCGGTCGAACCGCAGCAGACCGTGACCTGTTCGTCGGCGACGATCTCGATGCCGTAGCGGCGGGTGAACTCGCGCGCCACCGCCTCGCGCAGCGGCCTGGCGCCCCAGGTCACCGCGTACTGATTGACGTCGGCGCGGATCGCCGCCACCGCCGCGTCCTTGACCGCCTCCGGAGCGGAAAAGTCCGGAAATCCCTGGGACAGGTTGACGCCGCCGTGCAGGTCGTTGAGCCGGGTCATCTCCCGAATCACCGACTCGGTGAACTGGGTCGCCTTTTGCGATCCCTTCAGCTTGGACATGGCAGCCTGGACATGGCGCGGTCGGACTTATCGGGTCTTCGCCGCCGTGCTCGTCTTCTTCCGGGGCGGGACCGGTACAGGAGCTGCCCGTTTCCTGGCGGGCTTCGCGGTGGCGGGCTTCGCGGCTGCGGGTGGTGCCGCCTTTTTCTTGACCGTCTTGGCCGGCACGGCGCTCGGCGTCTTGACGGTCCGGCGGGCACCCGCCCGGACGGGCTCGTCGTCGTCGCTTTGCGGACGGTTGGCATCCGGGCTGTAGAGGCGGCGATAGTCCTCGGCGGTGCCGAGCAGCTTCTTCACATATTGCTGCGTCTCGGGGTAGGAAATATCGTCGATGAACTCGTCGTCCGGGACGCCTGGGTGCTCGACGATCCAGCGCCTGACCGCGCGTTCGCCGGCGTTGTAGCTGGCCAGCGCCAGATGGACTGCCCCGAACTCCTTGATCTTATCGGCGAAGTAGGCCATCCCCATCCGGACGTTCGCTTCGGGATTGGTCAACAGCGCCGGCGTCCAGCGCAGGCCGAGCGTGCGCGCGTATTGCCGCGCCGTCGGCGTCATCAGCTGGGTCAGGCCGACCGCTCGAGCCGGCGACCTGATGTCCGGTACAAACGTCGATTCCTGCAGGATGAGCGCCGCCGCCAGGTACGGATCGACGTTGTTCTCGGCCGCGTACTTCCGGATCAGGTCCCAGTGAGCGATCGGATAAATCACTCTCAGGACTTCACGTGGCAGCCCCTCCCCGCCCGCCGCCATGTACTGGGGATAGGCGCGCTTCATCGCGTTGATCGCGCTGCGGAAGAGCGAGAACTGCTCCGTGCCCGATGCAGCGCGTCCCTGCTGGACATAAATCCAGGCCAGTGTCGCCTGAATGGGCGGCGAATCGCCCCAGATCTTCTGTGCGTAGCGCAGCTCGTCGACCGCCTGATCGTAGAGATCGAGCGCCAGCAGCGCGCGGATGACCGCTTCGTTGGGCGGCAGTGAGGCCGGCCCCGGTTGGGCCGGCTCGTCACTCACCGCCAGCGCGATGGCAGGAGGCGTCCTGGCGTCGAAGACGAGCGGGCGAACCGGAGGACGGACGCCCAGGCCGGCCAGCCGCTTGACCGCCAGACGGCCATAGTAGAGGTTCTGGTAGTCGGTGATGGTCAGCGCGTAGCGCGCTTCGGCCGCGGCGGTCTGGTTCAGCCCTTCGTAGGCCCGGCCGGACCAGTACAGCCACATCGGCCGGTAGTCGGAGCGCGGAAAATCGGCGGCCGCCGACTCGAACACCCGGATCGTGTCGGCGAAGCTGCCGTTCTTGTAGGCCCACCAGCCAGTCTTCCAGGCGGCGCGTTCAGCGTATGGGCCGGTCGGAAACCGGGCGTAGAGCTCACGAAGCGTCTCGTTCGCCTTCTCGTCCTCGTCCTGCCGGATGAACCAGGTCGCGAGATCGTTGAGCGCGTCCTCCGCCCAGGTTTCCTTGGCGAAGTCGGTGCTGAGACGCTCGATCGTCTTTCGATAGGCGTCGAGATCACCCAGTTCGCGTGAGCTGACTGCATGGAAGAAGAGCGCTTCGCCTTGCCGCCTGGCGCGGGCCACATATGGGCGCAGCGCGTCCCTGGCAATCCGCGCCCGCTTGAGGAAGTAGTCGCACTCGGCGATCCGGAGATCGATCCGCTCCCGGTCGTCGTCCTGAGCCGCGTTGCGCACGGCAAGGAATTCACCGCGCGCCTGCCCGTAGCGCTTGGCGCCAAACAGCCGCTCGGCGCGATCCATCGCCGCCTTGTGGCGGACGCTGTCGGTGATGAACGGCCCGGTATCAAGCTCCTGGCCCGCGCCGACAGCGAAATCGCTGAACGGATACTCGTAGTAGAGACGGGCGAAGGTGCGGTCGGCCTTCTTCCCGTCTCCTGACATCTTCGCGGCCCGCCCAAGACGCATCAGCACGTCGTCTGGCGCCGTCGTCCTGGTTTCCGCGAGACGCTCATAGATCCGCAGCGCGGCGGCGTGGTCGCCGAGCGCCTGGTCGGCCTCGGCCTCCCGCAGGGCTGCCGCCTCGACGAGAAAGCCTGAGAATTCGCGCGACTGCATCGCCTGGAACGTGCGGCGGGCCGCCTCGGCCTGGCCAAGCCGCAGCTCCGCCAGTCCCTTGTAGTAGTCGCCGTACAGACCAAGGGTGCCGACGCGCAGAGCGGGCTTTGACACGATCGGCAGGGCCCTGGCGTGGTCGCCGTCCGTCTCGAGCCTGATCGCCGCCGCGAGCTCGTCGAGGAGGGGTGTTCGCGTCCTGCGGCCGGCCGGGGGTGCGAGCCAGAGTTCGGACAGATCGAGTGGCAGCCGCGGATGGTTGGTCGGTGAGAGGACCGCCGCCGGCGCAACCGGCTCCTGCGCGCGTGGAGCGGGACTGACCGTGAGGAGTGCGATCGAGGCGACGACGAAGGCCGACCGGTAGGCAGTCACCTGGATGTCGCGCTCCGGCCGACCGGCATCTTGGAAATCCCCTGGAGCGCGGCGTCTGGTTTCATACAGCCGACTGCCGATCGCCAGCGACCAACAGATTGGATCGCGTGTTTCGATTATGCGGGGGCCGGCGGCGGGAAGTCAAGCGTGCGAAGTCCGACAACTTCAACCGGCTGAGATATTTGACGGCAGGAGACGATGGCCGTAGAATGGAGGCTGTTCGATCGCGATTCCTTCCGACAAGCGGTTTCCCTTTGTGGGGGCGACACGGCTTCGACGGGGGTAAAGACTCGTGGGATGCATGCCGAGCCCCGCCGCCTCGTAAATCCGGTGGAAAACAAAGTAACTGCAGACACGCAGCTCGCTCTCGCTGCTTAACTAACCCTTAAGACAGCGACGTCCGCCTCGTCCTCGCCGGTGGGATGGGGGTCGGATGTCATAAATGCCGGCTGGTCGCCGCGTGCTGTTCCGACGCGCGGCGGCGAGACAATTCGGGGCTAGCGACCCACGGTTTCCGCCGTTCTTCGACGTGGGAAGCGAACCTTCAAGAGCGGCTATGCATGTAGACGCCGACGACAACGTACTCTCGGACGCGGGTTCGACTCCCGCCGCCTCCACCACTTAACTCATTCTACCGAGAGGACTTAGCGATCTCGATAGACCCCGTCTCCATAATGTCTCCAAAATTTTCCGTGTTTCCCCGCTGATCCAGCAGCCGGATCGCGCCCTCGATCGCGGCCGGGCTCAGGTGCATATACCGCTGTGTGGTCGCCAGATCCTGATGTCCGGCGAGTTCCTGGATTGCCTTCGCGGGGGAGCCTCGCATCGTGAGATGCGAGCAGAACGTGTGTCGAAGCACATGTACGCCCTCGCGCGGCACCTTCGCGACGCGCGCCGCGCGACGGACGTAGTTCCGCACGATTTTCTGGGTCAGCGGGCGGCCATTCTTTTGAGAGAGCACGCATTTGCTGCGAAGATGCCGGTAATCCCGTAACGCCGTTGCGAGCCGCACCGTCATGGGGACGTACCGGAGTCGCCCGCCTTTTGGGCTGGTCCCTGACCTTTCCAGTCTGAATGCTGCACGCAGATCTGCCGCTTGTGCAGATCCACGTGGGCCCACTGGAGCGCCATCATCTCGCCGCAGCGGAGTCCGGCATCTCCCCCCAAGAGCACGAGAAGGTGGGTGGCCGGTCGATCCGTTCCGCCGCGTCCACGAGCCGCTCGTAGTCCGCGAAATCGTGGAACTGCGCGGACGGCGTGGGGATTGGCAGCAACCGTACGACGCACGGCATCCGCTCGATGACGTCCCACTCCAGAGCCTTCTTGAGGAGGCTGGCCGCACAGATCGGCGGCAAAGCGCGTACTGACGTCGTCGCTCAGCGCCAGGAAGATCTTCGTGCGCAGACCCTGCAAGAGGGTGCGCCACGATTCGCCTGGGAGCGTGGACTTAAGCGAGCTGATGCTCTGCGTGGCGACGATCGGGATGCAGCGCGCCTGCCGGGCCAGGGAAAGGAAACTTCTCGTCACCGGACGGTTCGTTCTCCCCGGTCGTCGCGAACGACTGGTACTCGTCGCATACGAACGCGACGGCGCGCCACGGGCGCGTCGGCTCGGCCTGCATCTTGGACATCCGGTTCAGCACCGCGCGTTGAAAGTCCTGCTTCAACATCGTGCCGAGCGCCCGCGCGAGGCCAGGATTCATGGCGACTGGGAAATTGAGCGCCACCACCTTCCCTTGCTCGATCAGATCGGCGAGCGGCGGCAACGGCACGCCGTGACGGCCGTCGGGATTGTGAACGGGATCGTACGTGGCTTTGGGCGGACAGAAGGTGTATTTGACCTTGGGGTTGTCGTCGAACAGGGACAGGAACACGCTGATGCCCTCGACGATAAACGTGCGGAGCTTGGGCTCGATGCGCATCCAGTCGTCTTCGAACCACCGCTTGACGGCTTCAAACTGAGCGACCTTGTGCGCGTCACGCGTGGCCGTCGGCGCGTCATACGCGCGATACGCGATGCCGGCGCGCGTGAGGGTGTCCTCGGCGTCCTGGGACCAGTCGGTCCACGTCTCCTGCCCGTTGTCCTCGGGGTGCCACGCCCAGCTGGTGAGCTGGGCCGTCATCAGATGTTCCCGCTTGTCGATCGCGAGGCGTCGATGCCGGGCGGCGAGCCGACGCTCTCCTTCCGCGATGGCGGCGCGGAGCTTGTCTGGGTTGATGACGTGTTCGTACACCTGGAAGAGCGTGACGTAGTCGTCGAGGACCTGATGCAAGAGGATCACGAATTTGACGAGGTTCGTGCTGGCCTGCTGCCAGAAGGGTTCCTTCCCCTTGCCGAAGAGATCCGTCATCAACGTGGCGATGCCGTAGGCCAACGCGTAGGCGTCGAGGTCGTTGTGTAGCGGGTTGTAGCGGTATCGGGAGTCGAGGCTGACTTCGATGTAGTCGCGCCTCGACCGTGTGCTCGAGGAGGCGACGCACGTGCTGGCAGAAGTCGCCTTTTACCTCCAGGACGAGGCCGCCGACCTTCCGCGCGGGATCCTTCGCGCGATACGCGAGCAACTGCTCCACGTATGGATAGAGACAGGCGGACGTCTTGCCCGTGCCGACCGCGCCGATGATGGCGATGCCGGTGTAAAGTCCGCATTCGGGAATAACGAGCCACCGCGGCGTCGCGGCGCGCGTCGGCGACGTGCGGTGTGGTCCGACGCAGGCCGAGCTTCGAGGTCTCGGTGGGAATGGGCTGCGACGCACGCCACTCGACGAAGTCGCGATCCTTGGCGAGGGTGGTCGCGATCAGTTGATTCAGCACGTAGTCGACCGTGTCACCGATGAACAGCGCGTACAGCACCAGCGCGCTGCGATTCGGCTCCTGCAACCGGCAGATGTGGCGGACGACAGGGACGCGGCCGGTGCGGGTTTTGATCATTGGCATATTCACTCTCCTGATGTGCGCTTCGCGCACGTCTCACGATCACTTGCGTGACGGCCCGTGCTCCGCGCGTGGCTGTATGTCGGTCGCGTCTCTTCACACACGAAGGGGGAGCGACCCCACGGGGCCGACCCAACGATCGCAGGCGCTGGGTCAAGGCCCGGCGAAAATCCTGGGGTCGCTCCCCCCTTCGTGTGTGGTCTTCTCGGGGGTCCTGAGGACGGCACACGTCGCCGCCCGTTTCGCGGAGGTCGGCCCGAGCCGCGACGGTCGCTAACCATCGCGCACCGCGCGAGTTATTCGTACCTCTTCGGTCGCGCGCCGGATGTCGTGCGCTGCCGTCCTCCGGGCCGACACCGGGGCCGATCGAGGAGCCACCGTGATGGTGACGCGGTGGCCCATCAGCAGACGCCCGCCTCGTCGCCGAATTGCTCGTACGTGTATGGCAACTCGCAGGCCCTCAAGGCTCCGCGGCTGACGACGCGAGTCAGGCTTCCGGCGCTCCACTCGTTGAGGACGCGGTCGCCATCGACGAGCCATCGCGCGTACAGCGTTTCGACGATGGGGTCGGCGAACTGTCGCCGTGCTTCGCGACAGTGGTTCAGATCGGTCACCGACAGGTGCGCAAGGTCGTTGGCGTCGACGGCCCGGCGCGTAACGAAATACCGGGCGACCTCGCGCCGATCCCACGCCATCGACGTCGCGGGGATCCCCGCCACATAGCGGTCAAACTGCGGGCGGCAGCCGGTCTCGCCGGCCCACCCCTTCGGGCCGACGGCCACGATCGTCCAGTCCGGGAGATGGCTGAGGAGTCGGGCGTGGTCGTGGAGAAACGACGCAAGCCCCTGGCCGCTCGGGTCGAGGGCCAGCGTCACAAAGTGCAGCCGTGGCGGATCGCCCGCCACGCCGATCGGCAGCTTGTGGACGAAGTACCGGGTCGTCGACGTGAGCCGCTGGTCATCGGACGCGAAGCGCCGCTGCGGCAGGTCGCGCGGCGGGACGCCCAATCGCTGCGTAAAGAAGGCGACCTTGTCGGCTTCGGTCGCATACCACTCGGTGCCCGGCTCGCCGAGCACGAAGTCGAGGATCATGAGCTTCCGGGCAATCGCGGCCGCGCTCGTGCGCCGGCGATTGCGGTTGTCGTCTTGCTGCAGCGCCCGATAGATCGAACGCGCGTGCACGTGATACAGCTGCGCGTCGTGCCCCAGCTCCAGCGGCTTGACGAGGCCCGCGTGATACTGCTGCGTTCGCCCCCCAGTGCCCTCGTCGCGACGGTCATCCAGGAGTGCCTTGCCCTCGCGCGTGAGCACGACGACGCGCGTCGGTTCATGATTAATGGGAATGGTTCGACGTTCGATCAAACCCTGGTGCGAGAGGTGGCGAAGGTCTTCCTTGAAGGCGTCCGCGGACAATCGACCCGCCGCCAAATCGGTGGCCGGCACGACGCGGAAGGCTCCGGCGGTGTGCAGCAGGCGACTCTCGGACCCGCGCAGGTGGTAGACACGATCGCGATGTTCGACCGCCTCACCACCCTCTCCGCGCGGCAGCGCGAGGCCCTCGATCGGCACGTCCACGCGGCCGCTCGAGCGATGACGGTCCACGGGCGGGTCCGCCTTCCGGTGGTGTTCCTCGGTGCGATCATCGCGGGTCTCTCGCGACACGGATTCACTCCTCCTGCGCCAATCGATCGGAGAGATCGCGGACGACGGTGTCCGGCGTGCGGAGCTGGCGCTCGACGTGGGCGAGCTTCCGCCCCCGTGTCCTTGAGGAAGAGCCCGCGGCCGGCCAGATAACACACCGCGAACAGGTTGAGGAACACGACGACCAGGCTGCCCACCACCACCCAGAGGTGCTGCACGAAGATGACGTGCCGGTAGGGCGCGAGGAACTCCAGCTGGCCGAGGATCGAGAAACTCAGCAGGAGCAGGATCATGGCCGCGAGGAACGCGGTATTGACGATCATTGAAACGCCTGGTCGACGCGGAAGTAGGTAATGGTGAGTCCGAGCGGATTCACCAACACCATGGCGTTGGCAATCTGGTCCTTGAGCGCAAACGTGAGCTGGGCGGTGAACGTTTCGCGCTTGTGCTCCTGCCGGCTCCAAAAGCTGTAGTAGACCTGTTCGAAGTCCACCGCCGCCATATATGGGGGACTCTTCAGCTCGTCGAGGGTGACGTTCTTGACGTGGATGTCAATCTCGTCCGACGCTCCACTGATGAAACTCTCGAGCGTCTGCATCCGCTGGTTCTGCGCGATCGTCGCGTCGGCGATCGTCGCGTCGAGAAAGTAGAGGGACTCCGCGTAGCGCTCCTTGACGGTCGCGCGGATCCGGCCAAAGTGCTTCGTCACGAACTGCGTCAGGAAGTACTTCAGCTCCGGAGCGGGCCCTGCGGGCGGTACGTCAGCGCGTCGTACTGCACCGCCTGGGCGCGACCGATATCATCAATCCTGATGATCAGCGGCTTCAGGTGCTCGGCCTTGGTCTGCGTGCGCACGTTCAGGGCCAAGAGCCCGACCGCAACGACCGAGACGCACAGGAGCGATCTTGAGGTACGTGTTCATGACCAGCGCCGAGCCGAACAGCTCGCCGTACTGGCGCTTGGCGTCCTCGAGTGGCGGCAGTTGATATGGCGGCGGTGCACTCGTGTCCATCGTGTTCACTCCCTCTTACCACCACGCGAGCAGGTAGCGAACGGCGACTATGGCGGCGAACGTCAGCGTGAGGATCGCCATGGCCGCGAAGAATCGGACCACGGTCGCGTGTCGGCGCGCTGCCTGGCGCGTTCGCTCGGACACACGTTCATGCTGGCCTCTCCTTAAAAGCCGATCCGATCGGGCAACGTGGACTCACCGGATCGACCTGAGAAGATCGAACTGGTCAACGACGGCACGAGCAACACGCCCACGGTAAACGTCACCAGTATCATCACGACATGGACGGAGTACAAGAGCTGATCTTCGAGCCTCAGGCCGGGCGGGAGCGTCTGCAGGAAGCCGCTCAGGAATCGCTCGAACAGAAAGATGAACGCATTGGCGATGACCCGCATGAACGAGTACTGGATAAACGCCCTCAGCCACCCCCAGAAGATCCGTTCCAGCGAGGGCACGATGAAGAACGGCACGAACAGCGGACCGACCAGGGCGCAGATCGCACTCGCGATCAGGCTGAACGACACGACGAACAAGAGCGCGAATTGCGCGAGGCCGATGACCAGCAGCATCGTCCAGTACAACAAGTTGGCGAGGATGGACCAGGCATCGGGTTGGCTCAGCGCATTCCACAGCGTGTCGAGGTTTTGCTGCGCGCTCTGAATGGACCGCGCGTCGTAGCTGCCGCCGTGATCGAAGATGACGGTGATCGGGTCGTACTTCTGCGCGTGCGTCACGATGAACGGCGCGAGGAACGACTTGCCCGATCCGGTAGCCCCCTGGATCAACGCGTGGCCGACATCCTGATAATGCAGGTTCCAGAAGTACGGCGTCTGGTGTTCCGTTTCGAAGACCGCCAGACACTCGCGATCCACCAGGTGAATGCTGGTCCGCTGTCCCGTATGGCGCGTGAACAGGAACTCAGGTCGGCCGCGTTGGTGTTGAGCAGCGCGAGTCGGCGCACATTGTGCGATGCATTGCCTGGCACGATCGCGAGCCAGGCGTTTAAGAGGTTGTAACTCTCCTCGCAGAGCGCTCCGTCGTGCCCGGCAAAGACCTTGAGACATTCGGCCACGCTGCGATCCAGCCGCATCGCGTCCCGGTCGTACGCGACGACCGTGAGAGAACACGACCCGAAGATGTGGCCCTCGACCTCGAGCGCCGTGAGGTTCTGTCCGAGGTCTCGGACCGTGGCCGAGGCGGACTCGTCGACGAGCATGTCCTCGGTGGTGGTCTGCGGACTGAGGTAATTGACCAGCGAGTGACCCTGATCCGCTTTGGTGGACATCTTCCGAAAGGGGAATACGATGTCGACCATGGCAGAGCCGAAGGGAAAACGGACGCGACGAAGTTTCACTGAGGAGTACAAGACGGGGGCGGTGCGACTGGTCCTCGATGAAGGCAAGGCGGTCGCGGCGGTCGCCCGCGACCTGGGTCTGACGGAGTCGTCGTTGCGCAACTGGGTCGAGCACGCACGGGCGGATCGGAGCAAGGGCAAGACGGGCCTGACGACGGCGGAGCGCGAGGAGCTCGTGCGGCTCCGGAAAGAATTGCGAATCGTTCAGGAGGAGCGCGAAATCCTGAAAAAAGCGGCGGCCTTCTTCGCGAAGCAGAGCCGATGAGGTTTACCTTCATCGCGGCGAAGCGGGCCGAGCATACGGTCACCATTCTCTGTCGCTGTCTGCGCGTGACGCGCAGCGGCTTCTACGCCTGGCAGCGTCGTCCGGAATCGACGCATGCCCGTGACGATCGCCGACTCAAGGTGCTGGTGCAGGCGTCCTTCACGGAGAGCAAGGAGCGGTACGGCAGCCCGCGCATTCACGAAGATCTCATCGAGCAGCAGGAGCGGGTGAGCCGCAAGCGTGTGGTCCGACTGATGCAGGAAGACGGCCTGAAAGCGCGGGCGCGCAAGCGCTACAAAGTGACCACCATGAGCGATCACGACCAACCGGTCGCAGCCAATCTGCTCGACCGACGGTTTGAGGCGGCAGCGCCGAATCAGCGGTGGGTCAGCGATACGACGGAATTCGTCATTGGGAGCAGCGGCAGCGGCAAGCTCTACCTCGCCGCGGTCTTGGATCTGTTCTCACGGTTCATCGTGGGGTGGGCGGTCAGCGCCGTGAACGACCGGCACGTCACCATCAAGGCTCTGGAGATGGCACTCAAGCGCCGGTGCCCCGACCATGGCCTCCTCCATCATTCCGATCAGGGCTGCACGTACGCGAGCGAGGACTATCAGGATATTCTCGAGGCGCGCGGCATCATCTGCAGCATGAGCCGGCGCGGCAACTGCTGGGACAATGCCGTGATGGAGAGCTTCTTCTCGACGGTCAAGGGCGAGCTCGGCGAGCGCTTCGACAGTCACGGCGAGGCGAAGATGGCGTTGTTCGACTACATCGAAGTCTTCTATAACCAGCGCCGCCGGCATTCGACGCTCGGGCAGATCAGTCCGGCCGCCTTCGAACGGCACGCCGCCGAAGAGGGTATGGACGCCATGGAAAACGGCAAAGGACGCCGTTTCCCACCGCGCCCACACCCGTCAGTGGTCTCTGAACAAGAAGAAGGAAGACCGACTCAAAGAGCGTAATTAATCCGTCCACCAAATCGGGTCAGGGTCAGAGACCCGCTGATTAAACAAATGTCGCTGCCGCGCATGGAGGTCCCGTCGCATCCGCGCCGTGGACAGGCGCTGCCATTCCAGGCAGACGATGAACGGGCTCGGGATGGCGAACAAGTCCTGCAGGATGTGCGCAAACGTGTTCGCGCGCGACTCCTTCATCGTCAGGACCTTGACGCGGTAGCCGTCGACCATCAACGCTCGGTCGTCATGGTCGTCAAAAGAGCCAGGTCAGGAACTGCGCCGCGAAGAGCGCGAGGCCGCCGCCGAACACGATCCCGCTGATCTGCCGCTTGGCACCGCCTTCGCCAAACATGAACATCATCAGGCCGCCGATGACAATCGCGACAAGCGCCAGCGACCGGGCCAGTGGGCCCGTGAAGGAGGTGGCCAGATTCGCGCTGGCCCGCTCCCATGGCGACTGCGCGAAGCTGATGGCCGGGACCACGAGCAGCGCGACGACGACGGGCCACGCGTGGCGGATGAAGGCGCGAAGGACGGAGCGCGTGATTAGCAATTCGGATCGCAACGGCATGAAGATCTCCAGAGTCGTGTGTGGGTGAACGAGGGCTGTGTGTCGGGGATGACGCGCCATCCCTGCGCGAGCAGCGCGGCCTCGACGCGATCGGCAGATGCGATGAGACCATCCAACGTGGCGTGCAGGTGCAAGGACACGAGTTCCGCGTCGAGCTCAAGCCCGAATGCATAGCCGAAGGATGTCTCGATCACGAGACCGCGGAGATCATCGGTCGCGCCACGGAGCCGCCACACACGATCGGCACCGGCGATCGTCGGCGCGCGGGCGTCAGCGCTCCCGCCCGCGATCGATTCGTGCATCTCGGCTCGTTCATGCGTCCTCCTTGCCATGTGATCGTCTGTCCGGCAAGAGCGTGACAAGGTCGACCGCGCGGCATGACGACGTCGGTGCCTCCGGACGTGGTCATCGGATACGCGCCATTCGATCATTCGATTCGCTGGTTTCGTCATGGCCGCGATCTCGGGCCCCATACTTGATGGAACACCAGGTGGGACCGAAACCTTACAAGGGCGAGAAAGATGCGCAGCTGCACTCGGATCACGCCAAGTGATGGCGGATGTCTCTTGGGGCCGCCTGCTCGTCCGGCTTCGTTACGCTTGTGCGTATCGTTGTCGCCACAACCGCGCACCTGTCTACCAGGCCCACCACAGGCTCTCTATCGAGCCATCGGCGTGTTGTCGAGGTTCTGACGCGACGCCTGATGGTTACGATGGGGACCACGTTGGGCGACTTCGTCACAGGATCCTAAGCTTCGGGCTCGAGCCTGGATCGCTGACGCTGGTGTGTTGCTGTCAACGGTCCTGACCATCGACTTAACAGCCAAGTTCCCGAACGAGGGGTAGCTACTGGTTGCTCATCGCCGTTGTCCGGACGGCCGGCACGGTGGTGGGAGATTATCTGCGCGGCGAAGAACGCGTGGATCTGGGCGTTGCGGTGGGGGCAAGCTTCATGGGCGCCCGCCTGCTGGCGATTCTCCTCATTCCGAGTGCTTGGAAGGCTGCCGAACGGCGGTGGCCGACACTCGGCGCCGCGTCGCGCATGGCTCGCAACGATCTGGTGTCGACGGTCGAGCGGATCGATCAGGAACTGCGGAGTCAATATCTACTGACGTTCCGTTCCAGTTCGCCTGATGGACGCGCTCACAGGATCAGGGTTCGTACGAGAGCGTCGACATTCAAGGTGCGCGCTCGCCGCAGCTACTTGAACGGCCGCTAGCTCGTTAGTACGCCGCTGGTTGAGCGATCATCGTCGCCGCGGTGTAGAGCAGTCCGCCGCTGTGGCGGGCGCACACTGTCTTTCGAGCGCGGCGGGGATCAGGACACATGAGTCCAACACAGTTCGGTGAATTTAACACGATCCGGTATCTGCGGTCTTTTCACCGAAGGAATACTGTCCCGCGCGGATACCAGGTGCCGGGCGAACTCGGTACCTTGGTGGACGCCTGGCGAGCCGATAGCGCGGACTTCTGAGGAAGGTGGTGGTGTGGTTATGCTGGCGATTCAACTCATCGGAACACAATGGGCTTTTGTCCTCGGCGTGGTGGTCCTGGTCGTTCTAACGCTCACGGTGCGGCGGGCACGCAGTTCATCGGACAGGACCCGCCTGAACCTCTGAAGTGACGACGGACGCGCTCCAAGTCACCGTCGGGCCGCCGTCGAACGGTAGCGGTGGTGTCCAGATTCGCAACTCGATGTACTCGGTTACAGATCTTAAGTTCGTGGCAGGTGTTCGTGATTGCGGGCGCCCCGATCCTCATGGCGGAGGATCGCACGATCGGCGGTCATGACGTCGTCCAGTTCGCACACCTGCGTAGGCCGCACCTTCAACTCGGCCACAGGAACGTCTGGGCTGACGCCGTGGGCGCCGACGCGGCTGCCTCCGGGCCGGCCGCCTGGATTCGTCGTCACGCCCACGAGCGAGGTTCACGCCGACACGAACGAACGGCTGCTGGGATGAGCGGGTGTCGCCATCGTGGATTCGTGTTCAGCCGATTCGCACGTTGCGCGGGAACTGCGAATTGTCTTCGAGAAACGTCTTCTTCCTCGCCAGATCCGCGGCCGCCGGCTGTACGACGCCGTTCGCGTCGGTCACGCGTGACACGAGGGTGTGCTCACCGGGGGTGGCGCCATCCCACCGATAGGTGAACAGCTTCCAGGAATACTGCGTGTTGGCGGGATCGAGCG
>JBDTRR010000008.1:0-139802 GCA_039931615.1 Acidobacteriota bacterium
GGGGACATTTCTAATGTGGTGGGAAGGGGACATTATCATCGAGGCACAACAGCCGTCGCGGACGCCGCCTGGAGTTGGAACGCGTTACAATTGCCCACAGTCCGCCTTGATGACCGGTCGGCAGCCTCCTCCACACTACGCTCGAACACCCGACGACCTCGCGGATTGGACGCCGTCCACTGCCCTTGGGTCCCCGGGTGAGTTTCCGTTCACTCGTGGCATTCATCCGACGATGTATCGCGGCCGGCTGTGGACGATGCGCCAGTACGCGGGCTTTGGCAGCGCGGGGCAGTCCAACGCCCGATACCGTTATCTGCTGGCGCAGGGCGTCACCGGCCTGAGTGTGGCGTTCGATCTGCCGACGCAGATGGGCTACGACTCCGACCACCCGCTGGCGGCCGGCGAAGTTGGCCGCGTCGGCGTCGCGATCGACTCGCTGGAAGACATGGCCGGCCTGTTCGACGCCATCCCGCTCGATCGGGTCTCGACCTCGATGACCATCAACGCGACCGCGATCATCCTGCTGTCGCTCTACATCGCGGTGGCGCGCCGGCAGCAGGTGATGCCGGGCACCCTCTCCGGCACGATCCAGAACGACATCCTGAAGGAGTACATTGCGCGCGGCACCTATATCTATCCGCCGCGCGCCTCGCTGCGGATCGTCACCGACATCTTCGCGTTCTGCGAGCGCGAGCTGCCGCAGTGGAACACGATTTCGATCAGCGGCTACCACATCCGCGAAGCCGGATCGACCGCCGTTCAGGAAGTGGCGTTCACGTTCGCCAACGCGATGACGTATGTGACGGCCGCCGTCGCGGCCGGGCTGGATGTCAATCAGTTCGGCGCCCGGCTGTCGTTTTTCTTCAACGCGCACAACAATTTCCTCGAGGAGATCGCCAAGTTCCGGGCGGCCCGGCGCCTGTGGGCGCGCCTGATGCGCGATCGGTTCGGCGCCACCAACCCGCGGGCGCAACAGCTGCGCTTCCATGCCCAGACCGCCGGCAGCACGCTGACCGCTCAGCAGCCGGACAACAACATCGTCCGGGTGGCGCTGCAGGCGCTCGCCGCGGTGCTCGGGGGGACCCAGTCGCTCCACTGCAATGGTCGCGACGAAGCCCTGGCCCTGCCCACCGAGGACTCGGCGCGGATCGCGCTGCGCACACAACAGATCATCGCGGCAGAGACCGGCGTCGCCAACACCGTCGATCCGGTCGCCGGGTCATACGCCATCGAGGTCCTGACCAACCAGATCGAGCAGGGCGCCGAGGCGCTGCTCGACCGCATCGACCGCGCCGGCGGCACACTGGCGGCGATCGAAACCGGGCTGATCCAGCGGGAGATTCAGGAATCGGCCTACCAGGCGCAGCTGGCGATCGACGCCGGCGCCGCCGTCGTCGTCGGCGTCAACAGGTTTTCGGAACAGCGGCTGGCGGTGGGAGACCCCGATCTCGAGGAGACCCAGGCTGCAGTCCCCGGTTCCCAGCCCCCTCTCTTTGGCGCCGATTCCGAGGTTGAGCGGCTGCAGATCGAGCGCGTGCGCGCCGTCCGCGCGAGCCGGAGCGCGAGTACCTGGCGGGCCGCGCTCGAGGCGGTTTCGCGGGCGGCGGGCGACGGCAGCAACCTGGTGCCGCCGATCATCGCCGCGGTGGAATCGCTGGCCACCGTCGGGGAAGTCTCCGACGCCCTGCGCGCCGTCTTCGGCGAATACTCGGAAACGTCGACGATATGAGCACGGGGCGCTCACTCGACAGCGCTGACCCCAGCGATCCTTCCCCGCCCGTGCTGTTGTCGGTCGCCGGGCTGTCGACGGTCTTCGATCTGGCGGGCGGCCCGGTCCCAGCTGTCGATGCGGTCAGCTTCGACATCCGGGCGGGCGAAACGCTGGGTCTGGTCGGCGAGTCAGGCAGCGGCAAGTCCGTCACCGCGCTGTCGATCATGCGCCTGGTACAGCCGCCCGGGCGGATCGCCGGCGGCCGCATCCTGTTCAAGGGCCGCGACCTGTTGACGCTGCCGGAAGCGGAGATGCGGGCCGTGCGCGGCGCGGACATCGCGCTGATTTTTCAAGAGCCGATGACCGCCCTCAACCCGGTGTTCACCGTCGGCGACCAGATCGCGGAAACGCTGCGCGTCCACGGGCGCGCCTCACGCCGGGACGCCAGGATCCGCGCCGTCGAGCTGCTGGATGCGGTGCGGGTGCCCGACCCGGCGGCGCGCGTCCGCGACTATCCGCACCAGCTCTCGGGCGGCATGCGGCAGCGCATCCTGATCGCGATGGCACTGGCCTGCCAGCCCTCGCTGGTGATCGCCGACGAGCCCACCACCGCGCTCGACGTGACGATCCAGGCGCAGATCCTCGACCTGCTGCGCGAGATGCGATCGACATTCAACTTGGCGCTGCTCCTGATCACCCACGACCTGGGCATCATCGCCGAAACCGCCGACCGCGTCGCCGTGATGTACGGGGGGCGGATCGTGGAAGAAGGCTCGGTCCGCGCCATCCTGCGCCAGCCGAAACATCCCTACACGCAGGGCCTGCTCGCCTCGATTCCCGGCGGCGTACCCGGCCAGCGCCTGCGGGCGATCGAGGGCACCGTGCCGATGCTCGGCGCGATGCCGCCGGGCTGCGCGTTCAACCCGCGCTGTCCGTTCCGGTTCGAACCGTGCACGATCGCCGCCCCGCCGGAGTATACGGTCGGGCCCGGCCACGGCGCCCGCTGCTATCTGCACGATCCGGATCGACAAGCGGCGGCCGTGACTGATCCGCCGGGCGGCGGTCGCCCGCCGGGCGCCGTCGATCGTCTTCCGGCGCTGGACGGCCGACCCTGATGGCGCTGATCGAGGTCGATCATCTCGTCAAGCACTTCACCCGCAACAAGGGGCTGTTTGCCGCCGGCACGGTCGTCAAGGCGGTCGACGACGTCAGCTTTCGCATCGACGAGGGAGAGACGTTCGGTCTGGTGGGCGAATCCGGCAGCGGCAAGACCACCACCGGACGCTGCCTCCTCCGCCTGGTCGAGGCGACGTCGGGCCGGGTCCGGTTCCGCGGCGAAGAGGTGCTCGCGGCCGCGGCCGGGCGCCTGCGGCAGATGCGCCGCGACATGCAGATCGTGTTTCAGGATCCGTATTCGTCGCTCAATCCGCGGATGCGCGCGCGGCAGATCGTCGAGGAACCGCTGATCATTCATCGCCTCGGTGATCGGGCGGCCCGCCGCGAACGGGTCGCCGAGCTGTTTCAACTGGTCGGACTGAGCGAGTCCCACCTCGAACGCTACCCGCACGAGTTCAGCGGCGGTCAGCGGCAGCGGATCGGCCTGGCTCGCGCGCTGGCGCTGAATCCGTCGTTCCTGGTCCTCGATGAACCGGTGTCCGCGCTCGATGTGTCGGTCCAGGCACAGGTGATCAACCTGCTGATGGATCTGCAGGAACGGCTGCAGCTCACGTATCTCTTCATCGCCCACGATCTGCGGCTGGTCGAGCACATCTGCAGCCGGGTGGCCGTGATGTATCTCGGACGAATCGTCGAGCTCGCCGGCACCGCCGCGCTGTTCAGCGCACCGCAGCATCCGTATACCCGCGCCCTGCTGTCGGCCGTTCCGGTCGCCGATCCCGACGCGCCGCGGCGCCGGATCATGCTCGATTCGCTATCGATCGATCGAAGCGCGCCGCTGCGCGAGATCGCCGCCGGTCATTGGGCGGCGATTTAGCTGGCTAGGGGCTCTCCGGTTGTGCCGACGGTCCGCCTGAAGGCGGACACTACGTACAAGGACAAACGAAATGACGCTAGAATCGGCGCCATGGCTGATCGCGACGGATCGCGTCGGCGGTTTCTCGGGGCGTGCACGCTGCTCGCCGCGGCGCCGCTGGCCGATCGGCTCGTCCTGCTGGCCAGTCAAACGCCGGTCCCGGCGGCGCCGCGGCCCGACACGCCCTTGATCGACGACCTGGTGGCCGCCAATCGCATCCTGGCCCAGGAGCAGATCCTCGACGGCTATGGCCACGTCAGCGCCCGGAATCCGCAGCGCGCCGATCGGTTCCTGCTGGCACGGTCGGTGGCGCCGGAGCTGGTGACCACGGCGGACATCATGGAGTACGACCTCGACGGCGCGCCGCTCGACCCGCGCGGCCGGACGTCGTACCGGGAGCGCTTCATCCATAGCGAGATCTACCGGCTCCGCGCCGACGTCAATGCCATCGTCCACTGCCACACTCCGTCGCTGATCCCCTTCGGCGTGTCGCGGGTCGCGCTGCGGCCGATCTACCACCAGAGCGCGTTCGTCGCCGAAGGCATCCCGGTGTTTGAGATCCGCGACGCCGCCGGCATGTCCAACATGCTGATCGGGGACGGCCCGCTGGGACGGGCGCTGGCAATGACCCTGGCCGACAAACC
The DNA here is from genome assembly GCA_039931615.1 of Acidobacteriota bacterium. GTDB lineage: Bacteria > Acidobacteriota > Vicinamibacteria > Vicinamibacterales > CAVVIG01 > JAHFUI01. The sequence goes on from JBDTRR010000008.1 coordinate 4,388, forward strand.
GGCGGCGTTGATGCGCGGGCATGGGGCAGTGATCGTCGGCGACACGGTTCCCACCACGGTGGGCCGGAGCGTCTACCTGGACATGAATGCGCGGCTGCAGGCGCAGGCGATGGCCCTCGGCGGTCCCCTGACCTTCCTCGACCCCGAGGAAGCGCGCCGCTACTACGCCACGCCGGATCCCTACGGACGCGCCTGGGAGCTGTGGAAGCGGAAGGCGGCGGCGAAGTAGCTGATTGGCCAGCGCGGGCTACTTCAGCTTCAACCGCACTTCGAACACGCCCTGGCGCGTGACGATGTCGCCGAACACGTGCTGCTGGATGGCGGCGTTGAAGAGATTGGTCACCTTCACCAGCGTCGTCACCGTGCCGCCCGCCCACTTCATCCCCAACGAACCGTTCACCATGGTGTAGGCGTCCGTGAAACCGTGATACGGACTCGACAGCACATCGCTCCAGAACGCCCGATCGGTATGGTTGACGGTGGCGCTGCCCAGCCACCGCGGGCGGTCGGCGTTGAACCCGATATTGAACCGGTTGGTCGGTGGCAGCGCCAGCTCGGCTGACGGGAACGGCGTCGAGCTGTCGCGCGGCGTCGGCTTCGCCTGCCACGAGTAGTTGGCGAATGCCGTCAGGCTGCTGCTCACCCGGTGATCGAGCGAGAGCTCGATCCCCCTGCTGCGGACCGGCCCCAGGTTCAGATAGGTGAAGGCGGTTCGCGGCAGGAGGATCCCGCGCGCGGCCAGGACGTCGAGGACCGACGCCGGCAGCGGCCAGCCTGGCGGCGGGTTGCCTGAGGTGTAGGGATCCAGCGTGCCCGGCAGCTGCGAGAAGTTGATGTTGGCGTCGACATCGTTGACGTAGAACGCCGCGCCGATCATGGTGCGCGAGGCCAGCGTGCCGGTGTACGCGATCTCGTAGGCGGTCAGCGATTCCTCCTTGAGATCGCTCTGCGCCCGGCCGCCGATCGGCAGACGGCTGCCGACCGCGCGCACGACCAGCGGGAACGGCGCCGCGACCGCAGGCTGGAGCGCGGGCGGAAGCAGGGGCGCCAGTCCGCTCAGGTCGGTGGGAACGACGACGCCGATATCGAGGTAGTTGTTGACGACCGAGGGCGATCGGAACGCGCGATTGAACGAGACGCGGATGGCGTGGTCGTCGAACGGTTTGACGATCGCCGCGAGGCGTGGTGAGAAGACCGGGCCGTCGATATTGCCAAACTTGTCGAGCCGGCCGCCAACGGTGAACCGGACGCGGTCGAGCAGGATCTCGTCCTGCACGAAGGCGCCCAGCTCGCTGCGATTCTCGGCGCTGGGCGCAATCGTGATATCGAAATTGTTGCGGCGGGCGTTGCCGCCGTAGGTGAACACGTGGCGCCTGCCAGCGGTCCGGCTGTCGCGGGCGTCGATGTCGTAGGTCTGGGTCTTGAAGTTGAGCTGCAGCGGTTTCTGCGTCACGGGATCCGCGAGCAGCAGGTTGGGCGCCTCGGCGCTGATCAGGTTCGCGAAGAGGTTCACCTTGAGCGCGCCGCGCTGGTAGTTCGCCTTGGTGTACCCCATGGAGGAGCCGTTCTGGATGTCGAACGGCCCGATCCCGGTGTGGATGATGCCCTGCGAACCGGCGATGCCGGCCGCGTAGGTGATCCGCCCGCCGTCGATCTCCTGATCGACACGCACGTCGAATTTGGGCTGGCTGGTGCCCCGGTTCGCGAACGCCGTTCCGGTCGGGCCGTCCCCATCACCAGGATACTGGGCGCCGCCAACCATCGCCGCGGGATCGCGCGGATCCTGGATCAGCGGGATCCGCCCGGACGGCCTCGGCAGCGCATCGGAATTGAAGTAGCCGGCTGAGATCCGGTACGCCCACCGGCTGTTCGGCGCGCGCGAGGTGGTGGCATTGGCGCCGAACAGCGTGCCGACCCCCTTGCCGGCGCCGGATCCGGCAGCGCGGCTGAACCAGCCGCCGGTCAACGACACGGTCGTCCCCAGCGCTTCGCGCGGCGGTTTGGTGATGACGTTGACGACGCCGGTGAGCGCGTTGGCACCCCAGACCGCGGACGCCGGACCGCGGATGACCTCGATCTGCCGGATATCGCTCAGGTTGTTGGGCAGGAAATCCCATAGCACGATGCCGAAGAAATCGAGGTAGATCGATCGGTCGTCGAGCAGTACCAGCTGTGAATTGGTGAGCGTTCCGGTACTCTGGCGGCTGGTGATGTTGATGTCACGGGCAGACAGCTGTATCACGTTCGCGCCCGGCACCGAGCGCAGCAGGTCGCCATAGTTCATCGCCGGGGTGCTCGCGATCGTGGCGCTGGTGACGATGCTCATCGTCGCCGGCGCGTCGACCAGCGCCTGCTCGGATCGCGTGGCGCTGACGACGACGGTGTCGCTCAGCGCGGCGAGCGCCAGTGTGATCGGCGGCAGGTCGACGGCATCGCTCGAGACGGTGACGTCGGGCCGAGAGGCAGAGGCAAAGCCCGGCAGCGTCACCGTGATCTCGTAGGTCCCGCCGGCGACGTTCAGGAAGCGAAACTGGCCGGCCGATCCCGATGTCGTCGACGCCGCGCCACCGGCGCCGGTGGCGGCAAGGCGCACCGTTGCGCCGGGAACCGCCCCGCCCGTCTGATCGACGACAGTGCCCGAGACCGCCGCGCTCTGCGCCAATGCCGGCGCCGCCACCAGCAGACCAATCAAGACCGTCAACAGCGTCGGCACCATTGGTCCTCCCGAGATCGGGGACATAGTATACGGACGGCGCCAGCAGTCAGCGCAAGACCAGCAGACGGACTTTTGCTACAGGCTGCTAACTAAGCCGCCCGGCGCACGTCGTTCTCGACCTGGCCGTCACGGACCTGAATCGTGCGGTAGGCGTATCCGGCGACGTCCGGCTCGTGGGTGACGAGGACGATGGTGTTGCCCGCCTTGTGGAGGCGTTCGAACAGCGCCATGATTTCCGTGCCGGTCTTCGAGTCGAGGTTGCCGGTCGGCTCGTCGGCCAGCAGGATTGACGGGTCGTTGACGAGCGCGCGGGCGATCGCGACGCGCTGCCGCTGGCCGCCGGACAGCTCGTTCGGCCGATGCGTCATGCGCGATCCGAGTTCCACTCTCTCCAATGCCTGTCTGGCGCGGATCTGGCGCTCGGCGGACTGGACGCCGGCGTAGACCAGCGGCAGCTCGACGTTGTGGAGCGCCGTCGCCCGCGGCAGCAGATTGAACGTCTGGAAGACGAACCCGATTTCCTCGTTGCGGATCCGCGCCAGCTCGTTGTCGTTCATCTGGCCGACCTGCTTGCCGTTCAACAGATACGAGCCCCTGCTCGGCGTGTCCAGGCAGCCGATCAGATTCATCAGCGTCGACTTGCCCGACCCCGACGGCCCCATGATGGCGACGTATTCGCCGCGGTCAATCGAGATCGACACGCCGCGCAGCGCGTGGATCTCTTCGGAACCCATGACGTAGGTCTTCCACAAATCGACGGTTTCAATCAGTGCCATGGTGAGGTGATTCGACCGAGGTTGACCCGCAGGACAGGATACGTCAAACCCGGACGGTTCGTTCCCGCGGCAGAGGTCCCAGATACATCTGGCGAGGGGAGCGGACCAGGGAACTACTCGACCGGCCGGACGTCGATGACCCCGGGCGGCGTCCTCCGGCCGAAGATCAGCCCCCCGACCAGTCCGCCGATGGTCGAGAAGACCGCGCCGAGGAACAGCATGAAGATGAAGCTGAACACCACCCGCGCGATGCGGAAGTCGCCGCTCCGGGAGCGCTCCGCGTATTCGCGGAACTCCGGCGGCATGTTGTTCATCGTCTCCGCCAGACCCTGGAAGATGCGCTCCTCCATCGGGCCGACCAGCAGATTGATCGGAATCGACACGACCAGATAGACGAAGGCGCCGATCACGCCGGCGAGCAGGCCGACCAGGGCGCCGTCGCCGGCCGCGACCGGCCCGGTCTGGTTCTGCTGCAGCAGGTAGGCGGCCACCACCCCGCCGCTGACGATCCACAGACAGCAGCACAGGTTGGCGCCCGCGATCAGGGGCAGCGCGGACAGCACCCCGCTGACCAATCCGCCGATGAGTGCCGGTTGGATCAGGGACGCCTTCATTCGCGGATCAACCGGCGATCAGTCGTAGTACTCGCGCCCCAGGTGGGTGATCAGCTCCTCGCCGATGAGGAAGCGCAGCGTGTTCTTCAGCTTCATCAGCTGGATGAACAGATCGTGCTCGGGATACAGATCGGGGGCGTGGACCGGACTCTTGAAATAGAACGAGAGCCATTCCTGGACGCCCGACATGCCGGCGCGCTTGGCCAGATCCATGAACAGCGCAGTGTCGAGGACGATCGGCGCCGCCAGGATGCTGTCGCGGCAGAGGAAGTTGATCTTGAGCTGCATCGGGTAGCCGAGCCAGCCGACCAGGTCGATGTTGTCCCAGCCTTCCTTGTTGTCGCCGCGCGGCGGGTAATAGTTGATCCGGACCATGTGATACAGGTTTTCGTAGAGGTCCGGATACAGCTTCGGCTGCAGGATGTAGTCGAGCGCCGACTTCTTGCTCTCCTCCTTGGTCTTGAACGACTCCGGATCCTCGAGCACCTCGCCGTCGCGGTTGCCGAGAATGTTGGTCGAATACCAGCCGGTGATGCCGAGCAGCCGCGCCTTCAGGCCGGGCGCGATGATCGTCTTGATCAGCGTCTGCCCCGTCTTCAGGTCCTTGCCGGCAAGCGGCGCCTGAGTCCTGGCGGCCAGCGCGACCAGCGCGGGAATGTCGGCGGTCAGGTTGGGCGCGGCGTTCGTGTAGGGAATCCCCTCGCGAATCGCTGCGTAGGCGTAGACCATGCTCGACGGGATCGCCGGATCGCTCTCCTCGAGCGCCCGCTCGAAGCTCTCGATCGTCGCGTGCGCCGGCGACTCCGTCATGAACACTTCGGTGCTGCCGCACCAGACCATCACCAGGCGATCGAGGTTGTGGTCCTCCTTGAACCGCCGGATGTCGGCGATGACCTGTTCGGCCAGGTCCTTCTTGTTCTTGCCCTTCTTGACGTTCGGTCCGTCGAGGCGCTTGACATAACGCTGGTCGAACACCGCCGGCCAGGGGCGAATCTTCTCGAGCTCCGGACGGACCTTCTCGAGCAGCGACGGCTCGATGACGCCGGCGGTCCTGGCCGCGGCGTAGCAGTCGTCTTCGAAGATGTCCCACCCGCCGAACACGAGATCATCGATGCTGGCGAGCGGAACGACCTCGTTGATCTTCGGAGAGCGTCCCTCGGTTCGTTTGCCCAGACGGACCGTGCCCATCTGGGTCAACGAACCGATCGGTTTGGAAAATCCCTTGCGAATGGCAAGCACGCCGGCGATCGTCGTCGTGCTGACGGCACCAAGGCCGACCAGCAGGACGCCCAACTTCCCGCGCGCGGGAGCGATTTCTACAGGTGATGGCACGGGCGAAACTATATCAGTTTTCAGCGATCGACTTCGCCGCGGTTCAGGCCGTCCCGCAGTTCCAGCTGACAGAGTGGGCCGACAGCGGTAAGCTGTCATCGGCGCGGCCGCACATCCCAACTCGGACCATCGATGCTCAATCTGTTCGGAAAAGGTCGTGGCGGCGGCGACGAACCGCACCTGCTCGTCGTCGGGATGACCGGGGTCAGACTGGGCGAGCGCGTCGCCCACATTGGATGCGCTCACGGCGGACGGCTGGCGGCGGTCGCCAGAAAGACCGGGCTGTCGGGCCGCGCCGTCGCCATCGTGCCGGACGACGCGTCGGCGGCGCGCGCCCGGAAGGGTGCCGCCGAAGCAGGCGTTCTGGTCGAGATCGACATCGCGCCCCCGACCCGCCTTCCGGCCGACGACGCGGCCTTCGATCTCGTCGTGATCGACGATACCGCCGGGCTGCTGGGGACCATGTCGACCGGTGATCGCGCCGCCACCGTCCGCGAAGCACTGCGCCTGCTCCGTCCCGGCGGCCGCATCATCGTCATCGGGAGTGGCCGGCCGGTCGGACTCGGCCGGCTGCTGGGGCGCGGCCCCGCCGGGCCGCAATTCGACGCGGCGCCGGCGCTGCAAGCCGACGGGTTCAGGAGCGTGCGCCAGCTCGCCGAACGCGATGGGCTGGTGTTCGTGGAAGGGATCAAACCGCGTCCATAAGGGGGCCCGCCCGGCCGTCTCGAGCGGCCAGGCGAGGACAACCTGTCCGAACCGGAGCACACTTTCGACTCCCCGCCAGTCGCGACGTCGTGTCAAATCGGCGGAAAACCCGCCCGAACCGTCCGCAGCCCGGGCCGCCGCGCCGGGCAAGCATTTTGCCTGGCCGACCGGAGGACCCGGTGTCAATCAATCCTCGTCAAGACGCCTACTCCGTGTGTGAGATCGCGTTGGCGGCACACGTGCCGGAAGAGCACATCCTCGCCATCGTCGGCCGGCACGACTACGTGCCGTATGCCGAAGCGCTTCGGATTGGCCGGGCGGTGCGTCGCGATGATCCGTTGGTGGCAGAGGCGGCCGGAGCACTATTCTCGATCTTCTCGCCAGCCGGTCCCAGATCGACGACCGCGGGCCTCCCCCTGATCGTGTCGAGCACCCTGCATCTGGGCGCGACGATCGTGGCCGTGCTGATCACGACGTTCGCCACGGCGCCAGCCGCGACGACGCCGGGATCGATCGAACGCGCCGACGCGATGCGACTGGTGTTCTACGCGTCTCCGGGCCCCGGCGGGGGTGGCGGCGGCGGCGGTCGTCTCCAGCGGGCTCCGCCAGTCAAAGCGCTTCGGGAAGGACGCCACGCGCTCAGCAGTCCAGTGCCTGTCCGGGTGCCGCCCCGCCGGGTCGAGCCGGTGCCCGCACCGCCGGAGCCGGAACCGGCGCCGCTCGACGCCGAGCCGCTTCCCGTCGTCGTGGCGCCGATCGTCGCGGCGCCGGCGGACTCCCTGAACCGCATTGGCATCCTGATGCAGACGAGCGGCGAAGCCGAGAGTCACGGGCCGGGACGGGGCACCGGCGTGGGGTCTGGCGACGGGACGGGCGTCGGTGCCGGCAGCGGACCCGGCATCGGGCCGGGGTCGGGCGGCGGCATCGGCGGCGGTCCGTATCGAGGCGGCAGCGGCATCGAGGCCCCGCGGTTGATCCGTGAAGTGAAGGCCGACTACACCGAAGAGGCCCGTCAGCGCCGCGTCGCCGGCGACGTGCTGATGGAGATCGTGGTGCGCCAGGACGGGACGGTCGGCGACGTCAAGGTGCTGCAGGGGCTCGGGTCGGGGCTCAACGAACGGGCGATGCAGGCGGTTCGCCAGTGGCGCTTCGAACCGGCGCGCCGGCAGGGTGCCCCGGTCGACGTCATCGTTGAAGTCGCGGTCGAATTCAAGATCCGGTGAGCCGGGCCGTCCCCCAAAGCGCAAAAATGGGGTCGGGAGTCATTTTCAGTTTCTGCCTGGTTGTTGGATCGCTGATGAACATGATGCTTTTCCTGGTGACCTCGCTCTCGCTGATTCTGGCCGCGATCATGACGGGCGTGACGTGGCGGCTGACCCGCCAGGAGCGGCAGCGATCGTCGGCCCGCGTGGCGACGCTGGCTTCGGATCTGGGTTTCGATCAGCGGACGTACCCGGAAGCCGGCGGGGATGGCGTTGAGCTCTTTCGATCCGAGGAGGCCGTCCCAGCCGTGTCGCGGTTGAGGGCGGTGGCGACGATCGGCGCATTTGCCGTGGCGGCGGCGCTCGCCCTGATCGTCGTGACCAGCCGGGCGGGCCAATCAGTGTCGGAGCCGGTGGCGCTGCCGGATGACTCCGCCACTCGATCAGCTGCCGAAACCGCCCCGCTGGAGCTGACGGCCCTGACCCACGAGCGCGACGGCGATGACATCATCGTCAGCGGTGTGGTACGGAATCCGCCGGCCGGGACCGATCAGGAGCGGATTGCCGTCGTTGTCTTCGTGTTCACCCGCGACGGGGCATTTCTCGCGAGCGGCCGCTCGACCCTGCCCGGGCCGGCGCTCGCGCCCGGCGTCGAGACCTCCTTCGCCGTGACGGTGCCGCACGCCACCGAGGTCGGCCGGTACCGGGTCAGCTTCCGCACCGACGACCGGGTGGTCGCTCACGTCGATCGGCGGGGCCGCAGCTCGATCGCGCGCAGCCAATGACTGCCATGCCGAGGACGCCACGTTTCGTGCTGACCGCGACCACCCTCGCGGCGCTGTTGATCGTGACGGTGCACGGCCAGCAGCCGCCGGCGCCGCGACGCGGCGCGCCGGAACCCGGCTTCCGTTTCCGCAGCGGCGTCGAGCTGATCACGGTGACCGCGACGGTCACCGATCAGGCCGGACGGTTCGTGCCCGGACTGCGCCAGGAAGACTTCGTCGTCTACGAAGACGACCAGCCGGTGGACGTCACGCACTTCAGCGCTGAACGTGTGCCGGTCAGCCTGGGCATCCTGCTGGATACGAGCACCAGCATGGCCGGCGAGAAGCTTCGCGAAGCCCTGGGCGCGCTGGACCGGTTCTCCTACGACCTGCTCGATCAGCAGGATGAACTGTTCCTCTACCGGTTCAGCAACTACCCGGCGCTCGTGCAGGGGTGGACGACCGATCGACAGCTGATCTCGCGCGCTCTCGGCCGGATGACGGCGGACGGCGGCACGGCGATGTACGACGCGGTCATCGAGGCGCTGCCGCTGGCCGCGCGCGGCCGCTATGCGAAGAAGGCGCTGGTGGTGATTTCTGACGGCAACGACACCTCGAGCGGCGCCGAGATCCGGCTGGTCAAGCAGCGGATCCGGGAGAGCGAGGTGCTGGTCTACGCGATCGGCCTGGACAGCAGTGAAAGCGAGCGCAAGGCGGCGCCGCCGCCGCCGCCCCGTCGCGTGCCGTTCCCGGTGCCGCGGCCGTTCCCGCCACGACGGCCGGGACCGTTTCCGTTCCAGACCGGGCTGCCGCAGTTCGGCTCGATCTTTTCGAGCGGCGATGACCGGGTCAACGTGGCGGCGCTCCGCGACATGACCGACGACAGCGGCGGCCGCACCGAAATCGTCCGCGAGGCCCGCGATCTGAATCCAGCCACCGCCGCGATCGCCGACGAGTTGAGCAAGCAGTACAACCTGGGCTACCCGTCGCCGGGCAAGAACGACCGCGAGTGGCACTCGATTCGCGTCGAGGTCCGGCGGGGAGCCTACCGCGTGCGTGCACGGCGCGGCTACGTGGCGAACTGAAGCTCGCGAGGCTCCGCCTCAGACCGCCGAGAAACGCGCGGCGGATATCGGCGCCGCCTCGCTCGCGGCGGCGTGGTTTCCCGCCTCCGGCGGGGCGAGACGTCCAGCCCTGGCGCAAAGCGCTCTCGCGGCACGACGACGGATCACTCGGAGCGTCGCAACACGGCAAAACGCTAGGTAATCCCTCGTCTCGCGCCGGGTCGCTAAAGCGAAAACGGCTAGAATGTCCCGTGCCTGTTCTCGTTACCGTCCTGGGGCTCAGCCTCCTCGGCAGCCTGGGCGGCCTGCTTGTCGCCTCCTCGCTCCTCCTGTTCAACGAAAACGTCCGGCGCCGGCTGGTGCCGGGGCTCGTCAGCTACGCCGTCGGCACCCTGCTCGGCGTGGCGCTGCTGGCGCTGCTCCCGGAAGCGTTGAAGACGATCAGCCCGAGCGCCGTGTTCGGCACCCTGCTGGCCGGCATTCTCGTGTTCTTCATCCTCGAGAAACTGGTACTGATCCACCATTGCCACACCGACGCCTGCCAGGTGCACAGTTCGACCGCGGCGCTGGTGATCATCGGTGACGCGTTCCATAACTTCATCGACGGCGCCATCATCTGCACCGCGGTGCTGACGTCCGTTCCGCTCGGCATCAACACGGCGATCGCCGTCGCGGCGCACGAGATCCCGCAGGAAGTCGGCGACGTCGCGATTCTGCTGGCGGCCGGCTACAGCCGCCGCAATGCCCTGATCCTGAACATCGTCTCGGGCGGTTCCGGCATCCTCGGCGCCCTGGCCGCGTTCGGCGCCGTCCAGCTGGTACCGACCATCCGGCCCTTCGTCCTGGCGTTTTCGTCGGCCAGCCTGCTCTACATCGCGATGTCCGATCTCATCCCGGATCTGCACCGCGGCCAGGTGGACAGCAATTCACTCCGCCAGGTCGTCCTGATCGCGGCCGGGATCATAACGATCGTGGTGTTCGAACGGATCGCCGGATAGGTCGTGGCCGATACCAATCTGGCGACGATCGAGACGATGTGGCGGCGCGAGGTCGAAGCGGCCCACACCTATAAGCTGCTGGCCGGCCGGGAGTCCGATCCCAAGCGCCGCGGTCTCCTGATCCGGATGGCGGAGCAGGAAGACCGGCACGCCAGGCGGTGGGCGGAGCGGATCACCCTTGCCACCGGTCAGGCCCCCGACGCGGCGGAAGTCGAGCGCGGACTGTCCTGGTTCCAGCGTCTCGGCGATCCGGCCGTCGTGCTCCATCGTCTCGAGCAGGAGGAGACCCGGGCCGAAGTCGAATATGAACAGCTGCTGTCGCGGTTGAAGGATCCGACCGACCGGCGGATCGCGGAAGAGGCGATGCTCGAAGAGCGCGACCACGCGGTGGTCCTGCGCAGCCTGGCCGGAGGAGCGATGCCGACCCCGCGGTCGGCGCTCGACACCATCCTCCGCCGCGAACGGTGGCACGTCCGCGGCAGCGGCTGGATCGGCGACGCCATCTACGGCGTCAACGACGGTCTCGGCGCGGTGTTCGGGATCGTGTCCGGGATGGCCGGCTACACCGGCGGCAGCGAGGTCGTGCTCGCCGCCGGACTGGCTGGCATGCTGGCGAGCGCGTTGTCGATGGGCGCCGGCGCCTACCTGGCGTCGAAATCAACCCGCGAGGTCTACGAGTCGGAAGTCGCGCGCGAACGCACGGAGATCGAAGAAGACCCGCACGAGGAACTGCTCGAGCTCGAGCTGTTCTACCAGCTGAAGGGGCTGTCGGCCGAAGAGGCGCACGCGATGGCGGCGCAGGTGCAGAAGAAGCCGAAGCAGTTTCTTCGTGCCCTGGTGCACGAGGAGCTCGGGCTGTCGGAAGAAAATTTCCCCAACCCGTGGCGATCGACCATCTCCGCCAGCGTGTCGACGGCAATCGGCGGGTTCGTGCCGATCATCCCCTTCTTCTTCGCGGTCGGCATGCCGGCGGTGATCGCCTCGTTCGTCATCAGCACGATTGCCCACTTCGTGGTCGGGGCGGCCAAGTCGCTGGTCACGACACGGTCGTGGTGGGCGAGCGGCTTCGAAATGACGATCGTCGGCGTGATCGAGGCGGCGATCACCTACGGCGTCGGCCTCGCATTCGCCGGCTGACCGTCGCCGACGCGAACCGTCCTCAAAAACGGACACACGCCAAGCATCAGCTGGCCGTAAGTCCTTTACCAACAGCCACTTAATCTACTCGCCCGCTGGCATTTCACTTGCGAAACCCGATGCGGAGTTCGCCAAGGAGGCTTTATGGTGAAGAAGATCGGAATGCTCGGCGCGGTGCTCACCCTGATGGCGACCGTCACCCTCGGCGCCACGAGTGATCGCAAGAATCTTCAGGTGTTCAACGACGTGTCCAAAAGCGTCAACCGCTACGCCCACTTCACCATCTTCGATGACGTCGATGCGAAGGTGGTGGACGGCGTGGTGACCTTGACGGGGCGCGTGACGATGCCGTACAAGCGGGACGACATCATGAAGCGGGTCGCCGACGTCGACGGCGTGCGCGAAGTGCGGGACAACATCCAGGTGCTGCCGGTTTCGCAGTTCGACGATCGGCTGCGCTACCAGATTGCCCGGGCGATCTACGGCAACCCCAATTTCTGGAACTACGCGATTGGTCCGAATCCGTCGATTCACATCGTCGTCGACCACGGCCATGTGACGTTGACCGGGGTCGTCAACAACAACGTCGATCGCATGCTGGCGCGGTCGCTGGTCAATCAGTTCGGCGTGATGTCGGTGACGAACAATCTCAAGACCGACGCCGAATTGCGGGACGTCCTTGAGAAGTCCTGACCCGCTCACCGTCCCCGTGCAGCCGGGCGCCGCCACCACGGCGCTCGTCTACGGGGCGGCGGCGCCGCCGGTCGGCGCCGCGCTGATTCTGGGGCACGGCGCCGGCTCCGGACAACAGAGCGCCTGGATGGTGGACATCGCCCAGGCCCTCAGCGCACTCGGCCTCGACGTCATCACCTTCAACTTCCTGTATACGGAGCAGCGGCGCAAGTTGCCCGACCGGAAGCCGCTGCTCGAAAGCTGCTACCGGGCGGTGATCGACGCCGTCCGCGAGCAATCGGCGACCGCGCGGCGCTGCCTGGTGATTGGCGGCAAGTCGATGGGCGGACGGATCGCAACGCAGGTTGCGGCAGCGGACCCGGCGCTCCCGGTTCACGGGTTGGTGCTGCTCGGTTATCCCCTGCATCCGCCAGGACGACCCGCAGAACGGCGCGACGCGCACCTGCCGGCGGTCGGCCGGCCGATGTTGTTCGTGCAGGGCAGCCGCGACGCGTTCGGCACACCGATCGAGCTGGCGCCGGTCCTCGACGCCCTGACCCCGCCGGCGACGCTCCACGTCGTCGAAGGCGGCGACCACTCCTTCAAGGTCAGCGCGCGCGGCGGCGCGCGTCAGGCTGCTGTTTTCGATGACATTCAACGCACCATCGTGGAGTGGCTTCTTGAGAATTGTGAATCGTGAATTTGTTGAATCGTGAATTGTGAATTGATCCCCGCTTCTACCAAATCACTCCCACCGTTCCCGACTCACGGATCGCGCCGTCACGGGTGACCAGCGGCAGCCCGGTGGTCTGCGCTGCCGCCACGATCAGCGCGTCGAACGGATCCCGGTTGAAGCGGAGTTCGTCGGCACCAAACACCTGCCCGGGTGTGAGATCGAGCGGTTGGAAGGCTGGATTGCTGAACAGATCGTCGAAGAACGCACGCACGCTTCGCCGCAAGTTGATCCGTGCGACCCGGGCCAGGAGGGAGCACTCCCAGATGACCGCGGCCGGGACATAAAGAATCGCCTCGCGCTGTTCGCAGCGATTGAAAAATGCCGCGGCCCGCGGCCCGAGCCGGCCGCCTCCCGCGGCGTGGAAAATCAGTGGATGGGTGTCGGTCACCGCAGCGGCCGGATCAGCCACGTGGCTACTTCGCCGATCGCCGCCGGGCCGGTTGACCGGCATGTTGAGCCGCCGCCGCGCGGACCGCCAGCGGCCGGCCGAGCGACGCTTCGTAAATCGCCTGGAGCGCCGCGTCCGCGCCGGCCAGCAGGGGATCCGACGAGTCGATGTCGATCGTCCCGACGACCGAGGTGGCGGGTCCGACCCGACCGCCCTGCCGTGCCGCGGTCACCAGCTGATCGAGGAATTGGCTGAGGCTCCTCACGCCGCCGGCGCCCGCCCGCCCTTTCAGCCAGGTCACGTTGTCGGCGCCGAGCGTGACCGAAATAGCCTGTTTCGACGACATCATATGTTTATACGATAAGCCTGGCTTTCTGGTTCGTCAAGGCGCGTCGCCCGGCGGATCGCTGCCGAGCCGATGGGCGGTAATCAGATGTTCCGCCACCAGGCGGCCGCCGATCAGATGCTCCTGGATGATGCGTTCCAGCACCGGCGGATCGCACTCGCTGTACCACGCGCCCTCCGGGTAGACGACGGCGATCGGGCCGCCTTCGCAGATGCGCAGGCAGTTGGTCTTGGTGCGCTGGATGCCGCCCTGCTCCGACAGGCCGAGCTCCTTCAGCCGGCGCTTCAAGTAGTCCCAGGCGGCGATGCCCCGCTCCAGGTCGCAGCATTTCGGCTTGGCCTGGTCGCAGCAAAGAAAGATGTGACGGCGTGCCACGGGCACGCCGATGGTGTCGGCGATCGTCTGCAGGGACGGTGACATTTACACTCCGAATTCATCCGCATTCCAGGTCAACCCGAGCTCGCCGGGCGGCGCCATGTAGCCGACCAGCGCCGAGGCGGCGACGACGGCCGGGCTGGCCAGATAGCCTTCGCCGCCGAGTCCCATCCGGTTCTGCCAGTTGCGATTGAACGACGTGATGGCGCGCTGTCCGGGCTCGAGGGCGTCCGGCCCCTGGCCGAAGCAGGGGCCGCACCACGACTGGCGGATCTTGCCGCCGACCGACCGGAACACGTCCCCGATCGACTCGCCGCCGAGGCGGGGGTCGGGCCGCTCGATCTGCAGCGCCACCCCGCCCGAGCCTGGGAAGATCACGAGCTCGGCCGGTGCCCGGTCGACTTGCGATCGCGCCGCCCGGATCACCAGGGCCGCCGTCAACAGATCGTCGTAGCTGCCGTTGGTGCACGAACCGATCATCGCCTTGGCGAAAGTGAGACGCTCCAGCGCGACGTCCTCCGCCGGGAAGGCGTTGCCCGGGCTGAACGGCCTGGCAATCATCGGCCGCACGTCGGTCAACGCCAGCGTCTCGTCGAGGTCGTAGATCGCGTCGGCTCCCGGCTGAAACGGCGGATACGGCAGATCGGTGATCCCCTTGCTCAGGTACCACGCCGCCGTGATCTGGTCGGGCGCGAAGATGCCGTTCTGCGCTTCCGCTTCCGCCATCATGTTGGCGATCGTGTTGCGATAGGCCATTGGCAGCTGTCGATCGGCGTCGACCAGTTCCACCGACATGCCCTGCGACTGGCCGCTGCCCCAGCGCCGCAACAGTTCGAGGACGATATCCTTCCCGCTCACCCACGGCTGCAGCCGGCCGGAGAACACCACCCGTCTCGCCCGGGCCAGCGTGACGTAGACATAGCCGGTGGCCCAGCCGAAGCCGAGCGTCGTCGATCCGACGCCGAGGCCGACGGCGCCGTACGCGCCGTAGGCGCGGCTGTGCGAATCGGCGCCGGGAATCACCTGTCCGGGCGCGACCAGGCCCTGCTCCGGGAAGTAGAAATGGAAGATGCCGTCACCGGGGGTCGCGTAGTACGGCTTCCCGATTCCGTGCAGCCGCGCGAACTCGCGGCCGATCCCGGTCTGCCGGTCGTCGTCGTCGCGGCCGGTGAAGACGAAATGATCGTTGGCGATCGCGGCCTGGCGCGGATGGATGGTCCGGCCGCCGGTGATCTGGTTGAAGGTGTGGATGGCGAACGGGGCGGTGCCGTCTGACGCCGGCAGCAGATCGGCGTAGACGCGGAGGGTCGCGCCCGGCGTGACCTCGGCCTGCCGATCGACCCGATGTGCCCACGCGACCTGCTCGGTCGAGGTCATCCGGCGGGCCCGCGCCGGATCAGGCCACTCGATCCGCGGCGGGGTGGCCGCGGCGGCAGGGAATTCCCGCCGGCCGATCGTCACGATTCCCCCGCTGCGCCGGATCTCGTCTTCCTTCGGGGCCAGCGGCACCGGGTCGTAGGTCTTGCCCTGCGTCTCGTTGGTCAGCCGGCGCGAATCGGGATCGAAGCTGAAGACGTCTTCGTCGGCCGCGTCGGCCACTGCGTCGGGACTCTGGACGACTTCGAGGCCGAGGTTGAACGCGTTGCGGCGAAAGATGTCGCCCATGTTGCGGCCGCAGACAATCACCATCTGCAGTCCAGCCTCTTCGGCGACCGCCTTGAGACCGGCCGGGCTCATCTCGCGGGACGAACCGATGGCAAATCGATCCCCGGCCACCAGGAACGTCTCGCCGCGATGCACCCGCGCCCGGAAGTCCGGCATCAAGTACCGGAACGACCCCGCCTTCCAGCGCTCGTCGAGCGTCGCCAGGCTGTCCGAGACGCAATCAGCGGCCGGCGTGATCTGATCGGTGTCGATGGCGTCGAGCTTCTTCTTCGCGCCGAGCAGCTTGCGGTCCCAGAAGATCAGCGCCCGCCCGCGGACGACCGCCGTCGACCGCGGCGCGCCGTCTTCGACCGGCGCCCTCAGCGCGGTCAGGGACACGCCGGGCCAGGGTTGAGCGGGTTGAATCTGTTGCATCACGCCGCGGTCGGAAAGGCCTCGTGTCTATAGTAGCGTCAGGCTGGTATCATGGAATCGATATGCCGCCCAGTTCGAAGGATCTCATGCCCGAACCCGAGCCGCTTCGCACCCCGACGTCGGAGGCGGTCACCAACAACGTCCGAGTGGAGGTCGAGTCGCAATACTCGGCCGAGCATTCACAGCCATTTCAAAGCCGCTGGTTCTTCCACTACACGGTTCGCATCACCAACGAGGGCGACGAGACCGTTCAGCTCCTCAGCCGCCACTGGATCGCCACCGACGCCTACGGCCAGGTCCAGGAAGTGAAAGGCCCTGGCGTCGTCGGCGAGCAGCCGGTCCTGGGGCCTGGGGAATCATTCCAGTACACCTCGGGCTGGCCGCTCAAGACCTCCGCCGGCGTCCTGCGCGGAACCTATCAGATGGTCAGCGAGGGCGGTACCCATTTCGACGCCGAGATCGCGCCGTTCGCGCTCAAGGAACCCTACACGGTCCATTGAACGGTCTGCCCTACTTCGTTTCACCAACCCGGCCGCCGTCGCGGCGAATGGCGTCGAGAAACGCTTCGCCGAAGTCGGCCGCCTTCTTTGCGCCGACACCGTAGACGTCGTGCAGATCCTCCAGCGTTGCCGGACGACGCTGCACCAGGTCACGCAGCGTGGTGTCGTGGAAGATGACGTAGGGCGGCACGCCGCGCTCCCGCGCCAGACGGAGCCGCACCTCACGCAGCGCGTCGAATAGTCCACCGTCGGGACCCGCGCCGCCCGCATCGCGCCCGTCGCGCTTGCGCCGCGAGATCGTCCTGGGCGGCTGAATTTCGCGATACAGCGAGCAGTCCCTCTCGCCGCGGAGCATCGCCGTCCCGGCCGCCGTCAGCCGCAGCACCGGGTACGGTTCGCCCGCCCGCGTCAGGAAGCCGCCATCGATCAGCTGCTCGACGTAGCCCCGTACCGCCGTCGCCGGTTCGTCGGTCAGCAGTCCGAAGGTCGACAGCGCGGCGTGGCCGGCGGCGACCACCTTGTCGGTGGCCCGCCCGACCAGGATGTCGGTGACGTGTCCGATGCCCCACGTCTGCCTGACCCGCGCGACGCACGACAGGATCTTCTGCGCGACGATCCTGGCGTCGGCCACCGGATCGAGCTCCTTCAAACACCAGTCGCAGGCGCCGCAGTCGGTCGCCGGATACGGTTCGCCGAAATACTCGACCAGCCAGCGGTGGCGGCAGCCCATGCCCGAGGCGTAGCGCTCCATGTCGCGCAGCAGCGTCCGCGCATTGTCGGTCAGCTCGCCGTTGGACTCGAGCATCTGCCGCCAGCGGACGAAATCGCTGCCCGAATAGATCAGGACGCATTCGGCCGGCAGACCGTCCCGGCCGGCGCGGCCCGACTCCTGCTGGTAGTGCTCGGGCGAACGCGGCGCCCCGGCATGCACGACATAGCGGACATTCGATCGATCGATGCCCATGCCGAACGCCACCGTCGCGACGACAATGTCCGCCCGCTCGTCGAGAAACGCCTCCTGATGGCGGCTGCGGACATCGTCGGGCAGACCGGCGTGGTAGGGCACGGCGGAGTGGCCTTCCTCCTTCAGCCAGCCGGCCAGCGCCTCCACCTCCTTGCGGGATCCGCAGTACACAATCCCCGACTCCCCGTCGTGCCGGGCCAGGATCTGCAGGAGCTGACGATGCAGGTTGCCGCGGCGCAGGACGCGATAGGTGAGATTGGGCCGATCGAACGATCCGACCAGCACCAGCGCATCCCGCAGCCGAAGCTCGGCGACGATGTCGCCGCGGACACGCTCGGTGGCGGTGGCGGTGAACGCATGGAAGGAGGCGGCGGGAAAGTCGTCGCGCAGGCGCCCGAGCCGCCGGTACTCGGGCCGGAAGTCGTGTCCCCATTGGCTGATGCAGTGCGCCTCGTCGATGGCGATGAACCGCAAGCCGACCTGCTGCAGAAGCCGGCGGAACGCGTCGCTGCCATCGCCGACCAGCCGCTCCGGCGAGACGTAGAGCAGCCGGCAGCGACCATCGCGCAGGCTCGTCAGCACGGCGTCACGCTCGCCCGGCAGGAGGGTGCTGTTCAGATAGGCGGCCTCGACGCCGTCGACCCGCAGCCCATCGACTTGATCCTTCATCAGCGAGATGAGCGGCGAGACGACCAGCGCCAGGCGGGGAGCACGGGGCGGATCGACGGGCGGCGGCACCGGCCCGCCGGCCGGCGCCGGGGCGGCCGGCGACGGATCGATCAGCGCCGGGGCCTGAAAGCAGAGCGACTTGCCGCCGCCGGTGGGCAGCACCACGACGCTGTCGCGCGCCTCGAGAATGGCGTGCATCGCTTCCCGCTGGAGGGGCCGGAAGCCGGCAAATCCCCAGACCCGGTGCAGCACCTCTTGCAGTCCGCGATCAGCGTCTGGCGTAGCGGGTCTCGACGTAGTCATCGACCAGCCGCTGGAATGCCGCCGCCAGCTCCTCGTCGCTGCCGCGCAGCGTCGTGACGTGCTCGCCGTCGATGAAGATCGGACAGCTGGGCGCCTCGCCGGTTCCCGGCAGGCTGATGCCGATGTTCGCGGCCTTCGACTCGCCCGGTCCGTTCACGACGCAGCCCATCACCGCCAGCGTCATCGATTCGACGCCGGTGTAGACCGACTTCCATTCCGGCATCCGCTCGCGAATGTAGTCCTGGATGCGTTCGGCAAGCTCTTGAAACGTCGAACTGGTGGTCCGGCCGCAGCCGGGACAGGCGGTGACGCTGGGTGAGAACGCCCGCAGCCCCAGCGCCTGCAGCAGTTCGCAGGCGGCATAGACCTCCTCGCGCCGATCGCCGCCCGGCTTCGGCGTCAACGAGACGCGGATGGTGTCGCCGATGCCATCGGCGAGCAGGACGCCCATCGCCGCGGCCGACCAGACCAGACCCTTGATGCCCATCCCGGCTTCGGTCAAGCCGAGGTGGAGCGGCTGATCGGTGCGCCGGGCGAGCTCGCGGTAGACGGCGATCAGATCGCGCGGGCGCGACGTCTTGCACGAGATGATGATCTGATCTTTGCGCAGCCCGCTCTCGATCGCCAGCGCGGTGGACTGGACCGCCGACAAGACCATGCACTCGTTGATGATCTCCTCGGAGGTGCGGCCGAGCCTGCCGTCGGTGTTCTCCTGCATCTTGGCGATCACCAGTTCCTGGTTCAGCGAGCCGCCGTTGACGCCGATGCGCACCGGCTTGTTGCAGTCGACCGCCACCTTGCAGATGGTCGCGAACTGCTCGTCGCGGCGAGTGCCGGTGCCGACGTTTCCCGGGTTGATCCGATACTTGTCGAGTGCGCGGGCGCACCCGGGAAATTTCGTCAACAGCTGATGGCCGTTGTAGTGGAAGTCGCCGATCAGCGGGACGGTGCAGCCGGCATCGAGCATCCGCTGCTTGATCTCGGGAACCGCGGCCGCGGCTTCGGGCAGGTTGACCGTCACCCTGACCATTTCCGATCCGGCCGCCGCCAGCGCAATCGATTGTTCGGCGGTGGCGCGGACGTCGGCCGTATCGGTCATCGTCATCGACTGGACGACGATCGGCGCCCCGCCGCCAACCTGGACCTGGCCGACCTTCACGCCGATCGTCTTGTGGAGCTTCACCAGAGGCATGGATGCTGTCGGTCTCTCTTTCGCTCGCCGGGTGGACCGGCTGCGGCCGGAACGTCGCCGTTCATCTTATCTTGCCGGGCCGTGGACACGACAATCCCGGCGGCACCGGCGGTCCGGCCGCGATCGCGCGCGGCATCGGGGCCGCCGTCGCCGATGCGGCGCCGTGCGCGCTGTCGTGCATCACGGTCGACAACATCACCTCGGCGGCCCTGCCTTTCATGCAACGATAGGATGTGACCCTGGGCACGTTGTTGGTGGCGGACGGCGTCTCCAATATCTGGGCCTACTCGAGCTGGGGCTTCTATGCGCTGAGCGCCTTCGCGCTCCTCGGCGCGCTGGCTGCCGCCTACCGCCTGCGGCTGCTGCGCGCCCAGGCCCGCGAGGCGGAGTTGATCCGGCTGGTCGAGGACCGGACGAGCCAGCTGCAGCGAGCCAACGATCATCTGCAGCGGCTCTCCTACATCGACTCGATGACCGGCATCGCCAACCGGCGGCATTTCGAGGAAATACTCGAAACCGAGTGGCGCCGCGCGTTCCGCGGCCGGACGCCGATGGCGCTGCTGATGCTGGACATCGACAATTTCAAGCTCTACAACGACACCTTCGGGCACCGTGCCGGCGACGGGTGCCTGACCCGGGTGGCGACCGTCCTCGATGCATCCGTGCAGCGCGCCGGCGATCTGATGGCTCGCTACGGCGGCGAGGAGTTCGTCGCGGTACTGACCGGCACCGACGAGGCGGGCGGGGTGGAGGTGGCGGAGCGGCTGCGGGCGGCCGTCGAGGAACTGGCAATCAGATTGAGCGACGATTCCCTTCAGGTCGTCACGATCAGCATCGGCGTCGCCTCCGGCATTCCGGACGAGACATCGTCCTACGAGATTCTCCTGACCGCGGCGGACAAGGCGCTCTATCGAGCCAAGCGGGCGGGCCGCAACCGGGTGGGCACAGCGTCAGGCCACCTCGTCAGTCCCGTGATCAGGCCACCGGCTGTGCCAGACCCGGCCGTATAATGTCGACTGTCCCATGACCATTGTTACCCCCTCCACCCGGCGCCGCCGCGGCACGGTGGACCGATGAACGGCCGTCCCGACCGTCCGGAAGTCGTTGTCGACTGGCGTCCACCACCGCCGCGCCGCCCCCGGCGCCGCGGCGGCCGTCTGGTCGTGCTCGCCCTGCTGGCCGCCATCGTGCTCGGCGGCGGGACGGCGCTCTCGTACTACGTCGAGGCGCTCTGGTTCGAGTCACTCGGTTATTCGGCCGTGTTCTGGAAGACGCTGAATGTCCAGGGCGCGACCTTCACCGCGTTCGCCCTGACGACGTTTGCCGTGCTCTTTGGCGCGTTCCTGGCGTTGAAGCCGGCCCGCCTCGGCGAGATCGCCGGCGGGACGATTTTGATCAACGGCCAGCCGCTCCAGCTGCCGGTCGAACCGGTCCTGAAGCTGATCGCCCTCGCGGTCTCGGTGGCGATTTCGTTCCTGACCGGCCTCGGCATGATGGCCCAGTGGCCGACGCTGGCGCTCTACTGGTATGCGCCGGACGGCGCGGCACTGCCGCACGACCCGATTTTCAACCGGCCGCTCACCTTCTACCTGTTCGCGCTGCCAGCCTGGCAGATCATCACCGGCTGGCTGATGACGCTGGCCGTCGTGGTGTGCGCGATGGCCGTCCTGTTCGTGGTGGTGACTGGCGGAACCCGCGTGCTCGGCCGCGTCCTGACCCGGGGGCGTAACAACGATGCGCTGGCGGGGCCGTGGCGCGGTCTGTCGATTGCCTTCGCCGCCTTCCTGCTGACGCTCGCCGCCCGCGTCTACCTGGGACGCTACGAGAACCTGCTCGAAGACCACACCATCTTCGCCGGCGTGACCTACACCGAGGCGCACGTGACGCTGACCGGGATGCTGGTGGTCGCGGCCGCGCTGGTCGTCGGGGCGATGATCGCGGCCATCAACGCGGTCTCCGCCCCGCGCCTGCGCTGGCTGATCGCGTCCGTCGTGCCCGCCCTGGTCTGTTACGCCGTCTTCAGCGTGGTCGGCTGGTACGTCAGCGGCTTCATCGTCAAGCCGAACGAGCTGGTGCGCGAACAGCCGTTCATCACCCACAACATCACCATGACGCGGCAGGCCTACGGGCTCGACCGCATCGCGCAGCAGCCGTTCCCCGCCGAAGCCGGCCTCGAGGCGCTCGACGCCGACCGCAATCAGGCGACGCTGCAGAACATCCGCCTGTGGGACTGGCGGGCGCTGCAGGACACGCTGCGTCAGATCCAGGAGATCCGCACCTACTACGATTTCCCCGACATCGACATCGACCGCTACGAGATCGGCGGCACGGTGCGCCAGATGATGCTGGCGGTCCGCGAGCTGAACGTCGAGCGGCTGCCGGAGAGCAGCCGCAACTGGATCAATGAAAAGCTGGTCTACACCCACGGCTACGGCGTGACGATGAACCCGGTCAACGGCTTCACGCCCGAGGGGCTGCCGGCGCTGGTTCTCAGCGACATGCCGATCCGGAGCACGGTGCCGGAGATCCAGGTGACCCGGCCGGAGATCTACTTCGGCGAGCTGACCAACACCGACGTCTACGTCAAGACCCGCCAGAAGGAATTCAACTATCCGCAGGGCGAGACCAACAGCGTCACCTCGTACGACGGCAACGGCGGCATCGCGCTCGGCGGCTTCTTCCGGCGGCTGTTGATCGCGCTCGACCGCGGCGACCTCGCCAAGCTGCCCTTCAGCGACGACGTCACGCCGGACAGCCGGTTGTTGATGCGGCGCAACATCCTGCAGCGGGTCGACGCGCTGACCGGATCGTTCCTCACCTTCGACCCCGATCCGTACGTCGTGATCGGCAAGGACGGCCGGATCCACTGGATGCTCGACGCCTACACGACGTCGAACTCATACCCGTACTCGCGGCACTCGGTGATCGGGCGCACCCGCATCAATTACATGCGGAACAGCGTCAAGGTCGTGATCGACGCCTACGACGGCACGACGACGTTCTACGTGTTCGATCCCGAGGACCCGATCGTCGCGGCGTATCGACAGCTGTTCCCCACCCTGTTCCGCGACGCCTCGGCGATGCCCGCCGACCTGCGCCAGCACGTCCGGTATCCCGAGATGCTGCTCCAGCTGCAGGCGGCGGTCTACGGCCTGTACCACATGACCAATCCGGCGGTGTTCTTCAACCGCGAGGATCTGTGGACCGTCGCGTCGCAGGTCGGCCAGAACGCACAGCGCCAGCAGACGGCCCAGGCGATGGAACCGAACTTCGTGCTGATGACGCTGCCCGGTCAGCCAGACACCGAGTTCATCGAGATCCTGCCGTTCACGCCGGCCAACCGGAACAACCTGATCGGCTGGATCGCCGGGCGCAGCGACGGCGCGCAATACGGCAAGGCGATCGTCTATGACTTTCCCAAGACCAAGCTGGTCGACGGGCCGCTCCAGATCGAGGCGCGAATCGATCAGAACGCCCAGCTCTCGGGACAGTTGTCACTATGGAACCAGCAGGGCTCGCGGGTCATCCGCGGCAGCCTGATCGTCATGCCGGTCGGCCGCGGCCTGCTCTACGCCGAGCCGATCTACCTGCAGGCCGAGCGGAGTCCGATGCCGGAGCTCCGCATCGTCGTCCTCGCGACCCAGGACCGGCTGTCCTACGGTCCGACGTTCGAGGCGGCGATGGCCAGCCTGTTCGGTGGCGTTCCTTCAAGCCTGTCGACTGTGTCCGCGCCGGCACCGTCTGCGGCCGCGCCGAGGCCGGCGGTACCGGCGGGCATCCCGGGGGCGCCCGCCGACACCAACGCGCTCATCGTCGGCGCCGCGCAAGACCTGGCGGACTATCAGCGCCTCACCTCTGAAGGCAAGCTCGGTGAAGCGGGCCGGAAGCTCGAAGAGCTGAAGGCGAAGCTCGAAGTGCTCAACCGGACGCGGCGATAGGACTCCACCGCAAAGCCGAGGATCGCGCCATCACGGTCTGGCACCACCGTTAGAAAATTTCGTGGGATGCCGCGGGATGCGGAGGAGCCGCGCTCCTCCGCATCCGCATCGCCCCTGGCTATGGCTGGACGCGAGACAGTTGCTCGAGCAGCTTGCCCCGTGGACTGTCGGCCGGGACGAACCGCTGGACGCGCTCACCGGCAAACACTTCGCCCGTATAGAGATTGCCTTTGGAATCGGTCGCTTCCATATGCAGGCCGAAGAAGCTGCCACCGTTCTCACCCTGCTGGCCCAGCGTGCCCACGACCTGGCCGGTCTTGCGATCGAGAAACCAGACGTGGTTGTTGGTCAGGTCCGAGACATAGAGCAGCTTCTGTTCCTTGTCGTTTGAGAACATCACGCCGCCGGTCGACCCGCCGACGCCGGTCGTTTCGGCGAGCTTGAATTCCTGCTTGAAGTTGCCCTGCTTGTCGGTGACGTGAATCCGGTTGCCCGAGCGGTCGGCCGCATAGACCAGCCCGTCGTTGGAGAAATTGAAGGTCAGGTGGCCGACGAACTCCTTGGCCATCGGACCACCCGGCGTGTAGGCATGATCCTCTGGCCTGGTGCTGATTTCCGATAGTTTGTGACCGTAGGCGCCCCAGCCCCGCTTGAACTCGAACTTGTCCAGCGAGAACACCATGACGCGGCCGCCGAAGGAGTTGTCCGCCACATAGATCTCGTTGACCGCGTCGTCGGTGCGGATCTCCTCGATGCCGCCAATGATCATCGGTGTGGTCGGCGGATACTTGGCGACGAACGCCGACTGCTGCAGCTGCGCCTGGGTCGCGGCGCCATCACCGCCCCGTCCACCGCGACCGCCCCGTCCGCCGCGGCCGCCGTCGGCCGATGGCAGGGTCACGAAGCCGGCAACCGGGCCGGCGCTGCCCTGACCTTTGACCCACGCGATTTTGGGATTGTCATCAAACGGCTGCCCGTTGGCATTTTCAGGGATGTGGGGGATGGCCGCCACCAGCTTGCCGGTCTTCGGGTCGTACTTGCGGACGGTGTTCTGACCGATATAGATGAACCCCTGCTTGTCGACTGCCATGCCGTGACCTTGCGGGGCGTCGAACGAGCCGATGACGTTGCCGGCCTTGTCGAAGTGAATCATCGCCGGCGCATGGGCGCAGCACACCGCGAGCGGCGGATCCTGCTCCGCGTGCACCTCGATCGAGACGAGATCGTTGGGGCGGTTCAGCACCCAGATGTTGTCGTCCTTGTCGACCGCCAGGCCGGTCACTCCGCCCATCTTCCACTTGTTCGGCAGCGGTTTCGGCCAGTCGGGATCGAACTTGAAGCGGGGCGCGGCCGGCGCCTGGGCGGACACCCCCGAATGCGAATTGACGAAGGCGACGCCGGCCAGCAGGACGACCGCCACCAGGACTCGCGGACTGACTTTCATCATGTGACGCCTCCGGCAGTTGGTTTCGGAACTGGAGTCTAGTGCCCGGCGGCCGGGCGGGTCAATCGATCGGGAATGGAGCGGATCGAGGCCGGGCCAGCCCCCGAAAAAGAAACCCGACCCCTTTTTCAGGCGGTTGTCAGCGGGCCTTCAGCGCCCCGGCGATCGACGTCAGCAGCGCCCGCTCCTCCGTTGAAATCCGGTGGAGACCGAAGATCCCGCCGGATGCCTCGGCCACGCTTTCGCAGTAGCGGACCAGACTGTCGACGGTCAGATCGGGATGGTCCGCCGGGTGAGCAGCAAGCATCCCGGCGATCAGGCGGGTGGCGCTCGCCACCACCTGCGGAGCCGGCTGACGCGTCAGCCAGTCCGACAGCATCCCGTCCGCGACGCTGCCCTCGGTGACGCCGCGCGACCGCGCCAGCTTGACGATCAGCACACGCTCGGCGTCCGCCACGCTCCCATCCGCCCACGCCATCCGGACCACCGGAACCAGCGGCAGCAGGATCACGGTCTCCGGCGTGAAACCGAGTGCCTGCAGCTCCTGCAGCGCCTCCGGATCGTCGATGCCGATCCGCGCCGCCATGTCGCTCCGGGCCCGTCCGGCCGCCGCGGCGTGCCGCAGCTTCTCGATCAGCTCCCGATCCTTCCTCCGAAAATACTCTTCCTCTAAAGCGTGACCGCGCTTGGACAGAGCGTCATCCGACATGGCGAAACCCTCCTGTGGCGAACCGATCGTACATCATCACGCCGGGACCATCCCCGACCGGCCGGGCCGCCCGTCGACACGGCCGCCGTTCGTGGTGCTAGTCTGTGGCATGCCGCTCGAGCATCGCACGACAAAGACCTTCGCCAAGGGCAGTCACCACCCACTCGGCGCGACCGTCACGCCGGACGGCGTCAACTTCGCCGTCTACTCGCAGCATGCGACGGACATCTTCCTGCTGCTCTTCGATCAGGCCGACGCCGATCCGACCGACGTCATCCAGCTGGTCAACCGGGATCGGTTCGTCTCGCACGCGCTGGTCCGGGGGGTGGGGCCCGGCCAGCTGTACGGATACAAGGCTCAAGGGCCATACCGGCCCGAATGGGGACTGCGCTTCAACGACGCCAGGCTGCTGCTCGACCCCTATGCCAAAGCCGTCACCGGTAAATTCCGTAATCTCGACAATCTGCTCCTCCCCTACGATGCCCAGCCTGGCGCCGGCGAAAGATTGCCGGATGCGCGCGACAACACGCGACTCGTGCCCAAGTCCATCGTCGTCGACGACGCCTTCGACTGGCAGAACGACAGGTCGCCCGACCTCGGCCTCGAGCAGCTCGTCATCTACGAAGTGCACCTGAAAGGCTTCACCGCCCATCCGTCCTCAGGGGTCGAGCTCGCCGGGACGTACCTCGGGTTCATCGAGAAGATCCCGCATCTCGTTCGGCTCGGCATCAACGCCGTCGAGCTCCTGCCGGTCCATGAATACTACGTCGACGATTTCCTGGAGCAGAAGGCGCTGACCAACTACTGGGGCTACAACTCGATCGGGTTCTTCGCGCCCGAGTCGTCCTATGCCTCCGGCCGGACGCCGGGCTGCCAGGTGGCCGAGTTCAAGACCCTGGTCCGCGAGCTGCACAGGGCGGGCATCAAGGTGATTCTCGATGTCGTCTACAACCACACCGGTGAAGGGAACGAGCTCGGGCCGAGCCTGTGCTTCAAGGGGCTGGACAACCTGGCCTACTACTGTCTGACCGGACCGGCCGACGCGCCGCAACGCTACTACATGAACTACACCGGCTGCGGCAACAGCCTGAACTTCGACAGCCCGGCCGTCATCCGGCTGGTGATGGACTCGCTGCGCTACTGGACCGAAGTCATGCACGTCGACGGTTTCCGCTTCGACCTCGCCTCGGTCCTGGGCCGCGGCGATCAGGCCGCCGGCTTCCGGTCGTCTTCGTCGTTCTTCGATGCCGTGTCCCAGGATCCGGTGCTGAACCGGGTCATCATGATCGCGGAGCCGTGGGATACCTCAACCTACCAGGTCGGCAACTTCCCGGTCGACTGGTCAGAGTGGAACGGAAAGTTCCGGGACACGATGCGGCGCTTCGGCAAGGGCGATCCGGGCCAGCTGGCCGACGTCGGCTGGCGTCTGACCGGATCGGCCGACCTCTACGGCGATGACGGCCGCTCACCCTACAACAGCATCAACTTCATCACCTGCCACGACGGTTTCACCTTGCACGATCTGGTCTCGTACAACGAGAAACGCAACCTGGCCAACGGCGAGAACAATCAGGACGGATCCAACGACAACCACTCGTGGAACAGCGGCGCCGAAGGCGAGACCGGCGATCCGGCAGTGCTTGCGCTGCGCACGCAGCTGATGAAGAACTACGCCTGCTCTCTGCTGTTTTCGTCGGGCACGCCGATGATCCTCGGCGGCGACGAGTTCGCCCGCTCGCAGCGCGGCAACAACAACGCCTATTGCCAGGACAACGAGATCAGCTGGTTCGACTGGCACGCGGCGGCAGGCCGCGACGATCTGGTCGAATTCTTCCGGAAGACGATCGCCCTGACCCGGCGCTTCCCGATCCTGCAGCGCCGGCGATTCTACCTCGGCAACGACCTCGACGCTGACGGCGCGCCGGACCTGACCTGGTTCGGCGCCGATTCGAATACGCCCCGCTGGGAAGACCCCGGCGCCCGGACGATCTGCTGGCAGCTGGATGCCCGCGACGGCGGTGTGGACGATGAGGCCGGCGATGACGGCGCCGATCGGCTCTTCTTCATCATCAACGGCCACTACGAGTCACAGCGGGTCACGCTGCCGGCGGTCGGCGCCGGCCGCGGCTGGCATCGCGTCATCGACACCAGCCTGGCCAGCGGTGAGGACTTCGCGCCACCGGGTCAGGAGATCGCCCTCAATCCGTCCGACCACTACCTGGTCAACCCGCGCAGCACGGTGCTGCTGCTCTGCCAGCCGCCTGAGAGGGCGACAGGGTAGGCAGGGATCATCCGCGGGTTGCGGTCAGATTGCGTGGATCGCGTCGTCCCGCCGGACGGCGGCCCGGCTAAAAAGGGCTAAAAAGGGGTCGGGAGTCGTTCTGAGATTTTGCCGGCTCAAAAAAAAGACTCCCGACCCCTTTTTCCTTTTCTGCGACGCGGCGAGAACCCTATAGCCGGCCGAGGCCCGCTAGAAACTCAGCTGCCCGGTCAGCTTCATGAAGCGCGCCGGCATGAACGACGTCGGTCTCAACCAGGTGGCGCCGTAGGTGTTGTTGTAGGTCAACGGCACACTCGAATTGGTCACGTTGTAGAGATCGATCCCGACGTTGGTGCGGGTCCGGCCGACGCGCAGGATCTTCGCGACCCGAACATCGAGCTGGCTGACCCGACCGCCGTATTGTTCCCCGGGGTTGAGCAGGTTGACCGTCGTCGTCGCATTGCCACCCGAGAGCGGGCGGCCGAGCGTCTGCGCCACCACCGCGCTCGGCACCGCCCAGTTCGCCGCGATCTCAGGGCCCGGCCGGCTCTGCATCGTCGCGCTGACCTGAACCGCGACTTTCGGAATCGTGTAGGCCGCCAGGCCGCGGAGATCGGTCAGGAACGGCAGCGTCACCTGACAATTCCGCAGGCTCGGATCGTCGATTGTCAACTCACACTGGTCGGTCACCCGGCGTCCCGTGCTCGTTCCACCCTGCACCGTCAGCCCGCCCTTGAGCCGGGCGTTGACGTTGATGTCGACCCCGTGCCAGTACTCGGTGGAATTGCCGTAGTTCCCGGCGATGCTCACGAAGTTGTCGGTCTTGCCGAACGCGGTCGGCGAGATGTTGGTCAGGTCGCCGATCACGTAGCCGCCTTCACCCGGCAGCCGCGCATCCACGGGCGTGGTCAGCGCATAGCGATCGAAGTCGGCCGGCGTCACGGCGCGATTGTCGGTGGCGCTGAAGGTCGGGAACCAGCGCTGCGCATAGCCGACCTCGACTGCGACCCGCGGCAGCACTTCGTGCTGGATCGACCCTCCGAACTGCAGGTTGCGCGGACGGATGCCCCAGCCACCGAGCAGCGCCGGGTCATAGGTATTGGTCGGCGTCTGGACCTGGCCGAAACGGACGTTGTCCATCGCGCCGCAGAAATCACCGCCGCTGCCGCGCAGGTCCTGCTGCGCCGGATTCAGCAGGTTGCAGTCCGCCACGAAGTTGCGGTTGGCGTCGGTCCACGACCGGTTGGTCTGCGGCGGCGTCCCGGCACCGAGATTGGCGGCGGTCGGATTGGTGTCGGCGTAGATGCCGGCCCACTGGACGGTGTCGACATAACGGCCGGCATTGAGTTTCAGCGAGGTCTTGCCGTTGCCGAAGACGTCGTAGGCCAGCCCGGCGCGCAGGCTGATGTCGCGATAGCCGCGGACCAGATCCTGGGCGGGAAAGACGATCCGGGTCGGAATCCAGAGATCCGGGCCGACCACCTGCTCCGGCGCGCTGGCGCTGCCCCAGTCGTAGCGCAGGCCGCCCTGCGCCGTGAGACGCCCCAACGTCCACTGATCCTGCACGTAGGCCGCGCCGCCGCGGACGTGCTCCTGCTGTCTGAAGTCGTTGATCACCATCGTCAGCCGGTTCGGCACGCCGCCGTTGAAGCGGTAGGCGAGCCCCTGGTGGTTGGTGTGGTAGATCCGATCCGAGATGTTGTCCATCTGATCGAAGCCGACCTTGGCGTTGTGGGTGCCGTTGACGTACGAGAGCGAGGCGCGGGAGCGCGGCGTGAAGGAGACCGCCGGGCGCCAGTTCATCGACCGGTAGGTGATCGGTCCGACCTGGTCCATCACCTGGATCAGGTCGCGATTGTTCCCCTCCTTCTCACGGCCGTAGCTGAGGCCCAGGCCGGAGAAGGCCGCCTCCAGCAGGAATTTGCTCGACAGCGGCACCGTCCAGACCGCCTGATACGCGCGCATCCAGGAGACGTCGGTCGGCGCCGACGCCTCGGGGGAGACGGTCGGGCTGCCGCCGCCTTTGCAGGCGCGGCACTCGGTTTGCTCGTCCCAGAACAGCGCCAGCTTGTTCCGCGTCGAGATCTGCCACGTCAGGCGCAGCGACGTGTTCTTCCACACGCCGTCGGTCTCCGACTGATGCGTCAAGTCGGGCACGTAGGTCCAGGCATTGGGGTCGCCGGAGTTCTGGTTGAAGTACGCATCGGAAATCGTGACGTAGCTGCCCTGCGTCCGGGTGGTGGCGAAAAACCACAGCTTGTCGCGCTTGATCGGGCCGCCCAGCGCGAGGTTGACGTCCCACACCTTCTTCAACTCGGACGGCGAGCGCAGGCCCGCGTCCTTCAATTCCTGTGAAAAGTTATCGCTCTGCAAGGCGGGACCGGCGCCGGCGAAAAAGAACTGGCCCGACAGCGCGTTGCCGCCGGTGCGCGGGACGACGTTGATCACCGGGCCGCCGATCTCGGCGTCAGCCAGTCCGCCGGTCGTGCTGACCGTGATCTCGGCGGAGTTGCCGGTATCGACGATCAGCAGCGAGACGCCGCCGGTCGCCCCGCCGGTGGAAATCCCGTCGACGTTCAGACGCCCTTCGGTGGTGGCGCCGCCGTGGCCGCCAAAAAACGGTGGCGTCGGCCCGTTGATGCCGCCGACGTTCTGCGCGGTCGTGCTCAACTGAATCCCGGGGACCAGCGCCGCCAGGTGCTCGAACGAGCGATTGGCGGGGATCGACGCCAGCACGTCATTGCTGATGACCCGCTGCGTCTGCGCGCTCTGCACGTCCACCACCGGCGCCTCGCCGGTCACGGTGATCGTTTCCGCAACCGCGCCGACCTGCAGGTCCTCGTTGATCGTCGCCACGAACGCCCCGGCCAGTTCGATTCCCTCCCGCCGCACGGTCCGGAATCCGGCGAGGCTGATGGTGATCACGTATTTGCCGGGCGGCAGGCTGACGATCCGATAACGGCCGGCGCTGTCGGTGACCCCGACGCGGATCTTCTCGATCATCACGTCACTCGCGGCCTCGACCGTCGCGCCCGGCAGGACGGCCCCGGAAGTGTCGCGAACCACCCCGGTAATCGAGGCCTGCGTCGCCCCCTGCCCGAACACGTCCGGGGCCATCAGCCCATGCCCCGCCGCCAGCAACACCAGCACGAACACGGCACACCCGTAGCGCATGATTGACCCCTTCGCGTCTGTCAGTCTGGTACGAAAACCGCCACGCGGTTCGGTGACGAAAAATACCGAATGGATGCTAACGCTTTCCGAGGCGAAAAAACGACGCAACCAGCCACGAAATCACGACAACCCCGTGATTGGTTCCGTTCGTATTTCGTGCTGTCGCGGCAGATCGCCTACTTCGCCGGGTGCAAGTACGGTTTGACGCCGTTGGGCAGGGGCGTCTCGTCGAGCGACACCATCATCGACGAGATCTGATACAGCCCCATCGTGCCCACCAGATCGACGACGCCCCGGTCGCCGCCGAGGACCGCCTTCGCCGCCGCCAGGGTGGCGTCGCTGACGCTTCGTGCCGTGATGAACTCGGTCGCGAAGTGATAGACGGCGGCGACATCTTTGTCCATGCCGGACGGCGGTTTGCCGACGCGGATCGCCTCGACCACCTCGGCGGGGAGACCGTTCCGCACGCCCGCCGAGTGATGCGCGTTCCAGACGTATTCGGCCGACCAGTGCTTCGCCACCACCAGGATCGCCAGTTCGTTGAGCTTGGGCGGGACGATCGAGAACCCGTCCCGGCCGGCAAAGCGCGAATAGGCGATCGCCTTCTGCGACAGGTCGCCAAGCGCAGGCGCGACCATCATCACGCCCAGGGGCCCGGAGATATCGCTCCGCGGCCCGCTCAGGATGCTGGCCACGTACGCCTTCTGTTCCGCCGACAAGGCGTCGTAATTGGTCGGCGTCTCGATCCGGTTGCCACGAAGGCGCGAGACGGTCCGGCGGAAATCGTCGATCGTCGGAGTCTTCTCCCCTCCAGGGGATGCCGCTCTCTGCTGGGCCATCGCCAGGGCGCCGGTGATCGCCACCACGCCAAGCACGCTCACGCAGACCGTTGTGTAACGCATGGAGTGCTCCTCATAATGAAGCCAACGTCGCCAGTGTCCCGAATCAGAGATTCGCTGACATATTCCGAGCGGGGCATCCCGCCTCGCTGCGTTGCTCATCGCTCATTGATGCCCAATAAACTCGCTCTTCACGCCTTGCGATCCGGGCGCCGCGCCCGGAATATTTGTCACCGAATCTCTGATTCGGGACACTAGCGATCGACGATGGTGATTTTTTCGAGCTCGGCCACGTCGATCGGCAACTCCGCCGCGCCGGCGGTGCTCCCGTTCATCTTGAGCAGGTAGCTGACCAGATCGACATAGGCGCGATCGCCGAGGCTGTCCGGCGCGTTCTGCGGCATCGCGCTGCGGATATCCTGCACCATCTCGAGCGCGCTCGATCCCGCGAACCGGCCAGTGAACGACGCGCCGATCAGCGCCGGCGACACGGCGTCGCCGCGCAGGTCGTCGAGATGACAGACCGAGCAGGCGCGTTGGTACACCTGCTGGCCCCGGCGGGCCTGCGACTCCGTGAACACACCGTCCAGGTTCGACCGGCCTGCCGGTCGCGTCGACGCCCTCATCGTCGGCGCCGCGGCGCCGATGTGATCGAACTCCGGCACCGTCAGCCCCTGATCGCGCATCAGTTTGCGAATCAACGCCGCGGCCTCGGGGTAGCGCCGGATGCCGCTGCTCGCGTAGACGACGCCTTCCGCCGCGAGCAGGGGCGTCCACTTCTTCTTGTTCGCCACGTCGAGCGCGGCGCCCTGGTCGGCGAGAAACTGGATCACCGGCACCGCGCCGCCGCGGTAGACCGCGCCGTGGAGCGCGGTCTCACCGTCCTTGTTGACGGCGTTGACGTCATTGCCGGCTTGATACGCCAGCTTGACCGCCTCGAGCGATTCCTCGTGAGTGCCCGGACTCTCGCCCGGTCCATACACGCCGACACCCGCCGCGGCCATCAGCGCCGTGGTGCCGTCGTTGGTCGTCAGATCGGGATTGGCGCCCAATTCGAGGAGCAGCCGCATCAGCGGAACGTCGGCGGTTTTCGCCGCCATCACGAACGGCGTCGCGCCAATCCGGTTCAACATGTTGCGGTTGCCGTCGCGCGGCTCTTTGGTCAGCCGGGCGTTGATGTCGGCGCCGTGGGCGAGGAGCCGCCTCACCAGTTGCAGGCTGTCGAGGGTTCCGGTCGGCACGGCGCCCGGAAGATTGAAGCCGCGATTCGGCCGCCGCGACCACGCCACCTGATGCAGCGCGGTCCACCCCTGCGCGGCGGCATTGGGATCGGCGCCGCGCTCGAGCAGCAGCGCCGCCAGCTCGTAGTGGGCGTTGTAGAGCGCCAGCACCAGCGCGCTCATCCCGTCGGTCAGGCGCTCGTTCACGTCCGCCCCGATGTCCAGCAGCGCGCCCGCCGCATCGAGATGGCCGCCGCGGACCGCGAACAGCAGGGGCGTGAACGCGCCGGACGTCGACCTGGCACG
This sequence comes from Acidobacteriota bacterium, assembly GCA_039931615.1. GTDB lineage: Bacteria > Acidobacteriota > Vicinamibacteria > Vicinamibacterales > CAVVIG01 > JAHFUI01. The sequence continues at coordinate 37,810 of JBDTRR010000008.1, forward strand.
GATGTCTGCGCCCGCCCCGGCCAGCACCCGGATCGCGGCGGCGTTGTTCTCGGCCGCCGCCCACATCAGCGCGGTCTGGCCGCGCCAGCTCTCCCGGGCGTTGACGTCGGCGCCGTGCGCCACCAGCACCCGCACCGCCTCTGCCTTGCCGGTCCGCGCCGCCGTCATCAGGGCGGTCTCGCCGGCCGGGAGCGCCGCATTGGCATCCGCGCCGGCGGCAATCAGCCGCTCGATCATCGCCGCGTTGCCGTTGGTCGCCGCGAGATGCATGGCAGTGACCCCGAGCCGGTTCGCCGCGCCCGTGCGGGCGCCGGCCCGGATCAAGGCCGCGGTCAGCTCGACATCGTCGTGCTCGACTGCCCAGTGCAGCGCGGTCGTGCCATCGGCTCCGGCGGCATTGACGTCCGCCTGCCGCGCCAGCAGCGCGCGCGCCGCCGCCGCGTCCCCCTGCTTGACCGCCTCGACCAGCGACAAATCGGCCGCGGCCGCCTGCAGTGTCAGGGCGCACACCAGAAGAACCGGGCGGAAGGACAGCGTCCGTCTGACCAACGCGGAAACACGTCGAAGACTCAACCGACCGAATGACATATGGGACCGATCCTGGCGTGGCGTCGCGTGGTCGTGGCCGATCATGGGTGGGCGAATCATCATCATCCCGGGCCGGCGTCTACACGCCGGCGAGCGGCCCGATCTCCAGTCGGCCGGTGCTGTCGCCGAGCGTGTCGGCGTGGACGCCGACCTTGTCCAACAGCGTCAACAGGAGATTGGTCATCGGCACCTGGCCCGTGGAAACCAGATGCCGCCCGCCCTCGAGCCGGCCGCCGACAACCAGCAGCGGCAGGTCGACGTGCGCGTGGGTGTTCGGGTTGCTCAGACCGGCGCCGTAGAGAAACAGCGAATGATCCAGCAGCGTCCCGTCGCCTTCCGGCGTGTCCTGCAGCTTCTGCAGGAATCCGGCGAACAGCTGCGCCTGGTGGACGCCGAGCTTGGCGTATTTGGCGATCTGTTCGGGACGATCGGCATGATGTGACAGCCCGTGATGGCCTTCGGTGATGCCGATCTCCGGATAGGTGCGGAAGTTCAGCTCGCGGCCGAGCATGAACGTCGTGACGCGCGTGATGTCGGCGCGGTAGGACAGCCACTGCAGCTCGTACATCAACTTGACGTGTTCGTCGAACCGCTCCGGCACGCCCTTGGGCCGATCCAGCGTCGGCAGCTCGGTCTCGGCGCGATGTTCAACGGTCTGGATGCGCCGTTCGACCTCGCGGACTGAATCGACGTATTCGGTCAGGACGACGCGATCGGACGGTCCGAGGCGCCGCTGCAGGCGGGCGAAGTCGTCGAGCACGGAGTCGAGCATGCTCCGGTTCTGCCGCGCCTGGGCGGCGCGCCGCGCCGCCGTGCCGCCGTCGCCGAACAGCCGCTCGAAGACGACGCGTGGATTGTTCTCGGCCGGCAGCGGCGTGGTCGGCGACGTCCAGGCGAGGGTGTTCAGATAGGCGCAGCTGTAGCTGTTCTCGCACTGCCCGGCCAGGAAATTGAGGTCGATCCCCAGTTCGAGCGACGGCATCGCCGTCTCCCGGCCCAGGACGGAAGCGGCCACCTGATCGGCGGACGTGCCATTACGGACGTCGGCGCCCTCGGTGCGCTTGGGGTGCACGCCGGTCAGCCACGAGCTCGTGCCGCGTGTGTGATCGCCGCTCGCCCCGTCGTTGCCGGTTTCGGCCTGATTGTGATCGAGGCCGCTGACCACCACCATCCGATCGCGGAATGGCGCCAGCGGCGTCAGGATCTGCGACAGCTCGTAGCCCTGGCCTTCTCCGCGCGGGGTCCAGTAGTCGATGCCGGAGGAGTTCTTGGCGACGCCATTCGGCATGTAGACGAAGCCAAGGCGACGCGCGGGACTGGCCGGCGTGGCGGCCAGCGCCGTGAGCGCGGGCACCATCGCGTCGAGCAGCGGCAGCGCCAGTGCCGTCCCCACGCCGCGCAGGAAGGTCCGCCGCGGCAGCGCCAGTCTGGTGATGATCATTCTCTGCAGTCCCCTGTCGTTCTACCCGCCCGACGCCCTTCTGCTCCGGAACGGCGCGCTCTGGACAACGCCTCGAATCAACGACGACAGCCGGTACTCGGTGCCGGCCGACTCACGGACAATCGCGCGGATCGCCGGTGCGTCGTAGTATTCGACCCCGCGGCCGAGCGCGAACGTCATCAGCTTTTCGGTCAGCGTGGTGACGAACCGGTCCGATCCGAGCAGCGCCCGCTTCAGCCCGGCCGGGCCGTCGAATCGTGTCCCGTCGGGCATCACGCCCGCGGCATCGATCGGCGCGCCCGACTCATCGAGCGCGCGCCATCGGCCGATGCCGTCGAAGTTCTCCAGCGCCAGACCGAGCGGGTCCATCATGTTGTGACAGCTCGCACAGGTCGGGCTCTTCCGGTGCTGCGCGATGCGCTCGCGCATCGACAGCACGGGCGCCGCGAACGTCGGCGGCTTGAGCTCCGGGATGTTCGGCGGCGGCGCCGGCGGCGGCACGCCGAGCAGGTTCTCCAGAATCCACTTGCCGCGGACTACCGGCGACGTGCGATCGGGGTACGACGTCACGGTGAGGATGCTGCCCTGACCGAGCAGCCCGCCGCGGCTGCTGTCGGGCCCCAGCTCGACGCGTCTGAACCGGCTCCCCTTTACGTTGGCGATGCCGTAATGACGCGCCAGCCGCTCGTTGACGAAGGTGTAATCGGCGCGCAGCAGGTCGAGCGCGCTGCGATCCTCGCGAATCACGCTCTCGAAAAACAGCTCGGTTTCGCGGCGGAACGCCTGCCGCAGGGTATCGTCGAAATCGGGAAAACTCTGTTGGACCGGAATGGTTGCCGCCAGATTGTCGAGGAACAGCCACTGGCCGGCGAATCGTTCGATGAACGCGGCGAACCGGGGATCGCCGATCATCCTGCCGACCTGCTGCTCCAGGACGGCCGCCTCGCCGAGCCGCTTCTGCTCGGCCAGCTTCAGCAGCTCCTCATCGGGAATGCTGCTCCACAGGAAGAACGAGAGGCGCGACGCCAGGTCGACATCGCTGATCCGGTAGGGCCGGCCGGCCGCCGTCCCCGGCAGATCCGACTCGATGCGCAGCAGGAACTCGGGACTGACCAGCAGCCGGCGCAGGCCCCGCTCGATACCGGCGTCGAAGCCGCCGTCCTGGCGCCCTTCCTGGTAGAAGGTGAGCATCGGCTGGATGTCGGCGTCCACCACCGGACGCCGGTAGGCGCGCCGCGCCAGGGCCCGGAATATCGTTCGGGCGCAACTGGCGTCGTTGGCGTCGATCGAGGCCGCGCCGCCGCGCGATTGCGCCGCCGCGCGGCCGGCCAGCGCCGTTGCCGGCCGGGCGCCTGGAGCGCGCTCGGGGCGGCAGACAAAGATCCGGTCCCGGCTCGGCGACTGTTCCGCCCCGGTCGGATCGTACGGACCGGCGATCTCGACACTGCGAAGATAGGCGCCGGTCCGCTGCTCCGCGATGTTGACGCCGGCGGGGTAGGGCCTCAGGAACGGGAGGCGGACGGTTTCCGGCAGCGCCGATGTCTGCTTGACGAAGGCGACCTGAACATCGCGCGCACCGGCCTTGACCGGCACCCGCACTTCCCACTCACGGTCGGCGCGATTGCGCAGCTCCTGACCCTGCCGGTTGCCGCGGCCGCCTCCGCCTCGTCCTGCCGGCGGCCGCACCGCTGGCCCGGAGCCGCCGCGCTGCGCCGCCGCCGGCGGCGGACCGCTATCGGCCTTCGGCCCGGCCGGCGCGTCGTCCGCATTGTCGGATCCCGGCTCCTGGGCCGGAGCCGGCGCCGGCCCGGCGACGCCGGGAAGCGTGAACAGCTGGACCCGCTCGCCGTCGATGCTCACTTCGAGCTGCTGGGGCTCCGCGTAGATCGGCACCTGTTCGTTGAGATCCCGGGCCAGCTCCACCCGAATCGTGTAGTACGCGTCCATCGGGAACGTGTAGTGAATCGTCGTGCCGCCGCGGGTCCCGAACAGCTGCCCGGGCAAACGATCGTCCTGCGCCAGATCGTCGGCGACCCGGAAGTAGTCGACGGCGGGGAACGGCGGCGCGGTGCCGACCGCCGCCCGGCTGATCTTCTGCGCCGCCGCGAGATACCGCTCCATCAGGGTCGGCGACAGCTTCAACACGCCGGCAATGTTGTCGAAGCCATAACTGGCATCGTCGGCCGGAAGGAGAGCGCCGACGTCGATGCGGAGATCGAGCAGGTCGCGGACCGCATTCTGGTACTCGGTCCGGTTCAGCCGATGCAGCGGCTCGGTGCGGCCCGGATTGGGATTCAGCCTCGCGCTGCGGTCGAGCTCGCCCTCGAGCCAGGTCACGAAGGCGTCATGACTGCCTCGATCCGGACGCGGCATGCCGGCCGGCGGCATCAGGCCGGCGCGCATCTTCCGCACCACGCCTTCCCAGGTCTTCGCGTCGGCACTGACCTGGCTGAGATCGAGGGTGTCGAACGCCACCGGAACCGTACCGCGCTGCTTCTGCGGCTGGCTGTGGCAACCGAGGCAGTTCCGTTTGAGGAACGCCGCCTGCGCCTCAATCGCGGGCTGCCCAGCAGCCCGAACCGAGGTGTCGCGAATGGGCGAAGCGCCGGTCAGCGCCCCCAGTATGCCCAGGAGCGCGCCGAGGCCGAGATCTCTGGCGTGCACGTGAGCGAATTGTCTCGCGAAACGCTCACCATGCCTACACAAAAGTCGCGGATCGATCGCACGCGGGTCCGGACTCAGCCGGACCAGACGCTCAGGCTTTCGCCTTTTTCTTCCGCGTTCCGGCCTTCTTCCGCGTGCCGGTCCCCTTTCGCGCGGACTTCCAGGGCGGCATGACGAACGTCACCGAAGTCCTGATCCAGGAAGCCGTGGCCGAGCCCGTGCCCGGCGTTCGCCAGCAGAGCGTCGACCGCGCGGCCCCTGGCCGCCGCGTAGAGGCGGTCGACACCGTCGACCGTCGACAGATCGACCTCGAGCGCGTCGACCGTTGCGCCCAGCGCCAAAGGCCGCCGCCGCTTGCAGGATTTCCGGCCGATCGACGGCAATCAGGAGATCGAACCCTTCCTGGGCGCAGATGGCCGCCAGCTCATATCCGATACCGGAGGAGGCTCCGGTCACAATCGCAAGCTTCTTCATGCGTTGATCCTTTACCAAAGGTGGCGGCGGACCGCGGAGGCGGGTCCCGCTGCCTCCACCGGACCCGGCAAACCGGGACCTGGGCGAGGCAGCGGGACCCGCGGCAGCGGGACTTCTACCTAGCGGCGCGTCCGTTTCGGGGCGTCGGCGGCAACGCCCCGGGCCCGACCGGCGGTGCGACTCGACGCGGCCGGCTTCTCTTCCTCTTCGTCGTCCGGGCTCGCCGCATCTGCAGCTTCCTGATTGATGCCGCCCTCGGCAAGCTGCGACAGCTTCTGGTCGGCAGCCTTCTCCTCGTCCAGGGTCTCCTGCAGCAGATCGGCGGCCTCGGTATGCCCCAGCCCCCGCGCCCAGGCGACCAGCGTGCCGTAGGCGGCCATCTCGTAGTGCTCGGCACGCTGACCCGAGGCGATCAGGCAGGCGTCCATGGTCGCGTCGTCGAAGTCCTCCTCCATGACCGACTTGCCTTCTTCGATGATGCCCTCCATGCCGTCGCAGTGCTTGCCGCGCACCTTCTCGTCCAGCAGCTCGAAGACCTGTTCGAGCCGCTCGATCTGACCGCGCGTCTCTTCGAGATGACTGGTGAAGGCGGCGCGCAGTTCGGGAGACGAGGCCGCCTTGGCGAGCTTGGGCAGGGCCTTGGTCAGCTGTTTCTCGGCATCGTAGGAATCGCGGAGTTCATCGAGAAACGCGTCTTGCAGTGTTCCGTCAGCCATTTGAGATGCTCCTTGTGTTTGTTCGAGCGCAGAGGCATGTACTTGTGCATGTGCGTCTGCCCCATCTTCAACGTCAAACCGTTCGCAAAGGCCGCGCCGAGCGGGAATTTGTCGAGGTACCCGCCGTAGACACCAGGGATGGAAACCGTGCCGCCTTTTCGACAGGCCCCGATCGCCTGCCGGAGCGCGTGCGATCTGTCGGTGGCGAGATAGGTCCGATCCGTAGACCGCCGTTGCCGTCACCTTAACGATCGCGTCGCGCGGATTCAGGATCGATGGGTCGGGAACGGTTTCGACGCGGATGTCGCCCTTCCCGTGGTAGCAGACTGCCTTCATGCGCGACGCTCCCTGCCGGCGTCTGGCGTCGCTCGCGCCACTTCACCGGACTCCAGGCAGACGCCGGGCGCCGAGCGCCGACTCAGGCCATATAAGCCACTACCACGACCGACCCCCCCAGGCTCGCCCAGCGTTCGACATCTCCCACGCTGCGGTCTTTTATATGTAGCGCGCTTCCTATCGACTCGAGATCTTCCATCGATCATCCCCCGCGGCTCGTGTCATTGAATGGCCGCTGTCACTAAGCACGGGACGTACCATTGAGGCGGACGATTCGGTTCACGACCAAGGGGGAAACGAATGTCAGGACGACGATCTGAACGGCGACCATCCGGGCTGCGCGAGCACTCGCTCAGCCTGTTGCTCTCGGCCTTGTTGGCGCTCCTCTTCCTTCTCTACGCGCGATCGGACCCGCGAACCCATCTGGGCGCCTTCTTTGGCAACGCCATCGCCGACTGGCTCGGCGTACTGGTCTTCGTGATCGCCACCAAGTATTTCGTCGAGATCGGGTCGGGTGAGAGCCGGAAGCCATCGGCGCACTTTCATGTCCGGATCTGGCAGCTGTTGATGGATCATTCGTTGACCCTGGTCCTGGCTGTTACCGGCGTCGGCTGGCTCGTCGTCTATCGGCGATCGGACGTCGACAGCAAGTGGGGTCAGGTCATCGGCAACGTCCTGTCCGACTGGAGTCAGGTGCTTGGAATGGTTTTGATCACGAAGTACGCGCGGGAACGGGGATCGAAGGAAGGCGCATAGCAGCGGCCCGAACCTTGAAGGTAGGGGCGCGAAAGGAGTTTCCAATGAATCGACTGCTTCAACCGACTGCCGGGTCAACACTGCTGCTGGCGGGTCTGGCAGCAGGACTGTTTTCGATCGCCGCTTCCGCCCAGACCAACGGCACACCCGAGCGCTTCAGCGCGACCGCGATCAACATCAATAACGGCTCGGCTGGCAATATCGACATCACGGTGTCCCGGTGGTCGACAGACAAGGAACGCGACGCGTTGATGTCGGCGATGGTTGAAAAGGGCCCGGAAAAGCTGCTCGACGCGCTGCAGGACGCCCGGCCGGTGGGGCACTTTGGCGCACCCGGCAACCTGAGCTGGGACCTGCGGTTTGCCCGGCGCACGCCCCTTCCGGAGGGAGGCGAGCGTGTCATCCTGGTCACCGACCGGCGCATAGGCTTCTGGGAGGCGACCAATCAGCCCCGCTCGTTCCAATATCCCTTCACGGTGATCGAGCTTCGGCTCAACAAGGATGGCGAGGGTGAAGGAAAGATGTCGATTGCGACGAAGGTGATCTTCGACAAGAAGGAGAACATGATCACGCTGGAAAACTACGACCTGCAGCCAGTCCAGTTGACGCATGTGAAGCGTGAACGCGCCTCCCGCTAATAGAAAATCGGTTTCATGAGGAAACGAGGATTTCTCAATCCCGGCCTGATCTGGCGGCTGGCGTTCTGGACCATCTCAGTGTGTCTTCTCGTTGCGGTCGCCGCGTCCATCCTCGCCATCTGGCAATTCGCCGGGACCGATGCGTTGTGGCGGACCGTCGCCACCTGCGTGGTCATCGGTTCCGGCACGCTGACCTTTTCATGGGTCAACGGGCTGTTCGGCACGGACGAGCCGGCGGATTCGGCGATCAAGCGGTAACCAGCCCGACCGGTTCAGGTCGCGGCAGTTGCCGGTGCTTCCCTGACCGGAGACGTAGCGCGCCTACATCGCGACTTCTTCCTGAGATGGAAAGCCGTGCTGCTTGCGGCCGGGTTCACCGTCGTGCTCCGCGGTGGTCTTGTAGAGCTCGAAGCGGCCGTCTACTGCATCCCGGGCGAGGCTCTTTTCGTAAGCGTTGCGCTCCGCAGCGGTCATCGGCGAGAAGTCGTGTGCGATACGGAGGTTCTGCCGTAGCACCTTCAGCGAGTCGATCCCCGAGACGGTGGTGCAGACCGGCAGGCTCATCGCATAGCGCAGCGCGTCGCCGACCCGCGCCGCCTTCTTCTTGATCGCCCGGCCGTCGCCGCCCAGGCTCTTCATCCCGATTGCCGCGATCTTCTGCCGCACCAGCTCCGGCAGCACCCGGACTTGAAAGCTGCGGAAGCCGGCATCGAAGCCGTTCAACGGCAATTGGCAGGCATCGAAGGGAAACCCGTACGACAGCATGCGCAAGTGGATCTCTGGATCCTTGTGACCGGTGAAGCCGACATATCGGACCTTGCCCTGTGCTTTCGCCTGCTCGAGCGCTTCGATCACGCCGTCCTTCGCGAAATGACGCTCCGGATCGTTGAAATAGACGCATTCGTGCACCTGCCAGAGATCCAGGTGGTCGGTCTGCAGGCGACGCAGCGAGTCGTTGAGCTGGCGCATGGCGACCTTCGCACTGCGTCCATGCGTGCACACCTTCGTCATCAGGAACACCGAGTCGCGGCGATCCTTGATCGCGAGGCCCATTCGCCGTTCGCTTTCGCCCTCGTGGTACTCCCAGGCGTTGTCGAGGAAGTTGATGCCGGCGCCAATCGCTTCATGAACGATCCGGACCGCTTCGCCGACCGTGCCGGTCTTGCCGAGGTGATAGCCGCCAAGTCCGATGATGGACACCAGGTCATCGTGGCGTCCGAATCGGCGACGGCCGACAGCGCCGCGTGAGGATGATTGAGAAGACATATGATCTTGACCTCGAGGCGCCGCGGCATCGACCGCGGCCCTGGCGATGGCGTTGCAAGGCTCGTGCTGGAGGTGTCCCGGCCGGGCCCGCCGGGACATCCAAGGGAGCCATTCATGAACAAGATCTTGTGGATACTTCAGGTCCTGCTGGCAGTGGCCTTCCTGGCCCATGGCTGGTTCATCATCTTCCCACCGGCCGAGGTAGTGCCCCAGATGGCGGCCTTCCCGACCGCCTTCTGGATTTTTCTCGGCGTCGCCGAAATACTGGCGGGGGTGGGCCTGACCCTGCCCGGCATCACCGGGATTCTGCCCTGGCTGGTTCCGAGCGCCGCCGTCGGTCTGATGGTGGTGATGGTCGGCGCGACAATTCTTCACGGCACCCGCGGTGAAGTGGGCCCGGCGCTCACGACGGTGGTCCTTTTCGTGCTTCTCACCTTTGTTGCGTATATGCGCTGGAAGGTACGGCCGATCGCGCGGCGGCACGCGGTCTGACGACGTGCCGCGCTGCGGAATTGTCATGATCCCAAGGTCGTCATCGATCCCCGGAGACGAGCCGGCAGTCGGTCAAACCGGCCACGGCGGCCGGCGCCGGAATCGGCTGGTATATCGGCTCGGCACCGCCCTGCTGTGCGGCCTGGCTATCTTGCCGTCGACGCCGGCGGCGGCCCAGGATACGACCGGCGTCGGCTCGGTCAGCGGCTCGGTGGTGGACGCCGCCAGCGCGCCGGCGGCGCTGGTGACCGTCTGTCTGGTCGGGACCACGCAGTGCGTCGTGACCGATGAGCGTGGGGCGTTCCGGCTCGCCAACGTCCGCTCCGGCGGCTACGATCTGGAAGCCACCCCGCCGGGACAGACGGCGCTGCCGCTCGGGCGGATCGACGTCCGCGCTGGCTTCGATCAACGCGTTGAAATTGCGCTGCCGGCCGGCAACCGGCTGGAGACCACGGTCACGGTCACCGCGCCAGGGATGGCGCCGCCGCCCGAGGTGAAGACCTCGGCATACCTCGTCACTTCGAGTGAGATCTTCCGCGCCGCCGGCGCGCTGCAGGACGTCTCCCGCTACGTCCAGACGCTGCCCGGCGTCGTGATCGGATCGGACGACTTCCGCAACGACATCATCGTCCGCGGCGGCAGCCCGCTCGAGAACCTCTTCATCGTCGACAACATCGAGGTGCCGAACATCAATACCTTCGCCAATTTCGCGTCGGCCGGCGGCACGGTCAGCATTCTCGAGCCGTCGATGATCCGCGACGTCACGTTCCTGACCGGCGGCTACCCGGCGTCCTACACCAACCGCGCGTCCAGCGTGCTGCAGATCACTCAGCGTGAAGGCAGCCGCGAGGGGGTGCGCGGCCGGGCGACGCTGGGCTTCGCCGGAGCCGGCGGCGCGGTCGAGGGGCCGCTGGCTGGCGGCCGCGGATCGTGGGTGGTCTCGGCGCGCCGGAGCTTTCTCGATGCGTTCACCAAGGACATCGGGATCGGCGGCGTGCCGGTGCTCTATACCGTGAACGCCAAGGCCATCTACGACATCGATGCGACCGATCGGATCTGGGTGGTGAACATCACCGGCGTGGATCGGATCCGCCTCGGGCTGACCGATTCGACGCCCAACGACGAGGAGGTCTTCAACTTCGACATCCGCTACCAGGGATGGCGCAGCGCGACCGGCGTCAACTGGCAGCACCTGTTCGGCTCGCGCGGGGTCGGCTTGTTCGGCGTCACCAGTTCGGTGGCGACGGTCGGCTCGACGGTCAAGGATCTGGTGAAGAACGGCATTCCGCCGCCGCAGGCCGGGGCGGACGAGATCATCGCCGCCAGCCCGCTGATCTACCAGGACGACTCGAGCGAGTCGGAAACGACCGTGAAGTACGACGCCACGCTGGCCGCCGCGTCGATCATGAAGCTCCAGTTCGGCGGCAGCGTCAAACGGTTCGGCGTGAGCTACGACAGCAGCGCGCCGCTCGGCTACGACAGTCCCTATTCCCGTCAGCCCGGCGTCAACGCGTTCAGCATCGTCGACCGCTTCTCGGCCTGGCAGTCGGGCGCCTACCTCCAGGTCACCGGCAATCTCACCGCGGCGTTGAACGTCACGGCCGGAGGGCGATTCGACCGGTATCAGTACATCGACGCGTCGCGCTTCAGCCCGCGGCTGGCCGCCACGCTGGCGCTGACGCCCCGGCTATCGGTCAAGGCCAGCACCGGCATCTACTACCAGCAGCCGGCCTTCCAGTTCCTCGCGGTGTTCCCCGAGAACCGCGCCCTGAAGCCGTTTCGTGCGAACCACTTTGTCGGCGGTATGGCATTGTCGTTCGGCAACGGCCTGTCGGCCAGTGTCGAGGGCTATCGCAAGGACTACCGCGACTACCCGGTCGCCACCGAGTATCCGTCGCTGTCGCTGGCCAACCTCGGCGACACCTTCAACGTGCAGGAGGTGCTGTTTCCACTGACCAGCGCGGGAGTCGGCCGCAGCCAGGGGATCGAGCTCGGATTGACGAAACAAGACGACGGCCGCTGGTACGGGCAGATCAACCTGTCGCTGTCGAAGGCGCGGCAGGCGGGGCTCGATCGGGTGCTGCGTCCCGGATCGTTCGATTATCCGGTGGTGTTCAACCTGACCGGAGGCCGTCGCTGGTCGCCGAAATGGGAATCGTCGCTCAGGGTCGCCTACCTCGCCGGGCGGCCCTACACACCGTTCGACGCCGACGAGTCGACGCGCCAGCGGCGCGGCATCTACGACCTCGCCCAGGTCAATGCGGTGCGCGCGCCGGCCTACGCCCGCATCGATGTCCGCATCGACCGGAACGCGACGATCGCCGGCAAACCGGTCATCCTGTTTTTCGGCGTCCAGAACGTGACCGGACGACGGAATTTCGCCGGCTACGTCTGGAATCGGCGGACCAATTCGGCCGACGCCAACGAGCAGCTCGGCGTCTTCCCGCTGCTCGGCCTGGAGTGGCGGTTCTGACCAGCCGATGATCGCCTGGGAACTCCTCGCCGAGACCGCCACGCCGGACGGCGCCGACATGCGGTTGACCAGGCAAGGCAGCGAATACGTCATCCTGGTGAACGGCCGGACCCTGATGTCCAGCCGCATGCACGGCTCCGAGGAGGCGCTGGCGGCCAATGTCTGCCGGCATGCGCGCGGGATCGAGCAGCCGCGTGTACTGGTGGGTGGGCTCGGGATGGGGTTCACCCTCCGGGCGACCCTGGATCTGCTGCCGGCCGACGCGGTCGTGCGGGTCGTCGAGCTGGTGCCGGCGGTGATCGAGTGGAACCGCGGTCCGCTCGGCGCCATCGCCGGGCATCCGCTCGACGATCGGCGGGTGCGGGTAGAGGTTGGCGACGTCGGGTTCACGCTGCGCGCGAATCCCGGCCGGTTCGACGTCATCCTGTTGGACGTCGACAACGGTCCGGCCGCGTTGACGACGCCTGCCAACCAGGGCCTCTACGACAATGCCGGGGTCGCTGCCGCGTTTGCCGCTCTGAGAGCCGGCGGTGCGCTGGGGGTCTGGTCGGCGTGGGAGGATCGCAAGTTCGAGCAGCGCCTTCGCTTCCACGGATTCGACGCCCGCGCCGACCGGGTGCGCGCCCGCCTGAAAAAGGGCGGCGCCAGACACACCGTGTTCGTCGGCGTCAAGCCGGCGGCCGACCCGCGATCGCCGGCCTGACAGCGCCGTTACAATTGCTCATGTCAGACGCGCAAACCTGGGATCCGGCGACCTACGCCCGCCATGCGCGGTTTGTCTCGGATCTTGGATCTCCGGTCGTCGCGTTGCTGGCGCCCCAGCCGGGCGAACGGATCCTGGATCTCGGCTGCGGCGACGGGGCACTGACCAGGACGCTGGTCGATGCCGGGTGCGACGTCGTCGCGGTGGACTCGAGCGCGCCGCTGGTCGAAGCGGCCAGGGCGCGGGGACTCGACGCCCGCGTCATGAGCGCCGACGCGCTGCCGTTCCGCGACGAGTTCGATGCCGTCTTCAGCAATGCCGTCCTGCACTGGATCAAGCAGGCGGATCCGATGATCGCGGCGGTGTATCGATCACTGCGGCCCGGCGGGCGTTTCGTGGCGGAATGTGGCGGCGCCGGCTGCGTCCAGAAAATTCGCACCGCCCTGGTCGAGGCGCTGGAACGGCGCGGGATGGATGGGGAAGCTCGCGTGCCCTGGTATTTTCCGACGCCGGGCGACTACGCGACGCGGTTGGAGCGGGCCGGCTTCCGCGTCGAGAGCATCGCCTTGATTCCGCGGCCGACGCCGCTGCCCGGCGACGTTACCGGCTGGCTTGAAACGTTCGCCCAAAGCTTCCTCCACGGGCTGGCCGAGACAGCCCGGGAGGAATATCTGCAAGACGTCCGAGCCGCGCTGGAGCCGCAGCTCCGGGAGTCCGACGGCACCTGGGTCGCGGATTACGTCCGGCTGCGATTCGCGGCAACCAGGGCGGCGCGACCGGCATAGACGACGGCCGTAGCCTGGCCGGGCTCACTTCGTTCCGGTCTCGGACTCGAGCAGCCGCGGTGAGAGCACATCGCCCTCGACGGTGGTGACGCGAAGATGCGTGACCTCGCCTTCGGCGTCCTTGATGAACCTGAGCGAGGCGCCCAGGGCCGGAAGGAAGAACTCCTCGTCCGAGGTGGCATAGGCGGCATGCCGGCCGCCGCCGCCCGGCATCTCGATCATCAGCTCCCCGCCATCGACCAGCGCCCGCAGTTTCCCGATCGGACCGGCCCGATAGACGCCGACGTACCGGGCGAGGACCGCCGGAGCGACCGTGACCTCGGCCTTCTTGTCGTCGTGGAGCTGCCCGACCAGGTGGGCGTGATCCTTCTCGTTCTCGTTGCAGACGTGCTCGAGCAGCTCGGTGTCCGGCGCCAGCGCCACCTCCACGGCGATGGTCCAGGGCTTGGTATAGGTCTGCGGATCGTCGAACGTCATCTGCAGCTCGATGTGGCCGACATCGAGGCGGCGGAACCGCTCGGTGACGCGCAATGCCTCGGTGTGCGGACGGCCGGTCAGGTCGAGCCAGGTCCTGTCGTTGAAGCCGATGGTGTCCACGACCAGCGTGTCGCCTTCCCAGCGGCCGACCGAGTACCCCATCCAGGACGGGTTGGGATCGACGGGAAGGGCGCGGTCGTCGAGGAAGATCTGTCGGGTGGGTGTTCCTTCATAGACGATCAGGAGCAGGCCGGGCGTCTGGACGAGCTTGATCGGATCGCCGAACAGACCGGCGCGCGGCCCGACCGGCAGGCAATTCGTGTCCGGACTGTCCTTGGCGTAGTTCGCCGCACGCTCGGCGCGGACCGCCTTCGCCCACGGCAGCATGTCGACGTGCTGACTGCCAAAGATGTTGAAGGTATAGCCCAGACCGTTCATGCGCCAGATTCCGGACAAGTCGGGCTTGCCGTCCGCCGTTCGCGGCGCCGGCGCGGCCAGGTTCGGCGTGCCGTCAGCTGTCCGTGGCAGCCCGGGCGTGGGGTGTTTCAGCCATTGCGCGCCGAGTGGCACACTCATGACCGCCAACGTCACCGTCAAGATCAACCACTTCATACGTCCTCCTTCGGACAGCGGGCCTGGCGGCTGGTGGAACCGGCTTGAGGGCGCGCCATTCGCTGTTCAGTTCCTAGACGCGCCATCGGAGGGAAATCCCCGCAGGACCCGGGGGCCTGGCCGGCGCAAGGAGAGCGACATTCCAGAATCGTACGTGGCGTCCGACTTCAGTCGGACCACGGATCATCCGGCTGAAGCCGGATCCCACGTACGAGAGGGAGTGGGGTCAAGTCACCGCCCGACGACGGTCGAGTGCGCGGCGGCGCGACGGTTGCGCCGCCGGCTGTGGACGGTCTGCAGGATGATCCAGCCGACGGCCGCCGCCACGACCGATGCCGCCAGGATGCTGAGCTTGGCCAGCGCCAGCGTGTGTCGGTTGTCGAACGCCACGCCGGCGATGAAGAAGGCCATCGTGAAACCGATGCCGCACAGGACACCGGCGCCGGCCAGTTGCGACCATTTGATGTCGCCCGGTTTGGCCGCCAGACCGGCGGTCACCGCCAGCCAGGCGCCGGCCGAAATGCCCAGCGGCTTGCCGATGAGCAGCCCGAGCATCACCCCGAGGCTGACCGGCTCGAGAAAGTCGCGGGGCTTCACCACCAGTTCGACCCCCGCGTTGGCGAACGCGAACAGGGGAAGCACGAGATACGACGACCACGGCTGCAGGTCGCGGGCGAGCCGCTGCGCCGGCGAGAGCAGCCGCTCCACCATGCCTTCGAGCGCGCGAACGGCGGCCTGATACCGCGCTTCGGTCGCCTCGCCGATCGCCGGCGCCTCGACGCTCTGGAAGATCGATTCTGCTTGAGCCAGGAGGACGGCGGCGTTCGGTGCGCCGCGGGTCGGAATGGCGAACGCGAGCAGCACGCCGGCCAGGGTCGGATGCACGCCGGAATCGAGCACGGCGAACCAGAGCAGGACGCCGACCAGTGCGTACGGCAGCGCGCGAAAGACCCGCGCCCAGTTGAGCGCGAGGGCCACGCCCCAGAGCGCGGCCGCGATGCCGAGGCTGGACAGCCGCATCGACTCCGTGTAGAAAACCGCGATCACCACGATCGAACCGACGTCGTCGGCAATCGCCGCGGCGGCGACGAACACGCGCAGCGATTGCGGAACCCGGCGGCCGAGCAGCGCGAGGACGCCGAGCGCGAACGCGGTGTCGGTGCCCATCGGCACGCCCCAGCCGCGACTGCCGGCCCCGCCGGCGTTGAACAGCAGATAGATCAGCGACGGACAGAGCATGCCGGCAGCCGCGGCGGCGATCGGCAGCGCGGCGCGCCGCGGCGTCGCCAGTTCGCCGATGGTCAGCTCATGCCTGATCTCCAGTCCGACCACGAGAAAGAAGATGACGATCAACCCGTCGTTCATCCAGTGCTGCAGCGAGAGCTGGAGCGACCAGGCGCCGACGCCAATCCGCACCGGCATCTCCCAGAAGCGCAGATAGCCATCGCGCCAGGGCGAGTTCGCCCAGGCGAGTGCGGCGATGACGCCCACCAGCATCAGCAGGCCGCTCGACGTCGAGAGACCGGCGAACTGCTCGGCGAGGAGCCGGATCCTCCAGCCGAGCGGCTTGGTCACCGCCTCGAGCAGCGACTCGACGTCCCAGGGGCCGTCGTAGCGGCGGCCGTCGACGAAGAACGTCGGTGTCGCACTCGCGCCGCTGCGCCCGGCGCTGGCCAGGTCTTCGTCGATGCGCGGCGCATGGACGTGATCGTCGAGCTCCCGGGCGAATCGCCCGGCGTCGAGACCGATCGCGTCGGCGGCCCGCACCAGACTGTCGCGGTCGAGCTCACGCGGATGGGTGAGCAGGTGCTCGTGCATCTGCCAGAACTTTCCCTGCGCGGCTGCCGCTTCGGCGGCCTCGGCGGCGAGCTGGGCGTGCTCGTGCACCCGGCGGTTCGGCAGGTGTCTGAAGACGTAGCGCACCTGGCCAGGCAGGCGTTCGTCGCGGACGCGGAGAATGCCACGGTGGGCGCGGCGGCAGTAGCCGCACTCGTAGTCGCCGAATTCCACCAGTGTCACCGCGCCGCCGGCCGACCCGGAGAGGTGATCGCGGTCGGGATCGACGGGAGGCCAGAGTCGTGGCCGCTCGGATTCGTCGCTCATCGCCTTCGCTTCAGCGGCGCGGCGTGCGGCGGCCGCGCCGGCTCGAGATCAGACGCCCGCCGGTCCCGTCTGATGTCGCCGTGCGGTCTCAACCTACTCAGCCAGCGTCCGGTGGACGAACGCAATCGCCACCGACCCTTCGCCGACCGCCGACGCGACGCGCTTGATGTTGCCCGACCGGACATCGCCGACGGCGAACACTCCGGGCAGGCTGGTTTCGAGAAGATGCGGCGGCCGCGGCAGCGGCCAGCGGGCCACAGTCAGATCGTCGGGCGACAGGTCCGGACCGGTCTTGATGAAACCCCTGGCATCCATCGCCACGCATCCCGCGAGCCAGCTGGTGTTGGCGACCGCGCCGGTCATCAGGAACACGTGCTTGATGTCGTGGGTTTCAACCGCGCCATTCTGGTCGCGCCAGCTCACCCGTTCCAGCCGGTCACCGCCTTCGAGTGCGACGATCTCCGTCCGGGTGCGCAGGTCCAACGCCGGATTATCTTCAATCCGCCGGATCAGATAGCGCGACATGCTGTCGGTCAGGCTGTCGGATCGCACCAGCATGTGCACGCGCCGGGCGGTCTGGGCGAGAAACACGGCGGCCTGGCCGGCCGAGTTTCCGCCGCCGACGACGATCACTTCTTCGCCGCTGCACAGCTGCGCTTCGACGAAGGTCGCGCCATAGTACACGCCATTGCCTTCAAACTGCGTCAGGCGCTCGAGCAGCGGCCGGCGGTACTCAGCGCCGGTGGCAATCACCACCGCGCGGGCGGCGACGCGCGGACCATCGTCAACCTGGACGGCGAATGGCCGCCGGTCGCAGGTGAGCTGAGTCGCCCCCTTGGCGATGAGAATCTCGGCGCCGAACTTCTGCGCCTGCGCGTAGGCGAGCCCGGCCAGCTCCTGGCCGGAGATGCCGTTGGGGAAGCCGAGATAGTTCTCGATCTTCGAGCTCGACCCGGCCTGGCCACCCGGCGAGTTCGATTCGACCACCAGGACATCGAGCCCCTCGGACGCGCCGTAGACCGCCGCCGCCAGACCCGACGGTCCGGCGCCGACGATGACGACGTCGCGGACGTGGACCCGATCGATCGCGTCGTTGAAGCCGAGGCAGCCGGCGATCTGCTGGTTGGTCGGGTTGCGCAGCACGACCTGGCCGCGGCAGATCAACACCGGCACGTCGGCGACCGCGACATGAAAACGATCCAGCAGTGCCTGGGTGTCGTGGTCGCGTTCGAGATCGAGGTAGGCGTAGGGATGACCGTTACGCGTCAGGAATTCCTTGATGCGCAGCGTGCCGGGCGAATGCATCGATCCGATCAGGACCACATCACCAAAACCCTGGGCGATCAGCTCGACCCGGCGCAGCAGGAACGCGCGCATCAGGATCTCGCTGAGCTCGGAGTCGGTCTGGATCAGCGTCAGCAGGCGGGCGCGGCTCACCTCGACGACCTCGCCCGGCTCGGTGGCCCGGACCCGAACCAGCGGCCGCCGGCCCGACAGCATGTTGATCTCGCCGGTGAACTGGCCTGGACCGAGCACTGCGATCAGCGCGTCACCGTCGGTCGCAGGGCGGACGATCTCGACCCGGCCGGCGGTGACGACGATGAAGGGCACGGCCGGGTCGCCGGCATCGAACAGCACGTCGCCACGCTGAATCGGACGCGCCGATCCGTGGGCCACGGCCCGCGCCAGCTGCGCCGGAGTGAAGGTGGGAAACACGTGGTCCAGGCGCGACGTCGTCTTCAGCGGAATGGGCGGGGACGATTCGGCCATTGCCGCATCTTACCGTTGTTCGCCCGGCGAGCCGCCGGGCGGAGCGTCGTTGCGCTCGCCGCCGACCCCGGGAAAAATCAATTCTGAAGTCGTACCTCGCTGGTTCGCACATCGGCCGGACGCTGCGGATGAACGGCGCCCCGATGACTGTCGTCGGGATCATGCCGCCGGGCTTTTCGTTTCCGCAGCGGGTCGATCTCTGGGTCCCGCTGGTGCCGGCGCCGGAGGTCATGAAACGGGACCACCGCGAGACCTGGTTCGTCTTTGGCCGGCTGGCCGAAGGCGTGACCCTCGAGATGGCCCGGGCCGAAATGGACACCATCGGCCGGCGGCTGGCGGCTGGCGCGGGCCGATCCAGCCACCGACAGCGGCGTGCCGCCCACCGTCTACCGGTTCCACGAGTTCTTCATCGGCGCCAACATCACCATGATCTACGAGGCCATGCTGGGCGCGGTGGGAGTCGTGCTCCTCATCGTGTGCGCCAACCCGGCCAATCTCCTGCTGGCGCGCGCGACGGGCCGGGCGCGTGAGATTTCCGTCCGGATTGCGCTCGGCGCCGGGCGCTGGCGGATCATCCGGCAGCTCCTGATCGAGAGCGTGATGCTCAACCTGCCGATCGCGGCCGGCCCGTTTCCACTGGCGGAGCGCCTGGCGGCGAAGCATCGATTCCAGCGCTTCACGTCGGTGTTGTTCCAGCTGTTTGCCGCGCTGGCGCTGCTGCTGGCGTCGGTCGGTCTGTACGCGGTGATCGCCCATGCCGTGAGCCTGCGCACGCACGAGATCGGCATCCGGCGGGCGCTGGGCGCCAGCGGGCGCGACATCGTCGCCCTGGTCGTCACGCAGGGCATGCGTCCGGTCGGCATCGGTCTCGCGGTCGGTCTCGTTGCCTCGCTCGCGGTCACGCCGCTGCTGCAATCACAGCTGGTCCACGTCTCGCCCGCCGATCCGATCACCTTGATCGGCGCCGCCATCGTGCTGGTCGTGGCCGCGGCGCTGGGGCTGTCTGGTTCCCGCCTGCCGCGCCATCGCTATCTGGAAGTGCTCGACGCGGACACCGCCTGTTCGCCACCGAGCTCGGCCTGGCGCGGGCGGAGCTCGACGAGCGCTCGGCACTGATCGAGATCTAACGCGCGCCCGGCGGCGGATCGGAGCCATGAATCGATTTTTCCACACGCTCTGGAGTCCACCCGTGTGCTTCAAAGCCGCGCAGCAGCGTGCGCGCCCTGCCAATCGCGCCGTCGCGCACGGTATGAATTTCGTTGAGGTAGACCTCCTGGTCCATCAGCACCTGCAGCTCGCGGTGGCCTGGCCCGCCCGAGAGGACGCAGGTCATCACATGCGCGTCCTTACGAAGAACCCACAGCGTGACGGTGGTCTGTTCGCCGCCCTCGGTATCCAATGCATCGCCCATAGTCAGTCCAGCGGCGTTCAGCCAGAGATCAGAGACCGAGCGCGGTGAGGCCGGGATGGTCATCCGGCCGGCGCCCGAGCGGCCAGTGATACTTGCGCTCGGACTCCTTGATCGGCAAATCGTTGATGCAGGCCAGCCTCAGGCGCATCAGGCCGTCGTCGTTGAATTCCCAGTTCTCGTTGCCATAGGAGCGGAACCAGTTCGCTGAATCGTCGTGCCATTCGTAGGCAAAGCGCACCGCGATGCGATTCCCGTCGAACGCCCACAGTTCCTTGATCAAGCGGTAGTCCAGCTCACGTGCCCATTTTCGCACCAGGAAGGCGACGATCTCCGGCCGGCCGATGACGAACTCGGCGCGGTTCCGCCAGCGAGCGTCGAGCGAGTAGGCCAGCGCCACTCGTTCAGGCTGACGACCATTCCAGCCGTCCTCGGCCAGGCGCACTTTCCCGGTCGCGGTCCCGTGGGTGAACGGCGGCAGCGGAGGACGGGGCTCGGTGAGTGTGTTTGTCAGGGTGGGAGGGAAGCGGGAATGCAAGGATGTAAGGATGTGAGGATGTGAGGATGTGAGGATGTGAGGATGTGAGGATGTGAGGATGTTGCGATGTACGGATGTTACCTCCTAACATCCCGCACTTCCTAACATCCGCACTTCCTCACATCCGCACTTCCTTACATCCTTACATCCTCACATCCTCACTTCCTCACATGCTCAATTAGCTCGCGCCACCGGCGCCGGCTCGTCGCGAAGAAGCGCGCCAGCGATGGCGGCGAGAAGTGCCAGTGCCGCCGAGGCGATCAGCACCAGACGGAAGGCGGAGACGAACGCCATGGCGACGGCGTCGTGAACGGCCGCCCGCTGGTCAGGCCCGATCGACGGGATCGTCCCGACGTTGGCGCCCGCCATCTTCGGCAGTTCACGATCGATCGCCGTCCTGGCTGGCGCGCTCAACTGAAGCGCATCCAGGCTGCCCTGGACCCGCGCCTCGAAAGTCCGCGCCAGCACCACGCCGAACACCGCAATCGCCAGGAGACCGGCGACGCGAGCCACGGCGTTGTTGACCCCGGAGGCGACGCCGGCGTGGTGGCTGTCGACGGCCGCCATGACCGTGGTGGTGAGCGGGGCGACGGTGATCGCCATGCCGAACCCGAGCACGATCACGGCCGGGAAGAAGGTCGTCCAGAACGATCCCCCGATGCCTGGCCGCGCGTAGAGGGCGACGCCAAGCGCGGCAATCGCCGGTCCGACCGTCAGCGGCAGCCGGCTGCCGACGCGCGCCACCAGCCCGCCTGACCACCGGGACAACGCGAACATGATCAGGGGAAGGGGCAGCAGCGCCGCCCCCGCTGCGGTCGCCGTATAGCCCTGCACCTGGATGAGATTCATCGGCACCAGGAAGAAGATGACCGACAGCGCCGCGTACAAGACCAGGGTGAGCAGATTGGCCAGCGCGAAGGTGCGCGACCGGAACAGGCTGAGCGGCAGCATCGGGTTGGCGGTCCGGCGCTCGACCGCCACGAACCGCAGCAGCGACAGCGCGCCGACGGCGAGCGCGGCGATCACGAGCGGGTGGCCGGCGCCGAGCGGCGGCCATTCGAGCAGGCCGAACACGACGGCGCCCAGGCCGATCACCGCGAATGCAGCGCCGCGCCAATCGATCCGCGCCGACCGGGACGGATCGCGGCTTTCGTCCATGAACCGAAGCGACAAGGCGGCGACGATCACCGCCAGGGGCAGGTTCAGGAAGAACACGGCGCGCCAGCTGACATGCTCGATCAGCCAGCCGCCGGTGACCGGACCGATCGCCGCCGTCATCGCGCTGAACCCCGACCAGGTGCCGATCGCCCGGCCGCGCTCGGCGTCGTCGAAGGTAGCGCTGATGATCGCCAGGCTGCCCGGCACCAGGAAGGCGGCGCCGATCCCCTGCAGCGCGCGGCCGACGATCAGCGCCGCCGCCGAGGTGGCCAGGCCGCAGAGGATCGAGGCCGCCGTGAAGAACGCGACGCCGGCGAGAAAGACCCGCTTGCGCCCGAGTTGATCGCCGAGCGACCCGCCGACCAGGATCAGGCCGCCGAGGAACAGGGCGTACGCTTCGATCACCCACTGCACTTCCGTGATCGTCGCCTGCAGGTCCGCCTGCAGCGCCGGCAGCGCGACGTTGACGACGGTGGCGTCGACGAACGTCAGGCTCGAGCCGATGATGGTGGCGGCGAGGGTCCAGCGGCGGCGTGCCGACAGGCGGGATGAGGTGCGGCCGGCAGGCACGGACGGCCCGGCAGGCTTGGCGCCGCGCGGGGCGGCCATTGATCCAGTCACCCGAGCAGACGCGTCAGGATGCGCACCAGCGTCTGCCGCTCCCGGGCCGACAGGCGGTCGAGCGTGTCGGGCGGCGTCGTCATGCGATCGAGCAGCAGGGCGCGGAGACGAACGCCGGTCGGCGTCAGCTCCAGCACCTTGACCCGGCGATCGGCGGCCGACGGACGACGCCGCACCAACCCGCGGGATTCGAGCCGGTCGACCAGGCCGGTCACGTTCGAGGCGTCGCAGGCCAGCGTCTCGGCCAGCCGGCCCATCGGCAGCGGCCGCCCCGGTTCGATCAGGTGCAGCACATGACACTGCGCCGGCGACAGATCCAGCTTCGCGGCGAGCGATGGCAGGCTGGCGCGCTGCGTGAAAAAGAACTGCATCAGGAGATGCCAGGCCGCGCAGGCGCCCGGATCGGTCGGCTTCATCAGGCGTCAGTATAGTGCACTGACTCAATAGTTGACATCATCAACCATTAGGCGTAACCTCCAGTGCATGACCCCTCTCAAACTGGTTCCGCTCGACGATGCAGTGGTGTTTCCCGGTATGACAGTGACGCTGCCGGCCGGAGTCGGCAACGACGCCCGGGTATTGCTGATCCCGCGGCGCGACGGCGGCTACGCCAAGGTCGGCGTCGTCGCGCAGGTGTCGGAGCGCGTCTCGCACCGCCGCGGGGCGGTCGCGTCGATTGTCGCGCTCCACCGCGGCGTGCCCGGCGCCGCCCACACCGACCAGGATGGCGTGCTGCGCGTCGACGTCGACGAGCGCCCCGATCTGGCGCCGCCGCCGAGCTTGACCCGCGATCTGGAGCGCGAGTATCGCGCCGTGGTCGAAGAGATTCTCGAACTGCGGGACGACGACGGCCGGATCAGCGGCTTCGTCCGCTCGATTACCGATCCCGGCGCGCTGGCGGATACGGCCGGCTATTCGCCGGATCTGACCGTCGCCCAGAAGCTCGAGCTCCTGGAAACGCTCGATGTCGTCGAGCGGCTGACGCTGGCGCTGCGCTTCCAGCAGGAACGGCTGGCCGAGCTGCGGGTCCGCAAGCGGATTCGCGACGACGTCGAGTCGGGTGCGCAGAAACAGCAGCGCGAGTATTTCCTGCGCAAGCAGATGGACGCCATCCGCAAGGAGCTGGGCGAGAACGAAGGATCGATCGCCGAGGAATACCGCAAGAAGATCGCCGCCGCCGCGATGCCGGCAGCGGTGCAGGAGCAGGCCGAGCGCGAGCTGTCCCGGTTCGAGCGGATGGGCGACACCAACGCCGAAGCGTCGATGATCAGGACTTATCTCGACTGGCTGCTCGCCGTGCCGTGGTCGAAGCGGTCGGAGGAGCGCCTCGACCCGCAGCGCGCCCGCGCGGTGCTCGACGAGGACCACGCCGGGCTCGACGACGTCAAGAAGCGGATCACCGAGTACCTGGCGGTTCGCAAGCTGCGCGCCGAGCGCGGCCTGGCCGACGATCGCCGATCCGGCGCGATCCTGACGTTGATTGGTCCCCCGGGAACCGGCAAGACCTCGATCGGCGAGTCGATCGCCAGGGCCACCGGCCGGCAGTTCGTCCGGATGTCTCTCGGCGGCGTGCGGGACGAGGCGGAAATCCGCGGCCATCGGCGCACCTACATCGGCGCGCTGCCGGGCCGGCTGGTCCGCGCGCTGCGCGACGCCGGGACGATGAATCCGGTGATCCTGCTCGACGAAGTCGACAAGCTGGGCGCGGACTGGCGCGGCGATCCGTCGGCGGCGTTGCTCGAGGTGCTCGATCCCGCCCAGAACCACGCGTTCCAGGATCACTACCTCGACGTCGCGCTCGATCTGTCGCACGTCCTGTTTGTCGCCACTGCCAACGTCGCGGACACGATTCCCGGACCGCTGCTCGACCGGATGGAAGTGATTCGCTTCGACGGCTACACGACCGACGAAAAGGTGGCGATCGGCCGCGGCTACCTCTGGCCGCGCCAGGTGGAACGCAACGGCCTGCTCCCAGACGACGTCACGACCGACGACGACGTGCTGCGGCTGCTGGTCAGCGACTACACCCGGGAGGCGGGCGTCCGCCAGCTGGAGCGCGAGCTGGGCACGGTGCTACGGAAGACCGCGACGCGGGTGGCCGGCGGCCATCAGCCGAAGCCGATCGTCATCGATCGGGTCGCGGTGGTCGAAGCGCTGGGCCGGCCGAAGTTCCGGCGCGAGGCGGCGGCGCGCACCGCGGTGCCGGGGGTCGCGACCGGACTGGCCGTGACCGGTACCGGGGGGGACGTCCTGTTCGTCGAGGCGGCGTCGATGGCCGGCAAGGGCGGCCTGGTGCTGACCGGACAGTTGGGCGACGTCATGAAGGAGTCGGCGCGGATTGCGCTGACCTACGTCAAGAGTCACGCCGTGCAGCTCGGGATCGACGAGCGGACGTTCGACGGCCGGGAGTTTCACGTGCACGTTCCGGCGGGGGCAATCCCGAAGGACGGTCCCAGCGCCGGCGTCACGATGGTCGCCGCCCTGGCGTCGCTGCTGACGGGCCGGACCGTCAAAAGCACGGTCGGGATGACCGGCGAGGTGACGCTGCAAGGGCGGGTGCTGCCGATCGGCGGCCTGAAGCAGAAGGTGCTGGCGGCGCACGCCGCCGGGTTGACCGAGGTCATTCTCCCCGACGACAACGCGCCGGACCTGGACGACGTGCCGTCGGAGGTGCGCGAACAGATGCATTTCCATCCGGTCAAGTCGGTCGATGAAATGCTGGCCGTCGCGCTGGACGCGAGAGGCCTGGCGATGGTGGCCTAGACCTAGAAGCGTGCCAAAGTCGGATGGGCTGCCAGCCGTCCGCGAACGTCGGAGTCGGAAAAGGGGTCGGGAGTAATTAAATTTGCCACGCGGTTCACTGCTCCAACTGGCGAAAAAAAATACTCCCGACCCCTTTTTCGTCACTCCAGCCGCGTCCGGATCTCGATCCTGGAGGTGAGTGCCAGGTGGACCGGACACCGGTTGGCGATCGCCAGCAGCCGGTCGCGCTGATCCTGATCGAGCGCCCCTTCAAGCTCGATGTCGCAGTCGATGACGGTGATGGTGGCGTCCCGTGTCTCGCAGTCGGCACAGTCCTCGACGTGGACCCGGGAATGGCGGAGGCGCACCGTCACCCGTTCGAGCGCCCACTGCTTCCGCCGCGCGTACATGCCGACCGTCATCGAGGTGCATGACCCAAGCGAGGCCAGCAGCAGGTCATACGGCGTCGGGCCGGTATCCGTTCCTCCAGCGGCGACCGGTTCGTCGCTCTTCAGGTGGTGCGCACCCGACGTGATCTCCTGAGCCAATCCGCCGATCGTCCCGCGCACGATCACCACGTGTTGAACGGCGCGTTCGCTGGCCATCGCCTCTCCTTTCCGGAATCTGTATGATCGGCTCCCGTTTCCGCTTTCGGAAGGAGGTGAGCCCTGCCGCCCGCATCGCCATCGTATTCGAATCGACCGGACCAGTTTCGCGCGATCGTCGTCGGTTCAGGCCAGGGCGGCACACCGTTGTCCATGACCCTGGCCAATGCCGGCTGGCGGACGGCGCTGATCGAACGGACGCACGTCGGCGGGACCTGCATCAACGAAGGCTGTACGCCGACCAAAACGATGGTCGCCAGCGCACGCGTGGCGTATCTGGCGCGGCGCGCCGCCGGCTACGGGGTAGCGGTCGGAAACGCCAGCGTCGACATGGCCAGGGTCCGGCAGCGCAAGCGCGAGACCGCGGAGAGTTTTCGTCACGGCAGTCAAAGCCGGCTGGAGCAGACGGCGAACCTCGAGTTGATCTTCGGCGAGGCCAGCTTCACCGACGCCGGGTCTTTGATCGTCCGCCTGCCGGACGGCAGCCATCGCGAGCTCCACGGTGAGAACATCTTCATCAACGCCGGCGCCCGGCCGGCCGTACCTGAGATCGATGGCCTCGCCGGCGTGCCTTTTCTCGACAGCACATCGGTGATGGAGCTGGCGGATGTTCCGGAACACCTGCTGGTGCTGGGCGGCGGTTATGTGGGCCTGGAGTTCGGGCAGATGTTCCGCCGCTTCGGCAGCCGGGTGACGATCATCCAGGGCGCCGGGCAGCTGCTCGGCCGCGAAGATCCCGACGTCGCCGAGGCGGTGGCGGCGATCATGAGAGAGGACGGCATCGACGTCCTGCTGAATGCACGTGCCGAACGCGTGACCGGGACGGCAACGCGCATCGAGCTCACCGTTCGCCGCGGCGACGCCACGGATGTGGTGGCCGGTTCCCATCTCCTCGTCGCCACCGGACGGATTTCGAACGCCGACCGGCTGAACCTGCCGGCCGCCGGCATCGCCGCCGACCGCCGCGGTTACATCCAGGTCAATGGGAGACTGGAAACCAGTCGCGCCGGCTGCTACGCCCTGGGCGACATCACTGGCGGGCCGGCGTTCACTCACATCTCCTACGACGACTTCCGCATCCTGCGCAACAACCTCCTCGACAACGGAAGCGCGACCACGGAGGGGCGGCTCGTCCCCTACACGGTGTACATCGATCCTCAGCTTGGCCGCGTCGGCATGACCGAAGCGGAGGCTCGCGCCGCCAATGCCGCTATCCGGGTGGCCCGGATGCCGATGTCCAAGGTGGCGCGGGCGATCGAAGTCGACGAGACGCGCGGGTTCATGAAGGCGATCGTCGACCCCCGGACGGACCGCATCCTCGGCGCCGCCGTCCTGGGCCTTGAAGGGGGTGAAGTGATGTCGATGCTGCAGCTGGCGATGATCGGCGGACTGCCGTACACCGCGTTGCGCGATGCGGTCTTCGCCCACCCGACGCTGGCCGAGTCGTTGAACAACCTCTTCACGCATTTCGATTCGTAATCGCTGGCCGGAACCGGCGGGTGCGCCGCGTCGTCAAGGATGTGCTGGCTAGGGTAGGATGGAGATTGAAGAGCTTTGAGCTCATCAGTCCCAGTCGACCCGGCTCGGAGTGCGGCGGCAGCACGGCGTAAGATCAGGGAACGGCAATGGTCACGATGCTCGAAGATTCCGGGAACGATCGCACGGCCACGGTCAGCCACGACGAGGATGACAGCCTCGGGCTGGGCGAGCTGCTCCAGCGTGCCCGTGATCGGCGCGGTCTCACCCTCGAGCAGATCTCGAACGACACGAAGATTCCCCGCCGCCATCTCGAAGCGATCGAGGCAGACAACCTGGCGGCGGTGCCGGGCGGGTTCTATCGACGCGCCCAGCTGCGGACGTTCGCTCACGCCGTCGGCCTCGATGAAACGGTGGCACTGTCCCGGCTGGAGCGCATATTGGGCCGTGCCTCGACCGAAACGCCGCCCGAGGCGCCCCCACCCGTCCACGCGTCGACGACAATATCAGGTAAACGGATCCTGGTCGTCATCGGGGTGGGTGTGGCGGCGGTGGTGTTCTTTCGGTCGATCGGCCGACAACAGCCTGCGGTTCGTGATGGTCAGGAGCGCACGATCGCGGACCTACCGAGCCCGGTCGTCCGGGGGAGTCCAGAGCGAGCCGACGATGCCGTGGTGGCCACCTCGGAGAGCACGATACCGGATCCTCCCATGGCTCCCGATGCCGCGGACCCGACCGCGGCGCCCCCGGCGGTGCAGCCGGACGCTCGACCACCGATCGTTGCCGACAGCAATACCTCGGTCAGCACCGAGCCGACCAGGCCCGCCGCCAATGCATTCAGCGAACTGGTCGTCACCACGGAGCCGCCGGGAGCGCGCGTGACGGTGGACGGGATCGGCTGGGGCAGCTCACCGGCCACGATCCGGTTCCTGCCCGCCGGCAGCAAGCGCATCCGCGTGATCAAGGAAGGCTACGGGAGCGAGGAACGGGTGATCACGGTCAGCGATGGTCGCCGGAGCACGCTCGGCATCCGGCTGCGCGCCGCGCCCTGAAGCATGCTCAGCGCTTGACGCGGTTGCCGTAGACCTCGATGCGGCCGACGTTGATATACCCGCCCGAGCCATGTCCGCTGCCCGGCATCAAATCGGCAAAGCCGACGGCATCCACCTTGGTCAGATCGGGATGCTCGATCCACGTCCCAACCGTCACCACGCGCGCGATGTCGAGCTTGAGCCAGCGTAGATCGGACGGCGTGATCTCGCTGCCGTTGAAGTCGGCCTGCAGCCCGGACGGCCGGTCACCGACCAGCCAGGTTCCGTCGGCAAGCTTCACGATCGGCCACGCCTGGTGAAAACCGGACGTGCGAACCACCCATCGGATCTTGGCGAGCGGCGCGCTCAGGTCGACGAAGCTGTTGCGGTCGCGCAGCGCCGCCGCGCTCGGCGACGTGGTGGTCCCGGTCCAGAGATTGTGCGGCACGAGGTCGCCCCGGCCGGCGACGAGCTGAATTTCCTTGCCCGACGTGCCGTAAAGGGTCAGCTCGAGATTCGGGTTGACGACACCTCCCTGCGACGCCGGCCAGGCGCTGTGATCATCGGGCGGCGTCGGGAGTGGCTGCCACGATTCGCCGAAGAACAGCGGCGGCCGCGTCGGCGCCGGCCGCGCCGCGGCCGTCTGGGCCAGCGCGCTCGACGCGACGCCGACGAACAACACCAAGGCTGAGAGTCCTAACCATCGACGCATCATGCAAGCCTCCTGAGTGGTCGAAAAACAGATGTAGTGCAGGCACTGCTTCAGACGAACCACGCTAGCCCTTCCGCGACCGCTTCGGAACGAAGGCGAGAAACCGGCGCGGGTTGTCCACCAGGATTCGGTGCAGCACCTCGTCGCTCGCCCCTGCCGCCTTCACCTTCGGCACGAACACCGTCAGCGTCTTGGCGTAGCCGCGCGAGGCGTCGGCCGAGAACAAGAGGTGGTCGGCAAAGCCGGCCTCGATCAGGGCCATCACCATCGGCACCTGTTGCGCGTCGCCGTTGCCGCCCTGGCGATCGAAGCCGACGTAGGCGCCGCGCCGGCAAAGCGCCTTGTGCACGTAGACATTCGCGTCGACCAGATTCCCGAGGTGTCCGATGACGACCCGATCCGGTTTCACGCCGGCGTCCTCGAGGATGTCGAGCTGTTCGAGTGCCGATTTCCCGGGAATGCCAGTATGCGTGAAGATCGGAATGTTGGTCGCGACGTGCGCGCGGCCGATGGCGCGGAACACCTTGCGCTCGTCAGCAGTGATCTCATCCCACGAGCCAATCTCGCCGAAGGCACCGACGGTGTCGGCATCGACCTGCTTGATCAGCTCCTGCACGATCTGGTCTTCGCTCAACGAGGCAATCTCTTTCGGGTAGAACGCCTGGTTGTAGAAGCCGCCGCCGACGACGATCGGCAGGCCGGATTTCTGCGAAATCTGCCGCAGGAAGTTGATGTCCCGCCCCATATCCGGGTGTCCGGCGTCGACGATGCAGGCGACGCCTTCACGTTTGACGAGAGCGAGCTCCTCTGACATCAGAGCGGCGTCGCGCATGGGATCCGGACCGGCGGGCGCCGCGGCACCGCCGCCTCCCGCCCCGCCGGCACGAGCGCCGGCTGGCAATCCATTCGCGGCCCGGGTCGCCGCCGTCGCCGCACTGAACCGGGCCATGAAATCGGGCGCCAGCGACATGTGCTCGTGGAACAGCGTCGGACCGCCGGCCAGCTCCTCTGGGGCGTAGTCCTTCAGGATCGTTCTGATCACCGCGCCTTTGGGGAAGGCGGGCGTCTGTGCGAGGGCGCCAGCCGGGACTGCCGCCGCGGCCGCCCCGATGGCCAGCAGCTCCAATGCTTCGCGCCGGGTAAAGCCGCGCGGGCGGGACTCGGACGTCGGTATTGCCGTTGGATGCGTCATCACTGTCCCGTGTGGTGGGGTGGAAGTGCTCAT
The DNA here is from genome assembly GCA_039931615.1 of Acidobacteriota bacterium. Taxonomy (GTDB): domain Bacteria; phylum Acidobacteriota; class Vicinamibacteria; order Vicinamibacterales; family CAVVIG01; genus JAHFUI01. Next base: position 67,620 of record JBDTRR010000008.1, read on the forward strand.
GCCGACGTGGCGGACAGCTCGGACAGCTCCCTGAATTGTCCCGTGCTGTCGCCGAGTGTGTCGACCGGCACGCCGATCTTGTTGAGCAGCGTCAGCTGCAGGTTCGTCAGCGGCGTGTCGTCGGGATAGACGAGATGACGGCCGCCCTTGATCGTGCCCGCTCCCCCGCCGAGCAGCAGGGTCGGCAGCGGCCCGTGGGTGTGTCGATCGCTGTTGCTGATGCCTGACCCGTAGAGCAGGATCATGTGATCGAGCAGCGAGCCGTCGCCGTCGGGAGTCGAGCGCAGCGTCTCCAGATACGCCGCGAACAGACTGACGTGATAGGTCTGGATGGTGGTGCACTTCACCAGCTTGGCCGGATCGTTCTGGTGATGGGTCAGCGAATGATGCGGCTCGGGTATGCCGATCTGCGGATACGGCCGCCCGGTCTGCTCGCGGCCGTACATGAACGTGATCACCCGGGTCAGATCGGACTGGTAGGCGAGCAGCTGCAGATCGTAGAGCAGCCTGACATGCGCTTCGAACCCCTCGGGAATGCCGGCCGGCTGCTCGACATCCGGCCCCTCGATCGCGCTCTGCTCTTCGGCCTTCTGGATCCGCCGTTCCACGTCGCGCAGCGATTCGAGGTAGTCGTTCACCTTTGTCGTGTCGGTCGGCCCGAGCTTCTGCTGGAGCTGCCTCACCCGCTCGGTCACCGAGTCGAGGATGCTGCGGTCGCGGCGGAGCCGGGCGGCGCGGACACGGGCATCCGTGCTGTCGCTCGAGCCGAACAGACGCTCGAAGACCACACGCGGGTTGTTTTCCGCCATCAACGGCAGGGTCGGCGTCAGCCACGACAGCGTGCTGCTGTAGGCGCAGCTGTAGCCGACATCGCACGATCCCACCAGGCTGTTGTCGTCGGCTGTCAGCTGCAGTGAGGAAAGCTGGGTGTCGCGCTCGAACGCCTTCGCCGCGATCTGGTCCATCGAGACGCCGTTGGCAACCACGCTGTCCGACTTCCTGACGTGCACGCCGGTCAGGTACGACCCGGTGGCGCGCGAGTGATCGCCGCCGCCGTCGCCGAGCGCCTCCGCCTGATGACTGGACAGTCCGGTGACGACAACCAGCTGATCGCGGAACGGCTGCAGCGGCGCCAGAATCGGCGACAGCTCGAATTCGGCGCCGACGCCCTTGGGGAGCCAATTCTCGTAGATGACGCCGTTGGGGTGGTAGACGACGCCGAAGCGACGCACCGGTTGGGCGGCGGTCCTGGCGACGGCCGTCAGCGCCGGCACCATCGCGTCCAACAACGGCAGGGCGACGGCGGCGCCGAGGCCGCGCAGCGCCGTGCGTCGGGATATCGCCTTCTTGGTGACGATCATGACCGCGATTTCCTCATCCGGAACGGGGTGCTTCGGACAATCGCCAGGATCGTCGCCGACCAGCTGTAATCGTCCGCCGCCGCGGCCCGCACGATCGAGCGGATCGCGGGCGCGTCGAAATACTGCATCTCGCGACCGCTGGCGTAGGTGAGCAGCTTCCCGGTCACCGTTCGCACGAACTGCTCCTGCTGCGCGACCAGGGCCCGGCGCAGCGCGGCCGGTCCGTCCACCTTGGTCCCATCCAGCAGCACGCCGGTCGCGTCGATCGGCGTGTCGCCGTCCCTGGTCCGCCATTGGCCAAGCGCATCGAAGTTCTCGAGGCTGAAGCCGAGCGGGTCCATTTGCGCATGGCAGCTGGCGCACGCCGGATTGGCACGATGCTGCTCGAGCATCCCGCGCACCGATAGCGCTGTCCCACCCTGGCCCGCTTCCAGGTTGGTGTTCACGTCGGGCGGCGGCGGCGGCACGGGCGCGGCCAGGATGTTCTCCATCAGCCACTTGCCGCGGATGGTCGGCGCGGTGCGGGTCGGATACGACGGGACCGCCAGGACGCTCGCCTTGCCGAGCAGGCCCCAGCGGTTCTCATCGGTCAGGGTCACCCGCCGGAAATGGCTGCCGTAGATCCCGGCCATGCCGTAGTGTCTGGCGAGCTGCTCGTTCAGGAACGTCTCGTTCGAGGTCAGCAGCTGCACGATGCTGCGGTTCGCCTTCAGCTGGTCGTCGAGGAACAGCTCGGTCTCGCGCACGAAGGCGGCGCGGAGGTTGTCGTCGAACCAGGGGAACTTCCGGTTGGCGTCCGGCGTCAGCAGCGAGACGTTGCGGGTCTGCAGCCACTGCCCGAAGAAGTTCGACACCAGCGCGCCGCGCGCGCGCGGGTCGGCGAGCAGCCGCCTCGACTGCCGATTGAGGACCTCGGGCTCGCTCAGTTTTCCGCTGATCGCCAGGTCGAGCAGTTCGTCGTCCGGCGTGCTGCTCCACAGGAAGAACGACAGTCGTGAGGCCAGTTCGAGATCGGAGACACGATAGGCGGCGCCGCGGGCAACCGTCTCGGGATCGGTTTCAATCCGGAAGAGGAAGTCCGGACTGACGAGAAGCCGTTCGAGCGCGGCGCGGATCCCGCTGTCGAAGTCGCCGTCGGCGCGCGCGCGCTCGTAGAAGCCGAGCAGCGTCCGGGTATCGTCGGCAGTCGCCGGCCGGCGATACGCCCGCCGCGCCAGCGTCGACAGAATCGTCGTCGCGCAGCCGGTCTCGTCGGTCCGGCCGGCCGGACGACAGACGAAGATGCGGCGCCGGCTGGGTGAATCCTCAGGCACCCGTCCGTTGTACGGGCCGCCGATCAGGAGCGAGGAAATGAACAGCGGCACGCTCGGGACGTCGTATTCCCGGCTCCAGATCGGAATGCGATCCGGTCCCAGCCCCTCCGGCTTGACGCGGTCCGATTTGACGACGGTCGCGACGACCTGGCGGAGGCCGGCCTTCAGCGGGAGACGAACCTGCAGCGCCTCATCGGCATCGCCCGCAGTCTTCGCGTCCACATCCGCAGGGTCCGCGTCGGCGAGGGACTGCTCCGCGCCGCCGCCAATCTGGAACCGGCCGACCCGCATGCCGTCGACCCGAATCTCGATCTCGTTCGGGACGTTCAGGCCACGGATCACGTCGGCATAGGTTCGCGCCAGCCGCACCCTGAAGACGTACTCACCGTCGAGCGGAAAATAATGCCGCGCCGCAATCCCGCCGCGCGACCCGAGGGGGAAATCCTCGCTCAGTCGATCGGTCTGCCACAACCAGGTCTGCTCATTCGAGTTGCCCTTGACGGCGGTGTAGCGCTCGACGGTCGGACGAAGCGACGCATCGCCGACGGCGAAGCGGGCGATCCTGGCCGCCGCCGTCAGATACCGGTCGAGGAGCGCCGGCTCGATCGACAGCGCATCGGCATTGGTGTCGAAGCCGTGCGCCTGCGCATCGGGCGGCAGCAGCGCCGTGGCATCGATCTCCAGTCCGAGCAGGTCACGGACGGCATTGGCGTATTCGGGACGATTGAGCCGATGGAGATCCGCCGGGCGGCCCGGATTCGGCCGGGCGGCCGCCACCCGATCCAGTTCCTGCTCCAGCCCTTCCGCCACGGCATCATAGACGGCGTTGTCCGGCCGGGGCCGGCCGGCCGGCGGCATCGCCCGGCTGCGCAGTTTCACGACGACTTTTTCCCACGTCGCCGCCGCACCGGAGACATCTCCGGCAGCCACCGCGTCGAGCGCGAGGCCGGCGGTTTTCACCCGCTCGTTATGACAGGAGACGCAGTATCTGGTGACCAGCTCACGCGCGGGATTGACGGGCGGCGCGACAGTCGACGCCGGCGCCTGTGACGCGGCGCTGACGCGAACAGACCGTGAGCCCTCGACGCCCACCGCTCCGATCCAGGCGGCGCAGATGCCGGCCACCAGCCTCTTCTGCGGCATCACGCGGAGGAAAGACATCACCGGCCGAGCCTCAACGGCATTTGTTCTGGGCCTGGCACGGCCGTCCGAGCTTCGGATCCGCGCCATGTGCGAGCAGGAGGTCGGCGCCCTCCTTGTTGTAGAGCACGCCGCCGAGCCGATCGCCGAATCCGGACGCCGCCAGCCACGGGGTGACGCCGGCCTTGCTGACGGCGTTGACGTCCGCGCCGTGGTCGATCAGCAGCGCCAGCAACGTGTTCCAGCCGCGGTACGCCGCACCAAACAGCGCGTTTTCCCCGTTGGTGGTCGCGCCTCTGGCGTCCCCGCCCAAGGTGATCAGAAACTTCACGACCGCGAGCGCCTGCTCCTCGGCAATCGGACTTTCGCCAATCCCCCGATTCAGGCCCGACGCCGCCATCACCGGCGTCGTGCCGCTGTCGGTGGCGTGCGCCGGATCGGCGCCGGCGGCCAGCAGCAGCCGCATCAGCTCGAGATCGGCCGCGGCGCAGGCGAGCAGGAAGGGCGTCGCGCCTGGCGCGTCTTCGTAGCCGCCGGCAAATCCCGGCGGCCGCTGCGTCATGCGTCCATTCGGATTGGCGCCGCGATCGAGCAGGGCCTTGACCAGCTGCAGCTTGGCCTGCCGCCCCGGAATTCCGCTCATCGGATCGGTAAACCCGTAGACCGGATTCGACGGCCCGCTCTCCCAGGTGCCGGCCGCCCAATGCAGCGGCGTGAAGCCGGCGTCACCGATGTTCGGGTCCGCGCCATGCTCGAGCAGCACCAGCGCGAGCGGCACGTGGCCGCGCAGGGTGGCGACGAGCAGTGGCGTGCTGCCGACCGACAGGGTCGCCTGATAAGCGGGCCCTCTGGGAGCGCTTCCCGCGGGCGCAAACGCGCCTCCGGCAGCCGCACCCGATGCAGTCCGGCCGTCTTTGAGACCCTCGGCTTTGCCCCGTCCCCTGCCGACGGGTTCGGGCTCTGACCGGATATTGACGTCGACGCCTGCGCCCAGCAGCCGCCGGGTGACCTCGAGGTCCCCCTCACGCGCCGCGAAATGCAGCGCGGTAAATCCCTTTTTCGTCCGGGCCTGACGGTCGGCCCCCGCCCCGATCAGCGCGCGGACCACGTCGGAATGATGCTCGGAGGCCGCCCACATCAGCGCCGTCTGGTTCTCCGCCGGCTCCCTGGCGTTGACGTCGGCGCCGCGAGCAATCAGCATCCGGACGGCGTCCGTGCTGCCGCTGCTCGAGCAGGTCATGATCGGCGTCTCGCCGGTGGCAATCGGCGTGTCTGGCCTGGCGCCGGCCTTCAACAGCCGTTCGACCAGCGCCGCGCTGCCGTTGGTGCAGGCCAGGGACAGCGGAGTGACCCGGAAATCGTTGGCCGCGTTCGCGTTGGCGCCGGCGTGAATCAGAAGATCGGCGGTGGCGACATCGTTCCACTGCGCCGCCCACAGGAGCGCGGTCGAGCCGTCCTCCGACCGGGCGTTGACGTCGACACGCTGAGTCAACAGCGCACGAACCTGCACCTGGTCCTGGTGACGGGCCGCGTCGACGAGACGGACGTCGCCGGGCGCCGCGGCGGCGCCCGGACCGATCAGCAGCACCGACAGAACCGCTCCGGCCAGGCCGATCCGCCGTCCGTCGTCGCGCATGCCGTGCCTCTCGAGCTGGCGGCAGGAGTGAAGGTGTCCGCCGGTTCGGTTTATAGCATGACGGCGTGGTCTTCGCTGCGATTTCTGAACGGTTGCGCTGCGATGTTGAACCGGTGGGGAGGCGGCTGCCGGTCCAGTTCCGGCCGCCCCGGCGGCCTGTGCTCGTCGACCGCGATCGCGAACAGACCGCTGATGCCTGACGCAGGAGTCCTTTGCAACCGGGCGGACCCATGACAGACTGAGGCCGCTTCCCGGGGTGGATCCGTCTTGACGACGAGGAGGAACGTATGGTGCGAAGGCTTTCGATTCTCGTGGCGCTGCTTGGTCTGTCGGCCGGGACCGCGGTTGCTCAGGAGGTGGACGCGCGCGCGGCCCTGCTCGCCTCACTCAAGGCGATGGGCGGCGAGAATCTGAAGACCATCGAGATCGCGGCGGCGGGCTCGACCTCGCTGATCGGCCAGCAGTACTCAGTGGATGGCAACTGGCCGCAGATCGAGATCGCCAACTACACGCGCGCCATCGACTTCGACGCCAAATGGTCGCGCGAAGACTACACGCGCCGGCAGGGCAACTTTCCGACGTTCGGCCGGGTGCCGCTCGCCGAGCAGCGGGTGACGGCGATCGTGAACGGGTCCTACGCCTGGGACGTGAACAACGGCATGCCCGTCGCGCTGACGCGTCCGTACCTCGACGGCGTGCCGTTCAACGACCTCCGGCAGCTGGAGCTCGCGATCACGCCGCACGGATTCCTCAAGACGGCGCTGGCCGCCGCCGACGCCAAGGCGATCCGGATGCAATACATCGGCGCCTCGGATTTCGGGCTGTCGCAGTTCGGCCGGACGGTGACGATCGTCTCGTTCACCTTCCTCGGCAAGTACAAGATCAACGGCACCATCGACGATCGCAATCTGGTCGAGCTGGTCGGCACCTGGTTCCCCAACCCGGTCTACGGCGACATGGACTACGAGATGCGCTACACCGAGTACCGGGACTTCGGCGGGGTCAAGTTTCCGATGCTGCTGCACACCCACCAGGGCGACCCCAGGGTGAACGTCGCGCACAACTACTACGAGTACCGGGTCACCAGCGTCAAGCCGAACGCGCCGGTGGCGACGATCGCCGTGCCCGACATCGTGCGCACGGCGCAGGTGCCGCCGGCCCGGGTCGAGAGTCAGCGGCTGGCGAACGGCGTCTGGCTGCTCGGCGGCGGCACGCACAACAGCCTGCTGGTGGAGTTCAAGGACTACCTCGCCGTGGTCGACGCCCCGAACAACGAGGCGCGTTCGCTGGCCGTCATTGCGGAAGCGGCGCGGCTGGTTCCGGGCAAGCCGATTCAGTATGTGGTCAACACGCACCACCACTTCGATCACGCCGGCGGCCTCCGCACCTATCTGTCGCAGGGCACCACCATCGTCACGCACGAGACCAACAAGCAGTATTACCTCGACATCCTGTTCCACCCGGCGCCGCGCACGCTGCAGCCGGACCGGATGGCGCTGTACAACCCGATGTACTGGATCAGCCGTCGCCCGCCGCCGATCGAGACCGTCGCCGGCGAGCCGCGCAGTACCGCGAAGTACGTGGTCACCGACGGCGAGCGGATCCTGGAGATCATCAAGATCGAGGACATGTCGTACGAGTTGGGCGACAACTCGTACCGGCAGGGCAATCACAGCGTCGACATGCTGATCGCCTACCTGCCGAAGGAGAAGATCCTCTTCAATGCCGACCTCTACACGCCGCCGGCGCAGGGCGCGCAGCCGGCGCCGCCGACGACGGCGATGCGGAACCTGCAGCAGAACATCCGGAAGCTGAAGCTCGATGTGGCGCAGCACGCGCCGGCGCACGGCAGCGTCGGCACGCATGAGGAGTTCCTGCGGATCGTCGCCGGCAGCGGCCAGACCAAGTAGGGCTGCCCCGGACCGCGGGCGCCCCCCCGCGCACCGACACCGACATCACTTTGATGGTGCCGGTGTCATTGACCGTTTCACTGAAGAACCGGACCGCGAGATCGAGCGGCAGGCTGGAGCCTGAGCGTCGTCGCGGTCGAACTCATTTCATCGCGACAAAGATGTCTCCAAAGGTCGGGCCGCCGGGGACGGCCAGTCGCTCACGGGGAAATCGATCAAGGAATTGATCGATGGTCAGCCAGTCCGGGTGTGCCAACGCATCATCCTCAGCTGGCGTGAGGTTGATCGTGATCGGCCCCAGCCCGGAGAGATAGCGGACACAGTTGATGACCTTCCCGACCTCGACGTCAGTGAGGTGATACTCAAATGAGATCCACCGGATCGGCCGGGTCAAACCCTGCAGCACTTCCAATTCATAGCCTTCGACATCGATCTTGATGTAGGCGGGCTCGCCGTACTTGGCGATCATCTGGTCGAGTGTGACCGTCGGCACGAGGATTTCGGACTCGACGCTCTCGGCCCAATGCTCGATGAAACCAGAAAACACCCGGTTGGGGCGGACAAAGAACCGGCGCATCCCCGGGGCCGATGCCACTGCCGCCTGCACGGTGGTCAACCTTGCATCACTGCCATGCCGCGCTTCCCACTCTTCCAGACAGTCGGCGAGTGGCTCGAACGCCACGACACGCGCGCCCAGCTTCAGGAAGACTCGAGATTTATTGCCGTAGTTCGCTCCCACATCGAACACGAGATCGTCGGGTTGAACGAATCTCGAGAAGAACGCCAGATCGGCTTTTTCCTGGTCGAGTTCGGTCCGGTTCAAGAAATGCCGCTGGAACCAGACGGCCTGGCGGTATATTCCGAGCGATCGTGTGATCTTCTTGACCGCTGTGTATCCCATGAGTCAGCACCCCTCACCCGATGTCCGTTCAGATTGGCGACAGCACAGGGGCCTGATCCAGACCAGCTACCCGATCGTGTCCGTCGGCCGGCTCTCGAATGTGCTGCGGCTCCGGACGAGCAATCGATCCACTTCTTCTCATTCGTGCCGCCTGCGACCCGTTCATATTAACCTGCCACGAACGGCGGCGGCCGTTCGGTCGTCGTCTTGAAGGAGGAGTGAGATGAGACGAACACTGCCGGTCATTCTCAGCGCGTTGCTCAGCACCGTGGCCGCTGCGCCAGCCTGGGCCCAGTCACCGAAGCCCGATGCCGCGGCGCTCGCCAGGACCGGCATCCTGGAACGGCTCGCCGAGCGCACCGGCGTCTACGGCGTGCCGCCGACCGCGAAGACGCCAGGGTTTGTCGCCGATGCCGGCTGGCCGCAGAAGCTGCCCAACAACTGGCTCATCGGCCAGGTCGGCGGCCTGTTCGTCGCGCCCGACGATCACATCTGGATCTACCAGCGGCCGCGCACGCTGACCAACGACGAGGCGGCGCTGACCGGAGCCACCCACAAGGCGAAAGACGGCAAGCCGGTCGACACGATGGGCTTTCCGCGCCCGTATGGATCGCTCGGCGACTGCTGCCTGCCGGCCCCGTCGGTGATGGAGTTCGATGCGAGCGGAAAACTGCTGAATGCCTGGGGCGGCCCGGCCGATCCCGACAAATGCAAGCAGGATGAGGGCTGCGTCTGGCCGGCCAGCGAGCACGGCATCTTCGTCGACCACAACGGCTTCGTCTATCTCGGCGGCAACAGCGCCAACGGTGATCCGAACGGTTCGGCCTGGGCCTCTAGCAGCGGCGCCGACGGCATGATCCTGAAATTCACCAAGGCCGGAAAGTTCGTGATGATGATCGGCGGTCCCGGCGCCAAGGGGCCCGACAGCAACAGCACGGGCGGCGGCCGCAACGGGTCGCCGCAATTCTACCTGCCGGCTGACATCACGGTCGATCCGGCTGACAACCGCATGTACATCTCCGACGGCTACGGCAACCGCCGCGTCGTCATCGTCGATGCCGCGACCGGCAAGTACCTCGGGCATTTCGGCGCGTATGGGAACAACCCGATTGACGATCGGGCGGCCGCGGCCGCCGGCGTCTGGATGAACGATCTCACCGCCGGCAGGATGAAGCCGGCGTTCTTCCGCAATCCGGTGCACTGCGTCAAGGTCAGCAAGGAAGGCCTGATCTACGTCTGCGACCGCGGCAACAATCGCCTGCAGGTCTTCAACGGCCGCGATCCCAACCTCGGCAAGGCCTGCGCGAACCCCACCGGCGAGGCCGGCAAGTGCGGGTTCGTCAAGGAGCAGTTCGTGGCGGTCAAGACCAACGGCCTGCCGGGGTCGGCGGTGTCGATGAACTTCTCGACCGACGCCGGGCAGTCGTGCCTTTATGTCGGCGACAACTCCAACATGACGATCTACGTGCTGAAGCGGGACACGCTGGAGGAGCTCGGCCGGCTCGGACGGAGCGGGCGGGAAGCCGGCGAGTTCCACTGGCTCCACCAGGTCAGCCTCGATTCAGCGGGAAACATCTACACCGCCGAAGTCGACACCGGGAAGCGCATCCAGAAATTCCTGCGCTACGGCGACCTGGGATGCAGCGGCACCGGGCGCGCGACGGTCGGCGGAGTCCTGCCGTAGTGCCGCGCGCGCGGGGTGATCACGGCCGGTTGATCATCATCGTCGCCACCGCGGCGAAGAAAGGGCGGAGGATCCGGTCGGCCGCCGGCTCGAGCTGCACCTCGTCGAGGGCCCGCGTCATGAGCTGGAGCCAGCGGTCGCGCGCCGCTGGGGTGACGGCGAACGGCGCGTGACGCATCCGCAGCCGCGGGTGGCCGCGCCGTTCGATGTAGCGCGGCGGCCCGCCGAAGCGGCCGATCAGGAAATCGCGCAGCCGCGCTTCGGCGTCGGCCAGTTCGCCGGCCGGGTACATCGGTCCGAGCAGGTCGTCGCCGGGCACCTGCCGATAGAACGCCGCGACCAGCCGGGTGAATCCGTCTTCCCCGATCGCGTCGTAGAGCTGTGATTCGTCCACGGATTCCGCCAAGTCGTACGTGGCGTCCGACTTTAGTCGGACCACGGAACAATCCGGCTGAAGCCGGATCCCACGTACGAGGGGGCGTGCCGCCCGACCTCGGCTCGTTCGTGGCGTCCGACACGTGTGGTCGTAGTGCAGACCTTTTCAGGTCTGCCTGACGCGGCAGGCCGGAGGGCCTGCACGACATCGATTTTTACACGCTCTGCGTGAGGCCTGTCTTTTAAGCCTTCCCATCACGATCCCTGGAACCCTTGAGAACCGGAAACTTGACTCAATGAGTCAGGTTTCCGGGCTCGCAAGTGACCTATAGCGGGCCGAGGCCCTGGCTGGGCCGGAGGCCCGCTAGAAATCGAACGTGACGTGCAACCGCGCCAGCCGCGGCGCGGCGATGGCGGTCGGTGTCAGCCAGGCGGCGCCGTTGGTCCGCTGCTCGTAGGTCTGCTGATAGCTGGTGGTGTAGTTCGAGTTGAACAGGTTATAGAGGTCGACGCCGACGTCGGCCCGCCGGCCGCCGAACTTGAAGATTTTCGCAAACCGCATGTCGACCAGGTTGATGCGCTGCAGCGTGTAGAGCTGGCCAGGATTCAGCAGGTTGACGGTCGTCGTGCCGGTGGCGAGCGCGTTGGCGGGCAGGCGCCCGAGCGACTCCGCGATGATGGTGTTCGGCACCACGTAGTTGGCGGCGAGCGACAGCCCGTTGGTGGCGACGCCGCCGCCGGGGGCGGTTTCGAGCGACCGCATGCTGGCGCCGATCAGCACGGCGATCTTCGGCAGCGTGTACGAAGCGAGGCCGCGCAGCGAGGTCGACCACTTTTCGGTGACGTCGCACGAATCGACCCGCGCGGTGAGCAGCAGTTCGGGCAGCGCCCGGGTGACATTACAAATGTCGCGGACCGCGCGGCCGGTGCTGGTGCCGCCCTGCACGACCAGCCCGCCGGCCAGGCGCGCCGTGGCGGTGAAGTCGGCGCCGTGCCAGTAGGCGGTGCGTGCGTCGCCGTAGTCGGTTTCGCTCGTCATGTAGCTCTGCGAGCCGCGCGCCGCCGCCGCCGCCGTGATCGCGACGAATGACGCCGTGCTGCCGCCGCCCGGCAGGTTGTCGTGCTGGGGAATCGCGATGGCGTAGGTCTGGTAGTCTGCCGCAGTCGTCAGCACGTTGTCGGTGACGAAGAAGTTCCCCCACCACCGCCGGTTGTAACCGGCCTCGATCGAGAGCCGCGGCAGCAGCTCGTGCTGGACCGACGCGCCGAACTGCTTGTCGTACGGCCGCACGCCCCAGCCGCCGAGAATGTCCGGATTGATGGTGGTGGTGTTCGGATTGGCGTTGCCGAAGTTCAGGTTGACGCCGCCGAGCGCCGCGCACAGGTCGCCGCCGGCGGCGAGATTGTTCTGGGCCGCCGGGTTGAGCAGGTCGCAATCGACCTGGTAGTTGCCGTTGCCATCGGTCCAGCCGCGCGGCAGGCTACCCGCGCCCGATCCGACGCGGGTGACGATCCGCGCCGCCGGATTGTTGGAGCTGTAGATCGCGTCGGAGGTGGCGGCTTCGACGTACTTGCCGAAGTTGACCTTGATTGCCGTCTTGCCGGTGCCGAACACGTCGTAGGCGAGCCCGACCCGCGGCGTGAGGTCGTTGTAGCCGCGGACGCTGACCGTCCGATCGAAGGCAATCGGCTGCGGGTTGAATCGCGAGGTGCCGTCGGTGCCGTTGCCCTCCGCCGGCGCCCAGCTCGAGGCACGGTCGAACCGCACGCCGCCCTGCACCGTCAGACGTCCGACCGTCCACTGGTCCTGCGCGTAGAAGCCGAGCGTCGCCGTGCGATCGTGCTGATTCCAGCGCGGTGAGAGGAAATACGAGACGTTGGTCGGGACCCCGTTGTTGAACGTGTAACGCAGCTGCGTGTGGTTCGGCACGCGTCCGTTGTGCACGGCCGTGAACGATCCCGTGTAGCCGACCTTCAGATTGTGGGCGCCGGTGACGTAGGACAGGGCGGCGCGCCAGGTCGAATTCAGGGCGTCGTTGTCGTTGAAACCGAAATCGAGCGGATCGAAGACGCCGCGATAGGAGAATTGCGGGCGCCCGTAGATGCCGGTCGTCTCGGTCACCGGCACCAGGTCCATCAGCCCGTCCGGCGCCGCCATGCCGAATCGCGCGTAGCCGTAGGCGAATCGCGAATAGCCGGCTTCAATCAGGGTGCGGCTGCTAATCGGTGCTGAATACGTGACCTGGGTCGTGTTGTAGGGAAAGTTGTGGTAGCCGGGAAACGCTTCCGGCGAGACGGTATCGGCGCCGAACGTCCGCCCGCTCCCAACCCAGCTGCTGCCCGCCTGCCGGCAGCCGTCGCCGCCTGCCATCAGTGAGGAGCCACCGCACCTCCGCTGGTAATCGTGCGAGAAGGTCACCCGGTTGCGCGGCGTGACCTGGGCGGTGAACCGGCCGGCATAGATCTTCCGCCCTTCCACCTGGCGTGCCTCGATCGACGGATCGGCGGCGTAGTCCCAGTGCGACGGATCGCCGGCATATCGGTTGGCGAAGATGCCGTCGACCACCGCGGCGTTGGCCCAGCCGCGCACATTGGCGAAGAACCAGAAGCGATCGCGCAGGATCGGGCCGCCGAGGCTGCCGCTGGTGTCCCAGTTGGTCCGCAGGGTGGGCGGCTGGGTGATCCCGAGGCTGCGCAGCCGATCGTCGACATTGTTCGACGTCGCCCAATCGCCGGAGGTGCTGAAGAACGCCGAGCCGCGGAACTGGTTGCCGCCCGACTTGGGCACGATGTTGATGCTCGGCCCGCCGGTCTCCGCCTCGCCGAGTCCGCCCGAAATCAGCACCTGCATCTCCTGCGAGTTGGCGGTGTCGTAGGTGACGTCCGAGACGCCGCCGCCGCCGAAGGGGGCCGCGACCGCGAGGCCGTTGGTCATGACGCGCCCTTCGCCGCTGGCGCCGCCGTGCGCGGTGAAGAACATCATCACGGGGGTGGTCGGCGCCGTCGACGCACCCGCGCCCGCGACGCCGCCGATGTTGAGCGCCGGCACCGCGGCCAACGCGGAACCGTAGCCGCGCGTCGCCGGCAGGGTGCTCAGCGTCTCGGCGTTCAGGACGACCTCGCGCCGGACCGACTGCGTGTCGACCAGCGGTGATTCACCCGAGACAGTGACCGTTTCGGTCAGCCCGCCGACCCGCAGCTCGACGTTGACCGCGATGACGCCGGAACCCGACACCGCCAGGCCATCCCGGATCACGCTGCTGAAGCCGGTCAGCGCGAACGTCAGGACATAGGTGCCGGGCGTCAGATCGGTGATGCGGTACTGTCCGGTGCCATCGGTCACGACGGTCCGGGTCTTTTCAATCAGGGCGGGGCTGGACGCTTCCACAGTCACCCCGGGGAGGACGGCGGCGGACGGGTCGCGGACGACCCCTGCAATCGTTGCCTGGGCGAACACAACACTCGGCAGCAGCAGAACCCCTGCCAGTGCCGCGGCTACTCTCACGATACGGTGCATACCACTCCTCCGTCAGGCCTGGACCGGCCTTCGAACCCGGTCTTACGTGAGCGGAGGCTATCACACCTTTTTGGCCTGGTGAGGCGGGGATCGGCCGGATCGGCGTCCGTATTCGGGCAGGAATTGGCGCGATCCGGAGAACTGGATCGGCCGCGCGTTTCATCCGATCCTCGAATCGGTCACAATCGTAGCGGGTCCCCTGCCGATTTCCGCGGCGGCCGGGTTCCCGATCGCGCGCCGGCGGCAACGCCGCTCAAGGGGGTGGGTTTGAAGGAGTTGATTCGCTTCGCGCTGGACCGGATGCCGTATGTGCGCGGCCTGCGTCAACTGGCGAGAAGCGCCGGCAGTTTCACGCCGGGACACTTTTATTCGCCGATCCCGACCAGCGCCGAGGTCGCGGCCCGTCTCGCGTCGATGGCCAGACCCGGCAGCGCCGTGCCAGGCGTCGACCTGAATACGTCCGGCCAGTTCGAGGTGCTGCAGGCGTATCAGGCGTTCTACGACGAACTGCCGTTTCCGGAGGAGAAGAGCCCGGACTTCCGCTATTACTTCCGGCAAACGGTGTTCTGCTATGCCGACGCCATCTTCCTCTACAGCTTTCTCAGGCACGCCCAGCCGCGGCGGATCATCGAGGTGGGATCGGGATTTTCGTCCGCCGTCATGCTCGATACCGTGGAGCGTTTTTTCACCCGCCCGCCCTCGATCACATTCGTCGAGCCCTACCCGATCAACCTCAGGCAGCTGCTGAAGCCGGCGGACTACAGCCATATCACCTTGATCGAAGACCGGGTCCAGAACGTGCCGATCGACACCTTCACCGCGCTGCAGGCCGGCGATCTCCTGTTCATCGATTCGAGCCATGTCGTGAAGTGCGGCAGCGATCTCCAGTTCCTGTTCTTCGAGGTGCTGCCGCACCTGCCGGTCGGCGTGTTCGTGCACTTCCACGATGTCTTCGACGGCTTCGAGTATCCGGCCGAGTGGCTGCGCAAGGGCTGGTACTGGAACGAGGACTACATGCTGCGATCATTCCTGTCGTACAACGATGCCTGGCGGATTCATCTGTTCGGCAACTACGCGGTACGTGCCTTCGAGACGTATCTGGCGGATAAAATGCCGCTCTGCCTGAAGAATCCCGGCGGCAGCCTGTACCTCCAACGGACTGCCTAGCGCAGGCGCAGCGGGCGTCCCACGGACCAGGGAACGCGGCCTGGATCGGTCGCCGCCACGCGGGACTGGCGTGTTCTCCCAGCCTCCGGCCTCCAATCGCTTTACCCGGTCGCCCGCTCGAGCCGCCGCTTTGAAACCGATGACCGCCGGCGGACCGGTGCCGTCGCTTCGAGCCCGATCACGGCACGGTTGACATTACGGCCGAATTTGGCCCAAGATGACTGACGGCCCGAATGTTCGATTGGCGTCTCCAATAGACCAGAAAGTCCGTTACATGGCGTTGACAGCAACGACGTCGAGACGACGATACACGACATTATCGTCATTCGCAAAGTGACTTAAAGGGCATCTACTGACGCCGCCCGGGCTGGATGAGTCAGAGGCGCGGTGATGTTGCCCACGATCGAACGCGTCGTGTTGGTTTTGCTCCGAACGTTCGTTGTAATCCATGAACGTCGGTGCAACGTAGAGTGGGTGATTGTTCGGTGTTCGAACCGCTGATTTCGGCTCGACTCTTCTTCGGCAGGACCAACCATGAGTGCGCTGAAACGGCCCGTTCCTCTGAGGCTTTCGTGGCATTCGGTCCTTCACTGGTGGTCGCGCATGTGGGTTGAGGAGTTTGTCCGCGCCCGGGCGGCGACCAGCCGAACCGCGCGCTGGTTCCGTAATCTGGACGTCGACTCCGGCGACCGGCTGTGGGCGCGGCTGCATTCCCTCTCCAGGCTCAAACGGCTGTCGATCATCGCGCTGTTCGACCTGGCCGTGATTCCGACCGCGACCTATCTGGCATTCTGGTTACGGTTCGACGGAGACATTCCTTCGGCCTACCTCATCCCGTATATCCAGACGCTGCCCTGGCTGCTCGCCATCCGCGGCTTGACGTTCCTCCCCTTCGGGCTTTACGGCGGTCTCTTGCGCTATACCGGCGTCTGGGACCTGTCACGCATCGTGCTCGCGGTCGTCACCAGCAGCCTGCTGCTGCACGTCTTCGTCTACAACGAGCTCGGACCGGGCGTCTACCCGCGCTCGATCGTGATCATCGACTCGCTGCTGCTGGTCTTTTTCCTCGGGGGCGCACGCCTGCTCTGGCGGATCATGCCTCTCCTGGTGCGGACCAAGCCCGGCCGCCCCGTGCTGATCATCGGAGCGGGTGACGCCGGCGACATGATCGTCCGCGAAATGCGGAAAAGCGGCATCTACCATCCGGTCGGTTTCATCGACGACGACCGGTCGAAGTTCGGGCGGACGATTCATGGCGTCAAGGTGCTCGGCACCCGGATCGATCTCCCCCGCGTTGTCGCCGCAACCGGTGCACGGGAGGCCCTGGTGGCCATCCCCAGCGCGACGCCGGCGACGGTGCGCGGTTTCGTCGGTTTGCTGGAAGACTTCAAGATCCCGATCACCACGCTGCCCAGCCTGTCGCAGCTGGTCAACGGCCAGGTCCGGGTCAAACAGATTCGTCCGCTGGCGATCGAGGATCTGCTGCCGCGCAGCAAGGTGGCGCTGAACACCGAGGACGGCCGCCGGCTGGTCAAAGGCAAACGCGTCCTCGTGACCGGGGCGGGAGGCTCAATCGGCTCGGAACTCTGCCGACAGATCGGCGCGCTCGAACCGGCGGAGTTGATTCTCTACGAGCGCTATGAGAACAGCCTCTACGCCATCACCAACGATCTCGCCGACCGCGGCGTCCAGGCGGCGGTCCACAGCGTCATCGGCGACGTGACGGATGCGGCGCGAACCGCGGCAGTGTTCGAACAGCACCGGCCGCACCTGGTCTTCCATGCCGCCGCGCACAAGCACGTCCCGCTGATGGAGGCCAATCCCTGCGAGGCGATCAAGAACAACGTCGTCGGCACCCGCATCGTCGCCGAGATGTCGCGCGACTACGGCGCCGAACGGTTCGTGCTGGTCTCCACCGACAAGGCGGTCAACCCGTCGAGCGTGATGGGGGCGAGCAAGCGTGTGGCCGAGCTGATCGTGCAGGCGATCGGCCGTGATGCCGGCAGCACCCTGTTCGTCACCGTCCGGTTCGGCAACGTGCTCGGCAGCAACGGCAGCGTCATTCCGCGGATGCTGGACCAGATTCGCGCCGGTGGTCCGGTCACCGTGACCGATCCCGAGATTCGCCGCTATTTCATGCTGATCCCGGAAGCAGCCCAACTGGTGCTGCAGGCCGCGGTCTTCGCGCACGATCGAGCGACGTTCGTGCTGGACATGGGCGAACAGATCAAGGTGCTGGATGTCGCCAGGAACCTGATTCGTCTGTCCGGTTTCGTCCCTGACGAAGAGATCCCGATCACCATCATCGGCTTGCGTCCAGGAGAGAAGCTGTTCGAGGAACTGGTCGGCAAGGGCGAGGAGCTCGAGCCGGCCGGGATGGAAAAGATCTTCCGGGTGCGGGATACGCCCGATTTCGATCGCGAGCTGCTGGCCGCACAGATCGGGGCCCTGATCGGCGCGGCGGCCATCGGCCGCGCGAAGGACGTTCTCCAGCACCTCCGTCGCATCGTGCCCAGCTTCAACCCCGACGTCGTGCTGGCGCCGGTGTCGGTGTCGCCTGAGCAATTGCCAGATGGTTCACGGCGCCGGGCCGTCCTACCTCCCAGTGCCGCGCCGAGCAGCCTGCCGGTCTACGGCGAAGCGCTCGCCAGCGGCCGAACGTCTCCCTCGCGAGGGACCGCGGTTCGTTCGGGATCGCCGAGCTTTGCCGATCCGGAATCCTGGTCGCCGCCGGCGAGCGCGTCCTCACGCTGATCCTCATCACGCTTTTCTAGCCGGGAATCGCCGCACTCACGCGGCGGTTTCGTCCACGCGCTTCACGCGTCGGCACTGACGTCCCTCCTCGCTGGTTCGTCTTGCGGCGGCGCCGAACGGCTGCGTCCGCAGCTGTCGAGCTTCGTGTTTAGTCCGTTTCCGGATGGCCGCATTTTTTCATACGGATCCGCGAGTGCAGTGAAATGATACGCCGAAACAACCGTCTCTTCGCGGATACTCTGGCGAATGGCGTGCTGCTCAGCGGAGGCATCCTCGCGCTTTGGGCGCTGTGGCACCAATTCTACCCGTCTGGCTGGAGTGGCCCGCAGCCGCTCATGTCGCCGACCGCGTGGGGAAAATCCGCCGTGATGTCTGCCAGCCTGGCCGCTTTCTTTATTGCGTCCTTACGATTGCGACCAGCGCTCAGGCGAGCGGTTGCCGGCGTCTGCTGTTCGGTGCTGGCAGTCCTCTACGCAATAGAGATCGTTCTCGCCAACACAGCCCTGGGGCCCGGGGCGAATGTGCCCTTCTGGGGCATCGACCGGGCATCTCCTCAGATGAAGAAAGAAATCGCGATCCTGGCAGCGAAATTCGGTGCGTCGGTCGACGCCAGAGAGCGCATCGAGGTTCTCGACGACTCCCGTCAGCGAGGCGTCGACATGGTCCCAGCGGTCATGCTCAGTGATGTGATGAGCGATGTCGGCAGCGCCCTGTCCATCGAGTCGGGTAAAGTCGATGAGCTGCTGCCTCTCGGCGCCGTGTCGAGTATTTACACCCTGCTGTGTAATGAATCAGGTCAGTTTGTCGGATACACGAGCGATGAACGAGGCTTCCGCAATCCGAGCGGGATCTGGAGTTCGGCTCATGCCGATATTGCGGTGGTCGGACAATCGTTCGCTCAGGGTTATTGTGTTCCGGACGGGCAGGGGTTTGTCGACCTGCTCCGGACGCGGCGGCAGGTGGTGCTGAATCTCGGCACGTCCGGTCAGGGCTTCCTGCTCCAATTGGCCGCCATCAAGGAGTATCTGCCGCGCTACGCGCCGACCACTGTCCTGTGGATTTACACAGAGGGGATCGATCTTGCCGATTTGCACAACGAATTGGCGCATCCGATGTCGAGGCGTTATCTGGATCCGGCATTCAACCAGAATCTGATCAACCGGCAGCCGGAGATCGACCATGCCCTGCGGCGGGTTCTCGCCGGCATCGAAACCCGAGAGCGTCAACCGCATCCGACGGCTCCGCCCTCCTCGACAATCGAGCAGGTGCTGCCGATCGTCAAGCTGTGGAGCCTGCGGACCAAGGTGGAACTGGCGTTTGGACTCAATCGCGAACAGCCAGAGCTGCAGGCCTTGCTCGAACCGACGCCGGACAGCTATTTCAGCGGTGTTCTGAGGCAGGCTCGGACGGTCACCAGTAGCTGGGGCGGAACGCTCTACTTCGTTTATCTCCCCGGTTGGGATCGTTATCGAAACCGGGCGACCGCCGCGGAACGGGAACGCGCCAAGGTGCTGAGCCTGGTCAACGCGCTTGGTATTCCCGTCATCGATGTTCATCCCTCGTTCCAGGCAGAGCGGGACCCCCTCTCACTGTTTCCATTCCGGAAGTTCGGTCATTACAACGAGCGCGGTAATCAGGTCGTCGCCGAAGCGATCGTCAAGTCGATATTTGGCACCTAGCTTGTATGGTGGAGTCACCGTAAGAAGGTCGATTTCTGGCCATTGCAATTCGGACTGCCGCGTCGGATCTGTCGGTTGCCGGAGATGGCTCGACCTCCAGCGCACCCGGAGCAGAACCGTCGTCGGATGCCCATGAGAATGATGCAGCGGCTTTTACCCAAACGGACGCTGCTGGGCGGCCTCGCGCGTGATGTCTATCGTTCGCTGACCCCGCCCGGCACGCGTGGGAGGATGCACCTCGAGCTCGTCCTCGAGGCGCTCGCCTACAGTCGCGGCACCATCTTTTTTATACAGGTCGGTTCCAACGACGCCGATTATAACGACCCGCTCCGGCCGTTCATCCTTTCACACGATTGGCGCGGGATCATGATCGAGCCGGTCCCCTACGTCTTCGATCGTCTGCAGAGGAAGTACGCTGACCGCGACGGCCTGATTTTGGAGAATCTCGCAATCGCGGCACGGAACGGCTTCGCCGAGTTCTATGCCGTGGCGCAGAGCGACGACCCACTACCGCCGTGGTACGATCAACTGGGTTCGTTCAAGCTCGACAATATCCTGAAGCACAGCGGGGAGATTCCGGGGCTGAAGGACAGGATTGTCGAGCTGGTTGTCCCGTGTCTGGACTTCGACTCGCTCTGCCGCAAGCACCAGGTGCGGGCGGTCGACGTCATTCATATCGATGCCGAAGGCTACGATTTCGAAATCGTCAAGCTGATCGACTTCGACGCCCACCGACCGACAATCCTGCTTTACGAGCACGGGCATCTGAGTTCCTCCGACCGCGCCGCCTGTAACGCCCTGGTCTCTCGGCAGGGCTATGAGTGCCTCGAGATCGAGGGCGATACGCTGTGTCTGAGGCGCGAGGCCAGCGCGCCGTGGACCAGGCTGGGGCGGGCGTGGCGCTTCGCACGCGCGGCTGGATGCCCCGCACCTTCTTGACTGCGAGCCGTGCGGCTGGCAGGTTTGATCCTGTAACGTAATCCGCCACCCGGCTCGGAGCCGGCGGGGCTTCAGATAGAGCCAAATGCATCAAATGCTACAGAAGGACGTTGTCGCACAGGCCTCACGCGAGCGGCTCGAGCCCCAACCGGGCGATCCGCTGTATCTCCCGCAGTCAGATCTGCTGCTGGCGATGCGTGACCTCGTCATCCCGGACGGGCTGCGGCTGCTCGACTATGGAGCGGGGCTGTCGCCATACCGGCCGCTCTTTCCCAACGCCGACTACCGGACGGCCGATGTCGGGGCGGCGATCTCCTACGATGCGACGTCGGGGCTCATCCAGACGCCCGACCGCAATCCGTACTTTGCCGATCCGGACTACACCCTGGCCCCGGATGGGAGCGTTCCCGCAGCAGATGGGAGCTTCGACTTCGTGCTTTCCACCCAAGCGCTCGAGCACGTTGCCAATGCGGACACCCACCTCTCTGAGTGCTTCCGGCTGTTGCGGCCGGGCGGGCAACTGTACCTATCGACCCACGGGTCGTTCGAAGATCACGGGTCGCCCTACGATTTTCGGCGATGGACTGCCGACGGCCTGGACTACGACCTCAAGAAGCACGGGTTCGACGTGCTTCATCTGAAAAAACTCACGACCGGTCCGCGCGCCATGATGTTCTTCTTTCAGCTCTACAACGACACCATGGGAACGCCCAATCGAAGCCTGCTCGGGCTCGCGCATCTGGCGTCTCGCCGCGTCATGATGAGGCCGGGGTCACGACGCTGGCTGCACCGGCAGGCAGATCGCCTGTATCGAGAGCACCGCGTTGTCGACGCCAGGGCCGGCGGCCCGATCTACCTCTGCCTGGCAGCCCTGGCGCGGCGACCGGACTGAGTGTCGCGGGGCATTGCCCCGGTCGGGCTGGTGCGACGTGACGGGCGCTCGAGAGAGAGACCGATGGCGCGATCAGTGGCCCCGCGGCCACGGATCGAATCTCCTGGTAATCCTCCGCTTGAGGTGCCAGAGCGTCGAAATCATGTAGATCCGTAACCCAAACAACAGGTCGTCGGGGTTCAACCGATCCATCTCGGAGGGTCCGTCCGGTGTCGACTCTTTCGGCTTGAAGCCCCTGGGCATGATGTACCACGCCTGAGCCGATCGATGCAGATCACCAGGCGGGGCGGCCATCGGACGTTTCTGCAGATGGATGCACAGGTACTCCTGACGAGCCTGCTTGGAGCCGTCCCGGAACTCCTTGAAAACCCTGCCCTCTTCCCAGTAGAAGCACTGATGCCGGTAATTGGGCGGATGGACGGTCTCCATCCGGTAGAAATGGTTGTTGATATCGGCGAGATAGCTATCGTCACGGAACATCGGGATCCGGTGATGGTTCAACAAAATCCGGATGCCGCCAAACTCGTCGAAGGCCCGGTTCTTGGGCGACGTGAAGACATCGCGAAAGCTGATGCCTGGCGCTTCGAGTCGGAAATAATTGTTGGCCTCGTCACAATTCCGGTAGAGCGACAAATGTCCGTGGATCAGTACTTTGTTGTAGGCGTGCAGGATCTCCGGGGTGAGGAACTTCCGGATGTCGCCGAAGATCATGTCCAGGTCGCAATGGCCCCAGAAGTCGAAACCCGTCAACTCCTCGGCGAAGATGATGCCGTAGGCCGGGCGGAAGTCGCTCAATTTGTACGGCGTCGGCAGCGTCGTCACCATGCCGACGGCCTGATCAATCCGCCGCTTGAGCGCGTCGAAGGTGGTGGTCTGGACGACCACATTCCGTGGCAAGCGATCTTCATCCAGGCGCTGATCGGTAATCAGCAGCCATTCGACGCTCGGGTTCCTGGCGCAGGAGGCAAGAAACAGATCGGTGTACGGCGGTAGTCGCCCGAAATAGGGCAGAATCAACCGAATCGACTGATCACCCATGCCTTCTGTCGCCATCAGCTTCCCGGCGAACCGTACAGTACCTGCCCATCAACGCTTTCGCCTGGCCATTGAAGTGCAGCGAATTGAACCTGATGCTTTCGCCGGTCGGCAGATAGGTGCCGTACGGGTGCTCGCCATGCCACGTGATCTTCTTGATGCCGTCTTCCATCTCAAAGCCAGGATGAGGCATGTTGATGTTCGGATCGTAGACCGACCCGTCGATGATGTAGGACGCCTCGCCGATCCGGCCGAAATTCAACTCGTTGTAGAACTGCAGCGCGGTCATGTCGCACGTCCCGCCCGGCAGGTGGTTCTTCTGCCGCGACGCAAAATGGGCGACCATCCGATCGTAGAGGTACGGGTCCTTCCTGGTGTAGAGATCGAGCATGAACTGGCACAGGCGCTCCAGGCCATCCAGCCGGTTGAGGAAGAAGACGCAGCCGATCGTGTTCCAGCACAGCGTGAAATCGAACCGCCTGAACTTGCTGATGTCTTCGCTGACATCAGCGTAGAGGAGGACGTCGGAATCCAGATACACGCACTGCTCGATCTGGCGCGCCGCCAGGAAGTCTCGCAGGATGAACCAGCGCTGAAAGCAGACCAGCTCGAAGCTGACACTGTGCGTACTGTAGTGAGTGTAGACCTCTTCGAACTGCGCCGCACCGACTGAGTAGTCGCTCAGCCGGTGGTGCTCGACACCGGGATAGCCGTCGTTCGAATCGTCGCCGAGCAGGAAAACGGTGGAGTTCGGGTTGCTCTTCCTGGCCTGGGCCAGGCTGTAGGTCAGGTGCTCGCTGTTGCTCTGATGAATGAAAACGATCGGGATTGCTCCGCCCGGCCCGCCTCGCTCCGGACCGGCCGTCCCCTGAACGTGGACATTCCGCCGCGGCGCCGGTGTTGCGATCTGGTCGCGGCTGTCTCCCCCGGGCGGCGCTCGCGGCAGCCGTCGTTTGGCTCGCCATTTGATGACCCGCTTGAGCAGCGCCGCCTCGAACAGCCATAGCGAGGCACCATACGTGAGCGCCGCCATCCTGGAGATCACGCGGCTCAACCGGCTGCCCAGGCTCATGCGAAGCGCCGCCCCAGGTCGACAGCAGCCGATGCCGAATCCATCCCGTCGCGACAGACCCGCGGCGGCGAGATGACCGCCCGATGCCTTTCTTCGATGCGACGACCCACAAGCCTGTCGAACGCGCGGTCCATTCAGCTCACTGCCCCTGTGCGAGGGTCTTCAGCACCTCGGCCGCAACCAATCGATGGCCCATCTCATTGTAGTGGCCGGGCCGACGGAACGGAAACAGCGACAGCGGATCACCGTGAGCCTGGAAGGCGTCGGTGATGTCGAGAAACGGAATTCCCAGATCGTGAACCAGCGTCGTCACGTCCTGGCGAGCTGCCTCTTCTGGTGCGTGGACGTTCGTGTAACGCGACCAGCTCGGCAGATACACGAACACCAGCCGGCCGCCCCAGCCCGCCACTTCTCTGTTGGCCAGCAGCACGATATTTCTGAAGATCGCCAGGTTCGCTTCGGCTGAGGCACCGCTGTCTACGATCTCCCTTCCACCGACCATGCCCAGCCGCTCGCGCAGCTTGGCAAATCTCATGAATTCGCCGACTCTGTTCTCCGCCGTGTTCTCCTCGCTGCGCTTCCGGTTGTCCTGCTCCTGGGCCTTCAACCTCGGAATTTCACCGACCATCGCCCGGTCGATGTCACGCTGCCGCGCCAGCAGACTCTGCGTGAAGTCATTCTTCAGGTAGTTCCTGAGCAGCGGACTTTTCAGTTCCACCTGCAGATCAGTAAGATCGTTGCCTTCATAGTAGAACCACAGCACCGTTTTCGGTCGCAACGCTGGCAGGTATTCCTTGAGAGTCGCCAGCATCAGCAGCGGGCCATCGCCGGCGATGCCCAGATTCAAGGTCGCCGGATGACGCTGCCTGATCAGGGCGGCGAAGCTCTTGTCGCCCGGCACGCAGTAGCCGTGAGTAAAGGAATCACCGACCACCGCCATCTCGAGCGCTTCAGCCCCCCACACCTCCGGGGGGTTGTTGAACCCGCGTTGATCGCTGCGGTAGTCAATCCACTGGCCATTTTCGTTGCAGAGCAGCGTGACTCGATTCGCCACGCCGGCCAGCGGCATCACTTCCCGGCCGTCGACGCTGATCGCGGATTTGAGGCTCCCGTCGTCCTGGCTGACGAACAGATGATTGCTGGCGGTCATGATCGGAATGGCATCGGCCGCCGTGCGCTGCACGTCCGCCAGGGTCTCGTCGGCAGTCCGTGCGTCGATGGCGACGCCCCACTGCTTGCTGAGGGCGGCCGCCTGCCGCTGCTTATCCTTCGATTCGATCAGCAGGCTCATGACCGTCCGCGTCGAGGCGAACAAGCCGGAGGATCGCCACTCCAGGAGGAACTCCAGCGCATAGAGCGAGACGCCGGCGCTGAACAGGGCGCTCAAGAGCTTGAGCCGGTCGATCGGCCGCAGCCGCAGCGCCGCGAAGAGCAGAACGGCCCCAAGCAGCGGCCCCCCATAGTAGAGGGCCATGTAGAACGGACTCTTGAACTGCCGCTGGCCAGTCCACCCGTACTCGTAGAAGAATTCTGCAAACGCCAACAAGCACAGTGTGCCACCCAGGGCCAGGCTGAGGCTTGCCAGCCTGGCCGCTGTCGACACCAATCCGTCACGCTCAGTCACGATCGCTCTACTCCGCCGATTCGACAATGTAAAAATCGTACGCAGACACGCCTCGACATGGGCGGCCGCAGCTCCAAGTATACCCAGCGACGCTGCACATCCTGGCGCCGGCCGGTCCGCAGGGAGTGGCTCGCTACCTGAACGCGGGCTGGGAACCCGCGATACGCCATCGTCTCACCGGCTCGAGAGCAGCGCGACGCTCAACGAGAGCGACGTCAGACATCCGAGCAGTTCCTCCGAAGGGCATTCCCCTGCTCGGGTCTTGGCGATCAATCGATCACAGCGCGGCACATCGACGATCTCCCGCAACATCGGGATGGAGTGAACGTATTCCGTGACCTGGTCCAACAACGCCTCGTCTCTGAAGTAGAGCGACGGGGGAGCCGGACGGCGGGCGATCGACCGTCGGACGCGGCCGACCGCCCGACTCCCGAACGATTGGGCGAACTGCCACATCTGTTGGCCGGGCCGTTGGCGCGGCATTTCCCGAGGCGGCCGGCCGGAGAGCAACGCCCCGGTGTTGGCATATGGAATGTGCCGCAACCGAGGCAGCTCCGTGTAAATCATGTAGGCGTAAAACGCCTTCTGGTAGAGCCACGAAGCCGGAAGCTGGAGCATCAAATCGGTGTATCGATAGTCGAGGTGAGCGGTGGCTTCGGTCACCTCGGGGTGGGTATGCAGCACCGACGTAAAGGTAAAAGCCGGTTGCCGGTAGACCATCGCCCAGGCCGTGATCCGGTGCGCCGCCGTCAGGCCATCGATGCTGGCAAAAGATTCCGCGATCGCGTCCTGCACCGAGCGGCGTGTACTGTCGATGACGTCGGCTCGGAACACCAGGTTCCAGTACCCGCTGGGTTCAAGACAGCGGCGGACCGCCGCCGCGATGCGCTCGTCCACCCGGGCTGGGTCGAGATCGGCTGGCGACGGTACGTAGGATCCGGCGAGCACATCGCCTGGCCCCCCGCCAAGCAGGACGGCGGCCCCCTGGCGGCGGATCTCGTCGATGTAGGCCATCACGATCGCCATATGCTGATAGGGTCGCATGCCGCCGGTCAGAGCAATGACTTCGGCGGGCTGGGCGAATCTGGGGGGTATCGGTTCGATGTGGTGGCGCAACTCGAGCGCAGCGCACACCGCGCTGGCGGCTCGGGTTTGTGGCGTCGATTCGACGCCGGCGACGTCAACAAAGGTGAATGCCGAGTAGTCGGCGTCCGGTGGCATCGCTCCAGCCACCAGTCGGCTGTCGAGCCCGCCGCTCAGCGCCAACACGCCCCTGGCGACGAGTCGCGCCCGCTGCTCGAGACCCTGGCGAAATGCCTGGAACACCGCGGCGCTGTGGGCGACAGCATCGAGCCCGGGATCGGGCCGGTGCGCCAGACGCCAATACTGGCGCTCGCCGACCTTCTCGCACGTGACGGTCAGGTGCGTCGCTGGCCGGAGACGCTCCACACCTTCGACAGTCGTTCGGGTTCCCAGGGTGTGGCCCGCGGTACTGGCCTCGAGCCAGCCGATCGCGTCGGGACGGTGCGAGGTCTCGGCCAGCGACAGGAGAAAGGCGAGATTCGAGGAAAAGTAGGTCGCGTCGCCCCGGCGCAGCGTGTAGAACGGCCGCGATGAGAACCGATCGTTGACGATGTGGACGGTGCGCGTCGCCGCGTCGGCATACACCACGACGAACTCGCCTTCGCACTCCTCCAGCGAACCCGCCCCGCGCCGCGTCGATCGGAGCAGCAGGGCGCCGGCGTCCTGCACCGGCAACATGAACCCCAAGGTCACGAGCGCGTTGCCTGCCGCGTCGCATGCGGCCCGCGGTTTGATCGGGTAGGTCGCCTTGTGTTTGACGATCAGGTGGCCAAATGGCATCGCGATGACCACCTGTTCGAAGCCGGTCGCCGGCTCGCCTGGCAGGATGGCAAAGGTGCGAACCCGCTCACGGATCGCCGCCGTGGACTGGGGTCGACCGGCGACGTAGCCGGCAATCAACGCCATCGATGAATGGCAACGGAAAGCCCGAACAGGTCGAAACGGCGACCTCCGCCAGCTGGCGGCCGAAGCATCGTCCTTCCGGTCAACTGCTCACTGGCCGGTCACCCGCGAGACGAAATTGGCGCACCCCTGGGCATCGCTGAACCCGAAGGCGCCGCCCGACGCCACGAAGCCGGACTTGACGTCACCCCGCTTGATCCGCCGGGCGAGCTTGAACGCCTCGAACCGCCGGGTAATCAGATTCAGGCCGATGCGTCTGGCGAACTGTCGAACTGCCGAGTCGCGGCCAATCGCGCCATTCATTGGCAGCGTCCTGTACTCAGCCGTCAGCGGCGGATACTTCTCCGCGTAGGCGAGCCATTCCGCCATTTCCCGGCCGACATCGACGCCCATCTCGTGGCGGCGCCGCAACTCATACATCGTGCGGCGGAGATAGTACTGTTCGTCGAAGGGAAACGGCCGCAGCTCGTCCGGAAACATCTGCTGGGCCAGCAGCATTCCCTCCGCCATCAGATTGCACAACGTGAAGTTGGTCAGCGGGATCCACTCGCGATTGTGGGCGACGTCGGCGATCAGCTTCTCGATCTGCTCCTTCCCGGGATTCGAGAGCACGATCGCCGAACCCCAGGACTTCGGCGTCCGGCCGAGAATGACCATCGGCAGATCGACGTAGACGAGGCTCTTGGCGAATACCGCCGCCAGCGGCCAGGCGAAGTACTCCACGCCGTTGGTCCGGAAAAAACGGCCGGATCGCTGCACCACCCGCTCGGCCACCGATGCCGCGAACATGAAGGCACTCGGGTGCATCTCGAACTTCGGGCGGAACGCGAACAACGGCCGGACGAAGTCGTCGGTGGAAACCACACTGGTGCGGCCGGAGAAGGCCCGGCAGGCGACCGTATTCTGCTGTGGCCCGGGAAACGCCCGGTCGAAGTACTCGGAGAGATTACAGAACAGGAAGTCGGCGGCGTGACGCCGGTGCGCTTCGGCGAAGCGCGCCAGGGCGTTCGGCACCAGCGCATCATCGTCGGACAGCATCATGATCAGACGGCCGCGCGCCTGCGCCCGGGCGAACTCCCAACTCTCGCCGATGACGCCGTGTTCGAGCGTCCGGACGTATCGCACCCTGGGGTCCTGGAACCCCTGGATCACCTCCCGGGTGTCATCGTGCGAGCAGTTGTCGGAGACGACGACCTCGAAGTCGTCGACGGTCTGGGCGAGCACCGAGCGGACCGCGCCCTGGACCAGTTCGCTGCGGTTGTAGGTCGGAATGACGATACTGAACAACGGCGGAGTCATGATGGCTGCCTGGTCCCGAATGGAGGAACGTCCGATCGAGCCCTCAATCGTCGATCTCGAATTCGGCCAGTTCTTCCTTCCGACTGGTCAGGTGCTCGGCCACCTTCTTGCCGCGCAGGACGCAGTCGTGGGTCATCATGTAGCCCCACTGGGAGTAGCGTCCGGCCCGGATCACACCGAACCCGTCGAGAAAGCGGTTCACCCGGTCCAGCGCTGATCGACGCTGATGGTCGTAGATGACCTGGCCCCACGGACAGTACCTGACGGTCGTGGAATGGATCGCGTCGGTGCCTTCGAGCAGACCCATCTCGATCAGCTCCCGCTGGACCCGCTCGACCGTCGCCGCCCGATCGGTGGGCAGCGGGAGGAAGTCCGACCCGCAGACCTCGACCGACATCGCGGTCTTGCCGGCCGGCGCGTTGTTGGGTGAGAAGTTCTCCTGGATGCTCACCCGGGTGCTGATCTTGTCGTCGTCGTAGACGTAGAGCCAGGGCTCCTTGCGGACCGACGGATGATTGGCGGCGACGCGCACCAGCAGCAGCCGGGTCGCTTTCAACATCGAGGCCGCCTCGCGGACGTCGAGCGGCGCGTCCTCGGCACAGGCAATCAGTGCGGGCAGCGGCAGGGTCGAGACCAGCTGATCGAAGTTCACCTTCGTCCCGTCCTCGAATCCCAACAGCCGCTTCTGGAAATTGACGAACACCAGCTTCTTGCCGTACTCGAGCCGGACCCCCTCGGCGATCTTGTGGGTGTAAGTGTAGAACCCGCCGGTCGTCGGATAGCGCCAGCGGTTGACCCAGTAGGTGGAACGCCCGAGCGGCCCCTTGGCGCCGTTGACGACGTCTTCGACCTTCGGATAGTAGACCCGCTTGCCGATCCAGTCGGTGCCAAGGTCGGCCGGTTCCCGGGTCCAGTACTTGCGGGTATAGACGGCCGGAAACGTGTCGGCGAAGACCCGGCCGAAGGCGCGGTGAATCCATTCCTCGTAGTTGACCGGCGGCGGCAGGTCGGCGGGGTCGGTGACCCGGGATTCCAGGAAGCTGTTCAGACACTGCGTGCGCAACGGCTCCGGTATCTGGTAGAGATTGGACTGGGCCGGATGATCGATCCAGTGTCCCTTGAAGTAGTTGACGACTTCGGCCTGGACCTCTTCGAACCGGCCGCCGACCAGGTCGACGAACAACTGCTGGATGTATTCGTTCTTCGTGTACGAGACGTGCGGGCCATCGTCCCAGACGAAACCATCCTGCTCTTCGCTGTAGACATGGCCGCCGTAGTGGGACTCGGACTCGTAGACGACCGCACGGTCGCGGCCGAGATAGTAGCCGACCGCCAGGCCGCTGATTCCCCCTCCCAAGACTGTTACTGTTTCCATCTGGTCTCTTCTGCTTCCGCGTAACTGAGTGTCAAATACCGGCGGTGAGGTCGAGCAACGCTTTCCGACAATAAAAGGCTTCGGCGTGGCCGCTGGGCGATCCGGACTCGATGCCCCGCAGGCGGAGCAGGGAAAAGAACGTCTCCTCGGTGAACCAGTGGCGATTCTGCTGGGTCTGGAACAGCTCGGTGATCCAGTCCACCTTGCGCCGGCAGGTGGCCTGATCGAGAGCGACGAAGCAGTTCGGAATCCCGAGATCACCATCGTATTTGGGGATCTCGTACTCCAGTATCAGGTGGCCACGGAACGTATTCCAAGTCAAATCAGAGATCAGCCGGTGGTCCTGGTGCCGGTCGTCGCGATAATGGGTGAAGATCAGGTCGGGCGCGTCCCGCTGCTTCAAGGTTTCCAAGAATTCCTTGACCTCATGGCCGAGGTAGGGAAAAAACCCGTCCCGGAATCCCTTGACCTCGACCGTGGTCTCCACCGCCCCGTCCAGAAATCTTGCCGCGCTGCGCCGCGCTTCGATCGCGCGCGCCTCGCTCGCGCTGAACACCACCCAGTGGACACTGACCTGGCGTTCGCTCTCGATCAGCGTGCGCACGGTGCCGCCGCAGCCGATCTCGACGTCGTCGGCGTGCGCGCCGAGGCAGAGAATGCGCAGCGGCGAACCGCGGCCGTGGTTGAGAGCGAGGCTCAGCATGATGGTCGGTGACGCGAAGAACGCGAGCGGGGTGGTGGCGCGACGGGGGAGGTCAGCTGACCGGCTCGTGGTGCCCCATCCCCGGGTGGGAGAAGGTCACCGCTTTCTTCTGGAACGGCTCGAGCCCGGCGTCGTTCTTCCAGACCTCCCAGGGCGCGACGCCGCGGGAGTAGAGATCTTCGAGCAGCTGCTTGTCCTTGAACGTGTCCATCGGCAGCCAGAAGCCGTCGTGGCGGTAGCCCGCCAGCAGCCCTTCCTGCACCAGCCTGTGAAAGGGTTCCTCGACCAGCTCCTCGCCCGGCCGCATGTAGTTGAAGATCTCCTTCCGGAAAATGAAGTAGCCGCCGTTGACGTAGAGACCCGCCCGCGACATGTGGTGGATGGCGGTGACATCGTGCCCCTGGCCGAGCGAGACGACGTGAAAGCTCTGGGTCGGCTGGACGCAGAGGAACGCCGCGACCTTGCCGCTCGCCATGAAGTGATCGACCATCGAAGGAAGGAGATAGTCGGTCAGGCCATCCGAGTAGTTGGCGAGAAAGACCTCTTCGCCCTGCAGGTAGCGCTCGACCGCCTTCAACCGCTGGCCGATATTCGAGTTCAGGCCGGTGTCGGCGAAGGTGATCGTCCAGTCCTGGATATCGGTGCCGAGCAGCTGCAGATTGCGGCCGCCTTCCGTCATCACGAAATCGTTGGAGATCGCTTCGTTGTAGCGGAGGAAGTACTCCTTGATCACCGCCGACTTGTAGCCGAGGCAGAGGATGAAGTCCTTCTGGCCAAAGTGAGCGTAGTACTTCATGACATGCCAGATGATCGGCCGGTGCCCGACCGAGACGATCGGCTTGGGCAGCGCCTCGGCATGCTCCCGCAGCCGCATCCCCATGCCGCCACAAAACAGGACAACTTTCACAGCTCCGCTCCTTTTCGATCGAGCTCCGGACCCGCCGCCCCCGCCTCCGGGAGCCCGTCCACGTCAGCCAACACTTCGACCTCGGGAATCGGCACCACGAACCGGCCGCCCCAGTCGCGGACGTAGGACAGCTGCGCGACGATCTCCTGCTTCAGGTTCCAGGGCAGAATCAGCACGTAGTCGGGCCGGGTCTGCCGAATCCGTTCCGGCGGGAAGATCGGGATGTGGGTGCCGGGCAGGAACTTGTTGTGCTTATAGCTGTTGCGATCGACCGTATAGTCGATGAAGTCGGAGCCGATGCCGCAGTAGTTCAGCAGGGTGTTGCCCTTGCCCGGGGCGCCGTAGCCGACCACCGACTTCCCCTGCCGTTTCACCGCGATCAGGAACTCCAGCAGCTTGCGCTTGGTCTCCTTCACCTGCTCTTCGAACGCGCGGTAGGTTTCGAGCCGTTTGAGGCCGGCCTTCTCCTCGCGGGACCGCAGCTCGGTCACCGCGTCGCCGACCGGGCGGGAACGATCGTCGTCGTGCCGCGCGTAGATCCGCAGCGACCCGCCGTGGGTGGGAAGTTCCTCGACGTCGAACAACGTCAAGCCGTGCGCCGCGAACACCTGCTCCGCGACCAGAAACGAAAAGTACGAGAAGTGTTCGTGGTAGATGGTATCGAACTGGTTCTGTTCCATCAGGCGCATCAGGTGCGGGAATTCCATCGTGATGACGCCGTTGGGCTTCAACGCAATCTTCATCCCGGCCACGAAGTCGTTCAGATCTGGAACGTGGGCCAGGACGTTGTTGCCGATCAGCAGATCAGCCTGTTCGCCCTGGGCGGCCAGCTGCCGCGCGGTCGCGGTGCCGAAGAAGGACGACCGCGTCGGGACGTTCTTCTCGCGGGCGACCTGGGCGACGTTCTCGGCCGGCTCGATGCCGAGCACCGGAATGCCCGCCGCCACGAAGTGCTGCAGCAGGTAGCCGTCGTTGCTGGCGATTTCGACGACGAAGCTGGCGGTGGTCAGTCGCAGGCGCCGCTGCATCGCCATCGCGTAGGCCCGGACATGTTCGACCCAACTGGTCGAGAATGACGAAAAGTAGGCGTACTCCCGGAAGATATGCGCCGGGCTGACGTACTCTTCGAGCTGAACCAGGAAACAGTGGGGGCAGACATTGACCCGGAGCGGGTAGAACGGCTCCATGTGATTCAGCTGCTCGGCCGTCAGGTAGCTCTCGCACAGCGGTGACATGCCGAGATCGACGAACACCTGATCGGCGAGCCGGCCGCAGAACCGGCACGTCATGCCGGGCACCGGCGCGGCGTGCCCAACCGCCGGCGCTGCCGCTTCAACCATTGGCTGTTCCGCCCCTGTCGTCGCCATCCTCATGCTCCCGTCGTTCCCTGAATTGTCCCGTCGATCGCGTCGAGGCCGGCGCGGTCTGCCTCGAGCAGGCCGCTCTGCTGCAGGAGCCTCGCCGCCCTGGCGATGGCCGCGAACGACAGGCCGGATCGTTCCGCGATGTCGAGCAGGCTGTGTCCCCCGTCGGAGAGGTTGAGGACCCAGAGCAGCGCCATCTCCCGGTCGCGGCCTTCGCCGGCCCCGCCCATCGAGCTGTAGAGCCCGCGGCGTCCGAGCTGCGGCTCACCCATCGGCTGGCGGTTCAGGAAGGTGAGGTTTTCCTCGAGGACGGCCAGGATCGACTGACACGCCACGTACGCGCCCTCCAGTCCGTCTGGAGTAACGAAGTCGAGGTTGTCGGCCGACGTATGGTATTCGGGATACTCCCCATACGGCGTCCGCGACAAACACCCGACCGCCAGGTTGATCCCCGGCGAGCAGTACTGGCGCTCGTCGTAGCCGTACGGGATGAAGTCCCGGACCTCGCCGCCGCCTGGCGAATGCCGCAGCACGTTGGCCGCGGCACGGTCGATCTCGGTGGTCGCGCGACGGCTCCGCTTGTAGACGAGATGGCCCGGCCCGCCGAGGCCGGTCAGCACCAGGCCATGACGGATCGCGCTCAACCGCTCCTGGTTCCGCGCCAGCCAGGTAATCGAGCCGATGGTTCCCGGAATGAACAGCAGCCGGTAGGACAACCGGCGCGCCGGCAGCGTCGACAGCCAGCGGCCGAGAGCGACCGCAACGGACACTCCCGACAGATTGTCGTTGCAGAGCGATGGATGACAGACGTGACACGACAGCAGGACCTCGTCCGGGCTCTCCCCGGGCAGGTAGCATTCGCCGTAGGTCAGCTGGCCGTCCTCCAGGCTGGCATCGATGCAGACGTCGTACTCCGCATCCGTCAGGATGGCAGCCTGTTCGGAGCTGGCGCAAAAGCCCCAGTTTTCGGCGTAGTACGAGGTCTTGTAGGGGATCCAGCCCGGATGCTCCGGCAGGGTGTGAAGATGAGCCAGCAGCTCGGACCGGCCGACCCTGGTGCGAATCGGCACGCTGTAGCTCATGACGTGCAGATTGGACCGCTGAAAGTCGACGACCCGGTTTCCTTTCAGGTCCTTGATCCAGGCATCGCGAATGTTCCATTCGCGGGGCACCGTCCAGTCGAACACCGGCGTTCCGGATGGCACCTCGTGGATCGTGAGCGGAAGGCGCTGCTGGATACGGAAGAGAGTCTCGCGAACGCCCTTCCCGGTGATGCTCCGGCAGATCGGATAGAGATCTTCGATGAAGCGATGAAGCTCGGCGCCGATATTCGCCGCGGATGACCGCTCGATCAGGGCCTCGGGCGCGCTCATGTCGCGGCAGCCTGTGGCGGATCCATCACGAAGTCCGGATAGGTGCGGTCCCGGTCTGAGATCACCCGCACGGGTCCAGGCCAGTCGACGGCGAACGCCGGGTCGTTCCAACGAAATCCGCCGGCCGCCCCCGGTGCGTAGAACTCGGACATTTGATAGAAGACTTCCGTGTCATCTTCGAGAGTCAAGAAGCCGTGAGCGAACCCCTCCGGCACATACAGCATCGATGAGGGCTGGCCGGCTTCGGCTCTCAGTTCCACCGCCGTCCACTGTCGGAACGTCGGCGAGTCGCGCCGGAGATCGATGACGACGTCGTACAGTGCCCCGCGCGCGCAACGAATCAGCTTGGCTTCCGCAGCGGGCGGGGTTTGATAGTGCATGCCCCGGAGAGTCCCCCTCTGCCTATTGTAGGAGACATTGCACTGAACCACCCGGGGATTGAGGCCGTGCGCCTCGAACTCCCGCCAACAGTAGCTGCGGGCGAACGCCCCGCGGTCATCCTGTTGCGGTACCATGTCGATTTCGAAGACGCCGCTGAGTCGGGTCTCGCGAAAAATCATGACCTCGCCCGACGCTGGGCAGCCAGACCTCGTCCAGACCGCTGCACTGCACGACGGCGGTAGCCACAACGCGCGAATTTCAGCAATGACATGAGGTGGGTGGCGCGAGGCCAGCGCGACAGTGCGAGAGTCCGCTTCGATCGGAGCAAACCCCCAGCATATGATATCCGGGCCCGCCTGGACAATGATGAGCGTCCCAATGCCGCGTTATTTCTGCTGCCGTCTGGTTCCCAGCGGGATCGGCGATCAAGTCTCCCAGTTGGCCCGTCTCTACAACATCGGCCGGAGCTTCGGTCTCGAATACCTGTTTCAGGAACTGCCTGCCAACCGGTGGTCTCCCGACTTCGACGCCTGGGACTTCCTGGGTCTCGGCCTCGGCGAGCGGCGGGTGAAAGACTTTCCGGACCACGAGATCGTGAGCGTCGACGGCGCGGCAGCGTCGCACGCGCTGGTCAATGGACGTGCACTGGCGTCGCTGCTTCCCCCGCGGATGCCGGACCGGAGCATCGTTGAATTCGTCCATTCAGATCAGATGTACTCCAGCGCCATTCCGGTGCCGATGCGCCACGCCATCGACCTGCGGGCCAAGCTGCTCCAGCGCCATGGCGATCGCATCACCGCCGGTCATTCCGACCGCCTGTCCATCTGCGTACACATTCGGCAGGGCGATTGCACGTGGGTGAAAAGCGGCGACAAGTACGTCTTCCTGGGCACCCGAAAAATCGTCGCGGATTCCGACGAGGTCGACCTGCGCCGTGCGCCGATGGTCGAAGCCTACTTTCCTCTGCTCGACGCCCTCGTCGTGCGCCTCCAGGGAGTTCCGCACCGGGTGACGGTGTATTCGGACGGTCCGACCAACATCTTCCCACTCGAGCCGAGCCGGGTCGGCGGGATCCTTTATCACCTGGCGCGGCGCGACGGGCGGCTGATCGACTCGCTCAGGTTGAACCGGCGGGGCAACCCCCTGCAGGCACTCTACAACCCGATGTGCGACGCCGAGGTCAGGCGCGAGTACGAACACGTCAAGACCGGCTTGCAGCGTCTGGCGGCGCGATACGACGCCACGCTCGTCGTCGGTACCGGGAAGGACCTCACCGCCGCCGCCATCCTGGCATTCGCCGCCGCCGACGTCGCCGTGCTCGCACGCAATCCGGGCGTGTTTCCCCTGCTCGGCCTCGGCGATCCCGACCGTCAAGCGGTACTCGTCCTGACCAGGTCGATCGCGGACAACATGAAGAGCATCGAGGACCTGATGCTCAGGCGATCGTAGGGCGATTCAGGGTGTGCGCCGGCACGATCTGGATGGCGACGGCGCCGAACACTTCCGGCGCCGGCATGCCAGCCGATGCACCAGCTAGTGATTCGTCTCGAGCGCCGCGGCCGTATCGAACTGCATTTCGAATATCCGGTAGCCGTGGCGGGCCAGCAGGGCCCGGCACGCGTGCTTGTCGCGCGGACGCAGGTGCCTGTGCTCGTAGCGAATCAGCCGCGGCCGGATCTTCTCGAAGTTGATCAGCTTGATGATTTCAAAGTCGTAACCCTCGACATCGACTTGCAACAGGTCGATGCGCGACACCTGGTGCCGGGTCAAGAGCGTCTCCAGCGTGATGCAGGGCACCACCTCGGCGGTGAATCGTTCGGGGTCTGGGCGATGCAGCAGCGACGCGGTGCCCCGTTCCCAGTTGGCCGTCAGCTCGCTGTCTTTGACCCGGTAGAGCGTCCGGGTTCCTTCCGAGTCGGCAATCGCGACGTTTTCCAGGACGATGCGGTCCAGCTCGTTCCGATAGGTGTTCTTCAGCCGTTCGAACTCGGCCCGCTGGGGCTCGACCAGGACCCCACGCCAGTGGCTCTTCTCGATCCAGGCATGGATCGGGTCCGCCATCAATCCGTCGCAGGCGCCGATCTGAATCACCAGGAAATCGGGAGTCGCCGCCGAGAGCCGGGTGATGAGGCGATCGAACTCCGATTCGCGGCGGGCCCAGGTGCGCTGGCTCAGCGGGTTGCGTTGGTAGTAGGCCTGCGCTGCCAGCCACCCGCCCCGGCACCGCGCCAGGATTCGCCAGACGAGGGAACCACGCGGCACCGTCCGGCGCGCCACGTCCGTGATGTCGCCGATCAGACGGTCGAGCATGGGCGGGCCATCGGCATCGAGGACGACTGGGTTTCGCACCACGCGGCCTGGCGACCGGTTCCGTTCGTGGCAACGCCAACCGACATGGTGTTCGACGATTTCACTGTCTCAGTTCCCGATCGACCAGGTCGAGTATCCCGGTATTCCTGACGTCGAACTTTCGCGCGAAGAACGGCTGGTATTCACCGTAGACGCTCCTGAATGTGACCTGTTTCTGAAACAACTCGATGTGCTTCTCGGTGAGGATGGCAGGAGCTGGATTGGTGCTCCAATCAGTATAGGTCAGGTTGTGGGTGATGCTGTCCTTGAACCGGGAATTGGCGAGGATGGTCTGGAACACCGCTTCGTCCGGAGACAGACTGGTCCTGAAGAACTCATCGTAACGCGGGTCATTCTCGAGCGTCGCCAACACATGCCGGACTGCTGCCCTGGTCAGGGCAAACCATGACGAGCCCGCGTAGAGCTGGAACGGAATGGTCTTCTTCTTCCAGGCCGCGCGCCCGACGGCTTCCGCGAATCTCAGGCCGTAGTGCGTCAGGCTCCGGCCGCGTCGATCGTAGTCAAAGTAATAGGAATCAAACCGCGACATCGGCTTGTGCTCCGCCGGCACTGCACAGGTGCTGATGAATTCCCGGCCGCTCCCGAGGAGATCGTAGAGGAACCGGTTCGGCCTGATCGGATAGTCCGCGCCGCTAATCAGCAGGTAGTAATCAGCCTCGGACTCGATCGCTCGCCGCAGCAGTTTGACTTCGGCTTGCAATTGGCTGTAACCGGCCCAATTGACGTCGCCACGGTCGCCGAGGACCGTGACATTCCCGAGCGCACTGGTGTAGCTTTCTGTCGCCTTGGCATCGACGTGCACGTAGAAGCTGGATTTGGCGTCGTTCAGGGACGCGATCAATCGACCCAGACCCGCGAGATTCGAGTGCGCCAGTATGAGATACGCCACCTTCACTGGCGGCCCCGGTTCCCGCACCGCGCGCGCCCCTCAAAGACATCGATGTAGTCCCGGATCCGGTCCTTCCAAAGGAACCGGCTCATCAGCGTCGCGTACGCCGCAGACCCAAGCCGTTCGGCGCGGTCCGGGTCGCGCAGCAGCGCGACGATTTGTGCCGCCATGCCCGCCGGATCGTCGGGCTCGACCAGCAGACCGTCGACGCCGTTGGTAATGATCTCGGGCACCCCCCCGACGCGCGTACAGACGATGCCCTTGCGGTGATACGCAGCCTCCAGCAGTACGAGACCGAACGGCTCGGCCCTGGATGGCAGCACGAAGACCGAGCAGCCTTCGAAAAACGCCGCCACGTCGGCGTGGACGACCTTTCCCACGAAATCGACCTGCTCCCCGATGCCGAGCGTCCGTGCCAGCGCCTTGTTGTCGTCGAACAACGGGCCGTCACCAAGCAGGACCAACGCCGCCGTCGGGCACTCGCGCCGGACCAGCGCGAACGCCCGCAACAGCGTGTCGATGCCCTTCTTGTGAACGTGTCGACACACGCACAGCAGAAAGGGGCGACGCCCGTCGCGCCCCCGGCGAACCGCCGGGTAGTGCGCCGGATTGAGGCCATTGTGCACGAACGTGACTTTCGCCGCCGCGTCCGGAAACACCCCGATCGTCTGTCGGGCCAACGCCGCCGAGCACGCCACGATGCGGTTGGCACCGCGCATGATGGCGCGGTAGACGAATCTGGACGCCACGCTCGACACCGCGTAGCCGTCGACTTCGGCGCCATGCACCGACACCACCACAGGGATGCGAAGCAGCCGCGCGGCGATGACCAGATGAATGAAGTATGGGTTCAGGTAATGGCAATTGACGACGTCGATCTTCTTGCGACGCATCAGGCGGGTGAGGTGAAACAACGTCAACGGCAGGTAGGTCAGGAACACCGCAACGCTGATGAGCGCGCTGTCCCTGATCACGGCGGGCATCGGGCAGTAGAACGCCGGGCGGCCCAGCTCATTCGTCGCTTCAACCAGACGGAGACTCGGGAATGCCGCCCCGTAGACGAAATAGACCTGTCGTCCCTGTTGCTCGAGGGCGTCGACGAGATCGCCAAGCACCACCTGGATCCCACCGACGCCCGTCACGAGCGGGCACGTCAGCAGGACGTTCGTCACCCGGTGGCCGGCGGTCGACATGTGGATGGAAGACTACGAGGCGCGCCGGACCAGGCGCACGGCGCGCCGCCGCCAGGTGGCGTGGACCTGTCGCAGCGGGAGCACGAGTCCCGGCGGCAGGCCCAGTCTCGCCAGCGGACCGGTGCTTCGCCAATACTCGCGTTCGTAGGCGTGCAGGTCGGCGACGAGACGCTGACGCTCCTGTGCCGGCAGATGATGCGCCTGATCGACCAGCTTCACCGCGGTCTTGACCAGCGACTGGGTCTGCGGCCAGTCCTGTCCGGTCTTCTGCTGTTGGTGCAGCCTGAACATCGCGAACGGGATCTGCGTGTATTCGAACACCGCGCCGGCCAGCAGGAACTTCCCCCACAACTCGTAGTCCATCGTCCGGTGATTGGCGGCGTCGAGCCCACCGACATCCAGCGCCAGTTGACGCGGGAAGAGAACCTCCGGCTGCACGATGTGGCCGCGTTGCTCGCGCCATCGCCAGACCGTCCGGACCCGCACCAGATCCTCGAGGGTGCGCACGCGGCCGCGATGGACGCTCAGCGGGCGGGCCTCTTCGTCGACGTACCAGCAGTCGCCGACATACACGACGCCGGGGACGAAGCCGATCCGGCTGGCATGACTGACCAGCGCGTCCTGGCAGAGCATGTCGTCGCTGTTGATCCAGGTGGTGAACAGCCCGGACCCGAGCCGCAGCCCGCGATTGATGGCAGCGCTCTGCCCGCCGTCGCGCTCACTGACCCACTGCGTCAGCCACCGGGAGTATTTCCTGATGATGTCGATCGAACCATCGGTGCTGCCGCCGTCCATCACGAAGTACTCGAGGTCGGGGTAGCCCTGGAGCAGGATCGATCGCAGCGTCGCCTCGAGGAAGCGCGCCTGGTTGAACGAAGGCGTCACGACGCTGATGCATGGCCAGGCGGAACCGTCCGGCATGGTCGGCGGCAGGGCCGCACTCGCAACAGTCCACGGCCATCCAGTCCTGCCGGGCGGCGGCGGTGGCAGTTCATCGAGACCGGGGGTGTGCATGGGAGGACTGGACTGCTGGTCGATTTCCGGCGATAGCGACATCGGTGAGCGGCAGCATCGCCAGCGAGCGACACTGCGTCCCGTCGGGTCGGCAGCGTCACTCGCCAGGCGACCGCCGCACACGCCGGGACGCCGCCGGCGCGCCGGGCATTCGTTCGAGCCGGTCACTGCGCAGAGCGGGCGGCCGCGCCGCACCGAATGACTTCGCTGCGTATCCGGGCCGGGTCGCTGGATCAGGGAGCGGCCGTGGCGACGATCTTGAGGTTCACGGGCGCCGCCGGCTGGGACGACGACTGGCC
The DNA here is from genome assembly GCA_039931615.1 of Acidobacteriota bacterium. Classification (GTDB taxonomy): domain Bacteria; phylum Acidobacteriota; class Vicinamibacteria; order Vicinamibacterales; family CAVVIG01; genus JAHFUI01. The sequence continues at coordinate 107,772 of JBDTRR010000008.1, forward strand.
GCTGCGATATTCATACGCGCCGATATCCGGGCCGGATCCTTGCGGTCGGACGACACCGTTCAAGTCCGTCGTGACAAACGTCAGACTGGATCCCGCGTTGACCGCGGGACTGGCCGCCTGCAACTGAAAATCTTTGCCTGACTGGTTGACGAACAGGGGATCGACGTCGAGCAGATTGTTCGACAGGACGGTGCCGCTGCCGGAATTGATGAAGTTGCTGCCGGTGCTGCCGTAGACGATATTGTTTTTGACCTCGGTTCTCGAGGCGCCACTCCCGACGATGATCCCGGTGTTCCTGTTGTTGACGATGGTGTTGTTCCAGACCTTGTTGCTGTCCCCGCTGACCGCGATCCCGGCATTGCCGGAGTTCGCATTCCCGACGTTGATACCGTAAATCAGATTGTTGTAGATCTGGTTGTTGGAGCCTGAGGCAGCGAGGATGCCCCACACCTGATCGTAACTGCCGGTCCGCGTAATGTCGTGGATGCGATTGTTGCGGATGATATTACCGTCAGGTGAATCGCCGGTCGCGTTGTAGATTTGCATGCCGGCGCCGGAGGTGTCGTAGATGTCACAGTTCTCGACCAGGTTGTTCGGCCCTTTGATGTAGATTCCGTATGACGAACATTGATAGCCGCACAGGCCGGTCGTGCCGCCGCCGTGGATCACGACGTTGATCACCTCGTTTGACCCGGTCGCCCCGATCAGTGCGTGCTCGCCCAGATTGATCGCACCCGCACCGCTGACGGCTCCGGCAATCACTTCGGCGTTCTGGAAGCGGATGTGATGCGGATCGTTGCCGTTGTTGGTGGAGGTCCACAAGATCGCCGCTGCCGCCGCCGTGCCATCAACGTTGATGCCGTCGAATTCGACGAAGTGAAACGGGCCATCCAACCAGATGACGTTGCGACTCTCATTGATGGTGGTCGGCTTCAGCCACACCGTCTCGTTCGGGTAGTTGGCAATCCGAACCTTGTTGCTCCAGGACGTGCCGGATGGGGTGCTGACGATGGCTTCGTTGTAGCTGCCGGCGCGGACCAACAGAGTACTCCCTGCCGACAGACAGCTGATGCCCGCGTTGACGGTCAGCTTCGAGGTCGTGGCGGTCTGCGCCTGGGCGCACGAATTGCTGTCACTGCCCGACTTCGACACGTAATATGTGGCGGCATCCGCCACGCCGCCAGAGACGGCGCAGCTGAGCAAGAACAAGACAATCAGTTTCTTCATCACGCACAACTCCTGGTAACCGCGTTGAAGTGCCGCACGGCGGCAGCAACATGTGTCAACGCGGGGAACACAATGACCAGGGGCAAGGGACGTGCCTGAGATCGTTTGGGAAAACAGGTATAAGCCAGGCAAAGTGCCGGCGCAACGCCGCAGGGCTGTAACGCCGATGACGATCGTGGTGCCGGCTCGACTGCCCGGCCACGGCAGCTGAACGACGCGGCGCACGGCTCCGGCAAGGTTCGACGGCACGCCGGCCTGTCGCGGCCGGTGGCGCGCTGGATCTGGCTACCCGCCCAACCGCCCGGCGGCGTCATCACGGCTTCTCAATCCACACCAGCACATGTGTCCGCAGCCAGCGGCAGGCGTTGAAGACCGGGTAGAGGCTCGGGTGGAGACGCGTCACGGCGCGGGCGATCGGCGGGGCCAGCGTCAGGCGTCTCACCCGCAATTTGCCGTGCGGGAACAGCTCGCGGATCCGTGCCAGCGGGACTCCGCGCACATCCGAGTTGCGCGGATTATTCATGGTGAAGTCATACCATAGAATTCCGCCGCCCGGGCGCAGCCACCGCCACATCGTATCTGCGAGCCGCTGCTGAAACCGATCGTCGAGTAGCGAAGTAAAGACCAGCGACTGGTAGACGATGTCCAGGCTGGCGTCCGGCACGACCGCGGCCGCGCCGCCGGTCGCGTCGCCCAGCGTGATTTGCACCGAGCCGGGCAGGTCCCGTCGCGCCCACTCGACGCTTGCGCTCAGCAGTTCGATGCCCTGCAGGTGGTCGGGCCTGAACCCGAGCCGAAGAAAATCCAGCAGGTTGCACCCCGTTCCGCAACCGACTTCGAGCAGCCGCACGCCGGCCAGATCGAGCCACCCGAGACGGACGAACAGATCGGCGATGGCGCGATGACGCTCCTGCGTGGCGAGCAGCACTGACGGGTTCAGGGCATGGTCCCGCCAGAAGTCGCTCTGCCGTCGTGCATACCTCGCCCTGACCGCGGTGGCCTCGTCAGCCTCTTTCACGTCGGCCGTCATCGCATGTCTTCGGAAGAAATCGAGCCTGGCGCGGACAGGTTACTCACACTCTCTCCAAGCCATCGCCAGCAGCAACCGCCGCCACGGCACGATCGTCCCGCCGGAATTCCTCCGGCGCCTCATCGTGAGGCGACGAGATGGCAAGGACCGGCCCAGGCGGTCCGGAATTGATTGGCCTGCAGCAGCGCCTTGATCCTGGCGGGCGTGTCGGGCAGACCCCGATCCCGCAGGAAGGTGAAATGCACTTCGATGAACACGGACAGCAGGCGGCTTGATTTCAAGGTCTCCGAGAGTCCCAGCAGGACCTCATACTCGAATCCTTCGACGTCAATCTTGATTCGAGTCGGGGCGAGGCTGGGATGAGTATTCCGATAGGTATCGCCCTTGAGAACGCGGACCTCTGACGCCGACTTGAGCCGGCTATCGTCTTCGGTGGTTGCCAGGTGGCAGATGTCGAACGCGGAATCGGCCGCCGCCGAGACATACAGGACGGCCTTGCCGTCAACATCGCCCAGCGCGCTGTTTTCCAACTGGACGTTCTTGCGGCCACCGATCGATTTCGCCAGGGATTCGAAGGTCGCGCGAGCCGGTTCGAACGCGACCACGCCACCCGACTCCCCGACCGCATCGGCAAACCTGGCCGTGTAGTAGCCGTGGTTGGCGCCGACGTCCCAGACCACATCGCCGGGACGGATCTGCGAGAACATGATCTTCGCGAGCTTTTCTTCGTAGGCGTCGAACGAGGCTCGCTTCGTCGTGCGTTCCAGCAGGGTGAGGAGACCCGCTTTTCTGGCCAGGTAGCGAGGATACTGAAGAAGCGGATGGGAGTAATCCACAATGGCCCCGACTGAGCGGTTCCGACAACGTGACCCGGCGGCAGCGCGGGCTTCCGGCCGTGGCGGCCGCCAACTCGCAAATCGCCGACGAATTTCAGATGCCGGATTCTACCAAACCGCTCCGCAGCCTCGATGTGGATATCTCTGGTGAGTGTGCAGTTGGGCCAATTCATTATGAAAGGGAACAGACTGCGTCGTGGTGCCAGCTCAGCCTGAAGAGGACGAACCGCCTCGCTTCGGCCGCCTTCACGTCGTCCGCGGTGATGGCCGCGTCGCTCGCACCCGCCACGGACGGTCGACCAGGCATCCGGCCGCTTTCGGGTTAACATGATTCGCTTGCTGCCCCCCGCTATCTCATGAGCGAGAAGATTCTCCATCTGCGGAGCAGCGGCGGTCTCTACGGCGCAGAGCAGGTCATCCTGAACTTGTCGAGCGAACTGAACACGCTGGGCTGCACCAACCTGATCGTCTGCTTCAACAACATCGGGAACCCTCATCTCGAGCTGGTCGAAGCCGCCAGAGCCGCCAACCTGTCGGCCATCACCGTGGAGTGTCGCGGCTCGTTCGATCGGCAAACCGTCACGAATATTCGAAGTCTCCTCGAGCGCCATGAAATCGATGTGCTGCACTGCCACGACTATAAAGCCCGCGCCTTCGGCCTGCTGGCGGTACGCGGGCTGGCCGTCAAAACGGTCGCGACCAACCACCTGTGGACCCGCGCCAATCCCAGGCTCTGGCTGTACGAAACGATCGATGGCGTCCTGTTCAACGGCTTCGACCAGGTGGTGGCGGTCTCGGAGCCGATTGCAAGAGAGTGCCGTGTCTTCATGCTCAGGAAGGACCGGCTGAGCTGTATCCCCAATGGCATCGACTCGCGCCGGTTCACGCCTGATGACCGCGCCGGGGAGCGCCGAGCCACCCGGGCCCGGTTGGGGCTCAACCACAGCGACGTAGTGATTGGGAATATCGCCCGCCTCTCGATCGAGAAGGACCACGCCGGCTTGTTGCGCGCCTTCAAGATACTGATCGGTTTGTCGAAGGACAGGCCCCTCAAGCTGGTCGTCGCCGGTGATGGTCCCGAGCGACCCGGCCTGCTCGATCTGGCGCGTCAGCTCGGGATTGACCAACAGTGCCTGTTTGTCGGCGTCCGCACCGATGTCCCGCAGATCCTGAATTGTCTGGACATCTACGTCCAGTCATCGAGACGGGAGGGGCTGCCGATCATCATCCTGGAGGCGATGGCCGCGCAGGTCCCGATCGTCTCGACGAAAGCCGGCGGCATTCCGAATGTGATCACGGATCACCAGCACGGCCGGCTGGTCGAAATCGGCGATCCGGACCAACTGGCCGCCGTCCTGAACGACGTGCTGACGAATGCTGACGAGCGACAGCGATCTGTAGTACAGGCGCGACAACTGGTCGAACGACAATATTCGGGTCGCCTGATGGCGACCAGATATCTCGACATCTATCGCCAATTGCTGGGTCGCCGATGAGGTTTCGATGCGAATGACGCGGCGTCGGCTCTCACTCAACCACGCACCGGAAGCTTGCGAGCGATGTCCGGCGACGCGGCCACGGTGCGGGCGAGCGCATCGACCAGGGGAACTCGCGCCTGCCACTGCAATTCTTCTCGTGCAGCGGCAGACTTGAACCGCATATTGGCCAACGTGCGATCGAGGCGATATCGGGCGGTTCCCAACTTGCGTCGCCGGACCAGGGCCAGCAGATCGATCCCCAACATCATCGACCAGACCAGGAAGTAGGGGACGAACACCGGTCGGATCTCGCCTTGAGAAACCTCGCGCAGGATCCGTCCCACCTCGCCCTGATCGACGTCCGAATCGACGACGTCGTAGATGCTGCCCGTCGGAACGTCGCTGCCGGCCGCCGCGAGCATCGCGTCGATGACGTTGTCGACGTAGACCAGGGCCATCGGCACGCCGCGCCCGCCTGCGATCAGCGGTCGTCGGCTCGATGACGGCAGCTGAAGGTTTCCTGTCGGCAGCTTGGCGCCCGGGCCAAAGATGGTGCCGGGGCGAAGGACGATCACCCGCGGTGTGCGGTGCTCGGCCGCATACTCCAGCAGCGCCTTTTCAGCCGACAGCTTGCTTTGCGTATAGACGCCGCGGTCGCCCGCCCTCTTGTCGTACGGGGCGGTCTCGTCGACATAGGGACCGCGGCCTTTCGGGATGCCGTAGACGGCCAGCGACGAGACGTAGATCAGCGTCTTGACTCCGGCCGCGGCGGCGAGCCGGGCGAGGCGGACGGTGCCCTTGACGTTGGCTTCTTCGTAGTCCTGCAACGATCCGGGCGGGCCGGCCAGGGCGGCGCAGTGGAACACCGTTTCGACGCCGGCGAGCGCCTCACCCAGCTGCGCCTCGTTCCCCAGGTCGCCCTGAACCCACTGCACCCCCGCCATGGTGCGGGCTCGCGAGATCAATCGGGTCATCGCCCGGACCGGGACCTCGGCCGACAGTCGTTCGACCAGGTGTCCGCCGAGGAAGCCTGACGCCCCGGTCACCAGGGCTTTCGGCGAGACGGCCGCCGTCGCCGGCGCCGTGAGAATCGTTCGCCTCTTGATCACTTCGTCGCACGATGCCTTGATCTGATCCATCAGGCGCAGATTCAGGAGTCCATCCTCGGCCCCGACCGGCGACGCCACCCCATTCTTCAGGGCGGCGTAGAACGCCTCGATCAGCCCGCGCACTCCCATGTATCGTTTGACGCGGCCGGTCGCAATGCCGAAGAGGATGCCGGTGCCGGACTGAAGCAGCCTCGCCGCCATTCTGAAGTTCGTGTGGAACCGATCCAGCGGCAGGCCGCTGTTCCGATGAGTGACGACCGTCAAGGTGACGAAGTCCACCGTGATCCTGCCCCTGGCACCGACGACCTCGAGGCGGTTGGTCTCCGGAGCAGTGCAGAGCGACAGCGAGACCTCGCCGATCGCCCCGGCAGAGGGAATCAACACGCGAATTTCCTCGACCGCCGCTTCACGAATGCGGCCAGGATTGAAGGCGACCACCTGCGGCTCGCCTGGCGTGTCCAGGAAGTAGCAGGCGAGATAAAGCGCGTGGGTCATCAGATTTTCAAAGATGCCCCAATCATAGGTGTAGCCCCAGGGGATGGCCGCGCCGCGGGCCTCATCTTCATAGCTGAACCCCTGCTCGGCCCGGACCGAGATGACCTCGCCGATCTCTCCTCGAGCAATCCGACGCGACGCTTCGAGAAAGCACGGGTCGAACAGCAGACTGTGGCCTGGACAGACCTCGACGCCAGCGTCTCTGGCCGTCTCGACGATCGATCGCGCATCCACTTCGCTCGACGCCAGCGGCTTCTCCACATACATGTGGGCGTGGTGCCGAGCGGCAATCGCCGCCAGCGAACGGTGGGTTCGAGGAGGAGTGAGCAGATGCACGACGTTCGGTCGCACCTCGCGCATCATCTCTTCCATGTCGGTGTAGACGCCCGCGATGCTGTAGCGGTCGGCCTGCTCACGGGCCACGGTCTGGTTGAGATCGCAGACCGCGACCACCTCGACGTTGGGTATTCCCTTCAATGTCTCGATATGAACATCGCTGATGCGGCCGCAACCGACCAGAGCCGTACGGATTGTGCTCACTGAATGCGCTCCTCACCGGAGGAAACGAATGCATCCTCCGCCATCACTGCTGGTCCGGACGCGGCGAGGCGGCGATAGAGCGCGACGTGTTTCCCGGCGATCGTCGGCCAGGCAAAGCGATCCCGGCCCAGGGTCCGGCTCGCGTCCGCCATCGTCGTTTGCGCCGAACGCGGCAGGCTGAAGAAGCGCACGAGTGCTCCCGCCATCGCCTCGGGATTCGAGACCGGCACGCTGTAGCCATTGACGCCCTCGTCGACCAGTTCGACCAGGCCGCCGACCCGCGTCGCCAGCAGCGGCTTGCCCGCCGCCAGCGCCTCCAGGCCCATCCCGCTCTGCGACGACTCTTTGTGCGGCATCACCGCGACATCGGCGGCACCATAGAGGGTCGCCTTGAACTGCTCGGACACGAAGCGCGGGTAGGCTTGGACCTTGCCGGCCACGCCCAGGCGCCGGATCTGGGCCTCGTGCGGATCGAAGGAATCCTCCGGAGCGCCGGCGAGGATCAGGCGGAGCCTCGGCCTGTCGCGGCTGGCGATGGCGAAGGCGTCGATCAGATCCGTGATGCCTTTGTGGGGACTGATCCTCCCGACGAACAGGGCGACCTCGGCTTCCCGCTCCAGCTTCAGTTCAACCCGGGCGTGTTCTCGATCGGGAATGGGACAGTCCAACTCGAGGATGCCGTGCTCGATGACCTGGATCTTGCCGGCGACTGAATCGTCGACTCGATCGAGCACCTGCTGGCCGACGGTGCGCGACAGGACGATCAGGGCGTCAGCCTGGCGATACAACTGGCGGTAGGCCCGACGCACCGCGTCACTGCGATTGCAGTACGGCAAGGCATTGTGGACGGTATAGACGATCCGCGCACCCTGGCGTTGCACCTTCCGCATCATCAACAGATCGAACACCGGCACCTTGCACCATTGCATGTGCAGCACCGGCGTGCGAGTGCGGCCGATCTCACTCAGCACATCCCGCCAGCCGCTGAAATAGCCCTGCAATTGCACGGTCTTCCACAGCCAATGGTGGTTGACGATGCCTGGCCAGCGGTCGGCCAGCCAGGTGGCGGTGCTCAAGAAGTCCCGCTGGAGGAGGCTGTCGCGAAAGGCGTCGCGATCGCCAAAGTAAGGCGCCGTCCGAAACACCACTTCGGGATGATCGGCAAATGCCCTCGACAGACTCTGGTTGTAGTTGGCACTGGTTCCGGTGATGTCGACGACCAGCGCCAGCGGGGACACCGGCGGGTACCCGGTATGCGCGCGTGACCTCATCGGTCGTTCCGAATTGCAGACTCTGATTCATCGGTGTGAGGAAGCAGCGTGGTCCGCTTCACCTGCGCCAGTTCCGGCGGATCCGGAAACCCCCGGGTGCCGAGCAGCCGCGCCAGGATGGCTGCCAGCGTTCGCAGCAGCACGCGAATGTCGTAGATCGCAGCACGACCCCGCTCGATGTAGACCCGATCCAGCGCGAGTTTCACTGGCAGCAGACGCTTGACGTAGTGATCGACGGTCGATTCGGCGGCCAGCGTGGCTTCGCCGTGCGTGTAGTAGTAGACGGTTCCAGGGCTGGTCACGCCGGGCGGCACCTGCAGCGTCGTCAGATCGTCATGCGTGTAATGGGCCCGGACGATCTCCGGCGCTTCCGGGCGCGGCCCGACCAGGCTCATATCACCCATCAACACATTGAGCAACTGGGGCAACTCGTCAATCTTCGTCGCCCGCAGGAACGCCCCGAACGGGAAGATCCGGGAGTCGCGGGCGGCGGTAATCGGACTGGCGGTCGCGTCGCTATCGACCCCCATGGTCCGGAATTTGTACATCGTGAACTCGCGGCCGCAGTAACCCTGCTGGCGCCGCCGTTCGGATCGGTCCACCGCGGCGCGGCCGTCGAGCTGGCTGCTGCGGCGGTCACGGCCGATGCGCTTCGCCCGATACAGGACCGGGCCTGGGCTGGTCAGCCTGATGCCGATCGCAGCCACCAGCAGCAGCGGAGCGGCGGCGATCAGCGCGCCTGCCGCCACGACAATGTCCAACAGTCGTTTACCCATAGACTTGCTTGCGATGCCGCCAGATGCTGAACGATGGGCTGGTGTCGACGACAGCCGTCGGGAGGGGAGGTCCAGGCTGCGGTGCGGCCTGCCTTCGACGCGGAGAACGATACGCCGATCGGCGTGGGAGGAAGGCCTGGCGGGACGCGGCGACCCGGGCGCCGGTCAATCGCTCGACGCCGCTACAGCTGGAATGCGCGCATCCACATCTCGAGCGACAGGATCCTGAACAGGCCGAGGAACGACTCGGTATTGGCGCTTCGCGCGTTGGCGGCGCCATACCAGCGCCGCAGCGCAGCCACGTCGACATATCGCCGGCAGCGTAATTCCTCGCCGAGCAGGCTGGTAATGGCAGGACGGAGGTCGCCGGCCAGCCAGGACCGATCCGGAGCAGCGAATCCGAGCTTCGTCTTCCGCAGCCTGACGGCGTCCGGGACCAGGCCCGCCATCGCCTGACGAACCGCGAACTTGCTCCACCCCTGGTTCACTTTCAAGTGGTCGGGTAGCGACAGGCCCAGCTCGACGACATGGTGGTCCAGCAGCGGCACGCGCGCCTCCAGCGAGAAGGCCATCGACGATCGGTCTTCCATGCGCAGCAGCTGGGGCAGCGTGTCGACGCCGATGTCATCGATCTGGATCCGCTGCAGCGACGTGCACGCGGACCCGCTGCCATCCCGGCTGGCGTTGCGCCACCAGCGGGCGGCGGGCGTGCTGTCGTCGGCCACCGCCGCCTTCCAATCGGCGGTGACGATGCGCTGCAGGGCGGAATCCATCTTCAGCGCACGCCGCATGAAAGGGGGCAGGTACCGATACCCGTTCCTGATATCGAGGACGTAGCGGTCGCCCTGCCGCAGCATGCCGGTGAGCTCCCGCGCCGCCGTCCCGAATCGTCCGGAACGCAGGAGGGACGCCAGGTAGGCATAGCGGAACTTGGCATATCCACCGAACACCTCGTCCCCGCCTTGTCCGTCAATCAACACCTTCACACCGGCTTCACTCGCCGCCCGCATCACCCGCCACTGGGCGTAGAAGCTGAGCGCCCCGAATGGCATGTCCTGATGCCATGCCATCCGGTGAAAGTCCGACCAGAAATCCTCCGGCGAGGGGAACACCAGCTGCGGCCGTGCCCCCGCCGATCGAGCGATTTCCAGCGCATACTCCCGTTCGTCGAATGCCTTCTGCTCGTAGCACGACGTGAAGGTGGACAAGCGGTCGCCAATCGCCGCCGCCGACTCTGGCTGCTCGCGCCAGATCTTGCCGATCACGCCGACCAGCGTCGACGAGTCGAGTCCGCCGCTGAGGCAGCTGCCGACGCGGACGTCGCTGATCAGGTGGCTGCGCACCGTTTCGACGAGTGTCTCGCGCAGCTCCGCGACATGCTCGGCATCGCTCTGTTCGCGCCGTGCCGGCGGGTCGAGGCTCCAGTAGCGGCGAATGGCGGTGCGGCCGGTCGCGTCGACCGTCAGGGTGTGCGCGGCCGGCAACGCGCGGACGCCCCGGAACAGCGTCCGATCGACGTAGTCACAGTTGCCGTGCGCGAGAAAGCCGACGACCGCGTGGTCGTCGGCGTCGGGGCGGCAGGCCGGGAAGGCAAAGAGCGCCTTGATCTCCGAGGCGAAGACGAAGCTGTCCGCCGCGGTGGCGTAATAGAACGGCTTGATCCCCAACCGGTCCCTGGCGCAGAAGAGGCGCCGCCGGGTATCGTCCCAAATCGCCAGCGCAAACATGCCGTCGAGCCGATCGATGCAGTCCTCTCCCCATTCGACGTAGGCCTTGAGCAGGACCTCCGTATCGGTCCTGGTGGCGAACTCGTGCCCGGCGGACTCGAGCAGCGATCTGAGCTGCCGATGGTTGTAGATCTCGCCGTTGAAGACGATCCAGGTCCGCCGATCGGGCGTGCACATCGGCTGCAGACCGCGATCGGACAGGTCGAGAATGGCGAGGCGGCGGTGGCCGAGGCCGACGCGCACCGGCGCATCGCCGCTCGCGGCTTGACTGGCGCGCCGCTGGAACGAATAGCGCAAGCGGTCCCAATCACCCGACGCCAGCAGGAAGCCTTCCCCGTCCGGGCCGCGATGTTCCACCCGGTCGTTCATCCGCTGCAGCACATCAGGATCGACTGTGCCGTTCGCGGTGACGATGCCGACAATGCCGCACATGTTGTGATTGAGGTCGGGGGGCGCTGATGGTCAGCGACTGATCGCCGCCATCTTTCCTGCCGCGTCCCACGCGCCTGAATGGAAGAGGCGCGCCCAGATGCCGTATCCCAGCCCCAACGCGTATCCGGCGTGCATCGTCGCGATGGCGACCGGGACGCACGCCGAGACGCGGAGATCGTTCGCGGGAATCGTCGCCGCTCCGGCGAGGCCGAGCGCGATGGCGTACGCGACCGGCAGCGTCAACGCGAGCAGGGGCTCGCTCCACCACCAGCCGGCCACTGCGAGCACCGCGCACGCCGCGTAGAACAGCGTCGGGGCCACCTGGCGCAGCGTCGTCGGACGCCGATGTTTCTCGATCACGGGAATCCGCCAGAAGCCGTACTGAAAGTACTGCTTGAAGAGCTGGCCGATGCGTTCGCGGACGAAATATCGATAGCGCACCCGCGGCGACACATAAATCAGCCCGCCGGCCTGGCGAATCCGGTAGTTGAACTCGTCGTCCTGGTTCCGTACCAGCCGCTCGTCGAACATGCCGATGCGGTCGAACACGTCGCGCCTGATCGCCGGGAACTGCGCGCCCTCGACATACCCCTCGTGCTCCGGGTATCGATGCAGCGCATTGCCGACTCCGACCGGATGCGACATCGCGACGCCGACCGCCTTCCCGAATGTCGTGGTCGCCGCATGCCGGATCGGTCCACCGACGCTCCACGCCTCTGGATGCTCGGCCAGCAGCGCCACATTCCTGCTGATGAAGTCGGACGCGACGATCGCGTGTCCGTCGATCCGCAGGATGATGTCGCCGCGCGATCGCGCCACGGCGAGGTTCAGGCCGGTCGACACGATGCGGCCCGGGTTGTCGATGACGATCAGCCGTGGCTGGTTCACCTGCAGGGACGCCAGGATGTCGCGCGTCCCGTCGGTCGACTGACCATCGGCGACGATCACTTCAACGCGATCGCCAGGGTAGTCCTGCTGCAGGATGGCGCCGATCAGGTCGGCGATGAAGCCGGCCTCGTTGCGGACCGGGACCACGACGCTGACCAGGGGCGAGGAATCCACCGGCTGGTTCATCAGGCGATGCCGCCGATCACCGGGTGGCCGCCAGCCGGCGCGACGAGCGGCCGCACGCGGCCCGAACGGCGTCGACGACGGTGTCGATTTCGTCTCTGGTCATGGTGGAGAAGAGCGGCAGGCTCACCAGGCGCGTCCAGACGGCCGATGCGGCCGGCAGATCGGCGGGACGCCAGCCGAACGACTCTTCGTAGTAGGGATGGAGATGCAGCGGACGCCAGTGCACCGAGCACGAGACGCCCGCCTGCGCCAGCTCCTGGATGAAGCGGTTGCGATCAATCGACAAGGTCTCGAGTCGGAGGCGGATCGGAAACAGATGCCAGGCGTGCAGGCGGTTGACGTCGGCCGGTGGCAGTTCGAGCTCCTCGACGTCGGCCAGCCGCTGAAGGTATTCCTCGGCAATCGCCTCGCGGCCGCGGCGCATCTCCTCGGCGCGGGCCAGCTGGTGGATGCCGATGGCGGCGGCAATGTCCGTCATGTTGTATTTGTAGCCGGGCGCCAGAATACGGTAGTCCCAGCTGCCAGTGCCCGAGTACCTTCCCCAGGCGTCGTGCGACAGCCCGTGCAACGACAGCAACCGCATCCGCGCCGCCAGTTCAGGGTCGGCGGTGACCGCCATCCCGCCTTCGCCGGTCGTGATCGTCTTGTTGGCGTAGAACGAGAAGCACGAGACGGCGGCGGTCTGCTCGCCGCACTGCTGCCACGGCTCTTCCGGCCGCCGTCGCCAGGCGGCGGGAAAGGCATGGGCCGCGTCCTCGACCACCCAGAGATGATGGCGCGACGCCAGGGCATTGACGTCATCGACGTTCAGCATCATCCCGCCAACGTGGACCGGGATCATCCCGACCACTGGCACGTCGCGCGGCAACCCGGCGAGTGCCTCGCCTGACCTGAGCGCGGCCAACGTCGACTCCGCATGCTGGAGGTCCATGTTGAGCGTGACCGGGTCACAATCGATGAGGATTGGAATCCCGCCTTCGTAGCGAACCACTTCGGCGGTGGCGGCGAACGTCAGCGCCGGAACCAGCACGCCGTCACCTGGACGCAGGCCGAGCGCGTGTACCGCCAGGTGCAGAGCGGCCGTGCAGGAGTTCAACGCCACGGCATGCGACGCGCCGGTGGCGGCGGCGAATGTCTGCTCGAACCGTTTGACCCGGGGCCCGGTCGTCAGCCAGCCTGATCGCAGCGCGTCGACCACCTCCTGGATTTCGGGTTCGCCCAGATCGGGTCGGTAGAATGGAACGATTGTCGGCACGGATATGCTCTCCCGCTGCTCAGATCGTGGCAGCGCGCCACGCGTCGCTGTCCCTGCGGCTGGCCTGTTCTCTTGCGAGAGCCTTTCGAGCAGTTCTCGTCAAGCCGCTTTGCGCCGCCACCAATCCGAACAACACCCAGGTGAACTTCACGGACTCCGGACTGCCAGACAATCCACCAGCCACCCAGGTCAGGAGGATGACACCCCAGAGCGCCCTGTGCGGTGGCGGTGAATGAAGGATCGTCCAGGCGCAGGCGCCGAGCACGGCGGCAAACAGGCCCAGGCCGACGATCCCATTTTCGACCAGCAGCCCAAGCGCCAGGTTGTGCGCTGACATTCCCCGGTTGGGCGAATACGGACCGACCGCCGCGCCGTACGCCCCGAGTCCAGCGCCGAGAAGCGGCCGGTCCGGGAACGCCTGCAACCCGGCGTTCCAAATCGCCGTCCGCCCGGACATTCGTCCGCCCTCGGTCACCTCACTGGCAGTCCCCAGGATCCGTTCCAGGTTGGCCCGCGGCACGACCGTCGCCACCGCCAGCGCGCAGGCAGCCAGCATCACACCCGTCAGGAGGTAGGACCGCAGTGACTGGCGAGGCAGCGTCAGGGGGACGATGGTCATCGCGACGAGTCCGGCGACGAAGGCGCCGCGCGTCGCGGTCAGCAGCAGTCCGACCGGTGCCGCCACGAAATAGATCAACGCCGCCACCCGGATCACGCCGCGCCGGTTCATGATCAAGTGCCAGGCGATCGGCAGGCCGAGGACCAGGTATAACCCGATCTGGTTGGCGTTGGCGCCGTTGCCGGAGAAGCGGCTCTCGTACGGGTTGATCGTGGTGCCGATCCTGAAGTTGTTGAACAGACTGAGCAACGGCACGAACAAGCCGAGGCAGATGGCCGCCAACAGCGGCTGCACTTCCTCCCTGGTCCGCACGCACTCCCGGATCACCCAGACGCTGGCGACAAGCTGGAGATAGGTAATCGCCAGGACAAAGGTGCTTCCGTAGGAGAGGGTCCACAGCAGCGAGAGCGCGCCCCACAGGCCGAACGCGATCGAGAACGTCAGGACCGCGTCCGGCTTCCGGAAACGCCCCTGCATCGCCGTCGTCAGCACGACGCACGCAATGACGGCCAGGCCAAAGACGCGGCTGACGGAGCCGACGAACGGGAGTGGAAAGTTGTCCCACGGCACCGTGAACACAAATGCCCAGAGCAGGTATCGCGTCAGTCTACGCATCGAGGTTGCCGTATCGTGCAAGCAAGGGTGGACGGCGGGCGGGCCCGGGTGTCATGAGGCGGCCGGGTCCTTGGTGTTCCGCTGGAGCTTCGCCATCGGCGCCGGTCGAAATGAATCTTCGGCAAACCAGGTTTCGGGACCAAACCCCAACAGCCGGGCGACCCGGCGTTTGCACCTGGCCGCCTGCTCGAACCATGCGGCCGGCAGGTAGGCGGAGAACAGGAGCGCATAGGTGAACGGCGCCACCGGGTTCGCTCGAAGCGACTCCAGATAGAAGCGGCGGGCGCGGGACAGATCCCGGCCGCGACGCTGCTGGCACCAGCCGCTGTCGCGCAGGAACAGATGCAACACGCCGAAGCGAATCATCTTCTCCCGATGCTTTCGGCAATACAGTTCGCGGCCCAGGACGGTGCGCGGTACGCTGACGGTGATCCGGCCGCTGTCGTTGACATTTGCCACCCTGACCAGCGGGTCTGGAACGACCTCGGCACTGAACCGCTCGCAGATTCTCAGCCAGAGATCCAGGTCCTGGCACGAGGGCAGGCTCTCGTCGAAGCCGCCGACCGCCGCCAGGGCACTGCGGCGGACCATGCCGAGGGACGTTTCGCCGACGACGTTTTCCGCCAGCAGGGCCCGGGCAAGATTGACGTGGGGCCGCGCGATGATCCGGCTGACGCTGCCGTCGGGAAAAATTCGCTCGACCCCGGTGTAGACCAGTCCCAGCCGGTCACCGGACCGCTCGAACACCTCCAACTGGCGTTCCAGCTTGGCCGGCAGCCACTCGTCGTCGGAATCGAGGAAGGCGACGTAATCGGCTGAGCTGGCCCGGATCCCCGTGTTCCTGGCCGCACTTCCACCACGGTTCCGCTCATGACGGATCAGCGTAATGCGGGGATCGGCGATGGCCTCGACCGCCGCTGTCGTCGTGTCCGTCGACCCGTCGTCCACGACGATGATCTCGAAGTCCTGGCAGGTCTGGGCCAGGACGCTCTCGATCGCGCGGCGCACGGCCATCGGCCGGTTGAACACCGGGATGACCACACTCACTTTCGGGGCGGGCGCGGGCCGGACGAGGGCGTTGTCCTGCATGAGGCGTCAGGCCGTGGCGACTGATTGGCCGACAAACCACTCGTAGGTGTCGGCGATGCCCTGCCGCAGTTCGATCGCATGCCGCCATCCCAGCTGGTGCAGGCGGGAGACATCGAGCAGCTTCTTGGGCGTCCCATCCGGCTTGTCGCTGTCGAACACCAAGCGTGCCGCCGGGTGGACAATCTGGCGCACCATGTCGGCCAGCTCGCGAATCGACAGATCTTCGCCAGTGCCGACGTTGATGTGCTCGGCCGCGTCGTAATGCTCCATCAGGAACAGGCAGGCGTCGGCGAGATCGTCGACGTGAAGAAATTCGCGCCGCGGCGTGCCGGTGCCCCAAATCACGACCTCGTCGCGGCCGGCCACCTTGGCGTCGTGGAATTTTCGCATCAGCGCCGGCAGGACATGCGAGCTCGTCAGGTCGAAATTGTCCTGCGGGCCGTACAGATTCGTCGGCATCGCGGCGATGAAGTCACAGCCGTACTGCGTGCGATAGCTCTGGCACAGCTTGATCCCGGCGATCTTGGCGAGCGCGTACGCTTCGTTTGTCGGTTCCAGCGGACCGCTCAGCAAATACTCCTCTTTCATCGGCTGCGGGCAATCGCGCGGATAGATGCAGGAGCTGCCGAGGTAGAGCAGCCGCCTGACACCGTAGAGATGCGCGGCATGAACGACCGTGCCGTGGATCATCATGTTGTCGTAGAGGAACTCGGCCGGCCGCGTCGAATTGGCAAGAATGCCGCCGACCGTGCCGGCGACCAGGAAGACATACTCAGGCCGATTCGCACGGAACCAGTAGTTCACTGCCGCTTGATCGCGAAGATCGAGCTGCTCGCGCGTCGCGGTCAGCAGATTCCCACAGCCGGCGGCGGCGAGGCGCCGCATCACTGCCGAGCCGACCAGGCCCCGGTGCCCCGCGACAAAGATCCGGGCCGACCGCTCCATTTGATGATCACGCATATCGCTACCTCTTTACCGTCGACTCAGCCGGGCTGATTTTCCAGGGCGTCACGTCGGGACTCGTCGGCGCGGACGGCGATCGACCGGCGCCACGGCAAGCGCGCGCTCGACAGCGTGGCGTTGCAGACGATGAGCACCCCGGCGGCAATTCCGGTCGCCTCGGCGACGTCAGCCCGATCGAAGAAGCGCCCACTCACTCCGACGATCGTCGCCTCGAGGAGCACGGCGAACCCGAACACCCAGGCGAGACTGAACGCCAGGCGCTGACGGCCGCTGTGTCCGAGCAGGCCAATCAGCGCGCCAGGCACCAGAGACCATGCACCGACGTACGCCACTTCCCACATCTGGAGCTCGCCGGGACGAACCTCCAGCGACGGGAACATCAATGCCAGACCGGCGCCGGGCGTCAGCTCCGTTCTCGAGACGTAGTTGTCGTGAGCCATCGCCACCAGCAGGGTGGCACCGTCGTAAGTCGCCAGAATCTCATGTTCGCGGCGATCGGTGAATATCCCCGGAACGTAGACCTCGAGCGGATAGCCGTTGAGGCCGGTGTCCGGCGTCCGGAGGCGGAACACCAGATCACTGCCCTGCTGACCCAGCATGAAGTTGCGCAGGTATGGGCTGACGGAACTCGAGAGGATGCGCGCCGGGCCGTCCTGACTGGTGTCTTCGGTGGCACACCGGACGCGCAATGTGAACGCGTTGGTCTGCCGCAGCCGTTGCGCCAGGCCTGACGCCGGGCTGCCGCTCTCCAGCCAGGACCGGGCCGGCAGCCAGCCGTCGACTGGACCAGGCGTGTGCGAGCGCTCTCTCCACTCGAGGTCTGGCACCGTGCCGGAGGCATCCTGATAAGGCGGACGGCCATCGAACACGAACGAGCCGATCGGCGCTCCCGGCAGCCCGACCACCTCGCCGGCGGAGAACCGGCGCACGATCGCGGCCGGCGTTGCCGCATCCGTGATGTCGAGAGACAACACCCGTCCGCGCCACGGCCGGTCGCTGGTGTGTTCGTTGCCGATCAGCAGCGGATATCCGGAATCCCAGTTACTGAGGCGGCTGCGCGCCTGAAGAGTGCCGGAAACTACCAGCGCCACGATTAGGAAGCTGCCGAGCAATCCAGCCAGCATCCCCGTCGACGTCGCGGCCCGCCACCGGACGAGACGCGACTCCGCTGAGACGCCCCATCGGCGGCCCACCACCGCTCCGACGATCGAGCCAACCGTATTCGCCAGCACATCGATCAGCGACGAGTCCCGGGTCGGCAGAAACGCCTGCAGGTACTCGACAGTCCCGGAAATCACCATCCCGGCAACGCCGGCCAGGACCACGATTGGCAACGCGAGCGATCGACGCCGTCCGGCGTGATGGAGCAGGAACCCCAGCGGCACGAACAGCAGCAGGTTGAGCAGGAAATGAACCGGATCCCGCTCGAGCGTCCCGTACTGAAACAGCTGCAATCCATGCTCGAGGCCGGCTGCGGCCATGAAATTGAACGGCGCCAGCGTGCCGGCGACGAAGCAGAGGAGCCAGACGGTGAGTACCCGCGCGCTGACAGAATTCATGGCGGCGATCTAGGGGAGCGGCGACGCAGCTTCGAGGCGATCGGCGCGACCGGACTCGATTGTCGCGCCAGGCGCGCGCTTGTCGGTCCATTCCAGGTTCGGGCTCAACAGGCCCCGGGCCGTCAAATCGGCGAGCACGCGCAGCCGCATCAGCGAAGAGTTGCGGAAATCCTGGTCGTGGAAATTGATGGCCGCCAGGCCGGCGCGCAGTGCCGCGATGGTGCCGCTCAAATCCGCCAGCGGTTGATGCGCCGGCGCCAGCGACTGGAACAGCCCGAAATCGACCCGGTACGACCGCTTGTCCGGCGGGGCCGCGCGGTTGATCGACACCTCGGTGCCGGGAATCGCGTCGGCCACCGCCGTCGCCAGCTCGTGCACCTGATAGTTCCAGGCGTTGGTCCCGGCGTTGACAATCAAACAGTCGCCGCCCGCGTCGGCGGGCCGCTCGATGGCCCACTCGATCGCGCGGGCCATGTCGCGGACATTGATCAGCGGTCGCCACGGCGTGCCATCGCTCAGGACGGTGATCCGACTGGTCGAGATGGCACCGGCCACAAAGTCGTTCAGCACCAGATCCAGACGCAGCCGGTCGCTCATCCCGCACGCGGTCGCAAAGCGCAGGCAGGACACGCGAAACCCGGGACCGGCGAGCTCCCGCAGGCCCTGCTCCGTCAGCACCTTGGACCTGGCATAGGCGGTCAGCGGCGCCACCTCCGACTCTTCGGTGCGCGCCCGGTCGTCGGCCGAGCCGTAGACGCTGCAGCTCGACGCGAAGACGAAGGCGCGGACACCGGCGGCCCTGGCCTGACGCGCCAGTTCAATCCCGGCGCGGTAGTTCACATCGAAGGTGACGTCCTCGAAGGCGTTGCCCATCGGGTCGTTCGAAATCGCGGCCAGATGCACCACCGCGTCGACGCCATCGAGCAAGCCCGGCGGCAGCCGGCGGAGATCCGCGTAGTACTGGGCATCGAGCAGGATCTCCGGCACGCGACACGCATCGGTCAGGCAATGGGCGAAATACCCGATGTCCACACCGATCAGGGTCGCCTCCGGGTGGCGCAGGCGCAGCTGGCGGGTAACGGACGGTCCGACGTAACCAAGGTTACCGGTAATCAGTATCTTCATTGGTAAGAGACAGCTTCGCTCCACCCGGTCACACCCGATGTTTTTCCGACCTGGAAGCCAGACCAGCCGCGCGCCGCCGCGGATCCTCTATGCGGTATGTTCGGTGAAGGAACGTTCGTAATGGTAGGCGGATGCTGAGTCAGGCCTGGCCTTGTTGACCACGACGCCAACCACCTGGGCCTGAACGGAGGCGAGGCGGTCGAGGGCGATCTGTGCATCGCTCCGGCTTGTGGTGCCGGACGCCACGACGAACAGCACCGACCCGGCCGCATTGGCGATGATGGTAGCGTCGGCAACTGGCATCACCGGCGGACAATCCAGCACGATGACGTCGAACTCGTCGCGGAAGCCCTCGATCAGCTGCGTCAGGCGCTGGCTGTCCAGGGCATGGCTGCCGCCGACGACGTCGGCACCAGCAGCCAGCAGGAAGAGGCCCCGGAACGAGGTCGCGATCAACGCATCGCTCAGTTTGACATCGCGGGTCAACAGGTCGGACAGTCCCGGCGAGATGGGACTCTTGAACAGCTGATGCAGCTGCGGTCTGCGCAGATCGGCATCGACCAGCAGCACCCGCCGTCCGGCCAGCGCCATCGAGGCCGCCAGATTGCTGGCGATGAGCGTCTTGCCCTCTCCGGCATTGGTACTGGTGACGGCCAGGGCGCGCGCGGCGCCGGCAATCGGCGACAAGAGGATCCTGGTCCGGATGGCCCGGACCGCCTCCTGGAAGGACACCGGCAGGGCGTCGACGGCCGACAGCGCCTTCAACCCGCTGATCCTGGGCGCCGTTCCGAGCACGGGCAGGCCGAGTGCGGCGGCGATGTCTTCGTGCTTCGCCAAACGCGGATTGAGATGCTCGCTCGTGATGGCGAGACCAACCGCGGCGCAGCAGCCGCCCAGCAGGGCGAGGATCAGATTGAGCTGCTTGCGGGGCGAAATCGGTCCTCGGGGCACTTCGGCGCGATCGAGAATCTTGGCGTTGTTGCTTTGCAACTCGCTGGACAGCTCGGTTTCC
Source organism: Acidobacteriota bacterium (assembly GCA_039931615.1). GTDB lineage: Bacteria > Acidobacteriota > Vicinamibacteria > Vicinamibacterales > CAVVIG01 > JAHFUI01. Next base: position 128,004 of record JBDTRR010000008.1, read on the forward strand.
TTGACCCGTTGCAGCACCGTGTCGAACATCTGCTGCGTACTGGTCGCATCCCGCTGCAGGGCATTGAATCCGATCGACTTCTGGCTGAGCTCGAGCACCTCACGCTTCTGGGTTTCGAGCGCCTGGGACATCGCCTCTTCTCTGGCCTTCGCCCCGACGTAGTCGTTCTCGATACCCTCGACGATCTTGGCCATCTCCTCGTTCAGACGACGCTCGGCGGTGGCGATCGAGGTATTGACCTTGATCATGTCGGGATGCGCGTCCCCGAGCCGTTCCGAGAGCTGCGAGCGCTCGCGCTGCAGTCCGGCGAGATCCGCCTTCAGTCCCTGCAGGAAGGCGTTCGACAGGATCGGTGAAAACGTATCCAGGGGCGCTCCGCTCTGACGGATCTGCTTGAGCTGCTCATACAGCGTCTGGCGGTCGAGCCGATCCATGCGGGCGCTCGTCACTGCCGAATTCAGTTGAGCCAGCTTCTGGACCACGATGTTTCCCTGATCGCCGAGCGAGACGGCGTCCTTCTGCTCGCGATAGTGCTGCACGGCTCCCTGGCTGGTGCCGACGTCAGTCCGCAGCTCACCCAGCCGTTGATTCAGCGATTCGAAGGCGGCGCGGCTTCCCTGTCGACGGGTCTCCAGGTTCTGATCGACGTAGGTCTGCGTCAGTTCGTTGGCCACCCGGGCCGCCAGCTCCGGATCGGGCGACCGGTAGGTGACGCTGAGCACCCGGCTTTCACCCATTTCGCTTTTCACCGGGACGACGCCGAGTCCCCCGAGGAGGCCGGACACCTGATCGACCTGCGCCTTGGCGTCCGGCGACAGGAGGTGGAGTCGCTCCAACGTGCTGCGCGCCAGCGCCCGGCTGCGAATCACTTCGATCTGGGTATTGTAGTAATCCAGCCGGCCCTGGTCTTCCATCGAGGCGCCGCGAAACGGCACGACCTCGGGAGAATTCGGCTCGATGATCAACCGCGCGCGGGCTTCGAAGATCGGGACGGCCTGGTAGTTGTAAGCGACCGCCGAGGCGACGGCGCCGGCGATGACGAAGGCCATCAGCCACCGGTGATGGAACAGCGTCCCCAGCACGTCGGCGATCCGGACCTCGTCGTCCGCACCGGCGCTGCCGCGCGCGCGCTCGAACGGCATCGCGCGGTGGCGGGAGAGCAGCGTTTCAGGAAGGCGCGAGAGCTGCGTCTCGGGAATTCGTGAGATCTGCGTGTCGGGAAACTGCGGCGGCCGCGGCGGCGGCGGACTGAAGCCATGGAGTGTGCTCTCGGCCTCTTCATCCTGGCCGGAGACAAACTCGTGATCGTCGCCGTCGATGAAATCGGCGTCGTCTGCACCACCGGCAGGCTCACCCTCGCGCTGTCCCGCGCGCCACATCGCGTCGCTTACCCGACCCATTGCACACCTTCTCTCACTGCGATTTCCCGAACAGCACTGGTAGACGTCACTTCAAGCCGAGGACGTTGAGCGTCTGGCCGGCGGCCCCGCCCATCTTCGCGAGTCCCCGCGGCGAGGCCGGGCCCGCGGCATCGCCGGCCCGCGGCTCGGGCGTGCCGGGCGGACCCGACGCCGCCCGCGCCGCGCCGGTCGGCCGGCCATCTCGTCGCGGCGGCGCCTCGGGTCCGGCCGGCGGTTGCACCGCGATGTCGAAGTCGCGACAGACATCTCGAACCAGCTCGCGGGTGACAAGACGCTGTCCCCTGGCAAAGCCGCCGAGCAGGGCATTGTCGGCAATCACATTGATCGTCCGCGGGATGCCGCGCGAGGATTCGTGGATCAGCGTGACGGCTTCGCGCGTGAACATCTCGGCCGGGACGCCGCCGGCCGCCGTAATCCGGGACGAGATGTAGACCCCGGACTCGCGCAGCGGCAACGGGCGGAGCTCGCAGCGGAGGGCAATCCGCTGCTTCAGCTGGCGCAAGGACTGATCGCTCAAGCGGGCGGCCAGCTCGGGCTGCCCGGCGATCACGATCGACAACAGCTTTTCGTCATTCGCTTCGATGTTGCTGAGCAGCCGGATTTCCTCCAGCAGCACCGACGGCAGACTCTGCGCCTCGTCGACAATCAGGACCGTCCTCTCCCCGGCATCGTGATGCCGCTGAAACAGCTGCTCGAGCTCGAGCAGCAGGTCGGTCTTCGACGAGCGGGCGCGCTCACTGAGGGAGAAGCGGGCGGCGAGCATCTGCACGAACTCGGCCCGGGTCAACGCCGGGTTGTGAAGATGCACACAGTGCGTCAGCGTCGGCTGCCGCTCGATGGCGGCGCGAATGACAGTGGTCTTGCCGGTGCCGGCCTCGCCGAGCAGCAGCGTGACGCCGGTCCGATTGGCGATCGCGTATTCGAGGTTGCTGAGTGCCTCGCGATGCTGGGTCGTCAGGACGAGATAGCGAGGATTCGGCGTCAGGTCGAACGGACGCGCATTCAGCCCATAGAATTGTTCGTACATGAATCCTCAGTTCTCCACGACATGAGACGGCCGGCGCTCCACCGCCGTCACGACCACGTCAGAAGAACCCTTCACGAACGACAACCGTGTCGCCGGCCTGGACCGTGTCCTGAAGGGTCGCTCCAATCGTCGTATCGACGCCGTTGACGCTCCTGATGATCTGGATGCGGCGGACCGATCCACGCTCCGTCACACCACCGGCCAGGGTCAGCAGCTGCCGGACCGTCATCCCTTTACGGATGACGTACTCGCCGACGGAGCGGACCTGTCCGGAGACGAACACCGACTCGGCGCGCGGCACGAAGATGGTGTCGCCGGCCCGCAACTCGATATTCTGCGAGAGCGCGCCCTGAAGGTTCTGCAGGTTGACGCGAATCGTCCCCGGCTCCTTCGCGCTCTTGGCGAGCTCGATCGCCGCCGCGTCGGGTGGTGCGCCGTTCACGGATCGAAGAATCACCGCTTCGAGCCCGGCCCGTTCGGTGGTTGAACCGGCCTTGGCCAGCGCTTCGATGATGCTCATCGAGCCGGTGAACGGGAGGGCGCCCGGCTGGCGGACTTCACCCATCACGAAGATCTGCTGGCTGCGATACTGCTCGACCGAGACGCCAACCTGCGGTTGCTTCAGGAAGCCGCCGGTCGCCAGCCGGTTGCGCAGCTCGTTCTCGAGCGCCTGCATGCTGAGACCGCCGGCCTTCAGCCGGCCGAGCAGCGGAAACGTGAACGTTCCGTCCGCCTGAACGATGTACCGGCCGGTCAGCTGCGGCTGGTCGAACACCGTAATCGTCAGCACGTCATTGGCCCCGACGATATAGTCGTCGACGGCAGCGACCGGCGTGATGGCCAGGACCGCGAGCAACAGACCAAGAACGTGACCACGGTGCCGCCGACAGAAGCCGCGAACACGTGCTGTCCACAACATGACGTCCTCCCCGACCGCAGGATCGAAATTGAGTTCCCGATCAGAATACATATGTCGCCGAGGCGCCGATTCTAACCCGCCGGTAGCCGCGCGTCAGGGCCGCCGCGGCGGCCGTTCGCCGGTCCTGGGACACATAGAGTCCCAGCCGCGTGTGGCGGATGTTATAGCCGAGGTCAGCGCCGGACGTGTAGACGGTTTCCGCTGGAATCTGCAGCGCTGCCTGGTTGGGCTCGTCACTCTGCTGATAGCTGAGTCGGCTACGGCCGAACCGTCCCACCACATCCCACGACTCGCCGAGCCGCTGGGTGACCGATCCGGTGATGCTGGTCTGGAGATAGTCGTTCACCACGGCCAGGTAGGAATACTCCAGCCGGCGGGTGGCGTCGATATTGAGACGAGTCCGCCCGAGCAGCGTGTAGGTGAGATTGATGAGCGCGCTGGTGCCGGTCTGCGCGGCACTGGTCAGATTGGCCGGCGCCGCGCTGGACGGCACTCCACCCGCGCTGCTGGCCGCCGGGGCCAGCGCGGAGAACGTGCGCCGGTAGTATCCGATGCTGGCCCGCCCGGTCACCAGCGCCAGCGGGCTGAACGTCACGGTCGGTGTGACCCGCCACTCTCCGGAGTCACGGTCGGCCTCAGCGTCGAAACGGGCTCGCGTCCGCGACGCCTCGACGGAAAATCTGGTGAGCGAGGTGGCCGCATAGCCAAGAGCGAAGCCTTGAGTCCACGCCGTGTGATTGAGCTGCTGCGCCAGGTTGGTATCGAGGAAGAGAGAATCGGCGGCGTAGTCGAGGCGCGCCCGCGTCACGAACATCTCGAGCGACGTCTTCCCGGTCAGCCGCACGCTCCCGCCAACCGACAGGTCGCTGTTCCGGCGCCTGGCGATGGCGTCAATTTCGAGAGTGCGGCGATGCCGGGTCGTCAGGCGTCTCCCGTTCACGAACAGGCCGACGCGATTCATGGCCAGGTCGACTTGGCCGACATTGTCGCTGTCCACGGAGTTCAGATCGGACAAGGCCTTGAAATAGTAGACATCGACCAGACTGCGGCCCCTGATGCGAACATGGGCGGATCGCAGTGAGGCGTCGACCGACGGCGTCAGCCTCGAGCTGAAATCGCCCGCCGGGTTGTTGTCTTCAGCCCGGTTGTAGACGTTGCTGTCGTATCCGAACTCCGTCAGCCGGAAAATCGGCGCGAGCGCCAGCGGCCCGAAACGCACCGCCGGCTGGACCGGCGAGGTCGGATCGAAATCCTGCGCGTCGACGCGACCGGCCGCGCCGGCCAGTGTGACCACCACAGTCAGCGCGAAGAAGCCAAGATCCTTGCGGAGATAGCTTCGCCCTGTCACTTACAGTCCCGAGACATTTATTGGTTGGTTGAGCGACATGGTGCGCCACGAGCGTCAACCCAAGGCATTTATTACAACACATCCCAACGTTGATCGGGCCACAAATCGACGTTCAATTTTCGTCCGCCAACCTCGATTTTCGCACAGGCTGCGCGTGATCTGGAGGGGTCCGGAACGACACGCCGAATTTACGCCGCGGCAGGATGCAATCCAGGAGGAAACCAAGGCACCGCCGGCAGGAATGCCCGGCGGTGCTCAGCTGTGCGAGGACCCGAGAGAGACCTCAGGCGTCCGGGTGGCCGCTTTCAGTCGGCGTCGCTCTAGAACCGGCGTTCGGAAGAGCGGCCTCCGCCGGGCAATCGCTGCCGATCGTCACGTCAGACGGGAGCGCTGGATCCAAAAACGTCCCACGTGCTGCCGGTCCATCGCCACCATCTGGCGTCAGTTCCGAAGACATAAACCACGCCCTGGTACCACAGGATTTGCGTTCCCCAACCACCGTCGGCCTGCGTGCCGTTGCGGAGAATGGCCTGCCCGGACCCGATCGTCCACACGTTGAGGGCGTCGTCGATCACCGACGCGGCTCCGGGAACTCTCGTGCCGTCCGGTGACGCGCCTGATCCGCTGGCTGGTGGCCCCTCGGACGAGGGTGAGGTCGGTCCGATGATGCTCCACGCGCTCCCGGTCCATCGCCACCAATTGGCATCAGTGCCCAGCACGTAGACCACGCCCTGATACCAGAGAATCTGCGACCCATAGCCACCGCCGGCCGGCGCGCCGTTGCGGAGAATGACCTGCTCTGACCCGATCGTCCACACGTTGAGGGCGTTGTCGATGATCGACGCGGCCCCGGGAACTCTCGTGCCGTCCGGTGACGCGCTCGATCCGCCTGAAGGAGGTGGTGCTTGCGGCGAGGGTGACGTCGGTCCGACATTGCTCCACGCGCTGCCGGTCCATCGCCACCAGTTGGCATCGGTGCCCAGCACGTAGATCACGCCCTGATACCACAGAATCTGCGACCCGTAGCCCCCGCCGGCCGGCGTGCCGTTGCGAAGGATGACCTGCCCGGACCCAATCGTCCACACGTTGAGGGCGTTGTCGATCACCGACGCGGCTCCGGGAACTGTCGTGCCGTCCGGTGACGCGGCCGAGCCACCCACAGGCGGCGAGCTGCCGACCGCCACGCTGGCCGTCGCCGTGACCGACCCCGCGGCATTGGTCGCCGTCAAGGTGTAAGTGGTTGTCGCCGTCGGGGCAACGACCTGCGTCCCCGACGCCGCGACCGTGCCGATGCCCCGATTGATCGAGACCGTGCTGGCGTTCGTCGTCACCCAGGTCAGGGTGGCGGAGCCGCCCGCGGCGATCGACGCCGGCGCCGCGATCAGCGTCGCGGTCGGGGCCGGGGCCGGGGCCGGCGCATCGGGCACCGCAGCGACGGCGAACACGTGGACGACCGGCGCGGCCCCGTTCGTGAAGTACTGGCCGACGTAGATCCGGCCGCCCGCGGGGTCATACGCCGCCCCGCTGATGTGATAGGCGCCGGTCGGATCGGTGAACGGCATCACCCACTTCGTCACCGGCGTGACGTCCCATGGTCTGATCGTGCCGGCTTTCACCGCCGCGAGATCGTTGGCGTCATACACCAGCATGACCGGTTGATACGGATAGCCGTGCGTGCCCTTCGAGGAATCGGTCGGGTCGCCGCAGGGCGCGCCCTCGCCGTAGCAGGTGGTCGCGCTGTGACGGCCGAAAAACAGCACACTCGACGTCCCGCGCGGAAAGACGACGCCGCTGATTTCATCGGCGATGCCGTAATACGGAGACTGGTTGGTCGTGCGGACGCCTGAATCGGCGTGATCGTAGGTGCCGAGATTCTGATGCGCCGAGTCGTAATAGACCAGCGGGACGGCACCAGCGGCATTGAGGTTCTCCGGGTCGAATGCAAACGCGGCGGGCCCGTACGACGTCCGGCTGATGATCGAAATCTCGGCTTGCCCGGTCAGCGCCGGCCCACCCAGCGCGGCACGCCACTCGGCCGGGATGTCCGCCATGTAGCCGGCGTAGAACCCCGCCCCCAGCGGGCCGACGCGGATCGGACCGTCTACCTGTCCCCTGGTGCTCAGCGACAACGGGCGGACGAAATGCGAGAGCGAGGCGGCGCCGGCGCCGTCGTAGTAGGCATACACGCTCACCAACAGGCGGTCGCCCGAAACCAGATAGCCGCCGGTGACCTTGTCGTTCGGATCGCCGGGATTGACCTGGCCGGCGCGCCCCTCGGTTGGATCGGTCAGCTGTTGCAGGACGCTGGCTGTCCCGCCGATGGCCGGGATGGACACTTCAGCCGTCAGCGGACTGCGGGTGAAGCCGGAAGTGAACAGCGAATTGCGGGCCGCATTGAACGCCAACCCGCGGCCGCTATAAGCGAACCCGGCAGGCAGCGAAAACTTTCCGAGATAACTCAACGTCGTGACCGCGCCGGCGGCGCGCGTCACCACCACACCAGGCATCAGCCCGTGCGGCGCCGGCACCAGCCCGATCCATATCAATAGCGCCGCCGCAAGAGCGAATCCGAAGCATCGTCGCCGACGGGAGGCAGGATTCCTTGACACTTTTATGGGTTTCATCGCGGCCACGCGCCAGCAAGCTGATCGCCATTGATGAGTCGGCGGCCGTTCCAGGCATAAATCGTTGTCATATATTGAGTTATTCTGACTTACAAAACACGTTATCGTCGTATTGTCGACGTAAGACTTACCTGCTCGTGTATTCTTTGCACGATTGAGCGTTCAGCTGCGGGGTCCAAAGGACGCGTCAATCGGTCGCGTTCACGCGCCCCGTCTGCCGCGCCAACCGGCGCGGTGCGGGCATCTGAACGAGGATGGAACGGGACGACGAGGAGAGACGCGACTCCGAAATCGGGGGGCTCGGCCGGCGTGACTTGGCGATGGCCATCCACGAGCGGATGGCCATCGCTCAACAAGGTTGGCGGCTGGATCGTGGCGTCAGACGGGAGCGCTGGATCCAAAAACGGCCCACGAGCTGCCGGTCCATCGCCACCATCCGGAATCGGTTCCGAAGACATAAACCACGCCCTGGTACCACAGGATTTGCGATCCCCAACCACCGTCGGCCTGCGTGCCGTTGCGGAGAATGGCCTGCCCGGACCCGATCGTCCACACGTTGAGGGCGTCGTCGGTCACCGACCCGTCCGCGGGAGCTCTCGTGCCGTCCGCGGACGCGCCCGATCCGCCTGACGAAGGTGGTGTTGCTTGCGACGACGGTGACGTCGGTCCGAGATTGCTCCACGCGCTGCCGGTCCATCCCCACCAATTGGCATCGGTGCCCAGCACGTAGATCACGCCCTGATACCACAGAATCTCCGACCCGTAGCCACCGCCGGCCTGCGCGCCGTTGCGCAGGATGACCTGCCCTGACCCGATCGTCCACACGTTGAGGGCGCTGTCGGTCACGGACGCGGCCCCGGGAACTCTCGTGCCGTCCGGTGACGCGCTGGATCCGCCGGCTGGAGGTGTTTGCGGCGAGGGTGAGGTCGGTCCGACATTGCTCCACGTGCTCCCGGTCCATCGCCACCAGCTGGCATCGGTGCCCAGCACGTAGATGACGCCCTGATACCACAGAATCTGCGACCCGGCGCCACCGGCGGCCTGCGTGCCGTTGCGAAGAATGGCCTGGCCGGACCCAATCGTCCACACGTTGAGGGCGTTGTCGATGATCGACGCGGCGCCGGGAACGCTCGTCCCGTCCGGCGACGCGGCCGATCCCCCACCCGACGGTGGCGGCGCGGGCGACGAACCGCCGGAGAATTCGTAGGCGCCGATGTCATAGCCATTGCCCTGAGGGCGGGACACGCCTCTCAGGTCGGTTGGAACCGCGTCGAGAAAGACCCCCGCATCAATTGCCGGACTGTCTGATCGGAGACTGAAATCAGCGCCGCCGGCGTTCACGAAATGAGGGTCGGTCAACAGGTTGTTCGATTGGGACGTCCCGCCAGCATAGTTAGCGTAGTTCCCCTGACTATTGGCGTAACTGATGTTGTTCCAGACGACCGAGTTGGACGTCGTTTCCCCGCCGGCACCCCGCCACGCGACGACAATCCCCCACCCCGTGTTGCCGTAGACCGTGTTGTGATAAACGGCGTGTCCGGCGCCGGACACCGCAATCGCGGCATTCCCCTGATTGATGCTGCCAACATTGATCCCATGGATCACGTTGTTGTAGATCTGATTATTGGCCCCCAATACCAGAATGCCCCAGACCTCGTCGAGACTGCCGGCCCGCGTAATGTCGTGGATGCGATTGTTGCGGACGATGTTGTTGTCGGGCGAATCGCCTTCGGCGTTGTAGATCTGGATCCCCGCGCCTGAGGTGTCGTAGATGTCGGACCCCTCGATCAGGTTGTTCGGTCCTTCTATATAGATGCCATAAGAGGCGCATTGATAACCGCACTGGCCAGGCAAGCCGCCGCCGTGGATCCTGGCGTTGATAATCTCGTTGGCGCCGGTCGCGCCGATCCGATTGTGCGACCCGAGCACGATCGCCGCCGCACCGCCGCTCATGCCGGCGATGGCTTCTGCATTCTGAAATCGGATGTGGTGTGGGTTATTGCCATTGTTGGTGGATACCCATAACGCGCCGCCCGAGAGATTCGAGCTGTCAAGGTTGATCCCGTCGATTTCCACATAGCTGATATTCGCGTCAATCCATACCACCCAGCCAGTGCCCCCCGCGCTGGCGCCCACGGTGAGCGGCCGCAGCCAGACAGACGTGTCGCCAGGGTAGGCGGCAATCCGCACCTTATTGCTCCAAGAGGTGCCCGACGGGAGGCCGCCGCCATAGATACTCGCGATCAGCGATTCGTTGTAGGTTCCGTTGCGCACGTACAACGTGTCCCCAGCCGCCAGACAAGCCACCGCGCTGTTCAGGGTCAGCTTCGGGGTCGACACCGACTGCGCCTGGCCGCACGAGCGCCCGTCGCTGCCGTTGGTTGCCACGTAATAGGTGGCCGCCTGGGCCACCCCGCCGGAACACAGGCAACCCATCATGAAGAGGATGCCGAAGATACGCTGAACGCTTGTCATCGATTCTGCTCCTACCCCAGGCTGCCCGACTCGCGCGTGCTCGAAGGCCGCAAGGACAGCCTCGAGGCAGCGGTCATCTGGGGCCGACGCAAACAAAGCCGTCGGCTGTCAGGCAAACCTATGGTGTGTGAATTGCACTGAACTGGAGCGCAGCGAAATCACTGCATCCAAGACAGCCGCGGTTCATCAATCGTCCGTGTCTCGTTCGCGCTATTTCTTACGCCACAGCCATCGCATGCGTCTTCGGCCGTCGCCGGGGCAGACTACTCTCGGCTCCGCCTTCGAGACGCTGTCAAGAGTGAGTAACTGACGGGAATAATCGAAACAGCCCAATTCAGGGCCACCGGTAACAACCAGGGCGGCAGCCAGGCGAACTGATCAACGCCGAGCAAAACGCCCGGCAACTACGAGCACATCATCCCAAGCGATCTCTCCGCTGGCATGCAAAGGACGCCGAAACCGTGAGCCGCTCGGACGACGGGGCGCAGCGAACGATTTTCCAAGAACTGGTGGAAATCGTCGTGACGGTCAGCGGGAAATGGCTGGCCGGCGCTCTCCTCGTACGCAAAACGACATCAGCATCCAGTACCTGGATTTTCTTGCACTTGAAATTGTGGATTGCCAGTACGTGCTTCGCACACGGACTGCCCGCAGCCCAGCAAGGACCGTACCTGAGGTAGAGAGGAAGGACGCCTCAGATTACACGGCAATTGTCTCCCTGAGAGGGGTGAGCCGTGTAATTTCGAGCGGGGGACAGTGGGAACAGTGTAAGTCTTGGTGTCTCAATCCGCCTCAAACGATGTTCGTACAGGCCGCACTGGCGGTCTTACCTTCGTGTAATTTCTCCACACTCGAGCGATCATCGGCCTCACCGGAAGCGAATCAGGAACTGATAAGGAATCACGCGTCGTCGCTCCAACGCTCGCCGCTGAAACGCCGAAAGCACCGCCGGCAAGGATGCCCGGCGGTGCTTTCAACTGCGGCGCGATTTCGTCACCTACGGTGACGTCGATGAGCCTCTACTGCACCGTGACGTCGATGACGACGGCGTGGTGACTGCTGCGTGAGGTCTCGACGATCGAGATGGCGGCGGGTGTGACGTGCTGGTCGGTCAGCTCTGACCACCAGTAGTCCATCCGGCCAACCGGCGACGTCGATGCTGTCTGGGTGAAGCCCGGCGCGCCCGGCTGCCCGACCGCCACCCACACGTCCCGGAAGCCGCTCGCCATCTGGCCATACGCGGTGTCGGTTGGCCGCATCTGGAAATCGCCGCCAATCAGTCGCGGCGTCGGAATCCCCGCCAGCCACCCGTCCAGCTGCGCCACTTGCGCGCCGCGCTGCGCCGCATCGACCGCCAACTGCGTCGTCGCAATGTGCACCGTCACACCGTTGACGACGACGCCGATCGAGCCGGCCGCCCGCTTCGCATCCCGCATGGTCGCATTGCCCGGCGCGCTGTCGAACGCCGTCGTCGTCGAATCCGCAATCGCCAGTGTGGTCAGCAACAAATGGCCCTCCTGGGACGCCGGCGCCAGCTGCGTCGGAGCCGGGATCCACAGCGTGTTCCAGGTGCGGCTGGTCGCCGCTTCGAGTTTCCACTGATACAGCGACGACAGGTCGCCGGCAGTCGAAATGGTCACGCCCTGCAACGCAATCACCTGCGCACCCGAGCTCACCATCAGCGCCACCTGCGCATCCACGCTCGGCGTGCCCGCCCAGTCCTGGCCACCGTTGATGTTCCAGGTCATGAGCCGCAGTGGTTGCGGTTCGGAGGGTCGCGCCGCCGCCACATCAGCCTTGGCGGTCTCGGAACTTCGTGCCGCGGCCACCGTCGACGCCGACGACGCAGTGAGGCTCGCCACCGGGGCTGGCGTGGTGCTGCCCGAGGAAACCGCCGGCTCGGACCCCGGCCGCGCACTCGCGACCGGCGTCGCCATGTCGGTCTGAATCTGCGCCGGCGTCAGCGCCGTCGCGTAGACGCGCAC
>JBDTRR010000009.1:0-114265 GCA_039931615.1 Acidobacteriota bacterium
GGTGCTGTTCCTGGTGTGGATCCTCAACTACACCCTGACCTACGTGCCGCCGGTGATCCCGTGATTACCAGGGCCGCTGGTCGACGTTCGTCACGTGCTCACGATCTGGTGGGGTGATGCACACGCCGATGCACAGGTAGGGAATGTCGGGGTGGGGGTTGTGGCCGCGATGGAAGGCGCCGATCGGCTCTGAATAGACGTCGCCCGCCCTGGCCGTGATCAGCAGCCCTTGCTCGAACTCCGCCTCGAACCTGCCCTGCAGCGCGATGAAGAATGTCGCGCCGTTGTGGCAGTGCCAGTTGGTGTAGCCGCCCGGCGCGATCTCGGCGTTGTAGATCTGCACCTTGGCCTGGGGCTCCTTGGGCAGCGAGGCGTCGACGCGATCGAGCAGGACGTTCCGGAACAGCTGATGCTCCGCGTCGGTATAGCCGCTCAGCTTCAACGTCAGATCGGCGATGGTGCCAAACCGGGCCGACTCCTGCTGCAGTTGGGCGACCTCCTGTCGCACCAGCGCCAGTTGCAGCCCCCTGCTGATGAGCGCCACCGCCCCGATCGAGCCCTCGTCCCGGAGCAGACCCAGCAACAGGTGCTCGGCGCCGATATGGGCGTGCTGGAGCCGATCGGCTTCCTCGGCAGCACGGTCCAGAAGCCGTCGCGTGTCGGTACCGAACGGAATCTCAACCTGGGTCGGGACCGTCTCCAGGTATGGGAACCGGCGCTGAATCTCCCGGCCGAGGTCTTCCAGGGAGATCTGATGCCGTTCGCAGATCCGGCTGGCGATTCCAGTCTTGTCCCGCGCGTTCTCGCGCAGCAGCCCGAGCAACAGATGCTCGGGACCGATCGAGAGATGGCCGAGTTGACTGGACTCGTAGCGGGCGAAGAACAGGACGCGCCGCGCTTGTTCGGTATAGCGTTCGAACATGGTGAAGCCGCTCCGCCAGCGCCATGAAAAAGGGGAACCGCCCCTTGTCCCTGGCCGCGGACTCCCGGTTCAGGCCGTCCCGAGGTGGCGATCCGCCTGCTGGATGGCTTCGACCACGTCGTGCAGGAACGCCGCGCCGCGCGCGCCGTCGACGACCCGATGATCGCAGGACAGCGTCAGCGTCAGCATCGGCTTGACCCCGACTGGAATCAGCGCGCCCGGCATCGGCACCACCCGATCGGTCATCGCACCGACGGCGAGGATACCGGCCTGCGGCGGCACGATGATCGCGGTGAACTGATCGACGTGATACATCCCGAGATTGCTGATCGTGAATGTCGCCCCGGAAATATCGCCCGGGGTCAGCTTGCCGGTCCGGGCGCGCTCGGTGAGGTCGCGTCGCTGCACGGCAATGGCGCCGAGATCGCCGGCGGCGGCGTGGTTCACGACCGCCACCACCACGCCGTCGTTCACGGCCATGGCCAGGCCGATCTTGACCTCGGGGTTGGCCTTGATCCCGTTGTCGATCCAGCTGGCGTTCATCCGCGGATGCTGCTGCAGGACGTGGCCAACCAATGCGGCAAGCAGGTCGGTGTAGGTCAGCTTGACGCCGCCGGTGCGTTCGATCGCCGGGCCCAGCCGGGCTCGAACAGCGACGAGCGCACTGCCGTCGACCTCGCGCGTCACGAAGAAGTGAGGAACAGTGGTCCAGCTCTGGGTGGTCCGCTCCGCCATCAGGCGACCGATCGAACTGAGCGCTTCTCCGGGGCCGGCGGCGCTGGCGGGCGCCGGACGGGACGCCGCGGCGGGTGCGGACGGAGCGGCAGCCGCCGGTGCGGCGCTGACACTCTTCGCCGCCGCCTGCACGTCGTCGGCCACGATCTCGCCGTCCGGGCCGGAGCCGCGCAGCCGGCTGACGTCGACGCCGAGCTCCTTCGCGAGCCGGCGCGCCTTGGGCGAGATCCGGGCCGGCCCTGACGAAGCCACTTCAGCCGCGGGTGCTGGAGCCGCCGCGGCCGCGGCCGGCGCCTTGTCCATCGTCCGCCCGGTCTGGGCGGGTGCGGTGGCGGCCGGCGGCTTTTCGCCCGGCTGAAGCAGCCAGGCGATCGTTTGTCCGACCGGCACGACGTCGCCGACCTTGGCGGTGACGCCGCCGAGAATCCCGGCGCCCTGCGCCTCGATCTCGACGACAGCCTTGTCGGTCTCGACCTCGAGCAGCATCTCACCCTTGGCGACATGGTCGCCTTCGTTCTTCTTCCAGGACACCAGCTTGCCGGTTTCCTGAGCCATTTCAAGGGCGGGCATCACGATGCTTAGGGCCATGGGGATATCAGGATCAGATACGGTTGAATGCTGATTGCTGAATGATGATTGCCGGTTACGAATTCCTAATTCCTAATTCCTAATTACTGATTCCCGCCTTGGCCCCTGCCGTGATCATGTCGAGGACTTCCTGGTTCGGCGGCGCTTCGAGCTCGCGCGTCGTCGGCAGCGGGCCGTGCACGGTGACATAGGTGGCGCCGGCCACGAGCAGCTTCTCGGCCGGGAATCTGGTGATCACTTCATGGCCGGTCTCGGTGACGACGATCTCTTCCTCGATCCGGGCGGCGCTCCAGCCGTCCTTCGACGGCCAGAAGGTCTCGAGCGCGAACACCATGCCCGGCTTGATCTCGTGCGGGTGGTCGAGCGAGACCAGACGGCTGATCATCGGCTTTTCCCAGATCGCCAGCCCGATGCCGTGCCCCATCTGCAGCGCGAACGCCGCTTCCTCGCTCGGGAAGCCGAACTCCTCCGCCTTCGGCCAGACCGCGGCCACCTCGGCGGTGGTGCGTCCAGGCCGGATCAGCTCGATCGAGGCGTCCAGGTAATCGCGGCAGCGTTTGTAGGCATCGTTCAGGGCGTGCGATGCCGAGCCGATGGCGAATGACCGGTAGTAGCAGGTGCGGTACCCCATGTAGGAATGGAGCACGTCGTAGTAGACCGGGTCGCCTGGCCGCAGCACCCGATCGGAGAAGACGTGCGGGTGCGGGCTGCAGCGCTCGCCCGAGATGGCATTGACGCCCTCGACATATTCCGAACCGAGGTCGTAGAGCACCTTGGCGACCAGGCCAACCGCTTCGTTCTCCCGCATCCCGGGCTTCATCGCCATGTAGAGCTCGTGATACGCGGCGTCGACCATCATCGCCGAGTGGTTCAGCAGCGAGATCTCGTCCTGCGTCTTGATCTCGCGGGCGTCCGACATCAGCTGCTGGCCATCGACGATGGTCAGGCCTTCCTTCTGCAGCGCGAACAGGACCGGCAGCTCGACGACATCGATCCCGACCGGCTCCTTGTGCAGGCCGCGCATCTCGAGCTCGATCCGGATCTTCTTGGCGGTGTCTTCGGCCCGTCCCATTTCCGGCGACATCGCACCGCGCATCAGCGGAATGCCGGCGCGCGACCGCTCGCCGAGCCAGGGGCAATTCAGCTGGTGATGGCGGGCGGCCGAGCCGAAGTCCCACAGGATCGGCTCGTCGTTCTGCGGCAGCAGGGTAAACCGGCTGATCTTGTCCTGCGCCCAGGTCCCGATGTGCGTGGCCGTGATGTAGCGCACGTTGTTCATGTCGAAGCACAACATCGCGCCGATCTCAGACTTGGCCAGCAGCGCCTTGACCCGCGCCAGACGCTCCCGGCGCAGCCGATCGAAGTCGATCCGCTGTTCCCAATCCACCGCCATCGTGCCGTAGGTTTTCAGGGCCACCATCCGCCTCCTGATTTGAGAATGTACAGATGTGAGGATGTGAGGATGTGAGGATCTAGGGACGTGAGGATGTAAGGAAGATTTGAGGAGGTCGTCCTTACTTCCCTTACTTCCCTAACTTCCTTACCTCGCTACTTCCCTACTTCCTCACATCCTTACTTCCTCACATCCTTACTTCCTCACATCCTTACATTTCTATTTCGGTCTTTCAGACCCGTCCACAGAGCTTCATCGCGAGGTCGACCACCTGCCGCTCGGTCGGCACGGTGACGTCCTCGAGCGCGGGCGAAAACGGAATCGGCACGTGCATCGCGCACAGGCGCGTCACCGGCGCATCGAGGCTGTAGAACGCGCCCTGCGCCACGACCGCGGCCAGTTCCGCTGCGACGCCATACCGGGCGTAGCCTTCGTCCATCACGATGCAGCGCGACGTCTTCTTGACCGACTCGATCATCGTCTTCTCATCGAGCGGCCAGGTGGTGCGCGGGTCGACGACCTCGGCGCTGATGCCGACTTCTTCGAGGAGCTTGGCGGCGCCGAGCGCCACCTGCACCATGCTGCTCAAGGCGATGATCGTGAGGTCGCGGCCGGCGCGCTTGACGTCGGCGACGCCGAGCGGAATGACGTAATCCTCGACCGGCACCGGGCCCTTGACCTTCCGATAGCTGATCTTGTGCTCGAAGATCACCACCGGGTTGTCGTCGCGAATCGCCGCCTTGAACAGGCCCTTGGCGTCGTACGGCGTCGAGGGCACCACCACCTTCAAACCCGGAATATGGCTCGGCCAGGCGTGCAGCGATTGCGAATGCTGGGCGGCGGACCGCCGGGTCGCGCCCATGGTGGCACGGATGACCATCGGCACGCGCCACTTGCCGCCGGACATGTAGTGGATCTTGGCGGCCTGGTTGACCAGCTGGTCCATGATGATGGTCAGGAAGTCGCCGAACATGATGTCGACGATCGGCCGCAGCCCGGTCATCGCGGCGCCGACACCGAGGCCGGTGAACCCGGCCTCCGAGATCGGCGTGTCGATGATCCGATCCTTGCCGAACTCGTCGACCAGTCCGGTCAGCACCTTGAAGGTGGTGCCGGCCTCGGCGACATCTTCGCCCATCAGCACGACCATCGGATCGCGCCGCATTTCCTCGGCGATGGCCTCTTTGATCGCGTCGCCGAAAGACAGCTCCCGCACCGTCGTCGCAGTGTCAAGCATAGATATCCTGATCGACCTTGTCCGGGTCCGGGTAGGGCGAGCTCACGGCGAACTCCACCGCGGCATCCATGTCCGTGATCAGCGCCGCCTGGATGGCGTCGAGGGCGGCACGGTCGGCGACGCCGTTGGCCATCAGCCATTCGCCATGCAGGGCGACCGGATCCCGTGTCGTCACCCACTCCTCTTCCTCCGCCTTGGGCCGGTAATAGGCGCGGGCAATGTCGCCGACGTGATGGCCATGATAGCGGTAGGTCTTGCATTCGAGGAACGCCGGGCCATCGCCCTGGCGCGCCCGCGCGATGTACTTCGAGGCGATGGTGTAGACATCGCGGACGTTCTGGCCGTCGAGGGTCTCGTGCGCGATGCCGAACGCGGCGGCGCGGGCGCCGACCTCGCCCGCCGTCGACTCCGAAAAGTGCGTGTACTCGTTGTAGCCGTTGTTCTCGCAGACGAAGATGATCGGCAGCTGCCAGAGCTGGGCGAGGTTCATCTCCTCGTAGAGCAGACCCTGCCCGAGCGCGCCCTCCCCGAAGAAGCAGACCGAAACCCGCTTGTTCTTGAGGTACTTGGCCGAAAACGCCGCGCCGGTGGCGATGCCGGCGCTGCCGCCGACAATCGCATTGGCGCCCAGGTTGCCGGTGTCAGGGTCGGCGATGTGCATCGAGCCGCCCTTGCCCTTGCAGTAGCCGGCTTCCTTGCCGAGCAGCTCGGCAAACATCAGGTCCGGCGACGCCCCCTTGGCCAGGCAATGGCCATGGCCACGGTGCGTGCTGGTGATGTAGTCCTCGCGGGTCAGCGCCTCGCAGATGCCGACCGCGATCGCTTCCTCGCCGATATAGAGATGCGCCAGCCCGGGCATCAGCGCCCGCGTATACAGATCGTTGACCCGCTCTTCGAACAGGCGGATGGCCACCATCTGCTTGTACATGTGGAGCAGGCGATCGGGGTCAATCGTTGGGCCGATCCCGGCACCGGCCTGCTTCTTGGTCGCGACGCTCATTTCTGGACTCCTGACATTCGGGCCAGCACCTCGAACAGGATGGCAAAGTCCCGCTTGGCGAGGCCCATGCCGCGGGCGGCGGTCAACATCTCGTTGGTCACCGCCGTCGTCGGCAGCGGCACATCGAGCTGCCGTCCCATTTCCAGGGCCAGCAGCATGTCCTTCTGCATCATGTTGACGTCGAACCACGCCTCGGCCGGCATGTCGAGGACCATTGGCCCGCGGTACTGCACCATCGGCGACCCGATCACGCTGTGCGTCATCACGTCGACCGCGGTCTCGCGGCTGATGCCGCTCTTCTCGGCCAGCAGCAAACCTTCCGAAAACGCCAGCATCTGCACGGCCAGGCTCAGGTTGATGGCGATCTTCATCGACAACGCCAGGCCGTTTCCCCCGACGTGCGTCACCCGCGGACCGACATCGTCGAGCAGCGGCCTGGCGCGATCGAACGCGCTCTTCTCGCCGCCGACCATCACCGAGAGCTTGCCTTGCTGCAGCGTGATGACGCTGCCCGACACCGGCGCATCGACCATTTCGGAGCCCTGGCTGCGGACCTTCGCCGCCAGCGCCCGGCTGACCGCCGGGCTGACCGTACTCATGTCGATGAGCAGCTTACCAGCGCCCAGACCGGCGAGCAATCCGTCGGGACCACTGGCGACCGCCTCGAGCGCGGCCGAGTTGGTGACCATCACAAACGTGGCGTCGGCTGCCGCGGCCACCTCGCGCGGCGAGCTGCCCCACTTCATGCCCTGGTCGAGCAGGCCCTGCGCCTTCGATCTGGTGCGGTTGTAGCCGGTGACGGTATGGCCCTTGGCGATGAGCCGTTCCGCCATCAGACTTCCCATCGCGCCGAGACCGACGTATCCGAGATTGGCCATGAATGCTCAACAAAAAAGGGCTGAGGGGCAAAGGCGCGCCGGCTGAGTGTACTTCAGCGCTGCCCTCGACCTTCAGCCCTGGTGGTCTGGTCTCGCGAGGCTCCGCCCCCGACCGCCGGGAAGCGCGAGGCAGGCGTCGGCTCCGCCTCGCTGGTGGCAGCGCTACGTTGCCCCGCCTCCGGCGGGGCGAAGGCTATGCCTTCTGCGCCGCCTCGATCTTGCTCTTGTTCTTGGCGATGAACTGATCGAAGTCCTGCGCCTCGGGATTGAGCTGACGCGTCGTCGCCGCGCTGCGCGCCGCGAGCACTTCCTTCTCGAAGTCGCGATAGACCTGGAACATGTTGCCCATCTCGTCGGCGCCGGGGAAGCCGAAGCCGCGATACGCGTCGGCGTCGACCGCGTTGTACTTGACGCTGCCGATGCCCAGTCCCTTGGCCAGCTTGTCGCTCATTTCGTTGAGCGTCAGGTTCTCGCCGGTGATGCCGATCGTCTTGCCGACGTACTGCTGGCCGCCCTTGAGGATGCCGTAGGCGACCTTGCCGATGTCCTCGGCCGCGATGCCGGCCAGCTTGCTGTCGCCCATCGGGAACGTCCAGCTGTAGACGCCGTCGTCGCCCTTCTTCGGCGCCAGGCCGAACGAATAGAGGTTGTCCCAGTAGAACGAGGTGACGAGGAAGGTGGTCGGCACGCCCGCGAAGTAGGCGTTCGACTCGGCCTTGGCGTCGAAGTGCGGCACCCGATACTTTTCCTGCAGCATCGGCATCCGCTTGTCGTCTGCCTTCATCAGGTTGCGCGTATCTTCCAGCGTCGACCAGATGACGTGCTGGACGCCCGCGGCCTTGGCGGCGTCGGCGATGTTCTTGGCCTGGGCCTTTTCCTTCTCGCCGGAGAAATGCTCCCAGAAATTCGTCACGCCGTAGACGGCATAGGCGCCCTGAAACGCCTTCTTCAGGCTCTCGACGTCGTCGAGGTCGGCCTTGACCACGTCGGCGCCCTTGGCGGCGAGCGCCTTGGCTTTGTCCTTCTCGGGATCGCGAGTCACCGCGCGACAGGCGAACCCGCCGCTCGGATCGCCCAGAATCGCTTCGCAGAGACTGCCGCCCTGAGCCCCGGTAGATCCCACAACCGCGACGATCTTTTTGTCAGCCATAACGTTGTTCCTCTATTGATTTCGGAACGGTCTGAAGACCGTCCCCTGCACTCGTCGTACGGAATTTTGTGCCCGTACGGTCGCCCGTCCTGGCGACGGGCCACCGCCGTCTTACCGGCCTACTTCACGCCCATCAACTCGCTCCGCACGATCTTCGCGCCATCGACGAGCGCCTTCAGCTTCATCTTCGCCACCATCCGCGCCAGCGGCTTCATCCCGCAGTCCGAGCTGAGCGTGATCTTCTCCGGCGGGACGACGGCGAGGACCTTCCGGATCCGGCTGGCGATGGCCTGCGGCGACTCAATCGCGTTGGTGCGGATGTCGAGGACGCCGACCTGGACTCCCTTGTCCACCGGCAGGTTCTTGAGGAATTCGATGCCGGCCATGTCGCGGTTGGCATAGTCGAGCACGAACTCGTCGATGCCCTTGGTCTCCAGGAAGTACGGCAGGACGGTCTGATAGCCCTCGGGGAAATTGGCGCTGAGGATGTCGTTGCCCCAGGCATTCCCGAAGCAGAAGTGCCAGCCGATCTTGGCGTCCACCCCGTCGCAGCACTGCTCGACAACGTCGCGAATCCACTTGTAGTCGTTGACGTCGCCGGTGAAAAGCGGCAGCCAGGCGCCGAGGTCTTCGAACTGGAGGTACTTGGCGCCGGCCTTGACCAGGTCCTTCATCTCGGCGTTGAAAATCGGCGCCAGCGCGTAGCTCAGCTCCTTGGCGTCCTTGTAGTGTTTGAAGTAGACGTGCCAGGCCAGGTTGGCCGGGCCGGCGCCGACCGACACCTTGACCGGAACCTTGGCATGTCGCGACGCCACCTTGTAGAGGTCGGCCAGGCGGATCGGCCCGCGGGTGACCGGACCGCTGTTGATGACCCCGCCCCAGTCGTCGAGGAGCTCCTTGCCCTGGCTCGGATCGGCGTTGACCATCGAGGGATGCGGCTCCCGGGACTGCTCGAAGCCCCCGATGCGCTCGTACATGTACCAGCAGAACGATCCGATCACCCCGACGTAGTCGTCGTACCACATGTTGCCGTCGGTGACGATGTCGAGGCCGGCCTCTTCCTGATCGCGGATCACCGTCGCCACCGCGTCCTCGTAGGCTTCCTCGTGCTGAACCTCCTTGAACGCGACCCGGACGTCGCGACCGAGCAGCTGATGCTTGAACCAGTGCGGGCGGGGATAGGATCCGACCATCGTAGTCGGAAGAAGGGTGTCGACGATCTTCGCGGTCATAGTGGAACCCTCTGGTGATGAGGCGTATCGACGCCAGCAGTTGTTGGTTGCGCCGTGTCGGTTTCGGGTGACGCGGGACGGATTCGCACTGCGGGCCGGTGCGTGCCCGGAGGCCGAAGGATGCTAACCCATGGCGAACGGAGACGTCAACCACACGGAAGGCGGTAAATTGTAGTAGCGGGCGCCGCGCTGTCACCGCCAACCGCCGAACAGGAGCTCTCATGGACTTCGATCATCTTGCCTCAGCCGTGCGATTGACGACGACGATCGCGGCGGTCGTCGTCGGTTCCGCCGCCGTCGCCGGCCAGGGCGCTCAGGCGCCCGGGTCCGCGCCCCGGGCCGGGGTCAAACTGGACGCCCGCAAGTGGTCGCCGCCCCGCACCCCCTGGGGCGATCCGGATCTGCAGGGCGCCTACACCAACAAGGACGAAAACGGCATCCCGATGGAGCGGCCGAACCAGTTCCAGGGCAAGACCATCGATCAGGTCGAGGCGTCGGAGCTCGCGGCCATCGTCCGGCAGCGGCAGCAGAATGCGACCGAGATCGCGCCCGGCATCGGCGGCGCCGAGACCGGCGCCGGCCCGGTGCACTGGTATGAATACTACGGCGCCAGGAACAGCCGGCCGTGGATGATCGTCGACCCGGCCGACGGCCGGATTCCGTCGCTGACGCCGGAGGCCCAGCAGCGCGCCGCGGCAGTCAGCGCCGGGCGGGAGGGACGCGGCGAGGCCGACTCGCCGGACGACCGCAGCCTCTACGATCGCTGCATCACACGCGGCGTGCCCGGCTCGATGATGCCGGCCATCTACGGCAACTCCTACCAGATGGTGCAGGCCCCGGGCGTGGTGGCGATCCGCTACGAGATGATTCACGAGACGCGGCTGATTCCGCTCGACGGCCGCCCCCATGTCGACCAGGGCATCCGACTCTACATGGGAGACGCGCGCGGCCGCTGGGAGGGCAACACGCTGGTGGTCGAGACCACCAACTTCAACGGCCGCATGGCGACGGATATCGTCGGCTACGGATCGCCCGACCGCGGCGCCAGCCAGCAGCTCCGCATCGTCGAACGCTTCACGCCGTCCGGTCCGACCAGCCTCGACTGGTCGGTTCAGCTCGACGATCCGCACACCTGGACCAGGCCGTGGACGTTCACGATGACCCTGACCAAGGACGACACGCAGCCGGTCTACGAATACGCGTGCCACGAAGGCAACTACGGCCTGAGCAACATTCTCAGCGCGGCGCGAGCGGAAGAGAAGGGGCAGTAGTACCTGCTCTCGGGTAGTAGCTGCTCTCGGGCTGCCTGACACGGCAGGGCTGAAGCCCTCAACTACGGGCTGTCGTCGCGCCGGTATTCAGACCCTTTTCGCGTGTTGCGCTTGGGCAACGGTCCGGCTGAAGCCGGACACTACGTACGGGTGTTCCGCCTGGATCGTCGGGTCAGGCTGAAGCCGGACACGACGTACGCTGTACCGCCCCGCCTGCAGGCCTTTCTGTACGTAGTGTCCGGCTTCAGCCGGACCGTGATCCGGTGGCGCAGCGCCTGCCGTGTCGGGTCAATGCGCGACGACGTCGACCGGGGCGGCGGTCGCGGGTTTCATCACCCACGCCAGCGCGAACATGGCGACCGCCGACACCAGCGCGGGAATCGCCGCCGAGTAGAGGATGTCCTGCACCGTCCAGTTCGCCGCGACAAACCGTCCCACCAGCCACGGTCCGAGAATCGCGCCCGCCCGGCCGATCCCGAGCGCCCAGCCGATCCCGGTCGATCGCAGATACGTCGGGTAGTAGACGGCCGCCATCGAGTTCACCGTCGGCTGCCCGCCGACGACGCACGATCCGGCGATGAACACCACCGTCACCAGCACCCAGAGCGCGAGGCCGGGCTGGCCGATGGCGGCGATGCTGGCCGAGGCCACCAGGAAGCAGGTGGTCAACACCGGGATGAATCCCCACTTGCTGATGAACCAGGTCAGCCAGAACGTCCCGAGCGTCCCGCCCACCTGCAGCGTCGTCCCGATCAGGACGCTGGTCTGCGCCGAGTAGCCGAGCTGCGACGCGATCGTCGGCAGCCAGCCGGACAGCAGGTACAGGTTGTAGATGTTCATGAAGTTGATCAGCCACAACAACAGCGTCGTGGCCGCCCGCCCCTCCCTGAACAGATGGAACGCCGGCATCCCGGTCTTGTTTTCCTCCCGGACCACGAACTCCACCTCCGGTCCGACCGGCACATCGGGATCGATGCGCCGCAGCCAGCGGGCGACGTTCCTCCGATCTCCCTTGCGGAGCACGAGAAACTGGAGCGACTCGGGCAGCCCGACATACATGAACGCGGCGATCACCAGCGGCGTCACGCCGCCAAAATAGAACACCGCCCGCCAGCCGAACGCGGGGATCAGCCAGGCCGAGACAAACCCGGCGAGGGCCCCGCCCGCCGTGAACCCGACGGAGATGCACGCCATGAACGTGATCCGCAGCCGGCTCGGGCTGTACTCGCCAATCAGCGCGGTCGCGTTCGGGATGATGCAGCCGAGGCCGATCCCGGCGATGAAGCGGACGATGGTCAGCTGCTCCACCGACGAGACACGCGCCGTCGCCAGGGTCAACAGCGAAAAGAACACGGTCGCGCCGAGCAGCACCGGCCGGCGCCCGACCTTGTCGGCGACCATGGTGAAGATCAGGGAGCCGAGCAGCACGCCGAAGTTGCCGGCCGCCAGGACGTTGCCGAGCACCGACCGCGGGACACCCCACTCCTGGAAGATCGTCGGCGCGACATAGCCGACGACCTGCACGTCGAAGCCGTCGAGAATCAGGCAGGCGGCGCAGAGCACGAACAGGCTGATCTGCAGCCTCCCCACTTTCGCGCGATCGATGACGTCGGCAATCCTGACCTGCGTCGGCGGTACGGGTGAAGGCATCAGCATCCCTTCGGCAGGCGTCAGGCCTGCACTGCAACAACTCTCGCTCTTATCAGGCGTCGCTCAGAGCGCGTGGCAAAACCAGATATAGTGCAGGCCTTCAGGCCGGCCAATCGGGGCGGACCTGAAGGTCCGCACTACATCTTGCAACGCGCCTGAACCAACCGCCTCAATCACCCGATCTTCCGGGCCGCGTCCCACCAGGCGCAAGTGCCCGGCGCCAGGGTGTAATTGCCGTCCAGCACCTGCACCGGCTCGCGCAGGCCGTCGGCCGCCGCCCGCAGGCGCAGCTCGCGCGCCTCGGCGCGCCGCTCTGGGGCCAGCCAATCGCGATCGTGCCCCCACAGGCTCGGACCGCAGGTCATCTCGACCGGTGCATGCGTCGCCGGTTCGATCGACCGTCCGCCCCAGCCGTACTCGACGAAGAACCCCGACGGCGTGCGGGCATAAAACGACGTCATGAAATCGTTCGAATGCCGCCCCATCGTCGTCGCTATCCGGCCCTCCTCGCCCAGCGCGAGATCATACGCCTGTCCGACATCGTCGAGCATGAACAACTCGACCATCATGTGGTGCACGCTGTTGTGCCCCGTTTCGATCATGGCGAAGCTGTGATGGCGGGGATTGAGGTGGAAGAAGAACGCCTTGAACGGCCGGAGCGTGTAGTCACTCAGCCGGAACCCGAGGAGATCCTGGTAGAACGGCAGCATCCGATCGATCCGCTCGACGTTCATCACCACGTGGCCCATCCCGAGCGGGCCGGTACGAAAGCCGGAGATCGCCCGTCCGGGGCGAAACGGATCCGATGCGACCTCGGCGCCGTGAAACGCCTCGAGCACGTTCCCGGCCGGATCCTCGAAGCGGACGATGTCCTTGACCCGCCGCTGCCCGGCCAGCGCCGCCGGCATCCGGCGCACGGCGACCCCGCCCTGCTCGAGACGCTCGGCGAGGGCGTCGAGCGCGGCGGCGCCAGCGACTTCCCACCCGAGAAACGCCGCGGCCTCGCCGGCCTCGGCGCTCACCACCACCCGCTGACGGCGATCGTCCATCCGGAGCGTCAACGTCGAGCGGCTGCGATCGACGATCTGCATGCCAAGGAATCGCGAGCCGTAGTCGGCCCATTCGTCGACGTCTCTGGCGCGAATCCCGATGTACCCGAGCGATTGCAATTCCATACGCCCCTCAGCCGGACCGGCAATCACCCCCACACTTCCCGCGCGGTTTCGACGACCAGCTCGAGCTTTCGCCGCTCGTCGTCGATGGTCAGCGGGTTGCCCATGAAGTTGCTGGCGAATCCACACTGCGGACTCAGGCACAGCTGATCGAGCGGCAGCACCTTCGCCGCCTCGTCGATGCGGCGCTTCAGCCCGTCGCGGGACTCGAGCGCCGCGGTCTTCGACGACACCAGGCCGAGAATCACGTGGCTGCCCTTCGGCACGTGCCGCAGCGGCTCGAAGCCGCCGGCGCGCTCCGTGTCGTACTCCATGAAGAAATTCCTGATGCCGACCTTCTGGAACACGACCTCGCTGACGTACTCGTAGCCGCCGCTGCCCATCCATTTGCCGCGGTTGTTGCCGCGGCACATGTGCATGCCGATGGTGACGTCGGCCGGCGCGCCGGCGGCAATCCGGCTCAGGACGCCGGCGTAGGTGTCGACGATCTGGTGCGGATCGTCGCCGCGGCGCCGCAGCGCGTCCTGCGCGCTCGGATCGCAGATCAACGGGAACGTCACATCGTCAATCTGCACGTAGCGGCACCCGAGCTTGTGCAGATCCTCGATCTCGGCGATCCAGATCTTGACCGCATCGTCCCAGAACTCCTGCTCATCCGGATAGACGGAGGCGTCGATCGCCGCCCGGCCGCCCCAGAAATGCAGCATGGTGGGCGACGGCAGGCTGATCTTCGGCGTCCGCGTCGTCTGCGCCTGCAGGAAGCGGAAGTGCTCGGTGAAGATGCCCTGTTCGCGCCGCAATCGGCTCTTCACCCGGACGATGTGCCCGGGCAGCTTGTCGACCGTCTGATCGTCCTGGAACGGCAGCGCCGCGGAGACCGCCGAGTCGACGAATGTGATCTCGGTGCCGGACAGCGCCAGCAGGAAATCCTGAAACCAGGACCGCCGCCGGTACTCGCCGTCGGTGACGACCTGGAGACCGGCGTCCTCCTGCAGCCGCACCGCCTCGCCCACGGCTTCGTCTTCGATCGCCTTTAGCTGCTCGAAGTGAAGGGGCCCGGTCGACTGGCGATACTGATCGCCTTCAGCCGCTGCCCGGGCCTGGAGCAGTCTCTCTGGCCGCAGCAGGCTCCCGACATGTTCCGCTCTGAATGGTGGGGTCATATTGGTTACTGTCCGCCGCGGCCGCGCCCGGCTGGAGGCGGCGGCATCGGCGCCGGTTCGAGCCGCAACAGCACGCCATCGGTCTCAGCGGTCAGGACGTAAAGGAAGCCATCGGGACCGGGCCGGACGTCGCGGATCCGCTGCTGCAACTCGCGCAGCAGCGACTCGCGGTGCAGTTCTTCCCAGTTCTCGTTGAAATCGATCCGCTCGAGGTGACCGGACCGCGGCACTTCACCCTGCCGCATCCCGCCCGCGAACAGGTTGTTCTTCCAGTTTGGAAACTTGTCGCCGGTATAGAAGCTCAATCCGGATGTCGCGATCGCCGGCACCCAGAAGATGGTCGGCTGCTCCATCCCCTCCTCGTACATCTTCGGGTTGACCCGAGGCCCCAGATAGAAGCGCCCGAAGCTGACCATCGGCCAGCCGTAATTCTTGCCCGGCTTCAGGACGTTGACCTCGTCGCCGCCGTTCGGACCGTTCTCGCTCTCCCAGATCTCGCCGGTGACCGGATGCACCGTCAACCCCAGCGAGTTTCGATGCCCCATCGTGTAGATCTCGGCCCGATAGCCGGCGCGGCTGACGAACGGGTTGTCGCCCGGGACGGTCCCATCGTCCTTGAGCCGCAGTACCTTGCCGGCCAGACTGTTGGGATCCTGCGCCGGCTGCGACGGAAGATTGAGGTAGGGCGGCTGCGGATCGCCGACGCCGACCGTCATGTACACCATGCCGTCCTTGCCGAACACGATCCGTGAGGCGTTGCCCGAGGGAATGGCCGAGAAGATGTCCTTCACCTCGACCAGGGATGTGCCGTTCCACTTACCGCGAGCGAGCGTGATCGTCCCCTGTCCACCGCCGCCGCCCCGACCGGCCGGGGCGGGGGCAGCCGCTGGAGCATTGGCGCCGCGGGCGGCGGGCGCGGCGGCGTTCGCGCCCCGCCCGTCCTGCTGCACGGGGGTGCACGGGCCGGTCGGATTGAGCGCGGGCACGGTCGTCGTCGCCGCCGGCTTGTGATAGGTGAAGTAGACCAGCTGGTTCTGCGCGAACTGCGGATGGAGCGCGATGTCCATCAGCCCCGCGAGACCCGCCGCCTGCACCGGCGGCAGGCCGGCGACGTGCGTGGGATCGAGCACGCCGTTGCGGACGATGCGGAGACAGCCGGGACGCTCGGTCACGAGCATGCTTCCATCGGGGAGGAAGGCCATGCTCCAGGGCTGGATGAATCCCCTCGTCGGCACGACCCACACCATGTGCTGCACGCCGGTGTCGATGGCCAGCGTCGAGATTGGAGCGGGCGGGGTCGACCACTGAACGGCCGGCGGCGCCGTCGCCTGTCCCCGTCCCGCCGGCGCCTGGCCGCGCCCCCCGGCCTGTCCAGCGCCGCCAGCCGGCGCCGGCTGCTGGGCGGACGCGGCGACGACCGCGGTGATCACGAGAGCGGACCCCACGGCGGCAAAACCTGTCTTCATGGCTATCTCCTCCGGGACGCCTGGAGGCCGTCCCCCATCTAGCGAGGCTGATGCTCGGCACGCCTCCCGAGCCAGTTGTCCATTGCATCAAGCGTGGACTTCGGAGCGTGCCGTCCATTCGCGGTGGTTGAGTATAGCGACTCTTGCGGCTCTCAGCCATCGAGGTCCAGCGACTCGCGGCACACCCTGAAAGGATGGGCCCTCAACAGGAGGTGTAGGGGACGGTCTTCAGACCGTCCCGTGGACAACCGGCGAGTCGCTTGGGAGCCGACCCGTAATCCCCGACACAGCTGACAGCCGGGAGACGAAAGCTGTATAGTTCTCTGCGTTCTGTCATCCGCATGGAACGAATCATTCAACCAGCGAGGTAAAGCCGATGCGTCTTCTTCAGCATCGCGTCGCTCTCTTGTCGGTATTTGTGCCGATGGCGATCGCGATCACCGCCTGCAACCAACCACCCGCCGCACCGCCAGCCTCGACGGCAGCGCCCGCGGCGGCAGCTGCGTCATCGGAGACCCGGGTCGAGCGCGGCAAGATGCTGGTGATCGGCGGCGGCTGTCACGACTGCCATACGCCGATGAAGCCCGGACCGAACGGGGCCGAGCCGGATATGGCCAAGGCACTGTCCGGTCATCCCGAGTCGATCACCATCACCGCGCCGATGAAACCGGTCGGCCCCTGGTCGGTGGCGACCAACGACACCAACACCGCCTGGAGCGGCCCGTGGGGCGTCTCGTTTGCCGCCAACCTCACGCCGGACAAAGACACCGGGCTCAACATGAGCGAGCGCAACTTCGTGATCGCGCTGAAGACCGGCGCCCACCTGGGAACCGCCCGCCCGATCCTGCCGCCGATGCCCTGGCCGTGGTATGGACAACTGGGTGACGAGGCGCTGAAGGACATCTACGCGTACCTTCTGACCGTTCCCGCATTGAAGAATCAGGTGCCCGCTCCGATTCCCCCTGCCGGGAAATAGGCCGGCCGGTTGCAGCGCCACCGCCGACACCTGCCTCTGCTCGCACTGATCGGCGCGGCCGCCGTTATTCACGGCGCCGCGCCTGCCGCCCAGCGCGGCCGCGCGGCTGCCAGCCCCACCGTCCAGGTCCGCTATCCCGATCCCGACATCGGCGTCGCCGCGCTGGCCGCGCGCGAGAAGGCGCAGCGCGATGGTGTCGGCGCCTTCAAGGTCGACTACGACTTTCAATTCACCGACCGCGTCGCCGGCAGCGGCATCGCCTTCCGGCACCACATCGTCGACGATGCGGCGATCTACTACAAACCGGTGCACTACGACCACGGCACCGGCCTCGCCGCAGCCGATGTGGACGGCGACGGCCTGATTGATCTGTATTTCGTCAACCAGGTCGGCGGCAGCCGGCTCTATCGGAACACCGGCGGCGGCAGGTTCCGGGACATCACCGCGTCGGCCGGCGTCGGTCTGGCGGCCCGGATCGGCGTCGCCGCCTCGTTCGCCGACATCGACAACGACGGCGATCAGGATCTCTTCGTCACGACCGTGCGCGAAGGCAACGTGCTGTTCGAGAACGACGGCCGCGGCCATTTCAAGGACATTTCGCGGGCGGCTGGCGTCGATCATGTCGGCCATTCGTCGGCTGCGGTGTTCTTCGACTACGACCACGACGGGCTGCTCGACCTCTACCTGTGCAACGTCGGCCGATACACCAACGACAACCGCCGCCCCGACGGCGCATTCGTCGGCCTCACCGATGCCTTTTCCGGACATCTGCACGCCGACCGCGCTGAAACGGCGATCCTGTACCGGAACATCGGCGGCAACCGCTTCACGGACGTCACCGCGGACAGCGGTCTGGGCGACGCCGGCTGGAGCGGCGATGCGAGCGTCGCCGATCTGAACGGCGACGGGTTCCCCGACCTGTTCGCGCTCAACATGCAGGGGTCGGATCACTACTTCGAGAACCAGGGCGGACGGCGTTTCGTCGACCGCACGGCGGAACTCTTCCCCCGCACATCGTGGGGGGCGATGGGCGTCAAGTTCTTCGACTACGACAACGACGGGCGGCCTGACCTGTTCATTACCGACATGCACTCCGACATGAGCGTCGAGGTCGGACCCGACCGCGAGAAGCTCAAGTCGCGGATCGAGTGGACGAAGGATTTCCTGCAGGGGGACGAAACCAGGTTCATCTTCGGCAACTCGTTCTTCCACAACCGCGGCAACGGCCGGTTCGAGGAGATCTCTGACCGGCTGAACGTCGAGAACTACTGGCCGTGGGGACCGAGCGTCGGCGACCTGAACGCGGACGGCTGGCTCGATGTCTTCATCGCCTCGTCGATGAATTATCCGTGGCGCTACGGAATCAACTCGCTGCTGCTGAACAATCGAGGGGAGACGTTTCTCGACAGCGAATTCCTGCTCGGCGTCGAGCCGCGCCGCGAAGGCCGCACCCACACCCGGTGGTTCGATGTTGACTGCTCGGCGCCGAACATGTCCGGCCAGCAGGGCTGCCGGGGTCAAACGGGGAAGATCACGGTGATGGCGACGCTCGGCACGCGCTCATCGCTGATGCTCGACCTCGATGGCGACGGCGATCTCGATATCGTCACCAACGAGTTCAACTCGGAGCCCCAGGTGCTGATCAGCGGTCTGGCGGGCAAGCGGCCCGTGCACTGGGTCGGCGTCACGTTGGCCGGCCGATCGTCGAACCGGAACGGGCTCGGCGCCGCCGTCCGCGTCTCGACCGGCGGCCGGGTACTGACGCAGTGGCACGACGGCAAGTCCGGCTATCTGTCGCAGAGCGTTCTGCCGTTGTATTTCGGGCTCGATCAGGCGACAAGCGTGGATCGCATCGAAGTCGACTGGCCGTCGGGAAAGAAACAGGTCGTGACCGAAGGACTGCGCGCGAACTCGACGATCAGGATGACGGAGCCGGAGTAGAGGCTGGAGGCTGGAGGCTGGAGGCTGGAGAAGATTCAACCTCTTCTGCCCAGTTCCCGGCCGCCAGCCCTTGTCCGTAAGTTCCTAATTCCTAATTCCTAATTCCTAATTTCTTCTAGCTAGGTCGTCCGATAGGCGACGCGCGCCACTTCCGAGATCGGCGCCGGTGCGACCCTCGCCCGGATTTCGGCCTGGACGTGGCGCTCGACTGTCGGCTTCGACGACCCGCCCCCCTCTTCGCCCCAGACCACGGTCACTTCGCTGCCCAACTCGGCCTGGTCGGCCTCGAGCATCGCCAGCGACACCATCGAGCGCTCGTTGTAGGTGTAACCGGTATAGGTCGACAGACCGACGACTTTGCCGCCTTTCAGCACCTTGTCGTAGGGCAGCGTCGCGTAGTTGGCCAGCGGCAGATCGAAATACTTGGAGACGGTGCCACCGGGCTGGAACAATGTGCCGAACGCCCGGGCGACATCCTCGCCATTCCAGATCAGGGTGACCTTCTTCCGCTGCGGCTTCGCCGCCATCTGTTCGATCGCCTGCCGGCCGACGAAGTCGTGGTCGAACTTGACGAACGGGCCGTAGCCGAGATCGTAGGGCGTCAGGTAATAGTCGGTGATGTCGTCAGAGTAGAAGCTGCCGCCGAGCGACGCGGTCGCCTCATAGCTCTTCCCGGTCAACCACTCGCGGTACGGCTTCATTTCGTCGCCGACGTAGACCGCCGGCACCGGCGACGGGATCCATCCCGACTCCAGGCAGCTGGTCGGATAGGCTCGAGAGCCGACCTGCCGGATGCCGAAGTCCTTCCCCGCCTCGAGAATCGCGTCGCGGACGTCATTGCCGCGCTCCCACGGCCCATACATTTCCCAACCGGGCTGTCCGGTCATGCCATGACGCAGGGCCCGGACATCAAGACCGGCAATCTTCAGAGTGTCCAGGTTGAAGAAGCGGATGTCCGGCACCGTCTTGCCGGTGACCTTCTCCATCACCTGGCCGGCATGGGGTCCCTGCACCTGGTATCTGAACACCTTCCGGTGCCCTTGATTCACGAACGACCGCTCGTCCCGCTCGGCGGTGGCGTTGTAGCCGCCGGTCGCGACTTTGTACTCAACCCAATTCTGCGCCGGCGGCCGGCCGACCAGGTTGAATCGATCGTCGCCCAGCGGAAAGAGAATGGCATCGCCAATCACGTAGCCATCGGGACTGCAGGCGATGAACTGCTTGGCTTGCGTGACCTTGAAATTCTTGAAGCTGTTCACGCCGAGATCGGTCAGCAGCTTCAGCGCGTCCGGACCCTGCACGTAGAGATCGGTCATGTGGTGAGACAGATCGAGCAGCGCGCAACTCTCCCGCCAGGCCCGCTGCTCGTCGCGCCAGTTCGTGAACTCGGTACGCACCACGGGGAAGGCATACGGTCCGATCTGCGAGTCGCGCAGCATCTTCACCGGATTCCCGACGGCTTGTAACGCTTCCTCGAGGTTCTTGTAAGCCATATCTTCTGGTAACTCCTCCTAGTCGACCAAAACCGGTCGATGCCGAATCATCCGCCGCCGCGACCATCCCGCGGCCGGTAGCCGCCATCGCCACCGGTGAGGTATAAAGGGGCGCACGAAGCATATATTCTATGCGGCTTTGCCGATTTGGAAACGGTCGCGTCGGCGTCGTCGACGACGGCCAGCTGCGGGACGTGACGGCGGCTCTCGACGGCCTACCGAGCTACCGGCATCCGCTGCCGGCCGGCGATGTCCTGATCGCGCAGCTCGAGGCGCTCCGCCCGGCGATGGCCGCCATCGCACGCCAGGGGCCGGCGCTGCCGCTGACCGGCGTCACGCTGCTCAGTCCGGTGGCCAATCCGGGCAAGCTGATTGGCGCTCCCGTCAACTACCAGCGGCATCTCGAGGAAGTCCTCGCGAACCCCGACCTCCATCACGGCAATCCGGTCCCGGTCATTCAACGCGCCGGGCTGTTCCTGAAAGCCCCCAGCTCGCTGGTCGGCCCCGGAGAAGGCATTGCGCTGTGCCAGCCCGATCGCCGCACCGACCACGAGGTGGAGCTGGCGTTCGTGATCGGGAAGCCGGCCAGCCGCGTCCCCCGCGCGGCGGCGCTCGACTACGTTGCCGGCTACTGCGTCGGGCTCGACATCTCGATGCGCGGATCCGAGGAGCGGAGCCTCCGC
This sequence comes from Acidobacteriota bacterium, assembly GCA_039931615.1. GTDB lineage: Bacteria > Acidobacteriota > Vicinamibacteria > Vicinamibacterales > CAVVIG01 > JAHFUI01. The sequence continues at coordinate 20,951 of JBDTRR010000009.1, forward strand.
AAGTCGCCCGACACCTATAGCGTGCTCGGCCCCTGGCTGGTCACCGCCGACGAGATACCCGATCCCGGCGCGCTCGGGCTGCAGCTGTCGGTCAACGGCCAGCTCCGCCAGCAATCGAACACCAGCGATCTGATCCTCGGCGTCGCCGATCTGATCGAGTACGCCTCGTCGTTCTACACCTTGCACCCGGGCGACGTCATCTTTACCGGCACGCCCGCCGGCGTCGGCCCGCTCCAGCCCGGCGACGTCATCACCGCGACGATCGACCGGATCGGGACGATGCGGGTCGAGGTCAGGGGCGACAGCCCGTAGGACGACAAAGAAACCGTACCCCCTTTTCCGGCGCTCAACAAGGAGACTGCATGGAATCGCCGTCAACGTTTTACGTGAAGCCCAGGGCGACGCCCGAGCGGGAGGCGTTCAACGGCCGGCTCGACCAGAAGAACGCGGCTCCGCTCTGGGACGTGCTGGGCAGCATCGTGCCGCGCGAACCTCAACCGGCGTGCGTGCCCGCCATCTGGCGGTACGAAGAACTCCGGCCGCTGCTGATGGAGGCGGGCCGCTTGATCACCGCCGAAGAGGCGGAGCGGCGCGTCGTCATGCTGGTCAACCCCGGCCTGCACGGCGCCGCGCGCATCACACAGAGCCTCTATGCCGGTCTGCAGCTGATCCTGCCCGGCGAAGTCGCCCGGACCCATCGCCACACCGCCTCCGCCCTCCGCCTCGTGGTCGAAGGACAAGGCGCCTTCACAGCGGTCGAGGGCGAGCGGACGACGATGCATCCGGGCGATTTCATCCTGACGCCGTCATGGACCTGGCACGACCACGGCAACCCGGGCGACACCCCGGTCGTCTGGATGGACGGTCTGGACATTCCCATCGTCAACATGTTCGACTCCGGATTCGCCGAGCATCACCCGGACACCATGCAGCCCGTCACCAGAGACGAAGGGGACGCCTACACACGCTACGGCTCCAACCTGCTCCCGCTGGAATACACGTCGCCGAGGAATTCTTCTCCGCTGTTCACCTATCCGTACGGCCGCAGCCGGGAGACACTGGACGCCCTGTATCGAAGCGGCCCGCTCCACCCCAGCCACGGCATCAAGATGCAGTTCGTCAACCCGGCCACCGGCGGCTATCCCCTGCCGACCATCGGCGCCTTCCTGCAGTTCCTGCCGCGCGGCTTTCACGGCACGGCGCACCGCTCGACCGATGCCACCATCATCTACGTCATCGAAGGGCACGGCACGACGCAGGTCGGTGAGACCTCGATCGCGTGGCAGCCGCACGATATCTTCGTCGTGCCGTCGTGGAATCCCGTCACGCACGAGACGGCGGACGACGCGGTGCTGTTCAGTTTTTCAGATCGGCCGGTGCAGAAGGCGCTGGGGCTGTGGCGGGAATCGAACCAGAGCTGATAACCAGTCCCGCGTTAGCACGTAGTGTCCGCCTTCAGGCGGACCTCCCACGGTCCGGCTAAAGCCGGACACTACGTACGCCCGTCAGAACGCGTACTTGGCGGCCACCTGGAGCACACGCGGGTTGACCGCGGACGTGATCTGCCCGAACGTGGCGCTGTTGCGGGCCGTGCTGGGCGCGCCGAGCTGGAACCAGTTCAAGGCGTTGAACGCTTCCAGGCGGAACTCGACGTTCCTCTGCCCGCCGATCCCGAAGCTCCGCGACAGCGCCAGATCCATCGTCTTGCTGCCCGGCCCACGGACGCTGTTGCGGACGCTGTCGCCGAGCGTGCCGGCGGCCGGCTGCACGAAGGCCAGCGGGTTGAGGAACCGGATGCCCCCGTTGGCCGCGTTGGTCGATTGATCGCCATACGGATCGATGCCCGGGACCACGCTGGCGCGCTGCGTCCCGGCCTGCCCGTTCTGGGCGATGTCCGCGCCGGTTGTGATGCTCAGCCACGGTCCGGTCAACGCCCGGAAGCTGCCCGCCAGGCGCCAATCGGTGAAGGCGGCGCGCAATCCGGCGTGGTTGAAGCGCGGCGACTGGATCGCGCCGGTCACCGAGAAATTCTGCAGCCGATCCGACGAGCAGTTGCCGTCGTCGAAGCCGGGATTGCTCGGAATGTTGTAGCCGGTCGAGACATTTGTCGTGGCGCCGCCGTTGCCGTCGGGCGACCCGAAGCAGTTCGACACGGTGTAGTTGGCATTGATCGACGATCCGTATCGGCCGCTACCGCGAATCGACAACAACAGCCCCTTGTAGCGCTGCGAACCATCGGTGACGTAGAGATCCGTCGGTCCGTAGTACTTGCCGTTGTCCGGATCGGCCAGGAAAAACGGCCGGCGGGCGTTCAGGTTGGCAGCGCTCGGCGCGGCGCCGTTGACGGGGATGAACAACCCGTTGTTCAAGGGCGTCGACTCCCAGAGGTTGCTGGTCCGGCTGCCGACGTAGCCGACCGACGCCAGCCAGCGGGCGCCGAGCTGACGCTCGACCGAAACGTTCCACATGTCGACGTGGGTCGACGTCATGTTGTCGCTCAGGCTGAGAAACGGCCCATTCACCGAGAACGGCGCGTTCTGATCGAAGGTGACCGGGAAGATATTGGTGTTCCCGCCCGGACTCCCCAGGAAGGGATCGTCCAGGCCGCCCGGCGGCGCGTTGAGCCGGATCTCAGATCCCCACGGCGGCGCCACCGACGTGTTCAGATGGAACTGCCCGTTGACGAACTCGTACGATCGGCCGAACGCCGCCCGGACCGACATCCGTCCGGTGCCGGTCGGATCCCACGCCAGCCCGACCCGGGGGCCGAAGTTGGTCCACTGTTTTTCCATGCCGGCCTGGCTCGGAAAGCCGGTGTCGCCAGGAAAGTACAGCCCGGCCGGTCCCTTCGGGAAGACCGTGCTGTGCACGTTCTGCGTGAAGCGCGTCATGTCGAATTGATAGACCGCGCCGTTCACCAGCTGTTGCGGCAGGAATGGCTCCCACCGCAGACCATAGTTGAGCGTGACCCGCGAGCTGGCGCGCCAGGTGTCCTGCGCGTAGACGCCAATGTAGGTCTGCTGCATGTCGAGGGTATTGGGCGCCGACTGGACCAGCCCGTTGGTGCCCAGCCGGCCGAGCAGAAAGTCGGACAGCCCGGTGCTGTTCGCCGCGCCGCCGGTCTGCGTGCCGTCGACGCTGAACTGCCCGGGCGAACGGACGTTGGCCAGCGACAGCGAGGTCCAATGCGCCAGGTTGACGCCCAGCGCGAACTGGTGGGCGCCCCGCACCAGCGTCACGTCGTCGCTCAGCTGCCAGGCGTTGGTCGTGAAGTTCGATTCGCTTTCCGTGCCGCCGCCGAGACTGAAGCCGTTGGTGACCGTCAACAGCATGTAGTGCGGCCTGTAGCTGTAGATGTTGATGCCGACCTCTGGCGCGGAGAAGAAGTCGGTGCTGGTCCGATGGATCGCCGTGCGGTTGAAGGCAAAACGCACCGCGTTCAGGGTCGTCGGACTGATGACGAAGTTCTCGCCGACCGTGAACGTCTGCGCCAGGTTGTCGCGTCCGCCGGTGCGCGTCACCAGCAGGTTCTGCTCCGACTCTTTGAGGCCGAACGGCGGCGGCGTCACTACCTGCGTGCCGATGTAGCGGGCGAACAGCGAGTGCTTGCTGCTGATCTGGAAGTCGACCTTGCCGACGTATTGCTGATCGTCGGTCGACGACGGCTGACCGAACTGGACCAGGCCGCACGGATCAGTGGTCGTCGGCAGCCGGGAAGTGATCGACAGCGCCGCCTTGCTGAACAGCGCCGGGTCGACCCTGTTGCCGACAAACGGCGCACCGAGATTCTTGGCGGTGCCGGCGTTGCACGCGGCGGACGCAAATGCCGTGAAGTCGCCGTTCAGCATCGCGGCGGTCGGCACGAAGGCGCGGTTGTCGGTCGGATTGACGCGGGTATTGGTGCCCTGGAAGCCGGCGAAGAAGAACAGCTTGTCGGTCTTGATCGGACCGCCCAGCGTCGCCCCGTACTGGTTCCGCTTCAGCCCGTCGTCCTTCCGGTTGCCGCTGGCGTCCTTGGCTGCAAACGGATCGGTGGCATTGAGACTGTGGTGGCGGAGGAACTCGAACGCGTCGCCGCGGAACGAATTGGTGCCCGACTTGGTGACGACGTTCACCGACGCCCCGGAGTGGAAGCCGTTCTGGGCGGTGAGCGCGGAGGTCTCCGCCCGGAATTCCTGCAGCGCGTCGGGAAACGGCAGCGGCAGGTTCAGGTTGTCGTAGGGGTTGTTGTGCGTGGCGCCGTCGAGGACGTAGGCGACGCCGAAGGCGACGCCGCCGGCGACCGAATAGGCCTGCCCGCCCTGCATGCTGCGGCTGGTGGCGTTCAGCCCCGGCTGCGGGATGACGGCCGGGAGGAGCTGGATCAGGTCGGCGGCGTTGCGGCCATTCAGCGGCAGATCCATGATCCGCTTGTTGTCCATGACCTGGCCGATCCCCAGCTTGCCGGTGTCGATCAGCGGCGCTTCGCCGGACACCGTCACCGACTCGGCCACCGTGCCGAGCGCCAGGGTCACCGGGATGTTCGGGGCGCTGCCAACCTGGAGGACGATGCCGGTCTGGTTGTACGAGCTGAAGCCGGCCAGCGCCACCTCGAGGCGATACGGACCGATCGGCACGCCGGGAAATGAAAACAGCCCGTCAGCTCCGGTGACGACGCTCCGCTTGAATCCGGTTTCGGTCTGCGTGGCCGTGACGTCCGCGCCTGGCAGCACGCCGCCGCTTGAATCCTTGACCGCTCCACTGATTTGCGCCGTCGCCTGCGCCGACGCCCCGGCGGCGATCAACAGCACGAGCAGCACAGCTCCGGTTACACCACTCAAAACGCGCTTCATCGCGCCTCCTCTCCCACTTGGGAGGATCCGTACAGCCCAACTCGATTGTTGCGACAGCCCGGGAGTATAGCAGCAGCCCGACGGCTGTCGGCGTGCTGATATGCCAAATAGTGGCGGCCGAATGTGCCGATCCAATGTTCCAGATCGGCGATCCCGCCGGCGCCCGACCATTGACAATGTCAGCCGGGCACGGCACGCTCTTTCGAACCGCAGAGGACGCAGAGGACGCGGTTCAGGTCGGAGTTGCAAGCCATGGAGAGGATTCCCCCCAATGAGATATGTCACCTTTTCCCTGCCCGGCGATCCGACCGAACGCCTGGGTGTCGTCGTTCGAACCGACTGGGTCGTCGACGTCGCGATGACGATCGCCGACCGATGGCCCGGACCATTCCCGGGCGATCTGCTGTCGCTGATTCAGGCCGGCCCGGACGCCTGGCAGCGCGCCGCCACGCTGCTCAACGACGAGCTGCCGGCGAAGGCCGGCGAGGGTCACCGGCTGGCCGACGTGCGCGTGCACGCCCCGATCCCCCGGCCGCGCAAGAACATTTTCTGCCTCGGCCGGAACTACAAGAGCCACATCGAGGAGGCGGCCCGGGCGCGCGAGGTGGCGGTGAAGCTGCCCGACACCCCGGTGTTCTTCACCAAGTCGACGACCTCGATCAACGGCCCGTTCGACGCGGTGCCGTGGGATCCGGCGGTGACGCAGCAGCTCGACTACGAGGTGGAGCTCGCCGCCATCATCGGCGTGCCGTGCAAGAACGTCGCGCGGGCCGACGCGCTCGCCTGCGTCTTCGGCTACACGGTCCTCAACGACGTCTCGGCGCGCGATCTGCAGAAGAGCCACATGCAATGGTTCAAGGGCAAGAGTCTCGACGGCTTCTGTCCGATGGGTCCGGTCGTGGTCACCGCTGACGAATTCGGCGATCCGCAGCAGAAGCGCCTTTCGCTCCGGTTAAACGGCGAGACCCGGCAGGACTCCACCACGGCCAACATGATCTTCCCGATCGATGTCACCATCGAGTCGCTGTCGAAAGGCATGACGCTCGAGCCGGGCGACATCATCGCCACCGGTACGCCCGAAGGGGTTGGCCTGGGACGGACACCGCCCGAATACATGAAGGACGGCGACGTCATGGAGACGGAGGTCGAAGGGATTGGCACGATGAAGAACCTGATCGCGCAGGTCGGGACGGTCTGAGCAGGAGCAGGACATGTCCGATCAACTCACCAACGACCGGCTGACGATCAGGGAGACGGTCGAGAACTGGGTGCTCTGGCGCGATGCCGGCGACTGGGAGCGGTTCGCCACCGTCTGGCACGACGACGGCTGGATGACGGCGACCTGGTTTCAGGGTCCCGCCCGACGCTTCATCGAGGTCAGCCGCGAGGGGTTCGACAACGGCGTCAACATCCTCCACGCGCTGGGCGGCTGGAGCTGTGACATCGCCGGCCGCCGCGCCATCTCGCAGGTCAAGATGAACATCCTGCAGCGCGCGCCGCTCGAGGGCGTGATGGTCGACGTCTTGTGCGTCGGGCGCTTCTACGACTTCTTCGAGAAGCGGGCGGGGCGCTGGGGCATCGTGCGGCGTCAGCCGATCTACGAAAAGGACCGGCTCGACCCGATCGATCCGTCGGCGGTGCTGAGGCTCGATCCCGAACGGCTCGCGGGGTTCCCCGAGGGATACCGCCACCTGGGATACCTCCAGGCGAGCAACGGATTCACTGTCAAGCAAGGCTTGCCGGGCCGGCGGGGACCGGCGGTTGAAACGCTGTACGCCGAGGGCAAGGCCTGGCTGGCCGGATCGGACACGCCAGGCGTACCGCTTTAGCGGAATTCGTTCAGTACCCAGTGGCCGGCTTCAGCTTGACGGACGTACGGATACTACGTACGGACACTACGTACAGTTCAGGTCGGCGCGACTCATTTCACGTCGCCGGCAATCTTGAAATCGAGGAGCTCGGCGATCTGCTTGCGCTCGCTCCTGAAGAAGGTCTTGCCGCTGGCCTTGCGCATCCGGAAGTACGGCTGCAGCACGTCCAGGGTGTGGCGGAGGCCGAACGCGATGTGTCCGCGCATCGCCTCCGCGGCTTCGTCGACCGTGCCGTGGCCGAGGATTTCGAGCAGGTCCTGGTGCCGCCGCCGCGGGCCGTCGGCCGGTGGCTGCTGCGCCACACAGAACCACATCGCGGCCAGTACGTTGGTGTGCTCGATGGTCGCCGACAGGGCCGGACAGCGCGTGCACTCGGCGATACGGCGGTGCAGCTTCTGGTGCCAGATGACGAACTGCCGCCGTTCCGAGGCTTCCATGGCCAGCGCGTCGACACGGGCGGCCATCCTCTGCAGGTCGGTCCGTTCGCCGGCGGTCGCCACCTGGGCAAACAGCTTCGCGGCCTGCACCTCCAGGGCCTCCCGCACCACGTAGTGGCCGCGGACGTCCTCCGCCGACGGAATGCGGACCCGGGTCCCCGCCCGCGGGCGGCTTTCGAGCAGCCCTTCCGACTCCAGCCGCAGCAGGGCCATCGACACCGGCAGGAAGCTCATCCCGAGCTCGGCGGCGATCTTGCGGCGCGAGATCACCTGGCCCAGGCCGACCTTGCCGCGGGCGATGCGCCGTCGGACGATGCCGTAGGCCGCGGTCGCCAGGCTCGAGGTCTCGGGAGATGCTCTCATGTGAGAGAGGAGTATACCCCTCGAACGGCTCAGAACCGGATTTTCACATCGCGGTGCGCGGCGACGTGGGTGCTGTCGATGAACCGGATCCGGTGCGGCGAATTCTGCATGATCACCGAACTGGTTCGCGTGCCGTCGCCGAAGAACCGCACCCCGCGCATCAGGGTGCCGTCGGTGACGCCGGTGGCGGCAAAGATCACCTGGTCGCCCGGCGCCAGATCCCTGGCCCGGTAGATCTTCTTGATGTCCTTGATGCCCATGGCGCGGCAGCGCTCTTCGTGCTCGGGCTTGCTGACGACCAGCCGGGCGAAGATTTCGCCGTTGAGGCAGCGCATCGCCGCCGCGGTCAGCACCCCTTCCGGCGCGCCGCCGGTCCCCATCACGGCGTGGACGCCCGAGCCGGCGACGGCAGCGGTGATCCCGGCCGACAGGTCGCCGTCGCCGATCAGGCGGATCCGCGCCCCGGTCGCCCGGATGTCGGCAATCAGCTTGGTGTGCCGGTCGCGATCGAGGACGACAACGACGAGATCTTCGACGCGGCGGTCGAGGCGACCGGCAATCGCTTTCAGGTTGTCCGCGACCGGCGCATCGAGGTCGACGACATCCTTCGAGCTGGGGCCGACGACCAGCTTTTCCATGTAGATATCGGGCGCGTGCAGCAGACCGCCCTTGTCCGCGGCGGCGAGCACCGCGATCGCGTTCGGCGCTCCGGTGGCGCAGAGGTTGGTGCCTTCGAGCGGATCGACGGCAATGTCGACCGAGTCGTAGTTGGTCCGCGAGGTCTGCGCCCCCTGTGCGTACGGCAGGCCGACCTTCTCGCCGATGTAGAGCATCGGCGCCTCGTCGCGCTCGCCTTCCCCGATCACGATGGTGCCGTCGATCGGCAGGGTGTCCATCACCTTGCGCATCGCATCGACCGCGACCTTGTCAGAGTACTTGCGGTCCCCCTGCCCCATCGTGTGCGCGCACGCGATCGCCGCCTGTTCGACGACGCGGAGAAACTCGAGCGAGAGATCTGAATCCATACATCCCCTCTTGTCGGGCCGTTAGATCGCGTCCTTCGGCTGGTGCGCCGGCAGCTCGCAGCGCGTCGGCCGGTCGGTGCGATAGCCGAGCAGGTAGTCGGCCTGCATCACCTTGTGGACCTCGCGCGTGCCTTCGTAAATCACGGCGCCCTTGCAGTTCCGGTAGAAGCGGCCGACCGGATACTCGTCCGAGTAGCCGTTGGCGCCGTGGACCTGGACCGCATCGCCGGCGGCGCGCTCGGAGGCGACCGTCGCAAACCATTTCGCCAGCCCGGTCTCGCGGGTATTGCGGCGGCCCTGGTTCTTCAGCCACCCGGCCCGCAGCCAGAGCAGCCGCGACGTCTGATAGTCGGACTCCATCTGCGCCAGCATTTCCTTGACCAGCTGATGCTCGCCAATCGCGACGCCGAAGGTCTGCCGCTCGCGGGCATAGCTGACACTCGCATCCCGGCAGGCGCGAATCAGGCCGGTGGCGCCGGCCGCGACCGTGAACCGGCCCTGGTCGAGCGCGAACATCGCGATCTTGAAGCCTTCACCCGGCCGGCCGAGCAGGTTCTCTTCGGGAACCTCGACGCCGTCCATCGTGAACGACCCGGTGTTGCCGGCGAGAATCCCCCACTTCTCTTTCAGCGGGCTGCTCGCGAATCCGGCGAACGTGCGCTCGACGATGAACGCGCTGATCCCGGACGGATCGCGCGCCTTCTTCTTCGCCGCATCGGTCCAGGCGAAGACCAGGAAGTTGTCGGCGATATCGGCGAGCGAAATCCAGGTCTTTTCGCCGGTCAGGACGTAGCGATCGCCCTGCTTCACGGCGATGGTCTGGATGGCGCGGACGTCGCTGCCGGCCGCCGGCTCGGTCAGGCCGTAGCCGGCGATCTTCGTGCCCTGCGCCTGCGGCACCAGGTAGCGCTGCTTCTGGTCTTCGGTCCCCCAGGCCAGCAGCGTCAGGCAGTTCAAGCCGGTGTGCACCGACATGATCACCCGCAGCGAGGTGTCGACGTACTCGAGCTCTTCGCTGGCCAGGCCGAGCGAGATGTAGTCCATCCCGGCGCCGCCGTAGTGCGGCGGCACGGAAATCCCGAGCAGGCCGAGCGAGGCCATCCCGGCCAGAACCGATCGATCGAAGCGGTGCTCGCGATCGAGGGCGTGAATCGCCGGCGCCACTTCCCGGCCGGCCCATTCGCGGACCGACTGCTCCAACAGGCGCTGTTCTTCAGTCAGGTCGAAATCGATCATCGGGCGGCAGATGCTACCACGATGGACACTAGGCAGGCTTTCTGAAGAGGAATTCCCGGAGGTTGTTCTTCAGCAGGAACGAATCGGCAACGCGCAGCGTTTCGAACAGCCGGATGATGTCACGGTTGGCGAGGACCGATTGGCGGCCGCGCGCCGACGGGTAGGCGCGGTGCCTCAAGTTGAGGCGGTCGACGATGACGTACTTGCTGTAGCGCGTATCGGCGACCTGGGAGGCGCTGAAGAAGCCGAGCAGCGCCCCGTCCGGCCTCAGGATGCGCGTCAGCTGGGCGGCGAGCGCCTGCGCGGCGGGACGATCGAGGTAGTCAAAGACATCCCAGCACAGGATGCCGTCGATGGTGCCCGACGGCTGGCTGAAGCGCGAGGTCAGGAACGCGGGGAGCGCCGCGGTCGTCTGGGTCCGCACATGCCGGTCCAGATCGCTGTAGAGATCCTCGACCAGGATTTTGCAGCCGAGCTGCTCGCCGAAGAAACTCACATTGCTGCCGACCACGGGTCCCAGGTCCATCAGGACCGGCCACTCCCGCGCCGTCAGGCAGGTGAGAAACTTCGGCAGCGTCTTGGTGGTAAACACCGCGTCGTCGCCCGAGCCGCGGGATGACCCGGCATCGCCCCGGCGAGGTGCGATCCGGTCTAACAGGCCCATGGGCCTTCGGCACGACGCGGCGCGGAGCGCCTGGTGGAGGACGCGAGCACCGGCTACTCCTGGACTGATGTCACGTCGGACATTTTGCTCGTCAACGTCCGCGCTTCAGTCAGGCGCCGACGCGGTGGCTGGCAGGAGTGGCGGCGGAAGGCTGCGCCGCGGCCGGGATGGCCGGCTTCTCGGGCGGGGCCTGCGCAGCCGGCTTGCCTGGGGAGCTTGCCTGCGCCGACTGGGCTGCTGGCGGAGCCGCCGGCGCCGCCTGGGTCGTGACGCCGCCCTTGCGCTGCATGTCGACGCTGCCGCGGAAGTGCGCCCCCTCGGCAATCGCGACGCGCGGGGAAATGATGTCGCCGTCGACCGACCCGTTGTCTCGAATGTCGACCTTGTCACTCGCCGTGACGTTGCCGGTCACCTGGCCGAGCACCACCACCGATTTGGCGAACACCTGGGCCTTGATGCGTGCGTTCGGCCCGATCGTCAGCACGTGCTCGCGCAGCTGGATCGTCCCTTCGACCTGTCCCTCGATGGTCAGATCCTCGCTGCCGGTCAGCTCGCCTTTGATGACAACCGATTTTCCGATGTTCACGATGTCCTTCTCCATGGATGCTCTGGCGTCGGATCGGGCGCCGGCGGACAGAGGCAGCGAGGCGGGCGGCGGCGGCGCCGCCGGCCGAACCGCCTCATCGCGTTTCCACATGTAACCTCCGCCTAGAAGGCTTCCCAAGCTGCCGGGACTCGTTCCCAGGGTGCGGGAGCCGATGCCCAAGCGGAAGACGTATCGGTTCGTTGAAGCGCGGTGCGAAACCGTTCTGCATGGAAGAGTCGTGCCAGTATATGGCTCTCTTCAAATGTTGTCTAGTCCTTCTGTTACCGGGGGTTAGCGGCAGGTGATACAATACACGGTTCAATATGCGTGTCTATTTCGACAACAACGCGACCACCCCGCTGGCTCCCGACGTGCTCGAAGCCGTGATTGCCGCCTCCCGCGACCAGTTCGGCAACGCCTCCAGCGTGCATCATTTCGGGCAGCGGGCCAAGGCCCTGATGGACGACGCCCGGTCGGCGGTCGCCGCCCTGATCCATGCCGATCCGTCGGAGATCGTCTACACCAGCGGCGGCACGGAATCGGACAACTTCGCCATCCGTGGCGCCGCCGAGGCGCTCGAGCCGGGCGGGCGCCGGCACCTGGTGGCGAGCGCCATCGAACACGAAGCGGTGCTGAACACGCTCAAGGCGCTCACCCGGCACGGCTGGCGGACGACCTTCATTCCGGTCGATTCCACCGGCATCGTCGCCGCGGACCGCCTGCGGGAGGCGATGGCCAGGGACACCGCGCTGGTGTCGGTGATGCAGGCGAACAACGAAATCGGCACCATCCAGCCGATCGCGGAGCTGGCCGCGATCGCTCACGAACACGGCGCCCTGATGCACACCGACGCGGTGCAGGCGGCCGGCAAGATCCCGATCGACGTCAAGGCGCTCGGCGTCGATCTGCTGTCCCTGTCGGCGCACAAGTTCAACGGCCCGAAAGGCGCCGGTGCGCTCTGGATCAAGCGCGGCACACGGATGCGGCCGATCCTCACCGGCGGCAAACACGAACGGAGCCGCCGCGCCGGGACCGAGAATGTGCCGGCAATCGCCGGCATGGGCGTCGCGGCGAGGCTGGCGATCGGCAAGCTGACAGCGGAAGCCGGCCGGGTCGGCAGCCTGCGGGATCGGCTGGAAGAGGGCATCCTGCGCAGCGTGCCCGGCACGGTCGTCAACGGGACCCGAACGGCCCGCGTGCCGAACACGACAAACATCGGCTTCGATCGCGTCGAAGCCGAGAGCCTGCTGATTGCGCTCGATCTCGAAGGCATCGCGGTATCGACCGGATCGGCCTGCTCCTCGGGCACGCTGGAGCCGTCGCACGTGCTGCGCGCGATGGGATTGCCGGCGCATCGCACGCAGAACTCGCTGCGTTTCAGCCTCGGGCTGTTTTCGACGGAAGAAGAGGTCGACCGGGTCGTGGCGGTGCTGCCGGGCCTGGTGGAAAAGCTGCGCAGCCTGACCAGGCGCGCCGCGGGCTAGCAAGACGATCTTGAGTACGTCGTGTCCGCCTTCAGGCGGACCTGTTACGGTCCGGCTGAAGCCGGACACCACGTACAGGCAGTGATGGTCACTCAATGCGTATAGCGGTCGCCATGTCGGGCGGCGTCGACTCGTCGGTCGCCGCCGCCATGCTGGTCGAGCAGGGCCACGACGTCGTCGGCCTGTCGATGCAGCTCTACGATCAGAGCGGCGGCGATCGGACCTTCGGCAGCTGCTGCACGCTCGACGACCTGCACGACGCGCGGCGGGTCGCGGCGATCATCGACATCCCGCACTACATCCTGAACCTCGAGCGGCAGTTCGACGAGCAGGTGGTCTCGAACTTCGTGCGCGAATACGCCGACGGCCGGACGCCGCTCCCCTGCGCCCGCTGCAACAGCGATCTCAAGTTCCATACCCTGCTCGATCGCGCCCGCGGGTTCGGCGCCGATGCCGTCGCCACCGGCCACTACGCCCAGGTGGCCTGGGATGACGCGACCGGCCGGCACCGGCTGACGCGCGGCGTCGATCCCGGCAAGGATCAGTCGTACTTCCTGTTCTCCCTGACTCAGGCGCAGCTGGCGCACGCCGTGTTCCCGGTCGGCGGCGTCACCAAGGACGTCGTCCGGGACTACGCACGCCGTTACCGGCTGCCGGTGGCGGACAAACCGGACAGCCATGAGATCTGCTTCGTGCCCGACAACGACTACGCCGGGTTCATCGAGCAGCGCGCGCCGGACACCGTCCACGACGGGGTGATTGTCGACCAGCAAGGCCGGGTGCTGTCGACGCACGGCGGCATCCACCGCTTTACCGTCGGTCAGCGGAAGGGACTGGGGCTGCCCGGCTCGCCGAGCGGAGCGCCGATGTACGTGTTGGCGCTCAGCCCCGTGAATCGTCAGGTCGTCGTCGGTCCAAAGACCGCCCTCGAGCGGACGGTCCTGACCGCGGCCCGCGTCAATTGGCTGATCGACGAACCGGGCACGGCGCTGGCGGTCACCGCCCAGATTCGCCATCGTCACCGCGCCGCGGCGGCGACCGTGCGTGTGCTCGGAGACGCGCGCGTCGAGCTGACGTTCGAGGCGCCGCAGATCGCGGTGACACCCGGTCAGGCGCTGGTCATCTACGACGGCGACCGCGTCCTGGGCGGCGGCTGGATCGAGACCTAGCCTGTCGCCTAGGTCTGGAGGTGCCCGGGCGTGTGTTCGAGGTACCGTTCCGCGTCGAGCGCCGCCATGCAGCCGCTTCCGGCGGCCGTGATCGCCTGCCGGTAGACATGGTCCTGAACGTCACCGCAGGCGAACACGCCTGGGATGCTCGTCTTCGTCCCGTCGTGCGTGAGCAGGTAGCCGTTGGCATCCATCTCGAGCTGACCCCGGAAGAGTGATGTGTTCGGCGTGTGGCCGATGGCGACGAAGACCCCGGTCACCGGCACCTCGGCGCGCTCCCCTGTCGTGCCGTTGCGCACGACCATCCCGGTCACTTCGCCCTTGCCGCCGTCCACAATCTCGTCGACCTCGGTATTCAGCAGCCAGGCAATCTTCGGGTTCGCCCGCGCCTTGTCCTGCATGATCTTGGAGGCACGGAGGGTCTCGCGCCGGTGCACGACCGTGACCTTGGTGGCGAATTTCGTGAGGAACACCGCCTCCTCCATCGCCGAGTCGCCGCCGCCGATGACGGCGATCTCCTGCCCGCGGCAGAAATAGCCGTCGCAGGTGGCGCAGGTCGAGACGCCGTGCCCCAGCAGCGCCCGCTCCGAGGGCAGACCCAGCATCCGCGCCGACGCGCCGGTCGCGATGACCAGCGCGCGGGTCGTGAATCCGGCGTCAGCCGTGCGGACGACGATCGGCCGGGCGCAGAGGTCCACTTCGGTGATATTGCCCTGGAACATCGTCGTCCCGAACCGCTCGGCCTGCGCCCGCATCGCGGCCATGAGATCCGGCCCCATGATCCCGTCGCGATAACCCGGATAGTTCTCGACCAGGGTGGTGAGCATGAGCTGGCCGCCGGCCTCGACGCCCTCGATCAGGAGAGGACTGAGGTTGGCGCGCGCACTGTAAACGGCCGCCGTCAGGCCGGCCGGGCCGGAGCCGATGATGATGAGGTCTCGATGGTCCATGACAGGAGATGGAGAGATGTAAGGATGTGAGGATGTGAGGATGTGAGGATGTGAGGATCTTGGAATGTTGAGATGTAGGGATGTAGGGATGTAGGGATGTGAGGAAGTAAGGGAGTCGGATGTCAAGATCCTCACATCCTGACATCATTCTCACATCCTCACTTCCTCACTTCCTCACATCCTCACATCTCAGAGATGTTTATCAATCACCCTCTTGAGATCTTCTTTCGGGACGAGTCCGACGACCGATTCGACCACCTGGCCGCCCTTGAACAGCAGCAGCGCCGGGATGCCGCGAATCTGGAACTTGAAGGCCGTGGTGGGATTGTCGTCCACGTTGAGCTTTCCGACCGTCAGTTTCCCGGTGTAGTCGGTGGCCAGGGCATCGACCGTCGGCGCCAGCCGTTTGCACGGTCCGCACCACTCCGCCCAGAAATCGACCAGGACGAGGTCGCCAGCCTTGATGACCGTCTCGTCGAAATTGCCGTCCGTAAAGGTTTGCACGTTGTCAGCAGACATTCTCCAGCTCCAAACTTCAGGCTCCGGCTTCCAGTTCGAAGGACGAACTGGAAGCTCGACGCGTTAGCTCGTTGTTCCTGCGTGTTTCATCGCCCGCTTGTATATTTTGACGTACTCCTGCGCCGAACGGTCCCACGAGTTGTCCTGGCGCATGCCGGCCAGCTGGAGCGCACGCCAGCGGGGACGGTCGGCGAACACGCGGAAGGCGCGGCCGAGCGCGGCGATCAGCGCTGCTCCAGTGTACTCGTGGAAGACGAACCCGGTCGACGCAGTGCTCCGCGGCGCGAAGTCCCGGACCGTATCGGCGAGCCCCCCCACACCGTGCACGATCGGCACCGTCCCGTATCGCAGGCTGTACAGCTGATTCAGGCCGCACGGCTCGAAGCTCGACGGCATCAGGAACATGTCGCTCCCCCCCTCAATCAGGTGGGCAAGGGACTCGTCGAATCCAATCCGGACACCGACCCGATCCGGCCACCGGGCGGCGGTGGCGGCCCACATCTCTTCGTGGCGGAGCTCCCCGGTACCGAGCACCACCCAGGTCGCATCGAGCGCCATCAGCTCGTCGTTGACGGAGGCGATCAGGTCGAAGCCCTTCTGGTCGACCATCCGGGAGATCATGCCGATCAGCGGGCGCTCCAGCGCCGCGTGGTCCACGGGCAGTCCGCACTGCCTCAGGAGATCACGCTTGGCGACAGCCTTTCCGCTCAAGTCGTCCAGGCCGAACGGAACGGACAGATGCGGGTCGCGCGTCGGATCCCACTGGTCGGTATCGATCCCGTTCAGGACGCCGACCAGGTCAGCCGCACGGCGCCGCAAGACGCCGTCGAACCCGAAGCCGAACTCTGGCGTCTGGATTTCACGGGCGTACTGCCGGCTGACCGTGGTCAGCAGGCTGGCGTCGTTGATGGCACCCTTGAGGAAGCTGATGCGTCCCCAGTACTCGAGCCGATCGGTCGACAGCAGTTCCCAGGGCAGGTCGAGCCGCGGCAGCCAGTCGGGCGCGAACAGCCCCTGATAGGCGAGGTTGTGAATCGTGAACAGGCTCGGCACCCCGCCCAGAACCGGATGACCGGCGTAGAGCGTGCGGAGGTAGACGGGAGCAAGCCCCGCCTGCCAGTCGTGCGCGTGCACGATCGACGGCCGGACACCCTGCCGTGCGGTGAATTCCAACGCGGCCCGCACCAGCAGCGCGAACCGCCGCGCGTTGTCGGGATAGTCGACGCTGCCGGCGCCGTACAGCCCCTCACGATCGAACAGGTCGGGACAATCGACCAGCACCGCGCGGGCACCCGCCTCGAGCGGCGCCTCGTAGAATCCGACGTCTCGCGGGTCTCCACCGACGGTCACCGGACAGCGCTCGACCAGGCTGCCGGCCGTCACGCCCCGATATCTGGGCAGCATCAAGGTCGCCGCCCAGCCGAGGCGGCCGAGCGCCGCCGGCAGCGCGCCGAGCACGTCGGCGAGACCACCGGTTTTCGCGAAGGGAACCGCTTCAGATCCGATGATGAGGACGCTACGGCGCGGTGGCATCGGCACGATTGTAGCGTTTCAGTGAACGACCGCCGGCGACCACCCACCCTCGATCAGACGGCTGGCGGCACCGCTGCCGTCGGCCGCCACGACCCAGATGTCGGTGCTGCCGGGCCTGGTCGAGCTCGCCAGCGCATAGGCGACGCGCTCGTCGTCGAGCCATTCCGGCTGATCGTCGGCACTGCGCGTCTCGGCGAGTTCGGTGACCACGCGTGACGCCAGATCGAGGACGCTCACTCTGAAGACCAGATTCCCACCAACCGTCTCCCGCTTCTTGAACGCGATGCGCCGGCCATCAGGAGACAGTGCCGGGCATTCGACATCGTCGGCGACGATCCGGGCGGTTCGCCCCGGCAGGTCCGCCTCAATCAGGTATCTCCGGCCGTTGGTCTGGAGCGTGGCATAGAGCCGCTGATCGTCGGCGAAGGTCATCCCCCAGAAGTTGAAATCGGCGGCCTTGAACGCCGCCCCGTCGCGAAGCACGGTGAATTCTTCCAGCTCGCCCGTCTGCTCCCCTGTCGTGACATCCAGGATCATCGCTCGCGTCGAAAAGCTGTTCGAGGCGTAGGAGTCGCCGCTCACGAAGACCGTGATCCCGGCCAGGCGGCCGCTCGGCGAGAGACGGACCCGGCTCGGAATGCCGGGCAGCGGCAGTGAATGCGTGGCGGTGAATCCGGCGTCGAGCGTCCGGGCGTAGTACGAGGTGTTCAGGCGGGATGTGCCGCGTTCGGCGGCGAGACAGACCCCGCGCCCGGCAGTGAAGGCGATTCGCTCGCACGTGATCGGCGTCGGGAGCCTGATCAGGCCTGGCTGAGCGAACGCGGTCAGCAGGACGCGTCCGTGGGCCTCTCCCAGATCCGTATTGCGGAAGAGAAGGTGCGGCGCGCCCTGCGCGCGCGTCAGCGCCGCCGCATCGACGACGACACCAGTCGCCGGGAACGCGGTCGAGCGGGACATGCCGGAGCGGCTCCAGGCAATGTAGCCGACGGCCAGGACGGCCGCGGCCGCACACACACCGATGAACGCGCCGGTTCGTGCATCAAGCCGGATCGGGCGCGTCATGAATGGTCGCTGCCGTGCGCAACACAAGGGTCGCGCCCACGAGACCGACAGCCAGCCCCATCATGAACAAGACGATGGCGGTATGCAATCCCCAGGAAGACCAGGCCAGGCCGAACATCACCGAGGAGAGCAGCCGGCCCGCATTGGTGACGCTCGCCATGAAGGCCAGGCCGCTGCCGTAGAGCTCCCGGGGCAGCAGTTCGCAGGCGACGGCGGCGAGGACGCCGTCAGTCGCCGCATAGTAGGAGCCGAGCAGCGCGAGGCAGACGATCAGCCGGAAGACGGGGTGCGCGTCGGGGATCAGGGCGGCGTAGGAGCACCACAGCAGGGCGTGGCCGGCAAGAAACACGGTCCGCCGTCCGAACCGGTCCGCCAGCTGGCCGCTCGGCGCTGACAGCACGAAATTGACCAGGGACACCGCGACGAACAACAGCGGGAAGACGCCGGCGTCGAAGCCGACCTGCCGCTGCAGCGTGACGAAGATGAACGAATCGCTGATCGTGCCCACACTCAACAGGCCGGCGGCAATCGCCACCTGGCGCAGCCGCGGATCCCCGGCCAGCGCGAACGGCGACAGCGCGGGCGCCGACTGGTTGACCGGGACGACCCGGCCCGGCTCGCGCACGAACAACGCAATCACCGCCAGTCCGACCAGCGCGACGCAGAAGCCGACCACGAACGTCACATCGTAGGCGTTGGGCATCGCGGTCAGGATGACGAACGCCAGGAGCGGCCCGATCATCGCGCCGGCCGCATCGAGTGCCCGGTGGACGCCGAAGGCGCGGGCCAGCTCGCCGGGCGGCGTCGCCAGCGAAATCAGCGCGTCGCGCGGCGCCGTCCGGATGCCCTTCCCGGCGCGATCGACCGCGACCACGACGGCGATTCCGGTCCAGGCCCCGCCGACCGCGAGAATCGCCAGTCGGCACACCGCCGACAGCGCATAGCCGAACGTGGCGACGGCCTTGTGCCGGCGCCAGCGATCGCCGACGTAACCCGCGACCATACGAACCAGCAGGGCAAATCCCTGGTACAAGCCGTCGATCAGGCCGAACGCCGCGGGCGACACGTGCAGGTGCAGCAACAGATAGATCGGCAGCACGCTGCTGACCATCTCCGACGAGACGTCGGTGAGCAGGCTGGTGAAACCGAGCGACCAGACGACCGGCGCGACCTTGGGAAACCACCACCCCCGCACGTGGGCGGCCGTGGTCGTCCCGGCCGCAGCTGCCGGGCGAGGCGGTCGGGCGCGGATCGCGGCCCAGTCGACGCTGTACATGTACCCCCAGTCGAGCAAAGGGAGGGCCACGAACGCGTCGGCGGCAGCCGTCCGCATTTGCCTGACAAGTCGCTGAAAGGCAGATAAAAGTCTGCTCCGGTCGCGACAACGTCGCGACCTGCGACGACGAGCCAATGACAGATTCGTCGCCGGTCACCGCCGCCGGCGGCGGATCGTCACGCCGGATGATCGCCCGCCGGCTGGCCGCGTTCGAACCCCGCCAGCCAGCCAGCTGCGCCATGCCCGAGGGTCGTTTTCGCGCGCAAAACCCTGAGCGGCCGCGTCGTTGGCGGCGAACAAAGACACCCCTGCGGCAGCCTTCGGCAAGGCCCGAAGCGCCGTTCTGGGCGCCCCCGCTGATTTCCACGGCGTTTCAACACGTCACAACATGACGTTAGTGGCAGTTAAATTGCTCTGTTGTCTTCCGTTGTCCAACTTAAATTTCGAAGCATCACGTCAAACCATGGCCGCCGCCGGCGCCCCGTGGATCGTGTCGATGGAGAGCGCATGACCGGACTGCCGAGACAAGTACTGCCTGAATCACGCATCGGAACGGGCCGGATGCTGCGACTCTTCGGCCTGCTCGCTGCCTTTGTGGCGATTTCAGTCGTGACGCCCAACTGGTCGCCGACGACCGCGCAGTCCTCCGATCCCTGCCTGCCGCCGATCGGCAACCCGATCATGTGCGAGAACCAGCTGCCGGGAAATCCCTCGTCCGAGTGGGACATCAGCGGCAGCGGGGATGATTCCATTCAAGGATTCGCCACGGAAATCAGCGTCAACCGGGGGCAGACGGTCAGCTTCAAGATCGACACCAATTCGACGGCCTACCGGCTCGACATCTACCGGATGGGCTTCTACAACGGCATGGGCGCGCGCAAGGTCGCGACCGTCTCTCCGACGGTGACCCTGCCGCAGAACCAGCCGAACTGCCTCACCGACTCGGTGACCGGGTTGATCGACTGCGGCAACTGGGTGGTGTCCGCCCAGTGGGCGGTGCCGAGCACCGCCACGTCGGGCATCTATTTCGCCAAGGCCATCAGCCAGACCTCCGGCGAAGCCAGCCACATCGTCTTCATCGTCCGGAACGACGCCAGCACGTCGGACCTGCTGTTCCAGACCTCAGACACCACCTGGCAGGCCTACAACCAGTACGGCGGCAACAGCTTGTACGCCGGCGGCCCCGGCATCAACCCTTCGCGCGCCTACAAGGTCAGCTACAACCGGCCGTTCACCACCCGTGGGACAGCGCCCGAGGATTGGGTGTTCAACGCCGAATATCCGATGGTCCGCTGGCTCGAGGCCAACGGCTATGACGTCAGCTATCTCGCCGGCGTCGATCCGGACCGGCTCGGCACCACGCCCTTCCTCAACGCGCAGAGCCAGAAGAAACATCAGGTCTTCCTCTCGGTCGGCCATGACGAATACTGGTCCGGCAAGCAGCGCACCTCCGTCGAATCGGCGCGCAACGCCGGAATGGACCTGGCGTTCTTCAGCGGCAACGAAGTGTTCTGGAAGACCCGCTGGGAGAACAGCATCGCGCCCGGCGCGACGCCCTATCGCACCCTGGTGAGCTACAAGGAAACGCACGCGAACGCGAAGATCGATCCCGCCGCCAACGTCTGGACCGGCACCTGGCAGGACCCCCGATTCAGCCCGCCGTCCGATGGTGGACGGCCACAGAACGCGTTGACCGGCACGCTGTTCTCGGTGAACTGCTGCTCGGACGCGATCACGGTTCCCGCTGCCGACGGCAAGATGCGCTTCTGGCGGACGACGACGGTCGCGGCCCAGGCGGCTGGCGCCGTTGCCACCCTGCCCGACGGCACGCTCGGCTACGAATGGGATTCCGACGTCGACAACGGCTTCCGGCCGAGCGGCCTGTTTCGCCTGTCGGACACCACGGTCAGCCAGCCCAGTGTGCTGCTCGACTACGGGTCCACCTACGGGTTCGGCACCGCCCAGCACTCGCTGACGCTGTACAAGCATTCGAGCGGCGCGCTCGTCTTCGGCGCCGGCACCGTGCAGTGGTCGTGGGGCCTCGACAGCGCCCATGATCGCGGCGCCAACGCTCCCAGCCTGGCCATGCAGCAGGCGACGCTGAACCTGTTCGCCGATATGGGCGTTCAACCGCTGACGGCCCAGGCCGGGCTGGTCACCCAGTCGGCCTCGGTCGACACCGTGGCGCCCACCTCGGTGATTACCTCACCCGCCAACGGCGGCGGTGTGCCGGCCAATACCACCACCACCATCTCGGGGACGGCGAGCGATGCCGGCGGCGGCCGCGTTGGCGGCGTTGAAGTCTCAATCGACGGCGGCGCGACGTGGCGCCGTGCCTCGGGACGAGAGAACTGGTCGTTTCTGTGGCAGACCGGCGCGGCGAGGCCGGTGACGCTCTTCACTCGCGCCGTTGACGACAGCGGCAACATCAGCCAGGCCGGCAGCGGCGTCAGCGTGACGGTGGGCGTTGGCTCCGTCACCTGCCCGTGCTCGATCTGGGCGCCGAGCCAGGGGCCGTCCGGCGGCGTCGATGCAGACGGCAGCCAGCTCGAACTGGGCACCAAGTTCCGTTCGGACGTCGCCGGATTCATCACGGCGATTCGCTATTTCAAGGCCGGCCAGGACACCGGAGCGCACATCGGCAATCTCTGGTCGGCGAGCGGAACCAAGCTGGCGACGATCACGTTCGGCGGCGAGACGTCATCGGGATGGCAGGAGCAGAGACTGGCCTCGCCGGTTGCGATTTCAGCCAACACCACCTATGTCGTCTCCTATCACACCAACACCGGGTTCTATTACGGCAGCGACGGGTTCTTCGCGAACGGCGTCGACAATGGCCCCCTGCACGGGCTGGAAGACGGGCTGGCTGAACCGAACGGCGTCTACAGGTACGGGGTGAGCGCGTTTCCGAACGAATCCTTCAACAGCGAGAATTACTGGGCCGACGTCGTTTTCGTCACGACGGTCGTGCCGGACACGACCCCGCCGCTGGTCAGCTCGGTTGTGCCCGCCGGCGGCTCCACCAGCGCCGCCGCGACGACCAGCGTGGCCGCGACGTTCAACGAGGCGATGACCGCTTCGTCCGTGACCGCGGCGTCGTTCGAGGTTCGCAACTCGGCCAATGCTTTGGTCGCGGGGTCGGTCACGTATTCGGCCGCCGACCGGACGGTCACGTTCCAGCCGAGCTCGGGGCTCGGCTTCTCGGCGACCTACAGCGCGCGCGTCCGCGGCGGCAGTTCGGGCGTCAAGGACAGCTCTGGCAACGCGATGACCGCAGACTACCTGTGGTCGTTCACCACCTCGGCGCCACCGCCACCGCCGCCGACCAGCGGCCCGGGCGGTCCGATTCTCGTCATCTCCTCGACGGTCAATCCGTTCGCGCAGTACTACGCCGAGATTCTCCGCGCCGAGGGACTGAACGAATTCAGCGTCACCGACATCACGCAGATCACGGCGACCGTCCTGGGCAACTATGACGTCGCGATTCTGGGTGACCTGCCGCTGACGGCCGCCCAGGCGACGATGCTGTCCACCTGGGTGACCGGTGGTGGCAATCTCATCGCGATGCGCCCGGACAAGAAGCTTGCCTCGCTGCTCGGCCTGACCGACGCCGCCTCGACCCTCGCCGATACCTACCTGCAGGTCAATACGGCGACGGCGCCAGGCGCCGGCATCGTCAGCAGCACGATGCAGTTTCATGGCACCGCCGACCGCTACACGCTGAGCGGAGCGACCGCGATCGCGACCCTGTTCTCGAACGCGTCGACGGCGACAGCCAACCCGGCGGTCACCGTCCGTTCCGTCGGCAGCGCCGGCGGTCTGGCCGCGGCCTTCACCTACGACCTGGCGCGATCGGTCATCTATACCCGCCAGGGCAATCCGGCCTGGTCGGGCCAGGACCGCGATGGTCAGGCGCCGGTCCGGTCGGACGACCTCTTCTTCGGGGGGGCGCAGCCCAACTACGTCGATCTGGCGAAGGTCGCGATTCCGCAGGCCGACGAGCAACAGCGTCTGCTGGCGAACCTGATCGGGTTCGTCAACGCGCATCGCAAGCCGCTGCCGCGATTCTGGTACCTGCCGCGCGGGTTGAAAGCCGTCATCGTGATGACCGGCGACGATCACGCCAACAACGGCACGGCCGGCCGATTCAACATCTATGAGGCCAACAGTACGCCCGGCTGCAACGTGGCGAACTGGGATTGCATCCGCGGCACGTCGTACATGTTTGCGCACACCCCGATCAGCTCGAGCCTGGTGGCGTCGTACATCGCCAAGGGCTTCGAAATCAGCGCGCACATGTGGAGCAGCGGTGAGGCCGATGGATTGTCGGACCAGCAGAACTCGTGTCACGACTACACGGCACAGTCGCTCAACGCGGACTTCTCACAGCAGCTGGCGCAGTTCGCGACGCTGTTCCCGTCGACCGCTCCGGCCAGAACCAACCGCACGCACTGCATCGTCTGGAGCGACTACGATTCGCAGCCGCTGGCGTCCCAGGCCAACGGGATCAGGCTCGATACGAACTACTACTACTGGCCGGATGTCTGGGTGAACGACGTCCCGGGCGTGTTCACCGGTTCGGCGATGCCGATGCGGTTCGCGAAAAAAGACGGCACGATGATCGACGTCTACCAGGCGGCGACGCAGATGACGGATGAGTCGGCGCAAAGCTTCCCGGCCACTCCCGACACCCTGCTGGATCGCGCGCTCGGCCCGGAAGGGTACTACGGCGCCTACGTCGCCAACATGCACACCGACACCGCTGAACACGTCGGCTCCGCCTCGATCGTAGCGTCAGCCCAGGCGCGCGGCGTCCCGGTGATATCGGCGAGACAGCTGCTCGATTGGGTCGACGGCCGCAATGGATCCTCCTTTGGCGGCATGACCTGGGACGGCTCGACCCTGGCGTTCTCGGTGACCCAGGGAGCGGGCGCGTTGAATCTCCAGACCATGCTCCCGAGCAGCTTCGGTGGGCACCCGATGACGCAGCTCCTCGCCAACGGGGCACCCCTCACCTATTCGATTCAGGTGGTCAAGGGCGTGTCGTATGCGGTATTCACGTCGGTTGCCGGTCAGTACCAGGCGAAATACACCGTCGACACGACGACGCCGCTCATCTCCGGTGTGTCGGCGACGCCGACCGCCAGTGCCGCGTCAGTGACCTGGACCACCGACGAAGCGGCCAGTTCACGCGTCGATTTCGGCACCAGTGCCACCGACCTCTCTGGCACCACCACGGTATCGGGCGTCGTGATGTCGCACTCGGTGCAGCTGATTGGCCTGGCGCCGAGCACCACCTACTACTATCGCGTGACCTCGGCCGACGTCAGCGGCAATTCCTCGACGACCCCGACGGCACCCGCCGCCGCGACGTTCACGACCGGCGCCGCGCCCAACCTCAACTGCCCGTGTTCCGTCTGGTCGCCCGCCGACGTGCCGGCGGTGGCGACGGTGAGCGACCCGGATGCGATCGAGGTCGGCATGAAGTTCCGCTCGACCTATGACGGCTTCATCACCGCGATCAGGTTCTTCAAGGGGACGCAGAATCTCGGTCCACACGTCGGTCATCTGTGGAGCAAGAGCGGCACCCTGCTCGGCACCGCCACGTTTACCAACGAGACCGGGTCCGGTTGGCAGGTGGCCAGCCTGGCCGCCCCGGTCGCGGTGTCCGCGAACACGACCTACGTCGTGTCGTATCACACCGCGAGCGGATTCTATTCGGCCAACAGCGCGTATTTCCAGAGCGCCGGCGTGACCAACGGACCGCTGACGGCCCTGGCGAACGCCGCCGATGGCCCGAACGGTCTGTATCAGTACGGCGCCGGCGGATTTCCGACCGACACGTTCAACACCAGCAACTACTGGGTCGACGTGGTGTTCGATGTCTCGGTCGATCAGAGCTCGCCAACGGTCACGGCGGTCGCACCGGCCGCCAACGCGACGGCGGTGGCCATCGCCGCTCCGGTCACCGGCACCTTCAGCGAAGCGATCAACGAGTCGACGCTGAACGCGACGACCTTCGAATTGAGAGATGCGGCCAGCACACTGGTGCCGGCGGCGGTCTCGTATAGCGCCGCCACGCGGACGGCGACTCTGCAGCCGAATGCCGCACTGGCCTATTCGACGGTCTACACCGCCCGCCTCAAGGGCGGCGCGGCTGGCATCAAGGACACGACGGGCAATCCCATTCCGGCTGACGTCGTGTGGTCGTTCACCACTGCGGCGCCGCCGACCTACGACTGCCCCTGCACGATCTGGTCGCCGGGCACGGTGCCGGTCCAGCCGGCCGTGAACGACCACGACGCGGTCGAGGTGGGTGTCAAGTTCCGGGCGATGTTCGATGGGTTCATCACCGGCGTGCGCTTCTATAAGAGCGCACAGAACAGCGGTCCGCACGTGGCCAATCTGTGGAACCGCGATGGCACACTGCTCAGCACGGCGACCTTCGTCGACGAGACCGCATCGGGCTGGCAACAGGTCAAGCTGCCGACGCCGGTTCGCGTCCTCGCCAACACGACCTATGTCGCCTCCTACCACACCACGACGGGGTCCTACGCCGCTGACGGCGCCTATTTCCAGACGTCCCCGTCCGGCAGTGGGCCGGTGCAGGCCCTGGCCAACGGCACCGACGGCGGCAACGGCGTCTTCGCCTACGGCGCCGGTGGATTCCCGACCGGTACATTCAACAGTGCGAACTACTGGGTCGACGTGATGTTCGAGACGACCGCCACCGACCCGCTGAATACGTTGGCGGACAAGACGGCAGCCGATTTCGCCGCCGGAGCGGGTGATGCAGGAATCTTCGTCACCGAGACGACTGACGGCGAGCTCGTGCTCACTCCCGCATTCGCCACCGAGTTCTCCGGTTCGGCGCTGACATCCGGCTGGTCCGCCACACCCTGGAATGACGGATCGACCGCCGTGGTGGCCGCCGGACGCGTCAGCGTCGACGGCACCCGCGTCAGCCTCGACAACGTGCTGCCGCCGGGCCAGTCGCTCGATTTCGTGGCGACGTTCTCGACCGATAACCTGGAGCACGCCGGCTTCGCCCTGACGCTCAACGAGAATCTCTGGGCGATCTTCAGTGCGACGGGCAATGCGCTGCACGCCAGGACGCATGACGGCGTCACGCCGACCGATACCGTGATTCCGGGCAGCTGGCTCGGCACACCGCACCGCTTCCGCATCGACTGGGGCATGTCGACGGTCGAGTTCTGGATTGATGGCACCCAGGTGGCGTCGGTTCCGACCGCCATCGCCGGTGGCATGCGTCCAACCGTGTCCGACTACAACGTCGGCGGCGGTGCAGTGGTCGTCGATTGGATGCGGCTGACGCCATACGCCGCTTCCGGCACCTTCACCTCGCGGGTGATGAACGCCGGCGCGCCGATCGCCTGGAGCTCGGTCGCCTGGACCGCGCAGGTGCCGGACGGCACGACCCTGGCGATGAGCGCCAGGTTCGGCAACACCCCGGTTCCCGACTCGAGCTGGACTTCGTTCGCGGCACTCGCCGCCAACGGCGGCTCGCCGGCGGTGACGTCGCAATACGGGCAGTATCGCGCGGTCCTGAGCGGCAACGGCTCAGCGACGCCGGTGGTGCAAGACGTCTCCATGGCCGGCGCCAATGCCCCGCCGACCATCACGGTCGCGAATGTGAGCGTCGTCGAGGGCAGTGCCGGGGCCACCAACGCGACCTTCGTGCTCTCCCTGTCGCGGTCGACGGTCTCGCAGGTCAGCGTCGCGTATTCGACGGCCAACGGCACCGCCGGCGCCGCCGACTACACCGCCACCACCGGCACGGCTGTGTTTCCGCCGGGAACGGTCTCGGTCAACATCAACGTCCCGGTGGCCGCGGATCTGGCGATTGAGCCTGACGAGACGTTCTTCCTCAACCTCGGCACGGCGTCGAACGCCCTGGTCGGAACCGCCCAGGCCATCGCCACCATCGTCAACGACGACTTCCCGGCCATCTCGGTCAACAGCGTCTCGGTGACCGAGGGCAATGGCGGCCCGGTGGCGGCGACGTTCGCCGTCAGCCTGTCAGAAGCGTTCACGGGGACGGTGACGGTCGCCTACGCTACGGCGGACACCACGGCCACGGCGGGCAGCGACTACACGGCAGCCGCCGGAACGCTGACCTTCGCACCCGGCACGACGACGCAGACGATCGCGGTGCCGGTGCTCGGGGACGCGCTCGACGAAGCCAACGAGACGTTCACGTTCACTCTGAGCGGCGCCACCAACGCGACGATCGCGGCGGCGCAGGGGATCGGCACGATCGTCGACGACGACGCAACCCCCTCGATCGTCATCAACAACGCCAGCGTCGCCGAAGGCGACGCGGGCACGACCAGCGCGTCGCTGGTGGCGACGCTGTCGGCCCCGAGCGGTCAGACGGTGACCGTCAACTACGCGACGGCGAACGGCACCGCGACATCGCCATCGGACTACGTCACCGGATCCGGAACGGTGACCTTCGCGCCCGGCGCCACGACCGCGTCAATCCCGGTCGTCGTCGTCGGCGACACCACCTACGAGGCCGACCAGACCGTGCTGGTGAACCTGAGCGGGGCGACCAACGCGACCATCGCCGACGCGCAGGGGATCCTGACGATCACCAACGACGACCTGCCGCTGCTGACCATCAACAGCACGTCGGTCACCGAAGGGAATTCGGTGTCAGCGACGGCCACGTTCACGGTCACGCTGACGCCGGCAAGCGCCCAGACCGTCACGGTGGCTTACGCGACCGCGAACGGGACAGCGGCCTCGGGCACTGATTACACCGCCACGTCGGGCACGCTCACCTTCACGCCTGGCCTGACGACCCGAACGTTCAACGTCACCGTGCTCGGCGATACGCTGGACGAAGCCAACGAGACGTTCGTCGTCAATCTGAGCAATCCGGTCAACGGCGCGATCGCGACCGCTCAGGGGACAGGGACCATCGTCGACAACGACTCGGCGCCGTCGCTGTCAATCGGCAACGTCAGCGTCACCGAAGGCAACACCGGGACCAAGACCGCGTCGCTCGCGGTCACCCTCTCGACCGCCAGCGGACAGACCGTGACGGTCAACTACGCCACGGCGAACGGCAGCGCCACCGCGGGCTCCGACTATGTGGCCGCGGCCGGCACCCTGACGTTCGCTCCGGGCGTCACCTCACAGCCGGTGGTGGTCACCATCAACGGCGACGTGCTCAGCGAGACGGACGAGACCGTGCTCGTCAATCTGAGCGGGGCGGCCAATGCCGGCATCAGCGACTCACAGGGCGTCCTCACGATCGCCAACGATGAACCGCCGCAGCTGAACATCGACAATGATTCGGTCACCGAGGGGACGTTCTTCGGGGTCACGGCGACCTTCACGGTCAGCTTGACGTCGGCCAGCACGCAGACCGTGACAGTGGCCTACGCCACGGCCAACGGGACGGCGACGGCGGGCAGCGACTACACCGCAGCGTCGGGCACGCTGACCTTCACGCCCGGTACGACCAGCCGGACCATCAACGTGTCGGTGCTGACCGACACCCTGGACGAAGCCAACGAGACGTTCTTCGTCAACCTGAGCAATCCGGTCAACGTGACGATCGGGACCGCGCAGGGTATCGGCACCATCGTCGACAGCGATTCGGCGCCGTCGCTGTCAATCGGCAACGTCAGCATCACTGAAGGCAATACCGGGACGAAGACCGGGTCGCTCGCGGTGACGCTCTCGACCGCCAGCGGACAGGCCGTGACGGTCAACTACACCACGGCGAACGGCAGCGCGACCGCGGGCACCGACTATGTCGCCGCGGCCGGCACGCTGACCTTCGCACCCGGCGTCACCTCACAGCCGGTGGTGGTCACC
The DNA here is from genome assembly GCA_039931615.1 of Acidobacteriota bacterium. Classification (GTDB taxonomy): domain Bacteria; phylum Acidobacteriota; class Vicinamibacteria; order Vicinamibacterales; family CAVVIG01; genus JAHFUI01. Next base: position 49,810 of record JBDTRR010000009.1, read on the forward strand.
ATCAACGGCGATGCGCTGGGCGAATCCGACGAAACCGTGCTGGTCAACCTGAGCGGCGCGACCAACGCCGGCATCAGCGACTCACAGGGCATCCTCACCATCACCAACGATGACCCGCTGCCGGCCATCACGATCGGCGACGTCAGCATCACGGAGGGGAACTCCGGCACCAAGATCGTCACGGCAACCCTGACGCTTTCGCCGGCGAGCACGCAGACCGTTACCGTCAACTACGCGACGGCCAACGGCACGGCGTCGTCTTTCAGCGACTACGCCTCCAAGTCCGGGACCGTGACGTTCAACCCCGGCACCACGACCGGCTCGATCACGGTGACCATCAACGGCGATAACAGCCGGGAGTCGAACGAGACATTCCTGGTCAACCTGAGCTCGCCGGCGGGCGCTACGCTGGCGCGGACGTCGGCGACGGTCACGATCCTGAACGACGACTAGGCGGGTCGCGACCTCACGCATCTGCACGGCGGGAAGCGCCTGGCAGCCATCGGTTCCTGGCGGCGCGGATGAGACCCCGGTCTCGTTCGCGCCGCCATTCTCATTTGGGACGCACTTCGTCGTCCATGACCACGGGGACCAGCCATTTGCGCTTTCAACCTGTCACGGTCCGGCTGAAGCCGGACACTACGTACGCTTGCGGTGGTCGCGCCGAGCTTCACATCTGCCATGCGATCGATTTGTTCTCAAGCTCTGAAGCCGGATCCCTCGTACGAAGGAGAGATCGCTGGTCATCGTTCGGCCTGAACATGTCTAGCATCCAGACTCCTGCGTCCTGTACGATGCTGACGTGATCGATCGCCCGCCCCGCACGTCGCGACCCGAGTCTCGTGAGGTCATCGAGCTGAAGCAGCTGAGGCTCGCGCAGCCAGAGCTGGAGAGTGCCGTCGACATGCAGGTGGCGCTGGTCGAGATGCAGCGCCGCGTGCAGGCGCGCGTGCCGCTGCCCTGGATCCAGACCGATCCGGAATGGCTCCGGACCCAATTCGCGGCCGGCCGCCCGGTCGTCCGCTTCGCCGACATCCCGCTCGACTGGACCGACTTCCGGCTCACGCTGCGCCAGACCGCGGATATCCTGCAGCGCTTCGAGGCGCTCGAGCGCGCCGACTACGACCGGATTCTCGCGATCGGACGGGACGCCAAGCTGCTCGAGCCGACCCTGCTCCGGTGGTACAGCGCGACCTCAGGCGTCGACGGCGCCGACCCGCACGCCCGCCCGGCCGATGATGCGCCCGCCGGCCTCGATCAGGTGCTGGTGCTGGCGTTGCGGCCGTTCCTCGCCCGGTGTGCGGAAGCCCTGATGCAAACCGATCTGCCGCCCTGGCCGCACGGCCATTGTCCGTTCTGTGGATGGGAACCGGAATTCGCCGTGATCACGCCGAACGCCGACCGCCGGCTGATCTGCGGCCGGTGCGTGGCGCAGTGGGCGTTCAGCCCGCTGACCTGCCCGTTCTGCATGAACGACGACCGCTCGTTGATCACGTCGTTCGCGACGCGCGACGGACGGTATCGTGTCTATGCCTGCGACGTCTGCCGCCGCTACCTGAAGGCGTATGACGGGCGCCACGCGGGCCGCCCGGTGATGGTTGCGGTGGATACGATAGCCACGCTGCCGCTCGACGCGGCCGCGATGCAGCGCGGGTATTCGGGGTGAGGGTGGCTGTGAGCGACGGTCGGCCGGCCAGAGAGCCTGTGAAAAAATCGATGTAGTGCCAGGCCTTCAGGCCTGCCGTGTCTGGCAGACCTGAAGGTCTGCACTACTTCAGAGTCGATTTTTTACACTTCAGAATCGATTTTTTACACGCCCCGGAGCCGGATGGTAGAGCGCTGAACTGGGCGGCGAGGGCCCGCCCTCGCATCCGATCGGCGGCTTACCTTACCGCGAGCTCGACGGCCGGCGGCACGGTGAGCGGAGTCTTCACGGCGAACAGCGTGGTTGCCTTCGTCGACAGCCAGTTGAAGAGATTCTGCGTCTCCATGAACCGTCCGGCGTTGGAGCGCGCGCCGAGCACGACGACGGCGACCTGGCGACCGCCATCGGGAAGCCTGAGCAGCGTCGCGAGGCAGTAGCCGGATTTCGAGATGAAGCCGGTTTTTCCCGCCCGCACATCCACATCGTCCCGCCGCAGCAGGTGATTGGTGGTGCGGAAGGTCAGCGCCCGATGGCTGGCGGTGTAGAGGGTGTATTCGGGTGTCCGCATGATCGAGGCGATCCGGTCGTCGCCCGAGGCGAGCGTGATCAGCCGCGCCATGTCGTATGCGGACGACACATTTTCCGAGAGCAGGCCGGAGGGGTCGGCGTAGGCCGTGCTCTGCAGACCCAGTTCGGCGGCCTTGGTGTTCATCCTGGCGATGAACCCTTCAGAGCCCTGCGGGGAGACACGCGCCAGCGCCCGCGCGGCGGCGTTGTCCGAGGCAATCAGCAGCAGGTGCAGCAGGTCGTCGACCGTCACCCGATCGTTGGCCTTCAGATGCGTGGTCGAGGCCCGGAACACGTCGCTCCTGACGATGGTGACCGGCTGCGATACGTCGGGATTGTTCTCGAGGAAGACGGTGGCCGTCATCACCTTGGTGATGCTGGCAATCGATCGCTGGCTCTGGGAGTTCTCTTCCCACAGGATTTCGTTGGTCTCGGGGTCGTAGATGATCGCGGCGGCGGCGCGGACGTCCGGGACGAGATCCCCACTCGCATCGACCTTGTAGCGCGGCAGCGTGGTCTCGGCGATCTCGCGCGCCATGGCGAGCGCCCGCGCCCGGGCGAGACTCGCCTTGCGCGATAACGACCGGCTCGCCGAATACAGGGTCCGCTTGGCGGGTGGCTTGGCAACAGCCCGGGTGACCGCAGGCCGCTTGGGTTTCGCTTTGGTCTGGGCATCAGCCGTGCCACCAAAACTGACGAGGCTGGCGAATAGAAGCGGCCCGATCCAGAAAGGCGGTTTCTTGCTCACCTGGGTGGCACCTAAGCTAGAGTTTACTGAAAACGATGGAGCCACAGTCTAGCAGATAACTTGTGGAGCGCAAGCGGTTATCGGCATTCGTGGCAGGGTTTCGTAACTCAATCGGTGTGATCGATGCCGCCACCACATGTATAGAGACGAATTTGAAATCCCCTCTCGGCACGGTCGAGCCTGGAGGGGACAAGAGACCCAGCATCATGACGCCTCGTGAAGTGAACGAATACACTGCCCTGCGCGATACGATCCGCCAGCGCGGGTCGCTCCGGATCACCCTGTTCATGCTGACCCTGGTCGCCTGGGCGGCAGCTACCATCGCCACCGCCGCCCTTGCGGCCCTGCCGGTTGCGACCCTGCTGCCCCTCCTGCTGTTGGCGGCTGGCTTCGAGGTGGTGTTCGGGCTGCATACCGCCGTCGAACGGATTGGCCGCTACCTGCAGGTCTTTTACGAAGAAGACGACGACCCCTCCCGTCCGCAGCGCGCGTGGGAGCGCACGGCCATGGCCTACGGCCGCGCCTACCCGGGCGGTCCGGATCCGTTGTTCGCGGCCCATTTCATCATCGCCGTCTTCCTGAATTTCGTGCCGGTGCTCCTCGCCGAGCCGGTGCAAATCGAGGTGATCGTCGTCGGCGTCGCGCACGTGGTGGTGATCGCCCGGATTCTGGCCGCACGCCATGCCGCGTCCGGTCAGCGCGCCAAAGACCTCGACCGGTTCCAATCGCTCAAGCAGACGGCCCCTACTTCTGTGCGAGAGTAAGCGTCAGCAGGAGCGCGCGCTGGGTTCCGATCCACGCGTCGGTGGTATCGAACGACTCGGTCAGGGCATGGGCGTCGGCGCCGCGCCCGCCGCCGCCGATGGTGATCGAGGGAATGCCGAGGCTCATCGGCAGATTCGCATCGGTTGAGCTCTCGCTCAACACGAATGGCAATCGCAGCGCCCGGTGCACCGCTTCCGCCGCCTTGACGATCGGCGCACCGGCCGGAGTCGAACCGGCCGGACGATCGCCGACGCGCTCCCTGGTCGCCGTAATCGCGCCGGGTGATCGCCGGCGATCGTTTTCCTCGGCGACCGCCGCATCGACGGCGCGCAGGAATTTCGCGTCGAGCGCGGTCAGTGACGCCGCATCGACCGACCGCAGGTCGACCTCCATCCAGGCGTCTGCCGGAATCGCGTTTACCGAGGTGCCGCCGCCGACGCGCCCGACGTTGAACGTCGTCTTCGGGTCCTTGGCGACCTGGAACTCGGCGATCCGCGTAATCGCCCGCCCCATCGCCTCGATCGGACTTGCCAGACCGAAGGCAGAGAAACTGTGGCCGCCCGGGCCCTTGAACGCCACCCGGTAGCGGCGGCTCCCGGCGCCGACGTTCGTGACGCCCAGCCCCGGGCCGTCGATGGCCACGAAGCGATCGATGTCCATCGCCGCCGCAAACAGCTCCCTGACGCCGCGGAGATCGCCCAGGCCTTCCTCACCGACGGTCGCGACGAAGGTCAGCGCCCCGGCCGTCTGCAGCCTGGCCTGCCCGAGCGATTTGACGATGGCGATCAGCACCGCCAGGCCGCGGCAATCGTCGCCAATCCCGGGGCCCCTGAGAATCGCCCCGTCGCGCTTGACCGTCACGTCGGTTTCTTCAGGGAACACAGTGTCCAGGTGAGCGGCGAGCACCAGGCGCGGCCGCGCCGCCATCCCGGGGCGATCGCCAAGGACGTTACCGGCCCGGTCCACCCTCACGTTCCGCAAGCCGGCCTGCTGGAACGCCTGACGCAGCACTTCGCCCCGCGCGCGCTCCTTGAAAGGCGGTGCCGGCACCTCGCAAAAACGGATCTGATCGTCGATGGTCTGGCCTTCCATCGCCTTCGCCGCCTCGAGGGCGGCGGCGACCGCCGGAGTCGTCAGCAGATTCGATGGGGCGGCGGGATCGGTCTGGCCGGCGAAGGAGCTCATCGCAGCGGCCGCCGCACCAACGGCGGCGACGATCCACGGCAGGCTCTTCATGACGCGAACTGGTATCGGGACGGGCGGCGGTCCGCGTGTCCGCGCTGCTGGTTTGACCGCCGGCTACTTCTTCGTCGATGAAACCGGCGCCGGAAGCGGTTTGATTGAATATTCCCGCCGGAAGACCGGGTTCACGCCCGGCCGCTTGACCTTGACCTCGAGCCGCCGGTTCTTCCGGAGCAGGTCCGGATTCTTGGAATAGAACCCGAGCACGTAGTAGTCGCTCATCTCGGCATCGATCCGCTTGATCGCCTTGCCGAAATCATTCTGGTTGACGACCGCGATGCCGCCGGTTTCTTCGGCGATGACGCGCAGGCTGTCCTGGGACTTGCGGATGAACTCCGACCACTGCTGCGGGTCGACGTTGTCGTCCAGATCGGAAAGCGGTCCCACCAGCCCGCGCGGGTCCATCGTATAGATTGTCACATTGGCGCGATTCGCGGTGCGGGTCAGGTCCCACAGCTCCCGCGCCAGGTCGGCGTCGGCGAACTCTTCGTTCTGCTTGAGGCCCTGGGTATCCCGGGTCGGATCGACGGGGTCGGTCCCGTTGCTTTTCGCCGACTCGGCCGCGGACGCGTTCTGTGACTGCGCCATCTGGTTCTGGGCGAACGGCGAACTGGGATCCATCAGCCCGAGCCGGGCGTTGGCGAACGGCGCGAAATCGTAGCCGTCGCTCACGTAAATCAGCGCCTTGCGCCGGTTGTGCACCTGCTCGAGATTCTTGAGCGTTTCCTCGACGGTCGAAAATGCCACGCGGGCGCGATAGCGGATTTCGCTCGGCCCGCCGGGCCCGGACGATCCGTTGATGATGTCCTGCGGCTTCAGCTCGTTGCCGGTCATCTTCTTGATGGCATCCTGCAGCCGGTTCTTGTCGTAGGTCATCTGGATCGACAGCGATGACGGGCCGCTCGAGACGATGCCGAACATGTCGCCGTCGTGGAGCAATTCGCGGGAAATCTTCTGGAACAGCTCGCGGACACGGCCGGTATTGTGAAACTGGAGATGCTGGTCGTCGACGAAGAACACGAAAATCCGCCCCGAGACGTCGCTCGTGCGGGGCCGCGACGGCGGCAGGATCACCCCTTCGGGCGGCGGCGCCGGCGGCGGCAGCATCAGGTTGGTCACCCGGCCGCCGGTGAAGACCGTCATCGACGAGATGTCCTGGAGCACCCCGTCCTCATAGACCTCGAAGTCTTCGCTCTTCAGATCGGGAATGAAGTTGCCTTTGTCGTCGCGGACCAGCACGTCCGTAGTGACCAGGTCGACCTGAAGCCTGAAGTTTGGATTCTGGGCTGCACCCTGGGCTGGAGTTTGGGCTGGCGGCGGCGCGGCCGGGGTTTGCGCCGACAGGGCTGCCGAGAGGGCCACCAGCGCACCGGCCGACCAGAACCCGTTCTTTCGCAATTTCATACGCAGATTATAGCCGTCTTCCCGGCGCGTCGCGGCGGCGAAATTGCTCGGCATCACGAGCGGCATGTCCTGGTGGCTAGTCGTCTGGGCGGTCGATCGAATCATCCGTCACCTCGCCGGCATCCGTCACTTCTGAGCCGGCATCAATAGACGCACCAGCTGGCGATTCGGTCTGGTCCGGCCCGGCCGAGCCCGGCGGACCGGCGGCGCCGGCGCTGCGCTGGCCGCGCCGCCTTCGTCGCCGGCGGCGTAGCACTGATCCATCTCCCGCCGCCTGAGCCGGAGCGGCACAGGCGGCATCGACGGCGATTGGAACGGCGCTTCCGGTCTCGGCGCTTCCAGTCTCGGCGCTTCCGGCCCCGGGCCCGCCATCAGCAACCGTCGACTCGAGCAGGTCCGGCGTAGCCGGCGCCCCGGCATCCGGCAGCGGGGCGGACGGGAGCACGACCGCCGCCAGGGCGTCTTCCTCCTCCTGCAGTTTGCGGCCGACGCGCTCCGCCCGGCGGCGCTCACGCCAGTACTCCGGCTCGACGGACGGGATCGGGGTGTTCCGGATCTGTTCCCAGTCGAACCGGACCTCCGGATAGCGCGTCTCGAGCGCTCGCCTGACATGCGGATCGAACGGCTGGCGCCCCACTTTCACGTTGGGCGGCGTCCGGAACCAGTAGAGCATGCGCTGGCGCGTCTTGCCGCGGCGGCCAGTCACCGACTCGACCAGATAGAAATGCTCGTAGCCGCGCCGGTCTCGGGAAAACTTCAGGAAGCACAGGGACACAGGGACTCTTCAGCGCTGGTCAGCCTTCACTCTTCAGTGGGGGCCAGCTGTCAAGATGGGCGATCCGCGCCAACGCTCGAAACCGAGTTGAACGGTGACCGCCTGTTCGATCATCGCCGCTTGCGAGATCGCGTCGCCACGGGCGCGGCAGCCGCGCCTGCGGACCTGGCCGCCCGGGGCTCCGCCGCCCGACCCGAGGGACGCGCTGCCGCGGACGGCCGTTTGGGCGCGCGGGGCGCGGCCGGTGTGTCGCGGCTCCGGTGTACCAGCGTAAAGCGGATCTGGTCGCCGACCGTGTGAAAGCTCCAGATTTCAGTCGCGCGAATCTGGTTGTCCTCGCACAGGCGGCGCGCCACGTCGATCATGCTGGCGGGAACGTAGAGGTAGAAGTCGACCCGCAGCCGGGCGAAATGCGCCCATTGGGCCAGCGCCTCGAGATGATTGACCGATTCGCCGGTCTCGACCTCGATCACCGCCTGCAGGCGTCTGCCCCGCTCCTGTGAGAACAAGAGCACGTCAGGGTACAGCAGCGTCGTCCCCGCCTTGACCGGGGCGTTCTGTTCGGCGCCCGGATTCATGGTGGCGTCGAATTTCCGGCGGGACTTTGCCTGCAGCTGCCGAATAATCCGGTCGTGCTCGAGCTGCTCGCGGACCGGCCGCACGAGGATCGGGCTCACCAACGGCCTCCAACAAACGGTTGAAGAATCACGTGGATCAAACTCGGAAGTGTAACATGCTTCCGCTCGACCGCTCGAATGCGAAGACGGAGCCGCCAGGTCAGGCTCTTATTGAACAGTGCGCGCCAGTGCGGCTCGGATACAATACCTGCGTGCGACGACAATGGTCCGAATCCGACGCAGCGACCATCCTCATCGTCGATGACGACGAGGGTGTGACGCAGACGTTTGCCCGGATGCTGCAGCTCGAAGGGTACGCCGTGCGGACGGCGATGACCGCGGAGATCGGACTGCGGGAGGCCGACGCCGTTCACCCCGACGCGATCATCCTCGACCTGCGCATGCCGCTGATCGACGGACTCGGCTTCCTGCGCCGGCTGCGCACGCACGAGGGCCATCGTTCGACACCGGTCGCCATCGTCACCGGCGATTATTTCCTGGAGGATGAGGTATCGAACGAGCTCCGCGCCCTCGGCGCGGAACTGCGGTTCAAGCCCTTGTGGCTGGAGGATCTCGTCGGCCTCGCCCGCAACCTGCTCAAGGTGACCCACTGATCGAGTCGGGTTCGCGGTTCCTGAACGCGTGTCGCCGCCTGCCGGTCGATGCGACCCCCGTCTGGTTCATGCGCCAGGCGGGCCGGTACATGGCCGAGTACCGGGCCCTGCGTGAGCGCTATTCCCTCCTCGAGCTGTGCCGGACGCCAGACCTCGCCACCGAAGTGACGCTGCAACCGCTCCGCCGCATCGAGGTCGACGCCGCGATTGTCTTCTCCGACCTGCTGCTGCCGCTCGAGCCGATGGGCGTGCGCTTCGATTTCATCAAGGGCGAGGGGCCGGCAATCGAGAACCCGCTGCGATCGGAAGACGATATCAATCGGGTCCGCCGCTTCGAGCCCCGGGAGGCGCTGGCGCCGGTGCTGGCCGCGATCCGGCAGATCCAGGGCGAGCTCGGCGGGCGTATCCCGCTGATCGGTTTTGCCGGCGCGCCGTTCACCCTGGCGTCCTATGCGATCGAAGGCGGGCACTCGAGCAACTTCGCCCACACCAAGGCACTGATGTATGGGTCGCCCGCCGTCTGGCACCGTCTCTGCGGCCTGCTGGCCGAGATGAGCGCCGAGTACCTGGTTGCGCAAATCGAGGCCGGTGTCGACGCGGTGCAGCTGTTCGACTCGTGGGTCGGCGCGCTCAACGCCGACGATTATCGGGAATTCATCCTGCCCCACACCCGCACGATTTTCGAACGGCTGCAAGCGTACCCCGTGCCGACCCTCCATTTTGGCGTCGGCACCAGCGCCATCCTCGACCAGCTGCGCGACGCCGGCGGCGACGTGATCGGCGCCGACTGGCGGATTCCGCTGGACGAGGCCTGGAGCCGGATCGGACCGGATCGCGCCATCCAGGGCAACCTGGATCCGACCGTGCTGCTGGCGCCGCTGGCCCGGATTTTCGCGGCAACCGACGATGTGCTGGCCCGCGCTGAGGGCCGGCCCGGCCACATCTTCAATCTGGGGCACGGGATTCTTCCCATGACGCCGATCGAACATGTCCAGGCCGTCGCCCGGTATGTCCACCAGCAGACGCGGACCTGACCGGTCCGGCGTCCAGAGACATTCTCCTGGGAAGCACGATGCTCGAGGATCTCGCGCGATCGGCCCGATGAACCGCGACCCGCTGGCGGTCGACGCGATCGTGATCGGCGGCGGCATCGCCGGCCTGTCGGTCGCCTACGAGCTGCAGCGGCAGCACGTCCCGTTCGTGGTGCTCGAGCGCAGCGGCCGCGCCGGCGGGGTCATCCTCAGCGAAGACGTCGACGGCTACACGATCGACGCCGGCCCGGACGCGCTGCTCGTCCAGAAGCCGGACGGCATCAAGCTCTGCGAAGAGCTCGGCCTCGGTCCCGAACTGGTGCCGACCCGTCTGCCGCGGCTCGCCTACGTCCAGCGCGGCAACCGGCTGCATCCACTGCCCGCCGCCGCGGTGTTTGGCATTCCGACGCAGCTGAGTGACTTCCTGACCACCCGGCTGTTCTCCTGGAGGGGCAAGGCGCGCATGGCCGCGGAGCTGTTCGTGCCGCCACGGCGAGACGACGCCGATGAATCGATCGCCAGCTTCATGACCAGACGATTCGGCGCCGAAGCGACGACCTACCTTGCCGAGCCGCTCCTCGCCGGCATCCATGCCGGCGACGCCGGACGGCTGTCGATGCGGTCACTGTTTCCGCGCCTGGTCGAGATCGAGGCCACACACGGCAGTCTCCTGCGCGAGTTCCGAACACGGCAGCCCGATCGGGTGCCGGGCGACGGCGCGTTTCGATCACTGCCCGGCGGGCTGAGCCAGATGATACGGGCGCTGACCGCCGTGCTCGGCCCGCAGGCGATCCGTTTCAACGCAGCGGTGCGGCGCGTGGCGGCGGGCGGCGGCCACTCGCCTTTCCAGGTCGAAACCGACGACGGCACGATCCTCACGCCGCGCGCCGTGGTGTGCGCGACACCCGCGTTCACGACCGGGGTGCTGGTGCGGGAGCTCGACGCCGCCCTGGCTGCATTGTGCGGTGAGATTCCCTATGCCTCGACCGGCACCGTCATCCTGGCGTTCCGCCGGCAGGACATCGGCGCCCGGCTCGACGGCTCCGGTTTCGTCGTCCCGCGCGTCGAGCAGACCGGAATCCTGGCGGCCTCGTGGCTGTCGTCGAAGTGGCCGCATCGGGCGCCCGCGGACCGCGTGCTGATGCGGACGTTCGTCGGCGGTGCGCGCGACCCCCGCGCCCTGGAACGGCCGGACGACGAGCTCGTCGATCTGTCGATCGCCGCGCTGACACCGCTGATCGGCATCAGCGGCCCGCCGCTGCTGACGCGGGTCTACCGCTGGGAGCGGGCCAGCGCGCAGCATGAAGTCGGGCACGAGCGGCGGATGGCGGCAATCGAGCGATCGCTGGCGCGCCGGCCGGGGCTGTTCATCACCGGCAGCGGCTTCCGCGGCGTCGGGATACCGGATTGCGTGAAAGACGGGCGCGCGACGGCACAACAGGTGGCGCGGTATCTGACTGCGGCGCGGCCGGACAGTGCGGCGCCCGAGCGGACGTAGAATTGCGGCCCGGGCGTCAGGAGCGGCAGCCGACTCCGCGCTGGCGTGGCCTGTCACACGCGCCCGATCTGGTCCACACTGGAGCGGCATCGCGCTTCAGTATCAGCGCCGTTTCCGGATTCCTGACCATATGCAACTAGCTGTTCGCGGGTTGATCGTTCTCGTCGCCGCGATGCTGCCGCTCACCACGCTGACCATGGCGGCGGCACAAGCCTCGCGCCCGGGGCCGGCGCTCCCGTCTGACGTCGTCAAACTGCTGCACGAGATCAGGGCGGCCGACACCGACCTGCTGGCGGTATCGGAAGAGGACGGCCGGTTCCTGCGGGTGCTGGCGGTCACCAGCGGCGCCCGCCGCGCGCTCGAAATCGGCGGCGCCAGCGGCTACAGCGCGATCTGGATCGGGTTGGCGCTGCGCGAGACCGGCGGCCACCTCACGTCGATCGAGTTCGATCCGAAGCGCGCCGGGATCGCGGCGGCCAACATCCGGCGCGCCGGCCTCGCCGATATCGTGACCGTCGTGCCCGGCGATGCGTTCCAGCAGATTCCGCGGATCGCCGGCGGGTTCGACTTCGTCTTCCTCGACGCCTGGAAACGGGACTACAAGCGGTTTCTCGACCTGGTCTTCCCGCGGCTGCAGCCGCGCGGCCTGTTTCTCGCGCACAACGTCGTCAACAAGGAGGCGGAGATGCGTGATTTCCTGACCGCGATCCAGGATCATCCTGCCTTGCTGACGACGATCGTCAAACCGTCGGGAGAAGGCATGTCGGTCTCGGTGAGACGCCCGCCGCAGTGATGGGGCCCAGCTGATCTGATGCGTGCCGTCCATATCATCGGGGTGCCTCTGGACCTGGGGAGCGGCCGCCGCGGGGTCGACATGGGTCCGTCGGCGTTCCGCATCGCCGGACTCGACGAGCGCCTGACGGCGCTTGGCTGCGCGGTCGTCGATCGGGGTGATCTCCGGGCGCCGATTCCCGAGACGCAGGAAGAGCGGGACGAGCGCAAGAAATACGTGAACGACATCGCCGCGGTGTGCGAGCAGCTCTATCAGACGTCGCTGATCTCGCTGGGGGAAGGCGCGCTGCCGCTCGTGCTCGGCGGCGATCACAGCCTCGCCGCCGGGTCGGTCGCGGCGGCCGCCCAATGGGCGCGGGCGGCGCGGCGGCTGCCGATCGGCCTGATCTGGGTCGATGCGCACGGCGACATGAATACGCCGGCGACCTCGCCGAGCGGCAATGTCCACGGCATGCCGCTGGCCGCGCTGCTCGGCCCGGAGCCTTCCGAGCTGGCGCAGATCGGCGGATGGTCACCCAAGGTGCTGCCGGCCCAGACCGTCCTCCTCGGCATTCGCAACCTGGACGAGCGGGAAAAGACGGCCATTCGTGACGCCGGCGTCCACGTGTTCACGATGAAGGACATCGACCGGCACGGCATCGCCTCGATCGCGGAGCAGGCGGTAAGCCTGGCCGGCGCCGGCACCGCCGGGATCCACGTCTCGTTCGATCTCGACGCCTGCGATCCGATGATTGCCCCTGGCGTCGGCACGCCGGTCCGCGGCGGGCTGAACTACCGGGAGGCGCACATGCTGATGGAGATCGTCGCCGACTCCAGATTGCTGACCTCGCTCGACATGGTTGAAGTGAACCCGATCCTGGACATCCAGAACGCCACGGCGCAGCTCGGAACGGAGCTGGTGCTGTCAGCGCTCGGAATGGAGATCTTGTGAGCGGCGCCGGCGGGTGGTCGGGGCGCCGCTGCTCACTGCGCCTGGCTGGCTTCGCCGAGCATTTCTTCGAGCGTCTCGACCAGCAGCACCAGTGAATAGGGCTTCTCGATCAGCCGCGTGCGCGCGCGTTTCTGTTCCAGCTCGGCCGACTCGGACGGCACTCCGGAAAAGATCAGCACCGGAATGTCGTCGGGAACGGCGGAGACGACGTCGCGGCCAGAGCCGCGCCGCAGCCGCAGGTCGATGACGGCGGCGGTGAGCGAGTATTTCTTCAGCGCCGCCAGCCCTTCGTCGGCGGTCTCCGCCGTCAGGACCTTGAACCCGTGCATTTCGAGAAACTTGACGAGGGGGCGTCGAACCGACAGATCATCTTCGACGACGAGTACCTGGCGAGCGTCGACCTTGTCCATAATAGGGGGGCGGGGCGCGCGAATGCGCAGACCGGGGCCAGTATATAGCCGAAAGGTGGCAGCGTATGGGGAATGTGCGGTTCCTGACGGTCGCGGCGGTCGGCATCCTGATGGTCGGCGCGGCGGTGGTCGGCGTCGAGACGCGCCAGGCCCGGCAGCGTGCCAGTCCGCATGAATCGGTCAGCGCGACGATCGACGGCAGCGCGATGACGATCACCTACGGCCGGCCCTCGACGCGGGGGCGGATGATCTTCGGGCGCCTCGTCCCGTGGGATCGGGTCTGGTGTCCGGGCGCCGACGAAGCCACGACACTGGACAGCGCGCGCCCGCTGCGGATCGGTGGCCTGACGGTGCCGCCCGGCCCGCACACGATCTGGATTCTGCCGACGCCCGACGCGTGGACGCTGGTGGTGAGCCGGGAATCGAGCGGCTTTCACACCAACTACAATTCGTCCGCCGATCTGGGTCGGGTCGAGATGATCAAGCGCACGGTGGCCGACCCCGTCGAACAATTGACGTTTGCGATCGTCAAGAACGCGGCCGGCGGCGGCGGCGCGATCACGATGACGTGGGAGACGACCGAAGCGTCCGTGCCCTTCGCGGTAGAATGATGGCTGGCGCGACCGGGTAGCTCAGTGGTAGAGCAGCGCACTTTTAATGCGCGGGCCGCGGGTTCGATCCCCGCCCCGGTCACCAGACGCCTAGCGCTCCGGCTCTGCTTTCCCCGTCTTCCGAACCCGCCGGCCGAGACGCGCCAGCAGCGCTGCCCGATCGCCACGAAGACGAGGATCATCGGGATTGATGGCGATCTGCGTGTCGATCAGGCTGAGCGCGGCCGTCCACTGGTCGCGGGCCGCTGCGGTTCGACCGTCGCGTGAAAGCGCCTCGCCATAGGCGAAGCGAAAGACCGCGACGTCGCGCAGCCAGCCAGGCGGAGCATTCTCCCGGGCAATCAATGGCACCATCAACCTAATGGCGCGGTCGTAAGCCTCGCGCCACGGCTGCGTCATGCTCACCCGGGCGCGCGCCGATCCGGTCTTGTACCAGAGCACGGCGAGATCGCGCACGAGCACGGGATCCGAAGCGGCGGGAAGCTCGCCCCCGTGGCCGCTCCGCAGCGTACGCGCTTCGCCAAACAGCGACAGGGCGCGATCGGCGCGGGACTCGGCCAGTGCCAGATCGCCCTGCCGTTCCAGACCAACCGCCAGATCGCGCGCGGCTTCGCTGTTCCCCGGATCCCGTTTGAACCGATCCCGACGCCCGTCGATCGACCGGTCGAACAGCGTCCGCGCCCGCTTCAGATCGCCGGTCTGCAGCATGACGTCGCCAAGGCGTTCGAGACCAATCGACACGTCACGCGCGTAGTCGACCCGCGCCTGGTCGCTCGCATGCGCCCGCTCGAAGAGCTCGAGCGCGCGCTCGAACCCGGCCACCGAGGCGCTCCACGACCCGGTGACGGCGTATTGCATATCGGCATGACGGCTCAGCGCGTGGCCGAGACTCTGCAGAGCGTTGGCATCGTTGGGCGTGGCGCTCGATTGTGCCTCGAACGCGGCGACCACCCTCGCCTGGTCGGCCAGCGCTTCCTGGTGCCGCTCGCTTTCGAGCAGCAGCTCGGCCCGGTCAGACAAGGCCGACGCCTGCTCCGCTGAAAGCCCAACGCTGGCACCGGTGAGGTACGAGTCGAGAGCCGCGATTGCCGCGTCCTGGGCCGCGCGCGCTTTGACGATGTCGCCGCGGTCGTATTGTCGCTCGCCGAGGCGCGACCAGAACCGGGCGACGTAATCGGGCCGTTCCGAGCGCGACGCCAGATCCCGACCGCGCTCGAGCATTGCCGTCACGTCGCCATCGCTCCCGTTCGTCTCGGCGACGGCAAGGGCCAGGGCTTCGAGCGCACCGAGTCGCTCACCCGTCAGATCGCGCGCGCTCGGCAGCGTCGCCAGCCAGGTGGACGGTCGCAGCAGCTGGCGAGCCGTCGGCACGCGCTCCAATGTCGCCAGTCCGTCGCGCGCGCGCGCGAGCTGCTGAGCGCTGTCCCCGATGGCGCGATACAGGCGCGAGAAGAGCACGAGCAGCCTCCCGCGCTGCAGCTCCAGCACCGGCACGCCGGTTTCCTCGCGTCCGATCAGCGTCGCGAAGTCGCGCTCGGCGCCGTTGAGCAACTGATGAATCACTTCGCTGGGCACCCCATACTCGTCCCCGAACCGCGCCCCATCGTCCACCCGTCGCGCCGCCATCTCGATGGCGTTCGACAGACGCGTGCGAGCGGCTTCTGCCGACCGGTATGCGAGCACGGCCGCAATCACGGCGGCCGCCGCCAACGCCGTCATCACACCGGCGATCCGGCGGACGATCGTCCGGTCGCGACGCTCCGCTTCGAGCTGGCGCTGGGTCAGCTCGGTCAGTCCAACACCGGTCAGCCCGGCCACCACCTTGAGCTTCGCCAGCTCGAAGCCGTCGCCGGCGGCGCGGACGTCGGCGGCGAGCGGCTCGGGATCGTCTTCCGCGATGACCCGGCCCGAGTCATCCACCCGCTGGAAGAGTGCGGGTGGAAAGGCACCGTGCGGCGCCCGCTCCCCGTCGAAGCGAATCGGCGCGCCGTCGACGAGGACGGGAAAGATCCGTCCGCTCCGGCCGAGGGCCTTGAACCGGCGAATCTCCTTGTTGACCCACTCGGACCGCGCCGAGGCGGGACTGCACAACAACACCATCGCTTCAGAGCGCTCGATCGCGACGGCGAGGGCGGCGTCGAGGCTGCCGCCGGCCTCGGCGTCCGACCGATCGCGAAAGAGCGGCGTGAGGCGCTTGGGGACAGGCCCGAACCCACGATCGACGCCGCGCAAAGGCCTGGGGATCCGGTAGTGCTCGATCGCACGCTGGAAGCGCTCGCCAATCCCCCGATCGGCACTGGCGTAGCTGATGAAGGCCCGGTATCGCACGACTCAGCAGCCTCAGAATCGCACGCGCGCCTGCGCCGACAAGGTTCGCGACGAGAAGAGGTAGTCGGACACGAGCGTGGTCAGCTCGGCGCGTACTGCAAACCGATCGCCACCGAGTGCGGTGACGCCGACGCCGAACACGAATGAATCGGGGTCGAACCTGTCGTTGCCGAACGTGAACCTGGTCGGCGCCTGACGTCGATCCTGCGCGAAGCGCGCCGTCACGAGATGGAAGTCGTCCTTGAACTCACGGCGGTAGTAGCCGGCCACATGCGGGATCAGCGCGCCGGCCCGGCCCGAGATCTCGGCGCCCGTCTCGAGCAGCACCGAGGTGCGAGACTGCTCGTCGAACGCGAGCTCGAATCCGATCGGGCCGCCCAGCGAGCGCGTGACCGGTACCGGGACCGGATCCGCGAACGACACCGGGACGACCGGGTTCGCGACGGTGCTGCGGCCGGTCTCGACAAACGCGTCGGTCGAGGCGCGAGAGACGGTCAGGATCGCCCGGGGTCCCACCGTCACGAATGCGTTGCCGAGGCTGGCACCGCCCCGCACCGAGAAGCTGGTTTCGCGAATCGTATTGATGCCGCGCAATGTACCCGCGAAGATGTCGTCGACCGGTCGGCCGGTCCCGTCGATCAGCACGCCATTCACCAACGAGAGCGGCGTCGACGCTTCGATCGCACACACACTTCTCGCGTACTCGTGATGGTGGCGCGACCAGCCGAACGTGGCGTCCATGAACCCGGCCGATCCCCCCACTCCGGCGAAGCCGCCGAGACGAGTCGATTCCTGCTCGAAGGTGCCGGGGTTCGACAGACCGCCGCACACGCTGGCACGAACCGAGTCTTGACCCAACAGCGTGCGTGATGCCGAATCCGCGCGGCTGTCCAGAAGCGCGCCGAAACGGGTGAACTCGGCGTCCTGCTGGGTCCGTCCGAACCAGCCGCCGACAATCGTGCCGCCGCGCAGGTAGTCCAGACCGATCGAGAACCCCTTGACGTTGGATTGATAACCGGCCTCGTAGCTCGTGTCGACGCGGTCGCGCCAATCGAACTCGAGCTCGCCGAAGACGCCCGGTCCCTCCGGCGCCTCAGGCGCGGAGGTGAGGCTCGAGGATGAGGCCGCCTGCACGAAAGCGAGTTCGACGGACTTCGCCGGCTGCTTCTTGGGTGGCGCCGCCAGCCGCTGATCGATCCGCCGGCGCGCCAGCCTGAATTGCGTCACCGTCTTGGTGGCCTGCAGGGTGTTGAGACCGCCGCCCAGCGAAGAGGCCGAGTTCACGGCACTGGGGCCGCAGATCGCACGGAGCTCGTTGCCGATCTGTGGCCCGAAACGCTTCAACGCAGCCTCGACGACCTGGCCATTCGGGACATCCGGCCGCGGCGCGTCGCCCAGCAGCGCGAGGCATCCCGCGGCATCTCCGAGCGCCAGCAGCCTCTGCAGTTCGGCGTCCAGGCTCGGCGGCGGCGCCTTGAGGGGAGTCTGGGCGAACGCCGCTGTGCCGATGAAGGTTGCGCAGACGATGGGCAGAAGAAGCTGAAGGACACTCTTCGTCGGAATCGGTGAGCCGGACATGTCGATCCTCCGTGCGGTTGAATGGCCGTCAGCCCGGATACTTTCCAAGCAGCCGATCCGGCCAGACCGGATACGACATCTACAATGACAACGCTGGCAACGCGCGTCTTGCACATCAGATGGCGATGGATGATGAAGGCGGCTGCCGCCAAGTCGTCAGTCCGTCACACCACGGCCCGCGGCCGCGGGAAGCTCTTCCGTGTCGCCACGCGGAGCAGGACAGCGCCGACGACGCCGGCCAGCACCGACCCGCCCAGAATCCCGACCTTGGCTGAGTCGAGCAGGTCCGTCCCCTCGAACGCCAGCGTGGCGATGAACAGCGACATCGTAAATCCGATGCCGCCCAGCCAGGCGCAGCCGTGCAGCGCCGTCCAACTGACTCCATCCGGCAGCGTCGCCAGGCGCAACCGCGCCGCCGCCAGAGCGGCGCCGGTAATCCCCAGGGGCTTGCCAACCGCAAGCCCCAGGATCACCGCCAGGGTCACCCTTCCGTTCGACGATCCGCCCAGACCGACGCCCGCGTTCGAGAACGCAAAGAGCGGCATCACCACAAACGCCGAGAATCCGTGCAGTGCGTGCTCGAGCCGAAGCAGGGGCGCCGTGACGGCTTCGCTGGCGCGCTCCAGTCCGATGATCGCTTCTTGCTGACCCTTGCTCGACAACACGAGCAGGTCGCCCGTTTCGGTGCGATCGAAATGGTCCAGCAGACCGCGGGCCCTGGTCGAGAACTCCGCGGCGTTGATCCGGGTCTGGGTCGGAATCGTCAGCGCCAGCAGGATGCCGGCGATGGTGGCGTGCACGCCTGAGTCGTGCACGAAGAACCAGAGCGCGACACCCAGCACCAGATAGGGTGCCAAACGCCGCACGCCGAAGACGTTGAGCGCGATCAGCACGACGAGAATGATGCCGGCCATCCCCAGCGCCCACCACGCGATCTCACCCGTATAGAAGATCGCAATCACCAGCACGGCCCCCATATCGTCGACGATGGCCAGCGCCGCCAGGAACACCTTGAGTCCGGCTGGCGCGCGCGGCGCGACGAGCGCCAGCACGCCGAGCGCGAAGGCTATATCAGTGGCCATCGGAATCGCCCAGCCACGGACCGCCATCCCGCCACCGTTGGTCAGGGCATAGAGCGAGGCCGGGACAATCATGCCGCCGACGGCCGCCGCGATCGGCAGCGCCGCCTGGCGCGGCGACGACAGTTCGCCGGCGAGCGCTTCCCGCTTGATCTCCAGGCCGACCAGCAGGAAGAAGACGGCCATCAGGCCGTCGTTGATCCACTGGTGCAGCGTGAGGGCGAGCCCGTGCCCGCCACTAGCGACGGCGATGGGCGTCGCCCAGAGACGATGATAGGCGTCCGCCCACGGCGAATTGGCCATCGCGAGCGCGGCGCACGCACAGGCGACGAGCAACGCTCCGGTGGCCGCTTCGGTCCGGAAGAATTCCTGGAAGGGACTCGATGCGGACGAGTCGTGCGCCTCGATCGCCATCCCCCCACTCTGCCACAGGTGACTGCGCCGGAGTACTGCTTTCGGCCTGCCCGAGGCGATGTCTCTCTCGTGTTTGGTAGGATGGCGGGCGGACGAATCGACACATCCCACCTCCTGAGACGTGCTCGGTGATAGGTGCCGAAAGAGACATGAAAGACATGGCTGCAGGAGATCTCGCGTCCCGCCGGCCGCGTGTCGTGCCCTCCGTTCCCGTCATTCAGATGGAGTCCTTTCGTTTCGTCTATCCTGGCGCCGACCGTCCGGCAGTCAGGGAGGTCGCGTTTGCCGTCGACCGTGGTGAAATCTTCGGATTCCTCGGCCCGAGTGGAGCGGGGAAGAGCACGACCCAGAACGTGCTGATCCGTTTGCTCGATGGCTATCAGGGGACGATCACGGTGTTGGGCCGGGATCTTCGCCAGTGGGACAGAAGCTACTATCGGCGGATTGGCGTGGCATTCGAGGCGCCGAACCATTACTTGAAGCTCACGGCTCGAGAGAATCTGCGCTTGTTCGCGGGACTCCACGGCGGCCAGACCGAGGCCCCCGATGCGCTCCTTGACCGCGTTGGCCTGGAAGCAGATGGCGACAAGCGGGTGGGCGAGTTCTCGAAGGGCATGCGGGGGCGGTTGACGTTGGCGCGCGCGCTTCTCCACCGCCCCGAACTCCTCTTTCTGGACGAGCCGACCGCCGGGCTGGACCCGCTCACGGCCCGACGGATCCGGCAGGTCATCCGTGAAACGCGGGAGGCGGGCGCGACGATCTTCCTGACGACTCATGACATGGTGACCGCTGACGAGCTCTGCGACCGGGTCGCCTTTCTTGTCGACGGCCGAATTGCGGCGTTGGATGCCCCGCGGGCGCTGCGGCTCGCGCACGGCCGGAGAGTGGTTCGTGTCGAAGCGGCATCAGGGGGAGCGCGGGAAGCACGAGAGTTTGCCCTTGACTCACTTGGCGACGCCCCCGAGTTCCTGGACCTGCTCCGGGCGGGTGCGATCGAAACGATTCACACGCTGGAGACGACGCTGGAGGACGTCTTCGTCCAGGTCACCGGGCGGACGCTCGCATGAGCGCGCTCCTCACTGCGCTCCGCTGGGACGTGGTGCTGCAGGCGAGGAACGGATTCTACTGGGCGACTGCCTTCATCGTGCTGGTGGTCGGGACTCTCCTTCTGGCCATACCCGAGACCGCGCGGACACACCCGGACGCCTGGGTGCCAGCCATCATTGCGAGCAACCTGCAGATCACCACGTTCTTCTTCGTGGCCGGCCTGATGCTGTTGGAGCGCGATGAAGGCACGCTCGCCGCGCTGGCCGTGTCCCCCTTCTCGCCCGGTGGATATCTGGCCGCGCGGACAATCACCTTGACCGCCCTCGGTGCGGTCGAAACGATCCTGGTCGTCTGGATCGGATTCGGCGCCGGCGGATCGTGGCTTCCGATCCTGGCCGGGACCACGGCGCTCGGTGTGATCTATACCGGCTGTGGCGTGGCCATCGCGGCGCGCTACGACTCGGTGAACGCCATGTTGCTTCCGGCATCCGCGTTCGTCGCGCTGCTGCTCCTGCCGCTCGTGCCGCACTTCGGCCTCGCCCCACACACATGGTTCCGGCTGCATCCGATCGAGCCGGCCTTGGCGCTGATTCGCGGCGGCTATGGCGGATCCGATCCGGGCTCGCTGGCCTTTGGCGCGGTCGGCTCCGCGGCCTGGAGTGCCGTGGCGTTTGCGTGGGGACGGCATCGTCTTGGCTTGTTGATGCGCAGCACGCGCGCTTCGGGCGGACGATGAGGGCCGCGCCATGGCGAGCGCTGTTGTCCGCCGACGCGCGGTTGCTGTGGCGTGATCCACTGCTCGGGTGGGTGCTGCTGCTTCCCCTGGCGCTGGCCCTCCTGTTGCGCGTCGTCTTCCCAGGCATCCGAGCGGCACGCCTTGCGACCGGCGTCGACCTGAGGCCATACGAAGCGCTCGTCATGGGCGGCTATCTGATGACCGCGCCGGGGATTGTCGGCATGGTCATCGGCTTTCTGATGCTCGACGAGCGTGATACGGGAACGCTCTCGGCGCTGCGCGTCACGCCGCTCGCGATGCCACAGTATCTCGCCTACCGAATCGCCCTCCCGCTGCTTGTCGGCACGGCCGCGACGCTCGTCGGCTATCCGCTGGCGGGAATCACTGCGCTGCCACCAGCGGCGTTGCTGGCGATCGCGTCCGTGGCCGGGCTCTCGGCGCCGCTGCTCGCACTCGTGCTGGCCACCGCCGCACCGAACAAGGTGGCCGGATTCGCCGTGGTCAAGGTCATGAACGGCGTGAATCTGCTGCCCGTCGTGGCGTTCTTCCTGCCACGCCCACTACAATTCGCCGCGGGCGTGCTCCCCACCTACTGGCCGATGCGCGCCCTCTGGTCGGCCGCTGCCGGGGAGGCGTACCTCGGTTATCTGATCGCTGGCGCCATCGTCGCGGGGGTCGCGCTCGTCGCCGCCGCGGGACTGTTCGACCGCCGGTTGCTGCGGCGAGCGTGAGCCGTCCGCCACCGGGGTGCTTCCGGCGGCGGAGGGACTCAGGAAGGGCGAGTCGAACGTGCCGCCCCATTTCCAGCCGTCCGGTCACCACGGCGGAAGGGTCATGAACAGAAACTCCCGCAAGAAGCGATCGGGCGAGGCGACCAGTTCCGCGCCGCTGCCCTCGAAGTAGATCCGGCCGTCGTGAAGCACCATGAAGCTGGCCGGCGCTGCCTCCGCCGCCGGAACCGGCACCACCCGCGGCCGGCCGGCCTCCCCGACAACATGATGCGTCGTGAGGTAGAACGCATCGCGAATCTGGTGCGTCACCACGATTGACGTGGCATGTTCCGCGTCGCGCAGCTTGACGATCTCGTCGTCGACCGACGTCGCGGTGATCGGATCGAGTCCAGACGTCGGATCATCGAACAGCAGGAGGTTCGGCTTGGCCGCCATCGCGCGGGCGATCGCGACCCGGCGCCGCTGGCCGCCCGACAGGTCCGACGGCATCCGATCGATGTAGTCCTCGAGGCCGATGAAGCCGAGGACCTCCTCGATGCGGCGGCGCACCTCGTCTGGCGGCGTGTTCGTTTCTTCGTACAGCCGGTAGCCGACGTTCTCGGCGACGGTCAGCGAATCGAACAGCGCGCTTTCCTGGAACAGCATGCCGATCTCGGCTCGTACCCCCATCAGGTCGCGCTCGGCCATGCGGTCGATCTGCTGACCGGCGACGAGGATCGCGCCCGCATCCGGTCGCAGCAGTCCGAGAATGAGCTTGAGCACGACCGACTTCCCGGCGCCGCTGGCGCCGAGCAGGATGCGCATGCTGCCCTTCGGCACGCTGAAACTCACGTCGCGAAGCACGACGTGGTCGTCGAAGGCGAACGACACCTGCTCGAACGCAACAGCCGGCGGTGCGGCGCCAGCCTGGGGATTCGGCGATTCGCGCGACGTCACGGGTTGACCGTCGTCACCGTCTCACCGAGAGCACCGGGCAGGTCGCGCGCCGTATCACCTGGTTCGTGGTCGAGCCGAAAATCAGCAGATCCAGGGTGTGCCTGCCGTGAGCGCCGCTGACAATCAGATCGACCGACCGTTCCGCGGCAATCCGGAGAATCTCGCGGTGGGGCTTGCCCACTGTCACGACTGTGGCCGGCGGGCACGCCATGCCGAAATCGTGGGGGATCAGTCCGTTCAGGGCGATGTGGGCATCACGCTCTCTCTGGTCCCGACACTCCGGATAGGCAAACGGTCCACTGGTAATCAGATCATTTTCCGGCGGCAGGTCGATCACGTGCAGGAGCGTCAGTGTCGATCCGGCTTCCTGCGCCATGGAACACGCCAACGCCAACGCGCGGCGCGACGCGGGCGAAAAGTCGACCGGGCACAGCAGCTGTTTGAATGGCACCAGGGATGTCGCGGTCGCGCCCGGCGGCACGACGAGGACCGGGCACCCGGCCTTCCGCAGCACCTCGTCGGTCACCGAGCCAAGCAGAAGGCGCTCGAAACCGGTGCTGCCGTGCGAACCGATCACGATCAGATCCGCGCCCAGGCCCGCCGCGCGTTCGACAATCGACGTGACCGGCTGCCCGGTTTCAAACAACGTCGTCACCGCGCCTTCGGGAGCTGCGGCGATCGAGCGGGCCAGCTCGTCCTCCTGCCGGCGCCGTTCGATCGGCGTCACCGCATTGCCATCGGGACGCACGTGGAGGGCGGTCACGTGCGCGCGATACCGTCCGGCGATCACGAGCGCGCGGGCGAGAGCCCGCATCGACGTGATCGAGAAATCGACCGGGCACAGGATCTGCGTGATGTTCATCATGACGTAATGCTAACAACGCAAGGCCGGTGCCGCGCCAGAACTGCGCGCCTCGACGCCGAGCTGACGTGACCTTCACCTTCAGCGTACCGACGTCGTCGTGACAGGAGCGGCGGCCCGCCTCGACCTCCCTTCAGCGCACAGCCGCGTAAGCCTCGAGCACGAGGTCGGCGATGTCCTCTACTTCGAACGGCTTGGTGACGACCCGGTACGCACCGATCTGCAGCGCGGCCTCGCACATTTCCGGCGTGCCGAACGCCGTCATCATGATCACCGCCGCCTTCGGGGTCACGCGGCGGATTTGAGACAGCAGGCCAAGGTCATGCGAGTCGGGGAGATGGTAGTCGAGGAGCACGACATCATATGGCCCGTCGCCGTCTGTCAGCACCCGCAAAGCCGCTGAACCGTCGCCCGCTTCACTGACGAGATGGCCACCATCTGCCAGCGTTTCCGCCAACGACCAGCGAATCAGCGGCTCGTCATCGACGACCAGGATCCGCAGCGGTGAAGATTCACTCGCAGCGGCCTGGGAATTTTTTACCGGCATTCCAGCTCCCGATGGCACGTTGCAGCACAGCCATGATCAAGGAGCGTCCTTATCAAGAAGTGAGCCAATCATGCCCGGCGGCGCAATCAGGGCGGCGGCAGTGGCAACGTCACGACGACGGTGGTGCCGCCCTCGGCCGGGCAATCCACGAGCACCTCGCCTCCAATGCGCCTCCACCAGCGCTTCACGGTCGACAGCCCCAGCCCGGTGCCACGCGATTTCGTCGTGACGAACGGGGTGAAGAGACGGGAACGCACCTCGGGCGGGATGCCCGGCCCGTTGTCGATCACCGCGATCCGGCACGAGTGAAGAAAGATCAGGGTCGGATACGACCACAGCGATCCGGACTCGCGCACCCAGATTGAAAATGCGGTGTCTTCGATCGCACGGAGAAGATTCATGCGCCCACCCTGTGCAAGCCGGTGCCTCGGGCCTGGACGTCGACAAGCGGATTACCAGCGATGTCCGTTGGCAGGCGCCGTGTGCTGGGAACTATTCCACACGCCCCGGGAAAAATGTCCCAGCTGGTCGAGCCGGCGAACTCGCGCCGAGCAGCGCCTGGCCATGGCGACCACGCGCGGAACTGACGCCGGACCGGGCGTGGCATACCGCGTGCTCTGGGTCCTGAGGGACGGCTCGGTCGGGAACGTGTAACCGGAAGACGGTCCCGACCGTATCGGCGCGCGGGACTCGGGCCAGCTGCGCCTGCGCCACGTCGAATTCGTCGCCGGCAAATCCTGGCTCGCCGGTCTCCTGTGCGAGCAGCTGATCCTGCAGGGTTACTGCGTCTGCGTGGTCGACCCCGAGGGCGACTATCGAGCGCTGGCGGCGTTGCTGCCTGGCGCCGAGGACGGACTGAGGTGCGAACATGAAAGTCTCAGAGATCATGACCAACGGGGTCCACACGGTGACGGCGGGCACGCGTCTCGCCAACGCCCGCGAACGGATGCGGACGAACGGCATCCATCATCTGCTGGTGAAGCAAGGAGCCGCATTGGTCGGCGTGCTGTCCGCCCGCGATTTCGGCCGCGGTGCCAGCCGCGGGACCCCGACCAAGCCTCTCCGGGTCGCTGACGTCATGACGCCGACCGTGGTGACGATCAAGCCGGACGCATCGGTTTACCAGGCCGCCAACCGCATGCGTGGCCGCTCGATCGGTTCACTCATCGTCGTCGACAAGGGACGGGCGGTGGGGATCGTGACGGTCGCCGATCTGCTCGAACGGCTTGCCCCCCGCTCGCCACACGAAGTCTGGCTTCAGCTCGGCGCGAAGCCCGTCGGGGAGCGGGAAACGGAAGATTGACCGTGGAGCTCAGGTCACGTGGTGGCGCGCACGAGCTGAAACTTTTCGATGCGGTACCGGATCTGGTCCCGATTTACGCCCAGCAGTGCCGCCGCTTTCGTCTGATTCCAGCCGGTGCGCTCGAGCGCCTGCACCACCAGCGACCGTTCCAGCTGCTCGAGATCAATCCCGCCCGGCGGCAGTTCCACGCGCGCGCCGAGACGCAGAGCGCCCGACGCCGAGGCCGGGAAATCGGCCCGGGCGAGCGTGTCTCCGTCCGCCAGCAGCATGGCCCGCTCGATGGCGTTGCGCAGCTCCCGGACGTTCCCCGGCCACCCGTGGCCTTCGAGGTAGGTCATCGCCTCGGGACGGACACCACGCACGCGCTTCTTGAACTCGGTGTTGTAGCTGTCGATGTAGAAATGCACGAGCCTGGGGATGTCGTCCCGGCGCTCGCGCAGCGGCGGCAGCACGATCGGCAGCACGTTCAGGCGATAGAACAGGTCTTCCCGGAAACGCCCCTGCCGCACTTCCTCCTGCAGGTTGCGGTTCGTGGCGGCGATCACGCGGACATCGACGCGGAGGTCGACCGACCCACCGACGCGCTTGAACGTCTTCTCTTCGAGAAACCGCAGCAGCTTGGCCTGGAGGGCCGGCACCATCTCGCCGATTTCGTCGAGGAATACCGTCCCGCCGTCGGCGGCTTCGAGCAGGCCGCGCTTCTGCCGATCCGCACTCGTGAAGGCGCCGCGCTCGTGCCCGAACAGCTCACTTTCGAGCAGCGCGTCCGGCAGCGCCGAGCAGGTGATGTTCATGAACGGACGGGCGGCGCGCGCGCTGGCGTAGTGGAGAACCTTCGCCGCGAGATCCTTCCCGGTGCCGCTCTCACCCGTCAACAGCACCGTCGAGGCCGGGCTCGCCGCAATCTTCTGCAGCAGTGCCCGCAGCGCGGTGATGGCCGGACTGACACCGACGATGCGCTCCAGGCTGTAGGGCCGCGCCTGGGTCGCGCGCAGCGCCCGCACCTCGCGGCGCAACTCCGTCGTTTCGAGCGCCTTTTCGACCAGCAGCGCGATGGCGTCGACGTCGAACGGCTTGTTGGCGTAATGATAGGCGCCCTGCTTCATCGCCTCGACCGCGGTCTCCACACTCGAATAGGCAGTCAGCATGATGACCAGCGTCTCCGGATCCGCCTCCTTGATCTGTTTCAGGACGGTGAGACCGTCGGCATCCGGCAGTCGATAGTCCAGCAGGATCAGATCGACCCCTTCGCGGGACCGCGCGATGGCTTCGGCCGCGGTTTCCGCTTCGACCACACGGTAGCCTTCGTCCTTCAGCCGCGTCGCCAGCGACCAGCGAATCAGCTGCTCGTCGTCGACCACCAGAATCGTCGATTGGGGCATCGCGTTCAGTATACGGGAACCGACCAGCGGCGTCCTCCCTACGGGATGGCGGTCACTCCGCACAGCATCTCCAGCGTACTGTGGGACTCACCGGCCGTCGACGAGCGCGACCTGCCGCGAGATGCGCAAGATCCCTTAGCGCCGCCTCGGGTTGAGCAGCTGCGGCAGGCGCCGAATCTTTACGCCCTGGGCCTTGGTCTCTGCGGCGACCACGTCAATCTGTGATTGAAGTCTGGCGATGTGTTTGAGGTGCACATCCTGCTCGGATCGCATCTCCATCAAGAGTGCCTCCATCCGCGACAGCCGTTTCGTGACGGGCTGGACCACGGCGGTCACGATCGGTGGGAGTCGTCGGCTGCGGCGGGTGGCGGTCTTTTTCGGCATGTGGGGAGGACTGTACTCGCAAAGCCAGCCGGCCGATCTCCCCGCCGCCATTCCATGGCGCGTCCACAGCGCACGTCCGGACGCGGGCCAGCGCATCGATCAAGGCGATGGCGGTCAGCCCGGCCCGTCGCTGAATGAATGATTGGTCGTCGGCATGACAATGACGGCGCCGCGCGGCGTCGTCCGGGTGAAGCTGACATACCGGTCGTGCCGGAGGCCGCCGTTCACGATCAGCCATGGCCGCAGCCTGACCTCGTCCTGCGCGTAGACGGCGCCCTGCCGCGACGAGTGATTGAGCGTGAAATTGGCGCTCGACGGGAACGGGTACGCGGACCATTGATCCTGCGTGACGTTGTCGACGAACTCGCCGCCGAGCGTCAACATCTGACCGCCGGGCAGCGGTTGCGTCACGCGGCTCTCGGCGGTCCAGCGCAGGCCGCTGGAGCCGTCGCGCAAGCCGACCACGGCGGCCTGCGGCGGCTCGCCGGGATATGGGTACACGCCGGCGTAGGCGGCGTAGTCGAGCGATGCCTCGGCGGTCACGCGCGCGGCGCCGACGACGCGGACGTATTGCGCATCCACCGTCGACTTGCGGTCTGTCGTCTGCTGGGCCGGGTCATGGGCATTGAAGATGGTAAAGAAGGCGGCCGTCGGCACAGTCTTGGTCCGCCGCCCGAACAGGCCCGTCACGGTCAGGTTCTTCGTGCCGAACCGGCCGTAGACCTGACCGGACTGTTCGCTGTCGAGGTTCTCGGCCACTCCCCCGCTGCCGTCTGGTGTGTCGAATGCGGGCTGATAGAGCCGCCCGACGCCGTCGCTGCGCTCGTAGGTTCCTGACAGCGCGAGATCCATCCCGTTCTTGAGCCGGCGGCCGAAGACTCCTCGCACCAGTTGCGTGCCCAGCGTACCGGCCTCGGCGTCGAACGTCAGGCCGTTCAGCGCCGCACCGGTCCGGGTGACCACGTTCACGATCGCGAACAGCGCGTTGGTGCCGTACAATGCCGACGCCGGACCGCGGACGATTTCGACGCGCTCGAACATGGCCGCATCGATCCCGAAATCCGACCCGACGCTCGCCTGGTCGTAGACGTTGTCGTTGACGCGATGGCCATTGACGAGCAGCAGGATTCGGGTGCTGTAGTCGCCCGGCCGGTTGAAACCGCGGGCGCCGACGTAGCTGTAGTTGCGATCGTCGGTGACGTAGAAGCCGCGCACCCCGCGCAGGATGTCGGCCAGGGTCCGGTAGCCGTAGCGCGAGATCTCATCCGCCGTGACAATCGACACCGACGACGGAACCTCAGTGACAGGTTGCAGGCGGTCGAAGGCGCCGAACACCTGCTGCACGCGCAACTCGAGCAGTTGAGCGAACGGCATCTGGCTCAGATCCTGCGCGGTCTGCGCAGCGGCGGGAAGCCCGGACGCGAGCCACAACAGAAGGACGGCACCGTAGCGTCTGGTCATCTGGCCTCTGGCGGGAGAATCAAAGACGAACGAAGCGACGAGTGTGCGCCGGTTACGCTTGTCGCGGCGCCGGCCGGAAGTCATCGCGGCGTCGCCGCCGACTCCGCACCGACCCTGACTGATTCTGAGGGAGGTCAACCGGCGTGGCTGTCCCAAACAGCGCAACGCGTCCGGTGATCGGCAATGGCTTAGCATG
Organism: Acidobacteriota bacterium; assembly: GCA_039931615.1. Lineage (GTDB taxonomy): Bacteria > Acidobacteriota > Vicinamibacteria > Vicinamibacterales > CAVVIG01 > JAHFUI01. The sequence goes on from JBDTRR010000009.1 coordinate 78,444, forward strand.
TCGCGCGTGTGTTAGCGTGGCGGCCGTGACGATTGGAAGCCTGGTGAGGTTCGCGTGGTTGGCTGCGCTGCTCCTGATCCCGGTCGCAGCGGTCGCGCAGGAGAAGCCCAGGTGCGTGTTCCTGTGTGCGCCGGAGCTGAAGATCGAACCGACCTGGACGATCGAGAATCTGCGCCGGGGCCGGGTCGACGTCGACGGCGTCGTGGAAGCGACGCGGCCCGAACCAGTGTTCGAACTGGTCTTCGCGCTCGATGTGCCGACGACGATTCCGCGAGTGGGGCTCGTCTTCGAAGCCATTTTCGCCCCGCTCGGCGGCACACCGGTGCATCCCTTCACCGGGGTATCGGCGGCCGACCTCGGCCGGCTGGACATTCGCGACAACGGTCTCGAGATTGAGTCGGAGGTGAACTTCCACCTGTTCGGAACCGGGCAGACGGGCGGTTGGGTCTCCTCCCATGTCGACGTCGTCGACAAGTTCAGTGCCGGTGAAACGCCGCGGGCTGAGAGCGTCTACACGCACAAGCTGAACCTGGAGTGGGACACGGCCTTCCACGTCTTCAACCGCCTGCCAGAGCGACATTGGCTGCGCCACGTCGAGGCCGAAGTATCGTTCGACTACATCGCCACGGGTCTTCCCAAGGTTGGCGACGTCGTTCGCAACCAACGATTCCTGGACGACGCCAGCCCGTGGTCGGTGTCGTTCGTCATGGTCATTCCCCTCGCTCCGCTATTCCCGTGAAGGCGTCATCAACGCCTCGAGTGCGAGGGCGACGGTGGCGGTTGACCGTCCGCTCGTCGGCTATCGGGACGCCAGGCTCCAACGCAGCCCGATCCGCGCGGTGCGGCCGTTCTGCGGGATGACGTCCTGCCGGTGCTGGCCGGACGCGGGGTCGGCATACCGCACGTGCGACAGCGCCTCGGCGACGGCGGCGTCGCCGAGCTGAACGATTCAGCAGGCCCCGCACGAATCCGCAGGGAACCGGAAAGCGCCGCCAGCATTCGGCCGCCGGTCAGATCGGAGGCGGCCGCCAGTGGGATTCACCGATCGGGCGGGGGAAATATTCACGAACGAAGCATAGACAATCGAATCTCGGATGCCTGTTCAAATCCGCACAGCCCGCCGTTGACACCCCCGTCGTTGCTGCGGCCGCCCCGGTGAGAGGTCCGCCGGCGCTGACGCGAGCGCCGGCCTCACATGCTTTTCTTGAATGTCGTCAACAGCCTCTGACAGCGGGTCGGGTCCGAGGAAAATTCCTGGCCCGTCAGCGGTGTGTTGAGGAACTGGGTGTAGCCAGGGATGGCGTGGACATCGCTGGCGTTCAGATCCCGGAAGCCCATCGACCAGTCCGGGAACTGCCGCTCCGGGACAGTCCCCTGCCAGAGCGTCTGCAACCCACGGTGGCGCGAGTCGCGGCCGATCCTGTTGTACAGCGTCCGCACCGCCGACTCCTCGCCTTCCAGCACCTGCATCACGTTGCCGTCCTTGTAGAGCAGCATGCCGGTAATCCCGAGCGGCGCGTTGTTCTGGTGGCTGGTCGTGAGCAGGCTGGCCAGCTCCGCGGGCGAGAACGGCGTGACCGCGGAGCTGATGTAGATCAGTGAGAACATGGTGTCCTCCCCTCGGGAAGCTGGTGAGCATGGCATACCCGAAGGGTCCAGCGTGGACAGCGGAACGCCACGGGCACAGCGGCGCAGGATGCGAAGAACATCAGCTTCGCCACTGTACGGTCGGGCGCGCCCGGTTGCTGTCCCCTTTTGAACAGGTCTGCCAGACACAGGCAGGCCTGCACGGTCACGGTCCGGCTGAAGCCGGACGCTACGTACGCGTTGGCCCGGAGTCGCCCACGGCGCCGTCGACCAGGCTGCGGTGCAGCTGATGGACGAACAGGCTGACGTCGGTGACGATCCCCAGCGTCTGGCTCGATCCGCGATCGGCGAGCTTCGTCACCACCGCCGGGTTGATGTCGACGCAGACCATCCGGACCCACGACGGCAGCATGTTCCCGACGCCAATACCGTGCAGCATCGTCGACAGCACGATCACCAGCTTGACGTTCTCGAGCGCCGCCGTGTAGCGGTCCTGCGCCTCGATCAGGTCCATCAGCGTCTCCGGCAGCGGGCCGTCGTCGCGAATGCTGCCGGCCAGGACGAACGGCACGTTGTGGCGGATGCACTCGTACATCACGCCGCTCTTCAACACCCCGGCTTCGACCGCCTGGCGCAGCCCGCCAACCCGGCAGATCGTGTTGATGGCGCGCATGTGATGACGATGGCCGCCCTCGATCGCCTTGCCGGTCTCGAAGTCGACGCCGAGCGACGTGCCATAGAGCGCGTTCTCGACATCGTGGACGGCGAGGGCATTGCCGGCGAGCAGGACGTCGACGTAGCCGGCGCCGATCAGGTCGCAGAAGTACTTGACGCCGCCAGTGTGGATCAGCACCGGCCCGGCGACGACCGCGATCCGGCCGCCGCCCTGCTTCACCTCGCGAATCATGTCGGCGATCCGCGCCACGCCGGCCTCGACGCGGCGCTCCGAGGAGATCTCGTTGGTCATGAACGCGAAGCCGCGGCGATCGCGCTCGCGGAACTCGGGCGTGACCCGGATGCCCTCGACGCCGCAGACGATCGACGCGCCGGCCCGGATGTCGCGCAGCTTGCGGCACACCGCCCGGCCGGCCTCGATCACGACGACCGAGTCCATCCGCTGGCGCTCGACCTGCAGCCACTGCCCGGCGTGACGCACGAACGTCTGCTGGTTTGTCGTCGAGTAGAAGTCGTGGGGCGCGCAGCCGTCCTTGTCTGCCTCGACGACGAAGGCGTCGTGGCTGCTGGCGATATTGCAGCCGAGCGTCACCAGTCCTTCGAGCACCTGCTGCAGGGCGGTCTCGTCCGGGCCGGTGATGCGCATCGCAATCGACGACGGCTCTTCGTTGGTCCGCCCGATCGTGAAGTGCAGGACCTCGAACGAGGCATCGCCCTTGATGACCGTGTCGAAAATCAGGTTCAGCAGCTGCGAATCGATCAGATGGCCTTCGGCCTCGACCACTTCCGACACCGGTGCGCGCGTTTCCATGGCCCGGATCATATGATGAGCCGACTGGCGGCGGCGCCCGGCCCGCCCGAACGACTCAGATTGGGTCCGGGCCCTAGTGGCCCCCAGCGAGGGGGCAACGGGTTGACTTCCCCGCCTTGACGTGTAAGATATTGAGACATTCATGTCGCGATTCTCTGGACCGTGCGCGTGTTGTTGCATTTGTACGAGGACCGTCAAGGTCCCCGCGCCATCGGTCTTCCCGTTCGACTAACGAACATCCGCCATCCAGAAACACGCGGAACAGGATCGATGAGCCCGGGGCGAACCCGGGCTTTTGTTTTTTTATGTCAACCATTGCCGCCTTCGTACCGAAGTCCGATCGGCCGAACCCGATGCCCCGCCTCGATCATCTGCGGGAGCTGGAAGCCGAGAGCATCCACATCATGCGGGAGGTCGTCGCCGAGTTCGAGCGGCCGGTGATGCTCTACTCGATCGGCAAGGACTCGTCCGTCCTGCTGCGGCTGGCACAAAAGGCCTTTCACCCCGGACCGATCCCCTTCCCGCTGCTCCACGTCGACACCACCTACAAATTCAAGGAGATGATTGATTTCCGGAACTGGTACACGAGCGAGATCGGCGCCCGCCTGATCGTGCACACCAACGAGCAGGCGATTACCGACGGCACCCAGCCGTTCCTGGTCGGGACCCAGCGCTGCTGCGGCCTGCTGAAGACGAAATCGCTGCTCGACGCCCTCGAAGCGGGAAATTTCGATGCGGCCTTCGGCGGCGCGCGGCGGGACGAAGAGCGCTCGCGGGCCAAGGAACGGATCTTCTCGCTGCGGGACGCCAAGGGCCAGTGGGATCCCAAGCATCAGCGCCCCGAGTTGTGGAACCTGCTGAACGGCCGGCTCGGGCCGGGCGAGAGCATCCGGGTGTTCCCTCTCTCGAACTGGACCGAGATCGACATCTGGCAATACATCCACGTCGAGAACATCCCGATCGTGCCGCTGTATTTCGCCAAGGAGCGGGAAGTCGTCATCCGCGGCAACTCCCTGCTGATGCTGGAGCAGCCGTTCGTGCCGCTGCTGCCCGGCGAGCGCCCGGCGGTGGTGAAATGCCGGATGCGCTCGCTCGGCTGCTCCCCCTGCACCGGCGCCGTGCGATCGGATGCCGACACGGTGCCGAAGATCATTGAAGAACTGGTCGCGACGCGCCATTCCGAGCGCCAGCTCCGGGTCATCGACCACGACCAGGACGGCTCGATGGAGTTGAAGAAGCGCGAAGGATACTTCTGATGTCGGGACTGCTGCGGGTCTGCACGGCGGGCAGCGTCGACGATGGGAAGAGCACGCTGATCGGGCGGCTCCTGCACGACTCACGCTCGGTCTACGAGGATCAGATCAGCTCGGTCCAGAAGGCCTCGAAGAACCGCAACGCCGGCCCGATCGACTTCTCGCTGTTCACCGATGGTTTGAAGGCCGAACGCGAGCAGGGGATCACCATCGACGTCGCCTACCGCTACTTCGCGACCGCCCGCCGCAAGTTCATCCTGGCCGATACCCCGGGCCACGAGCAGTACACCCGCAACATGGCGACCGGCGCCTCGACCGCCGATCTGGCGATCCTGCTCGTCGACGCGCGGCACGGCGTGCGCGTGCAATCCAAGCGGCACGCCCGGATCGCCCGGCTGCTCGGCATCAGCAACTTCGTCCTCGCCATCAACAAGATGGACCTGGTCGACTTCGACCGTGGCGTGTTCGAGGCCATCTGCGACGACTTCGAGGAACTGCTGCACGGTGCGAAGCTGCACGCCATCCCCCTGAGCGCGCTGCACGGCGACAACGTCATCACCTTGAGCGAGCGGACGCCGTGGTTCGAGGGCCCGCCGCTGCTGCACTACCTCGAGACGATCGAGGTCGATCGCGACGTCACCGCCAAGCCGTTCCGGTTTCCGGTCCAGCTGGTGCTCCGGCCGACCGACGATTTCCGCGGCTACGCCGGGCAGATTGTCTCCGGCGCGGTGCGGCGCGGCGACGCGGTCACCGTGTGGCCATCACATCGGACCACCCGGGTGGCCCGGATCAGCACCTGGGACGGCGACCTGGAGGTGGCCTACGCCCCGATGTCGGTCACCCTGGTTCTGGAACACGAGATCGACGTCAGCCGGGGCGACGTGCTGGCGGCGGGCGAGATCGAAGTGGGCCAGCGCTTCGAAGCGGAAATCGTCTGGATGGACGAGCGGCCGCTCGACCCGGCGCGGGTCTACCTGCTCAAGCACACCACCCGCACCGTGACCGCGGAGGTCGATCACGGCCTGGTCATGAATCAGATCGGCACGGCAACGGTCACCACCGCCAGACCGCTGATCTTCGACCGCTACGGCGACAACCGCGGCACCGGCAGCTTCATCCTGATCGACACGGCGACGCACTTCACGGCCGGCGCCGGCATGATCCTCAATCCGGTCCGGCAGCGCGCCGCCGCCTCGGCGCGGCCGAGCGCCGCGGAACGGCTGGCCCGCCTGGCGCGGGAGGCGGCGTCCGATGCCGACGCGACCGAAGCGGTGCGCCGCGCCCTCGAGGAGATCCTCAATTGAACACCCCCAGCGTGCCTGACACGCTCCCGGTCGACCATGGCGGACCCGCGGTCGCCGCGGCCAGCGGTCTGGTCGCCGCGGCCAGGCGGGTCGTGCTCGACAGCCTGACCAGATCCGGACTGCCCTGCATCACCTGCAGCTTCCAGGCCGAGGATGTCGTCGTCCTGCACCTGCTGCGCGAGATTCAACCGGACATCCCGGTGCTGTTTCTCGACACCGTGCATCACTTTTCGCAGACCTACGCCTACCGCGACCAGCTGGCGGAACGCTGGAAGCTGAACGTCATCAACCTCAAGGCGGCGGAACCGTCGGTCGGACTGTGGCAGACCAGTACCGACGACTGCTGCGCCCGCCACAAGGTCGGGCCCCTCTTCTCGGCGCTCGAAGGCTACGACGTCTGGTTCACCGGCCTGCGCCGCCAGCAGTCGGCGTCGCGGGCGAACCTCGCCGAAGTCGAGCCGTTCCGTCTGCCGTCCGGCAAGTCGATCACGAAAGTGAGCGCCCTGGCCGCCTGGACGACCCGGGACGTCTGGATGTATGCGAAGGCGCAGGACATCCCGCTGCTGCCGTTGTACGATCTGGGCTACACCAGCATCGGGTGCGAGCCGTGCACGACGTTGCCGCTCGACCCGTCGGATCCGCGATCCGGCCGCTGGCAGGGTCAGAAACTGGAATGCGGGATCCACATCGAACCGGTCAAGGATTGAAGGTCATGGCACAACGTCTGGCAATCGCGCTGCTCGTCGGTCTGGTGGCGACCGGCTGCAGTAAAGGTCCGCTCGATCCGTCGGAAAATACCAGCGACCGGTTCTCCGGCACCGTGCAGCCGGGGAGTATCGGCGAACCGGTCGCGCATTTCAATGTGCCGAGGCTGGGCGAATTCAGCGTCATGGTGACCGCGCTGACGCCGGGCGGCGCCTTCCCGGGCATCGGATGGGGGCAGTGGAACGGCGCCGGCTGCGGTCTGACGGGGCAGACCAACGTCGTCACGACGGTCGGCAGGACGGTGCTCTCAGGTCAGATCTACACCAAGGGCGATTACTGCGTCGTCGTCTTCGACGGGACCAACCTGGGCGCCCCGCCGCTGACGGTGGCGCAGAACTACACCATTCAAGTGAGTCACCCGTAAAATCGATTGAGATCGATCGTACGTAGTGTCCGGCTTGAGCCGGACCGTGACAGGCAGGCCTGAAGGCCTGCACTACGACTGAATCGATGATCACGGTCCGGCTGAAGCCGGACACTACGTTCGACGGGAAGACGCCCAGCCCTGGGACTTCTTCGTGTTTTCGTGTTTTCGTGGCCCGAGGCGCTCCAAGCGCTGTCCAGTCCTGAACTTGAACCTTGCGCGCGGAAGCCGCATGATCATGCGGTGTCCACCGTCGAGTCGAAGATCGACGACCTGTACCAGTTGCCGCTGAACGACTTCATCCCGGCGCGTTCGGCGCTGGCCGCCGAGTTCAAGGGCGACGAGGGCCGGCGCGTCAAGGCGCTGAAGAAGCCAACCCTGGCGCCGTGGGCGGTGAATCAGGTCTACTGGCATGCGCGGTCGATCTTCGACCGCGTCCGGGAAAGCGGCGCCGGGCTGCGCACCGCGCAAATCGCGGCGCTCGAGGGACGCCAGGCGGACGTGCACGGCGCCGCCGACGCCCACCGCAAGGCGATCGGAGCGGCGGTCGAGCGGGCGATGGCGCTGGGCCAGGCGGCCCGGCTGAACCCGGACCGGGACGCGGTCGCCCGCACCTTCGAAGCCCTGTCGATCGCGGCCGAACCGCCGGAACCGCCGGGACGGCTGACCCAGCCGCTTCAGCCCGGCGGCTTCGAACTGCTGGCCGGCGTCGAGCCGGTGGTCAAGGCCCCGCCAGCGGGCGCGCCAGCGCCGGGCGGATCCCGTCCCACGACATCGCGTCGCGTTCCTGCCAGGGAGACGTCCGACCCTCCCGCGCCGGCGCCCGGAAAGGCCGCGAAAGCGGCCACCGGCCAGCCCTCTGCCAGGGAGCGCGCCGCGGCTGAGGCACGCGCTGCCGCCGATCGCGCCCGCGAACGCGAGCGGGCCGCCGCCGCGCGGCGGCACGACGCGGCGATCGCCAGGCTCGAACGCGAGGTCGCGCGCGCCCGGGAGCAGGCGGCCCAGGCGCGGCTCGCCTGGGACCGTGCGACCGACGAGGTCAGCGCCGCCGAGCGCCGGCTGAGTGAAGCGCGCCGGCCACGGCCAGTGTAGACTCTCCGCATGTATTCGCTCGTCCTCCTGCTCCACTCCTGGCTGCGCTGGGCCGCGCTCGTCGCAGGCGTCGGCGCCATCGCGACGACCGCCGCCGATCGGTCCGACACCATGCGCACGACCCGCGCCGACCTCTGGGGGCTGGCGCTGATGATCCTGCTGGACATCCAGCTGCTGGTCGGCCTGCTGCTTTACCTTGTGCTGAGCCCGTTCACCACCGAAGCGATGCGCGATTTCGGCGCGGCGATGAAGAATCCGGGCCTCCGGTTCTTCGCCGTCGAGCACGTCGCGCTGATGTTCGCCGCGGTGGTGCTGGCCCACGTCGGGCGCGTCCTGGCCCGCAAGGCGCGGACACCGGAGCAGAAGCGATCGCGGCTGTTGATCTGCTTCATCCTCGCCACCATTGCCATGCTGCTGGCGATACCGTGGCCGGGTATGGCCAGCGGCCGGCCGCTGTTCCGCTTCTAGTCGACTGCGCCACATGTGGATCTGGCTGCTGCTGCGGACCTGGTTTTCGCAAATCACGGCCGTCGTCTGGCTGGCCCTGGCGTTCGTCTCCTTCATCGTCGAAGTGTCGATCCCGCACTTCGGCTTTGCCTTCGTCGGCGCCGGCGCGGTGGTCGCGGCCGGCGTGGCGTTTCTCGGCTTCAGCGTGCCGGTGCAGCTGGGGGCGTTTGTCGTCGTGATGACCGCGTCGCTGGTGCTGCTGCGATCGGCGCTGCTGACCCGAATGGGCGGCCAGGGCATTCCGTCGCGAACCGAGGCGCTGGTCGGCCGGGCCGGCATCGTGACCGACGACATCGATCCACGGATCGGCACCGGGCGGGTGAACGTGGCCGGTGAAGACTGGGCCGCACGCAGCGCCGAGGCGATCACCGCCGGGACGAAGATCCGTGTCGTCGGCGCCGACGGCATCGTGCTGGAGGTTACCCACTCATGATCGACAGCCTCGCAACCGGCATCACCAACAGCCTGGTCCTGCTCGGACTGGCGATCTTCGTGCTGATCGTCCTGATGCGCACCATCAAGATCGTGCCGCAGAAGCAGGTCAAGATCATCGAGCGGCTGGGCCGCTACCACCGCAGCGCCGAAGCGGGACTCAACACCATCCTGCCGTTCCTCGACTCGGTCCGCGCGACGATCGATTTGCGGGAGCAGATTACCAAGATCGAGCCGCAGTCGGTGATCACCCGCGACAACGTCACGATGGAGGTCGACGCGGTGATCTACTCCGTCGTGGTCGATCCGGTGCGGGCGACCTACGAGGTCCAGAATCTGCAATGGGGCATGGAGCAGCTGACGCTGTCGGCGCTGCGCAACGTCATCGGCGCGCTCGATCTCGATCACACGCTGACCTCGCGCGACGGCATCAACACCCAGCTCCGATCGGCGCTCGATTCGGCAACGCAGCAGTGGGGCGTCAAGGTGATGCGCATCGAGCTCAAGAACATCGTGCCGCCGGAGGAGATCCGGCTGACGATGGAGAAGCAGATGACCGCGGAGCGGACGAGACGGGCGGTGGTGACGACCGCGGAGGGAGAGAAGGCGTCCGCCATCCTGCGCGCCGAGGGTCAGAAGCAGGCGCAGATCGTCAACGCGGAAGGCAGCAAACAGTCGGCGATCCTCGCCGCCCAGGGCCAGGCCGAGGCGCGCCTGGCGGTGGCGCAGGCCGAGGCGCAGGCGCTCCAGATGGTCGCGGCGGCCCTCGGGACAACGGGCAGCCCGTCGCAGTACCTGATTGCCAAGAGCTATCTGGAATCGCTCGGGCAGATTGCGACCAACGCGCAGAAGCTGGTCTTCCTCCCCTATGAAGCGAGCGCCGTGATGGCGTCGCTCGGCGGCATCCGCGAGCTGCTGCAGGCCACGCCGCCGAAGAAATAGCGATCGTCCTGTTCTGAAGTAGTGCAGACCTTCAGGTCTGCGAGACACGGCAGGCCTGAAGGCCTGCACTACGACGAATCAATCCGCTAAAGCCGGATCCACGTACGAGTGGGTGTGCCCTACACCCGGCGGCCGATGAACAGCAGCGAGCTCCCGAACGGCACCGGCAGCCGGCCCAGCGAGGCCTCCTCGAGCCGGGACAGCCCGTAGAGCGCGCGATTGACCATCGCGGCCGGCACCCGCGCCCTCTCGGAGGGGGCGCGCAGGACGCTTTCCTTGAGCCGGACCAGCAGCTTGATCGGGCAGGTCCAGAAGAAGAAATATCTGCAGGCCACCGCCTCCAGCCCGATTCCCTCGACCAGGCGGACGAACGTCCGGCGCGTGAACCGCTGGACGTGGTGGTTGAAGTCGTCGTGGCTGGTCCACAGCGCGTTGAAGGCGGGCACCGTCACCAGCAGCGTCCCCGACGGTTCCAGCAGGCTGACGGCGCGGCGGACGGCGGCGCCGGCGTCCGGCAGGTGCTCGACGACGTCGAGCATCGTGATCAGGCCATACCGTTTGCCGGGTTGAAAGGTCTCGTCGAACGGCTGGATGCAGATCCGCGAGGCCCAGCGGCCGGCAGGATCGACCAGCGACGCCTCCGACTCGACACCTTCGACGTCGCCGAACTCGGCGAGCCGATCGAAGGCCAGGCCATCGCCGCAGCCGACATCGAGGATCGAGCCCCAGCCCGCCGCCGGCGCGATCGACCGCAGCGTCGACACGATCAGGTGCTCGCGCGCCCGCCACCACCAGTGGCGCAGGTAGAGGTCGCGGTATCGCTGCGCATACTCGGTTTCCATCTATTGTCCTGTCACCGTGGATCGTGGCATGAATCCCGGCGCGCGGCGCCCGGCTGGCAAGGCGCGACGACCGGGAATACCGGGAGTATTTGCGTGGGGAGCAACGCGCTCAGCCGCGCGACTGCCGGGCGATTTGATCGATGACGTAGTGAGGCCGCCGTTTGACTTCCTCGTAGATCCGGCCGACGTACTCGCCAACGATCCCCATCACCAGCAGTTCGACGCCGGCGAGAAACGTCATCGCCAGGATCAGCGCGGTGAAACCCTGCGTGGGTTGGGGCGCGACCAGGCGGACGTAGACGGAGTAGACGGCGAACAGCGAGGAGCAGCACATCGCCAGGACGCCGAGCACCGCCGCCAGCCGGAGCGGCGCGACGGAGAATGCGAAGACGCCGTCGAGCGCCAGCCCCATCAGCCGGATCGGGCTGTACTTCGAGTAGCCGACGTCCCGCCGGGCGCGCTCGATCGGGATGCCGATCTGCCGATACCCGACCCAGGCCCGCAGACCGCGCAGGTAGCGATGATGCTCGGGCGCCTCCTTGAGGCGATCCACCACCCGGCGTGACAGCACCGCGAAGTCGCCGGCATCGATCGGCAGGTGAATCGTCGACAGCCTGGCCACCAGCCGATAGAACAGGAAGTAACAGGCGCGCAGCAGCCAGCCTTCCTTCCGCTGGACCCGCTGCGCGTAGACGACATCGTAGCCGGCCCGCTGTTGTTCGAGCAGCACCGGAATCGCCTCCGGCGGGTCCTGCAGGTCGCCGTCCATCACCACCACCAGATCGCCCGACACGTGGTCGAGCGCCGCGGTGATGGCAATCTGATGGCCGAAGTTGCGCGACAGGGCGATGGCCGTGATCCTCGGATCGGCGGCCGCCGCCGCCGCCAGCATCTCGAACGTCCGGTCGGCGCTGCCGTCGTCGACGAACACCAGTTCGTGCGGCCCGCCGGGGACTTCGTTCAGCACCCGGCGCAGCCGGACGAGCAGTTCGGGGATCACCTGCTCCTCGTTGAACACGGGGACGGCGATCGACAGGCGCGGCGATGGCATCACGATTTCCGCCGTCCTTTGAAATAGACCATGTGCCACAGCGGGATCCCGAACCCGGTCAGGTGATAGGGCTCGATCACCACCGGCTCGAACGCGTCGCACAGCATCTGTTCCCACCGCTCGCGGCTGCGCGGATGCTCGCCCCGATCGTGCGTCGCCAGGTAGCGGGCGATTCCCGCCGCCGCCGGGACGACCATGTCGATGATGTGGACGTGCCCATCCGGCGTGAGACGGTCGGCCAGCGCCGCCAAGATCCGGCTCGCGTCCCGATCGGGAACATGGTGGAAGATGCTGTTGGCGAGGATGAAGTCGAAGCGGCGGCCGCCGGTCACCTCTTCGTTGCAGATGTCGGCGACCGCGAACTCGCCGCGGTAGCGGCGCCGCGCATGGTCGACATAGGCGGGATTCCAATCGAGACCCAGGTAGCGGGCGCCGGCGAAGTGATGCGCATTGGTGCCCGGACCGCAGCCCAGATCGAGGGCGGCGGTGACCTGGCGCAGGTCGTTGTGGCGAACCACCGGCGCGAACTTCTGTTCGGCGAACGGCGCCTGCCACAGCCGGTAGACGTGGACGTTCTCCATCAGCCGATCCAGGGCACTCACAATCCCCACCTCACCAGGAACCGCCCGGCCTCGTCCGACTGTGGAAAGCGGGCGGCGAGCGCGGCGTCGACCTCGCTGCTCAGCGGCCCCGAGAATTCGGGTGTCCGGTTGATCACCACCACGGTGATGCCATGCTCCTCGATCAGCGTGAGCACGGCCGCCGGCGTCATCCGCTGCTGATCGAAGGCTTCGTAGAACGTTCGGGTCGGGTTGATCATGCCGGTGAGAAAGTAGACCTCGGGACAGTCCGGGCCGGCATAGACGTAGCGGCTGGTGTTATGGCTGAGGATCAAGCCGAGCAGCTTCTGATACTGGGAGCGCTCGTCGTTCCTGATGCGCAGGCCGAGCCGCTGCAGTTTCGACGGCACCGTCGGGTACGAATCCGACTGGGTGCCCAGGCCGTAGATGAACCCGGGGTTGATATGCCGCACGGCAAGGATGGTCAGTACCGCGGCGAGGGCAACGTGCGGCAGCCGCGGCGCCGCCGGTTCGGATCCGACCACGGCGCTGACCGTCAACGCCACGAGAGGCGCCGTGTAGCAGAAATAGATGGGAACCGCGAAGGGAAATTCAATCAGGCTGCTGAACGCCATGACCGTGGCCAGCAGCAGGAGCTGTCCGCGCCGTGGCGCCGGCATCGACGCCCCGCTTCGGCACAGCAGCACGATGCCCGCCACCACCGCGGCCGTATTCAGGTGCCGGCTCATGTTCCAGAGCATCTGGTACTCCTCCTGGCGCCGGGCGCCCTCCAGAAGAAAGAGCAGCCAGACCACGAACCCCACGCTCACGACCAGGCCCAGATAACGGAGTCGGCGAGCCAGCCCGCCCGCCATGAGGATGAGCGCGTAGGGGATCAGCGGCAGCAGCGTCGGCCACCCCGGCAGCTCGGCGCTCGCGGCGGCCAGACGCTGCTGCGGCGTGATGAAGACGCCGCGGTAGAAGTCGCCGAGGGCGTGCGATCGGGCATACGGAACCAGGAACAGGGCGATCGGCAGCACGACGCCGGCGAGGAACGGCAGGACCAGCCAACACAGACGACTCAGCCGCGGCCACACCGGCCGGCGGCCCCAGGCGATCTCGCTCCAGACCAGGAATGCACACGCCGCTGCGACCGGCACGACGAAATGCAGGATGGCCACGCGGTTCGAATGCGTGCGAACCAGCCACGCCACCGACCCGGCCAGACAGACGGCGAGCACCGCCTTGCCGGCGATCAACGACGCGGCGCGACGGCGATCAGCAGCGTCCGATCTCCCGGCGGCTGACAGCCCCAAGCCCGCCGGATCGACCTCGTTGGCGATCAGGAACACGACCGCCCCGGCGATGTAATACAGGCCCGCCAGCTTGACGAGGAACGAACACCCCCCGGCGAGGCCGGCTGCCACCAGCCACCGCGCCCGCCCGGTTTCGAGGTGCCGCAACAGCGCCGCGACGCCAAAAGTGGCGAAGAACAGGTTGTACCAGGAGGGCATGCCGGAAAAATAGTTCGGCAGGCTCCAGGTCACGGCCAGGGCCGTGACGAGCGCGGCGGCGGCAGGGCGCACCGAACGGGAGGCGATCCAGAAGACTACCGGCACCCAGGCGACCACGAACCCGAACACGGTCCAGCGCAGCGCAATCGACTTCACTCCGCCGATCTTGAAGGCCAGCGCGTGCAGGTAGCTGAGGCCCCCCGTGTAGACCTCGTCGTAATCGCGATGCGGCAGCTGCCCCCCGAGCACCCGTTCGGCGCTCTGCCCGAGCAGCCCTTCATCGTGCGGGATCCACGCCCGGTCAACGAACGGTACAAGATAGATCGTGCTCGCCAGCCACACGGCAGCCATCCACCAGATCAACGAGGCTGAACGGGACGTGCTTTCGTGCCCCGGACGCTGCCACCCACTAAGCTCTTCCATCAGTCTCCGCCCAAAGAGTACATCGACTCGCGATGTACGCGAGAGCCTCCGGAAAAAGGGGTCGGGAGTCATTTTTTTCTGGCCGGTCTCTTGCTGTGGGCCCGCACGATCAAGGCATGATCTCGTCGCGGCGGGAGCGCGCGCCAGGCCAGACGCGGTAGCGAATGGCGTCCGGCACGCCCCGGACGGCCAGCGCACCGGCATAACCGGGCTCGGCCGGCAGCGCCGCCAGCGTCCACCGTTCCGCTTCGCCGGCATCACCGCCCACATGGATGAGACGGACGGGATCGGACGGCGCCAGCGTCACCTCGAACGAGTTCAGGGCGTAGCTCAATCCCTCGCCGATGGCTTTGATGAACGCTTCCTTGCGCGTCCAGCAGTTGAAGAACGCCTCGCTCCGGAGCGAAGACGGCATCGCCAGCAGGCGCCGGACCTCGCCGCTCGAGAAAAACCGAGTCGCCAGATCATCCCGGTCGTCGAGCGGGCGGATCGCTTCGATGTCGACGCCGACCTCGCCGGCACGGCTGACGGCGACGACGGCCGCCTCGCCCGAATGAGACAGGTTGAACGAGAACCCCTCCGGACCGCCCGCGACCGCCGGCTTCCCGAACCGGCTGTAGGCGAAGGCGACGTCCGAGGGGTCGATCGCCAGATAACCACCGATCAGTCGGCGGAGGAAGGTGTGGGAGGCGGCGAACTGGCGTCGATCGCGTTCGAAGACGAAACGGCCGGCGCGCTGACACTCGTCCGGCGACAGCACGGGCACCATCGGGAGCGGCTCGCCATCCCGCCCGGTGAGACGTGCCAGCCAGACGTGGATCTCGCCCGCGGGCAGATCGGCGGCTCCTGGCCCGGTCCCCCACCCGCGGCTTTCGCTCATCGGCGGCGCACTCCGTGATCAGCATTCCCAGCTGGTCCTGACATCTGCGCGGTCTTCGCGCTCGTCACAGTCCCATCGCGTAATCGAACGACAGGGACGGCGTGAACCGCGCCCGCAGACCGGCATCGGTCAGACGGGTGAGCAGGTGCGTGTTGAGCAGCCAGTTCCCGACCAGGTTCCACTTCACCCCGGTGACCAGAAGCGCCGTCCGGACTCCGGACTCAGCTGGAAGCCACCGCATCGTGTCGACGCCGGCCAGGACGGGGTGCGGCTCGTAGACATCGGCCACCGAATACAGATCGCTCAGTCGCCGGCCGATCAGCTCACCGATGATCGTGACCCTCAGCCCGGCGGCCATGGTGACCGATCCGGACACGAACTGCTCACGCGAGACGCCACCGAAGCCGAACCCGCCGTTCGCATGAGTCTCGAACGGCCCGTGCTGCCATGACGCGGCCGCGGCCATCTGTCGGCCGGTTTTGCGTAACACGGTGTCGAACATGGCGTCCGCCGCGACCATGTCGCGGACGTACCCCGAGGGCGCCGGCGTCTGCTCGGTCAGCAGCCTCGAGAGTCCGGCGCCAATCGACTGTGCGCCGGCAGTGCTCGCCACCGTCGTGATCGCCGACACCACAGTCAACACCCGGAGCGATAACGATCGCATGTTCATGACATTTTCCTTGGGGAAAGGGAGAAGCTCTAGATACTACGTCCGGCATTCGAGATCAATGTGCCGATCGGACAGACGCGCCGGCGTTGACATCGGTTCACGGGGCGGCGACGATGGTTGATGGTCAGCGTGCTGGTGCTTGCGACGCTCCTGTCGGTCTTCCCGGGCGCCGCCGCCGGTCAGGCGCCGAGCGTTCTTCACATCAAGGTTGTCCTGATCGACGCCGAACAGAAGCCGACGCCGGTGGCGCGCCATGCGCTGCTGATCAGCGACAACCCGCCAAGCGCGGCGCCCCGCCGGATTGTCACGGCGCTCGACGGTACCGCCGACGTACGGCTGCGCCCCGGGACCTACACGGTTGAATCGGACCGGCCGCTCACGTTCCAGAACCAGGCGTATCAATGGACGCAGATGGTGGACATCGTCGCCGGCCGCGACCTCGTCCTCGAACTGACCGCCGGCAACGCGGAGATCGCGCCAATCGCCTTCCCCGCCGCAACCTCGGCCGGGGTCTCGGATGCCGACCCTTCCTCCCTCCTGACGCAATGGCAGGACAGCGTCGTCGCTCTCTGGACGGCGACGACCTACGCCTCGGGGTTCGTGATCGGCGCCAACGGACTGGTGGCGACCAGCCAGCGCGCCATCGGTACTGCGACGTCGGTGGACGTGCAGCTCAACCCAGCCGTCAAGGTGGCGGCGAACGTCCTGGTGTCTGATGTCGAGCGGGATGTCGCCATCCTGTGGATCGATCCGGGGATCGCCGCGTCGGTACGGCCGCTGCCGCTCGGATGCACCGGCGCGGCCAGCCCGGCGATCGGCGACGGGCAGGCGATCTTCGCGATCGGCGCGCCGCTCCGTCAGCCGAAAGGCACGACGGCCGGAACGGTGAGCCGCGTCGACACGCAGGCCGTCGTCGCCGACCTGGCGCTGTCCGCCGGCAGTGCCGGAGGTCCGGTCTTCACCGCCGCGGGCGGCGTCGTCGGCATCACGTCGATCGCGAACGAAAAGGACGGACAAGTCCGGGGAGAGTCCCGGATCGTACGGATGGACGCGGTGTGCGCGGCCGTCGCGTCCGCGGAAGACAGGATCAAGAACGCTTCCCCGCCGGAGGGGAGGCTTCTACCCGTTGAGCCGGCGCTGGCGTTTCCGGCGGACCTGCTCCGGGACGCTGCGCAACGGCGAACCGGCAGCTTGACCCCGTATCGGATGGCGTCGTCAGACTTCGACATCGCCTTCATCACGCCCGTGCTGACCTACGGCGCCCGGTATCAGCCGGACCCGGCCGGTGGCCGCGATCGCAGCAGGTCGACGCGGGATCCGGAGCCGGAGACGATCCGTCCGCTGCTGGATTTCAGCAACTGGTCCGAGTACGTCGCGGATTTTCCGCCGGTGCTGCTGGTTCGCGTCACGCCCAGGCTGGTGGAGGGCTTCTGGACCAGAGTCGCACGCGGCGCCGCCCAGACCCAGGGCGTGTCCATACCGCCAATCAAGCGCTTCACATCAGGCTTCGCCAGGATGCAGGCATTCTGCGGCGACGCCGAGGTGCTGCCAATCCATCCATTCAGGCTCGAACAACGGATCTCGGACAGCGACGCCATCTACGAAGGGCTCTACGCCTTTGCCGCCGGCGCGCTCGGCCCGCAGTGCGGCAGCGTCAAGCTGGTGGTGTATTCGGAGAAGGAGCCGCAGAAGGGCGACACCCGGATGGTCGACGTGAAGGTGGTCGAGCAGATCTGGCAGGACTTCGCGCCGTATCGTGCCCTGAAATAGGCGCGATCCCACGTACGAAGGGATGCGCCGCGTGATCGTCCCGGCTTCAGGCACGCGGCGACCCTGTGCTCATCGTTTCAACGGCGGCAGCAGCGCGGGCCGTTCCGGCGGCAGCTGCTGATCGACCGCATTCATCATGAAGCCGACTCGAAAGTAGTCGCCCATGATCATCATCAGCTGCACCGTGTGCTGCCTTCCGAAGTGTCCAACCATCTTCTGCCACAACTCGCTGCTGACGCGGTGCTCGCGATACAGCGTCCGTCCGAAGGTGATGAACGTGGCGTCCTTGTCGGCCAGGCCCGCCACGTCCTTGTTGTGTTTGACCACGTCGATGACCGACGGCTCGAGTCCCTGTCTCACACCGGCTGGCTCGTGGGAGGACCACTCGTACTGCTGGTCGATTTCCCTCGCCATGATGAGCACCGCCAGCTGAAAGTATCGTGGGCTGACCGGACTGCCCACGCCTGAAGGAATACCGAGGCTGCGTTCTCTGGGGCTGTAGCTCGTGACGTGCGTCGGTCCCGGTCCCGGCTTGACCGCCGGCCTCTGGGCCAATAGCTTCTGTCCTTCCTCGTCCAGGTCGCCCGGCGTCACCGGCGGCAGCCGCGACAGGGTGACCGGATTGATGTCAGGCGGCAGCGCGGTTTGGGCCTGTGCGAACGCAGGCAGGGACGCCAGCAGCAGTACCGATAGTCGAACGTCCATCAAGTCACCCTCCTACCGTCGTTTTCCATCCGTTCCTGTCCGAACGCCGCGTCAACGGGTGCGGCCATCGACAGAGCTGGGAGCAGCGAGCCAATCCTAGCCCAGGCGCCAAGGTTGCGAAAGCCGTTTCGCGACCCATCTGTGCGTGGCGTCCGACTTCAGTCGGACGACGGATCGATCGCGAGTCTTTGTGCAATTCTCAAGGCTTCAGATACACTGCCCAAGCGGACGACCGTCAGGTGAGGAGGCACTCATGAAACAGATGGTGATGCTCGTTGCCGCGCTGGCGTTCGCGCGCGTGGCAGCGGGTCAGAACGCTGACGACTATCGCGGCGGCTGGAGAACGGCGAGCGGCGAGGCCCACACCTACGAATTCTCGATTCGCGGCGCGGCCGTCAGAGGCATCTACTGCACCTATTGCGCCGATGCGACGACGCTGGCGTTCGTCGATGGGACGTTCGGACCCGACGGGATCAGGTTCGAGGTGACCCATGTGAAGGCGGACGGCAGCACGGCGCACAAGGACCGGGCGGTCGCCACGTTCAGCCAGGGGCGCCTGATAGTCACGGGCACGAGCGGCGGCCCCGGTGGCGGCAGATTCGAGCGCGTCCTCATCAAGGATCCGCGTGGGCCGGACCCGCTGCCGGTGATCGTGTCGGTGCTTCCCAAGGGTCCGCCGGTGCCGGCAGACAGCCGTCGCCGGAACACCGACGGCGCAGACGGCCTGCCCTATCTTCAACCCGGTCCGTGGAAGGCACAGGTGACCGAGAAGGACGTGGTCGGCGTCTGGCTCGGATTCGGTGTCGGCGCGCCGAAGCAGTACTTCATCATCAAGAGGGCCGGCGGCAAGCTGCGCGGCATGGTCTGCGGCACGTGTGACAACCCGTACACGATGGCGGCGCTCGACGACTTCAAGATCGAGGGCGACACGCTCAAGTTCAACATCCTTCACGAGGACTGGGCCGACGGCGAGCTCACGACGTTCGAGAAGCATGTCACCGCGCACGTCGGCTGGAACGAGCTGCGGTGCACGACGGCCGCGGACCACCAGCCGCCGCCACCGCCCCGCCCCCAGCCCGCCGGCTTCGTGCCGGGCTTCTCGCTGCAGGGACCGGTTCCGATTGAGGCCACCGCCGGTAACCGCTGGGCCGAATGGCCGCCAAAGAACACGTCGCCGCCCAAGTAAGGAGCTGAGCGTGAACAGCTGGGATCGAAGAATCGACAACGCACGTTTTCAGGTCCTGCGGGAGTTCGACGACGCAGCCGTGCTGGATCGGGAAACCGGCCTCGTGTGGGAACGACAGCCTTCCACCCAGACCCTCGCCTGGCCCAACGCACGACTGTCCTGTGCGCAGAAGGGCGTCGGCGGCCGCGGCGGGTGGCGTCTGCCAGCATTCAACGAACTGAGCAGCCTGGTGGATCCAGCGATCCAGACGGGACCACAACTTCCACCCGGGCATCCCTTCCTGAAGGTCCAGTCCGCCAGTTATTGGTCCGCCACCAGGTTCGCCGAAGAACCGGGCTTCGTTCTGGTGGTGTCCTTTCAGTTTGTCCCAGCCACTGCAGGTCAGGTCGGGGTCGGCGACGCCAATATCGCCGGCGGTCCGAGATACGCCTGGGCGGTTCGAGGTGGCGCCGGCGGCCCGGGCAACTACTGAACGAAAGGTGTGAGGGCGTATCATCACGGCTCCCGATCGGGCATCCGCCGGGCGGCCTTGATCCCCGGCTACGGATCGAAAGCGGTGGAGATGCAGTCATGAACATGCGCACGGCAGGCGTTGTCGTCGCCGCGATCCTCGCGGTTGGAATCTCTTCGCAGGCGCAGGCGCAGGCGCAGGCGCAAGGCCGCCCGGCGACCGGCTCGTCGTGCAATCTGCCACACGCGCCCGGCGTCGCCCAGGAGCGGCTCGTATCCAGCCAGCGCCAGCGCGCCTACCGCCTGTTCGTGCCGCCTGGCTATGACGGCCGCTCGCGCGTGCCGCTCGTCCTCGATCTGCACGGCAGCGGCGGAACGGCGGCGGATCAGGCGGCCAACAGCCGCTTCGAGGCGGTCGCCGCCCGAACGGGCTTCGCCGTCGCCACGCTGGAAGCCGACGGCGGCCGCTGGAACGTACCGGTGGCGAACGATCGGCCCGACGACGTCGCCTATGTCTCCGACGTCATCGATCACGTGGCGGCGCGCCTGTGCGTCGACGCCGCGCGTGTGTATGCAACGGGATTCTCCGGCGGCGCACGCATGTCCTCGCTCCTTGGCTGCAAGCTCGGCGCGCGGATCGCGGCGATCGCACCGGTGTCGGGATTGCGGTGGCCGGCGCCCTGCGCCGGGCGTCCCGTGCCGGTGCTGACGTTTCACGGACTCGCCGACACGCAGAATCCGTACGACGGAAAGGCGCCCGGCCGCGGCGCCGAGTGGCTGGAAAGCGTCCCTGACGCACTTGCGGGTTGGGCGCTACACAACGGCTGCAAGCCTGAAGCGATCCTGGTCGATCCACCTGGTCCGCTGTCCACCATGCACTACCAGGGCTGCCGGGGCGGCGCCGACGTCCGCATGATCCGCATCGATGGCCTCGGTCACACGTGGGCGAGACAGGAAGTGGATGCGACCGCGGCGATCTGGCAGTTCTTCTCGCAGCACGCCTTGCGGGAATGATCCAATCCGACGCTTGGAATTCTGTGAACAACAGTCCCGCCGGCATCCGGCGGGACTGTGACCTGGAACTGCTACGCCACCACGTCGAACCGATCGAGGTTCATCACCTTGGCCCACGCGGCGGCGAAGTCGCGCAGGAATTTCTCCTTGCCGTCCGTCGAAGCGTAGACCTCCGCGAGCGCGCGGAGCTGCGCGTGCGCACCGAAGACGAGATCGGCGGCCGTCGCGGTCCGCGTCACCTTGCCTGAGGTGCGGTCGCGCCCCTCGTAAACGGGCACCGCCGATCCGGGCTTCCACTCCGTGCGCATGTCGAGCAGGTTGACGAAGAAGTCGTTGGTCAGGGTCTCCGGACGGTCGGTGAAGACGCCATGCGGAGACTGGCCGACGTTGACGTTGAGGACGCGCAGGCCGCCGACCAGCACCGTCATCTCCGGAGCGGTCAGCGTCAACATGAAGGCCCGCTCGAGCAGCAGGGTCTCGGCCGACAACGTCTCATCGGCGTGGAGGTAGTTGCGGAACCCGTCGGCCGTCAGCTCGAGCACGGCGAACGACTCGACGTCGGTCTGCTCCTGCGACGCATCGGTGCGTCCGGGCACGAACGGCACCGTGATGTCGTAGCCGCCATTCTTTGCCGCCTGTTCGACGGCCGCGCCGCCGGCGAGGACGATCAGATCGGCGAGCGAGATCCGCTTCCCGCCGGACGGTGATTTGTTGAAGTCCTGCTGGATCTTCTCCAGGGCCTGCAGTGCCTTGCCCAGTTCAGCCGGCTCGTTGACCTCCCAGTCGCGCTGTGGCGCCAGGCGGATCCGCGCCCCGTTCGCCCCGCCGCGCTTGTCGGTGCCTCGGAAGCTGGACGCCGCCGCCCAGGCGGTGGACACCAGCCGGGAGATGGACAGTCCCGAGGCGAGGATTCTGCTCTTGAGGGCAGCGATGTCCGCCGCGCCGATCAGCTCATGATCGACGGGAGGGACGGGATCCTGCCACAACTGCGGCTCCGGCACCCACGGGCCGAGGTAGCGCGACAGCGGCCCCATGTCCCGGTGCAGGAGCTTGTACCAGGCCTTGGCAAACGCCTTCGCCAGCTCGTCCGGGTTCTCGCGGAAGCGCGTCGTGATCGGCCCGTAGATCGGGTCCTGCCTGAGCGCGAGGTCCGTCGTCAGCATCATCGGCGCGTGCCGCTTCGACGGATCGTGCGCATCGGGCACCGTGCCCTGGGCTTCTGGATTCTTGGGCGTCCACTGGAACGCTCCGGCGGGGCTCTTGGTCAGCTCCCAGTCGTACTTGTAGAGGTTATCCAGGAAGCCGTTGCTCCATTTGGTCGGCGTGGTGGTCCAGGCGCCCTCGAGGCCGCTGGTGATGGCGTCGCCGCCCTTGCCGCTGCCGAAGCTGTTCTTCCAGCCGATCGCCTGGTTCTCGAGTGGAGCCGCCTCTGGCTCGGGTCCGACGGCCTCGGCCGCCGGGGCCGCACCGTGGGTCTTGCCGAACGAGTGGCCGCCAATGATGAGCGCCGCCGTCTCCTCGTCGTTCATCGCCATGCGGGCGAAGGTCTCGCGGATGTCGTGGGCGGCAGCCAGGGGGTCAGGCTTGCCGTTGGGACCCTCCGGGTTGACGTAGATCAGGCCCATCTGCACGGCGCCGAGGTTCTTGCCCAGCTTCCGGTCCCCGCTGTACCGCTCGTCTCCCAGCCACGTGTCCTCCGGTCCCCAGAACATCTCTTCAGGCTCCCAGATGTCCGGTCGCCCGAAACCGAAGCCGAACGTCTTGAAGCCCATCGATTCCAGTGCGACGTTGCCGGCGAACACCAGCAGGTCGGCCCAGGAAATCTTCTGCCCGTACTTCTGCTTGACGGGCCAGAGCAGGCGCCGCGCCTTGTCGAGGTTGGCGTTGTCCGGCCAGCTGTTCAGCGGTGCGAAGCGCTGCGCGCCGCTGCCGCCGCCGCCCCGGCCGTCGGTGATGCGGTAGGTCCCCGCGGCATGCCACGACATCCGGATGAAGAGCCCGCCGTAGTGGCCGTAGTCGGCCGGCCACCAGTCCTGCGAGCTGGTCATCAGCGCGGTCAGGTCCTGCTTCAGGGCGTCGAGGTCGAGGGTCTTGAACTCCTCGCGGTAGCTGAAGTCCGCGCCGATTGGAGTGGCTTTCGGCGAGTGCCGGTGCAGCACCGAGAGGTCGAGTTGATTCGGCCACCAATCGCTGTTCGTCCTCGGCCGGCTTCGCTTCACCGTGGGGGCCGGGATGACCGGGTTCTCGCTCTCGCTGACGCTCGCCGTCGCGTCCTTGTCATGCGTCCGAATGGCGTCCTTGTCCTCATCAGTCACGTGTCCACTCTCCTTCCTACCTGTTGCCCGCTGAAGGCTATCGCCCTTGATTTTTGTGTGCCGGACCCGGGTGCTGGTCGTCGTCGGCGCTCGCCCGCGGTGCGCGCGGCGCCCGTTGCAGCGGCCCTGCCGAAGTCTAGCGCAATTGTAATCATTATCAACTGACGATTGCGCTGAGGTGGGATTGCTGCCGCGGCGCCGGCCAGTGTAGGCTTGCAGTCGTGTCGACAAAATCGACTCGCGGCCGGTACGCCCAGCTCCGTCAGACCTGTGTGGCACACGGTCTGCGGCTGACGCGGCAACGCGACGTCCTGCTGCGCGCCCTCAGCGAGACGATGGGTCATCCCACCGCTGACGACCTGGTCAAGAAAGTCCGGAAGGTGCTGCCGACCGTGTCACATGCGACCGTCTACCGCAACGTGCAGGAACTGGTGCGCGCCGGCCTGATCGGCACGCTCGAACGCAGCGGCGCGGCCGTCCAGTTCGAGATCAATCCGGATCACCACCATCATTTCATGTGCGGGCGCTGCGGGCAGGTGTGGGACGTCTACCTCGATCAGGTGGCGGTGACGCTCGACCGGCAACGGTCGCCGCTGGCCGGATTCCGAATCGATCGGCGCGACGTGCAGCTGCACGGCCGGTGCGCCCGCTGCCGCGACCGCCGCCAGCTATAGCTAGGCCTTCGCGGTCCAGTAGTCGATGTGCTGTTTTCGGGCGGCCGCTGCGCGATACTTCACGAGGTAGGAGGCGCCGAGTCCGATCCAGAAGACGCCAGGGACCACGGACGTGAGCAGGCTGCCACGATTGAGCACGAGAACCACAGTGGTCGTCAGCAGGCCAAGCGCGATGAACAAGGCGCCAGCCGTCCGCGGCCGACGCGGGTAGCAGAGTCCCGCGGCCGCCAGCAGCGCGAACCAGGCGAGCAGGGGCCACACGGCACCGATTGTAGTCAGGTCACACTCCCCTGGCCAGACCCGGAGGCTGGGTCCACTGGGACGGTGCCTCTCTGTCGAGAGACAGACGGCGGAACAGCACGGCCGCCTCGGCCATGACCGTCGACACGCCAGTTCGCGAGGGCTTGCCCTCGAAGAACCCGGTCATGATGAGCGCATTGAAGGAGGAGCAGACATGGGCAAGGTCGTGCTGGTGAAATGCGCCAGCGGTCGACTCGAACCGGTGACGGCCATCGGCTACGACGGCGTGTCGGAGACGGTCACGATCAATCGTCCGGTTTCGATCGATGGCGGCCAGGAGGTGATGATGGTGCCACTGTCGCGATGCTTCGAGTTCGACGCCGACATGATGGAGCACGTCAACACCCTGATCCTCGCGGCGGCGGACAAGCTGGACGCGGTCGAACAGTTGTGCGCATGCGGCCTCCTCCCCGCGGAGTTCGTCACCGAGGGCGATCCCGGCCGCCTGAAGATGCACTGACGGCCCTGAGTCAGTCACAGAGACGGTTGCGCTATCTCCGCTTGTTCTGCGCGCGGGCGATGATCTGCCGTGCGCGTCCGACACAGTCCTCAGGAACTTGCACTTTTACGGTCTGCGGACCTTCTCCGATG
Organism: Acidobacteriota bacterium; assembly: GCA_039931615.1. Classification (GTDB taxonomy): domain Bacteria; phylum Acidobacteriota; class Vicinamibacteria; order Vicinamibacterales; family CAVVIG01; genus JAHFUI01. The sequence goes on from JBDTRR010000009.1 coordinate 103,121, forward strand.
CGGACCGCGTACTCGTCCATCAGAAACGTTTGGAGTCCAGCCGCGTCGAGCGCCGCGCGAAGCACATGGGCTTCGTGAGGATACGCAAATTCGGCGATCGTGATTAACCGTTTGGCCATGTCCCGTTCTCCGCTACTTGTGCTCGGCGGAATCGGCCGACCGGGAGCACCACCAACGCCTCCCGTAGCCGAATAGTTGTAGAGTCTCCAGTCAATCAGGAACCGCACATACTCGGGCGGCCCTGCGGAGTCTACAGCCATTGATCCCCCGCCCGGCTTGGCACGAGATCGAATGGCCGGATCCGCGAGAGCCTCACGGACTTGGCAAGCCGGCGATCCGGGAACTTGACGGCAGACGCGCGGCAGTTCCGCCCTGGGATTGAGCGACGGCCGGACCATCGAGGGCGACTTCGGCGGAACTCGCCGTCTTGCGAGCCGCTGGTGCGGCACGACCAATCGCGCAGCGCATAAGGCCGAACCCGACGCCGGGTCGGCAGCGACATCACAGACCTGGCCATCACGTTGTTCAAGAAGGGACTGCTGGATTGGCGCCAATCGACGCCTGGCTCAGGCGATTCCAGATCGCTCGACGGGCCGCCTGACCGCTTGCCGGTGGTGGCCTGAAGCCGTACAGTAGCCGCATGGAAATACCTGTCATCCGGGAACCGCCCGGGTGGCCCTCGCTCCGGACGATGCATGACAGCCGGACGACGTTCGCGAAGTGGTCGGGTGAAACCGATCGATGGCGAGGCCGCGGTTGTCAAAGCGGTTGCGCGAGAAGAGGGAGCGTCGCTCGTGGTGAAGACTACGGGATCCACCTCCAACCTGAACAACGATTCGTTCCGTATGACGCTGGACCTGTTCCAGACCGGCGTCGATGTCATGCGTCACAATCTTCGACGCCGACATCCAGAAGCCCGCGACGAAGAAGTTGAACGACTACTCGGCGAATGGCTGCTGGAGCGACCAGGGGCCGAATTCGGCGACTGCCCGGGTCCGACGATGGACATCAACGCCTTCCTGGCGTGACAGCGCTCGAAAAGGCGCTGCGTCAAATCAGCGTCGATCTCGCCGCGACGCGCCATCCCTTTGCGTTGATCGGGGGACTGGCCGTTTCTGCACGCACCGAACCACGATTCACGCGGGATGCCGATCTTGCGGTCGCCGTCGCGAGCGACGCTGAAGCGGAAGCCGTCATTCGAATGGTTCGTCGTGCCGGCTACGAGATCGAAGCGATCGTCAAGCAAGACGCGGTGGGTCGGCTCGCAACAGCGAGGTTCAGGCGATCCCTGGAGCCGACGAGCCCTGTCATCGACCTGCTCTTCGCTTCGTCAGGAATCGACCAAGAGATTGTGGCGGAAGCCGACGAGATCGAACTGCTCCCGCGACTAATCATTCGCGTCGCGACCATCGCACACTTGATGGCCCTGAAGGTCCTGGCTCGGGACGATGTCAGTCGCCCACAGGATACCGGCGACCTGCGCGCACTTCTTCGCCTCGCGTCCCCTCACGACATCAGCCAGGCGCGATCCGCACTGAGATTGGTCACCAAACGCGGCTATGACCGTAGTCGTGATCTCCAGACTGAGCTGGAGACACTATTACGCGCCCGGCATGCACCGCGCTGACGACGCGGTTCCGACCGCCGCCGTTGCTGGGCGAGCGCGCTGCCGGCAGACTGGCTACGCGGCGTGTCCGGGAATACGCTCGAGTTCGGCCCCGAGCGCCTGCTCCGCGTGCCACACGTCAAAAGCCTGCTGCATCCCGAGCCACAGCGCCGGTCCGTTACCGGCCCACTTCCCGAGCCGAACGGCCATCTCTGGCGTGACTGGCGCCCTACCCGCCAGGATTCGGTGCAGGAGCTGTCGTGACACGCCGAGCTCGCGGGCTGCCTGCGAGACGTTCATCCGCAACGCCGGCAGCACGTCCTCACGCAGGATCTCGCCGGGATGGGTCGGTTCCCGCTTCAACGGCTGTCGGACAGGGAGCACCTTCGTCGTCTTCGTCGTCGCCATCGTCGTCGCCTTCCGTTCAGTGATACTGCTCAAGAGCGAGCTCGTGGGCGTCCTTGCCGTCCCAGCGGAACGTGATGCGCCAGGGGCCACTGACGGCGATCGCGTGCCGGCCCTCTCGATTGCCCTTCAATGGGTGCACACTCCAGCCCGGCATGTTCAGGTCTGAGAGCGCCGTCGCCGCATGGAGCGCGTCCATCGCCCTTCTGCAGCGTTTGTGCAGGTCCGGCTGCACCTTCCGGCTCTTGCCGGTCTCGAAGAGCTCCCGCAACCCGGCATGCCGGAAGCTGACGATCACGATGGCGAGCGTAAAGCAGATGCGACAGAGTGCCAACTGTCGATTTGCACTGTCGATTTACACCACTGCCAGCGCGGGGATGTCCAAGGTCGGGACTGCGTCGCCACCCGCGGCACGGCCTCAGGTGTCGTGCAGTGGGAACCGGTTCGCGTCTCTCCGACGCGCACGGCATTCGCCGATCGGGATTCTGCGCGAGTGCCCGTGAGCTCACTTTCGGCCCATCAGTGAGTTGCGTTGAACGCGTTGGCGATGCGTGAGGCGCCACCAACGCCCAGCGCGCCAAGCTGCTGAGGGCGGCCAGCGCCGCGCGACGTGGGCCGGGTTCAGTCGTCTTCGTTGGCAGCAGCGGACGGGTCCAGGTGTCGGCGGTAGTCCATGCTGCTGGCATGGAGGACGCGGACGACCAGAATCCGTGACTCGTCGGTCGCGAAGAGAATGCTCTGACGGCCGCTGGTGGCCATCTGGATGGCAGGCCTGAGGTCATCTCGAGTACGCGCGAACACCGTGCTCTTGACCAGACCCTTCATCGTGTCACGAAGGGCGTCCATGTACTTGCTGGTCTGGTGTCGGCCACCCGCGGCGCAGGGTGTCGTCATTCTTGACCCCAGGTCCGCGAGGAGTACCGTCGAATCGAGGCGAGATCAGCCCGCGCGATCTCGGTGAGGACGAGTCGCTTCACAGTCTGGCAAACAGGGCGTCGATCTGGTCCTCGCTCTCGAGCTCGAACACCCGCCCGGCTGCGACGTCCTCGAAGCCGCGGTCCAGAGCGTCCTTGAGCCGAGCCCGCTTCACGGCCGCGACTTCGTCGCGCACCTGCATCAAGCGAAGAGCGTCGGCGACCACCTCCGCCTCGGTGCTGTAGTGACCTTCCTCGACCCTGCGCCGAACGAGCGCTTCGAGACTCTTCGGGATTGCGATGTCCACGTGCGTATCCCCCTGAACAGTCTACCCCGGGGCGGTTTGGTGCGGGCGCCGACGGCGGAAACCCCTTCTGCTGCCACCACCTCGATCGCTCTGGCTATCGGCAACCACCCGGAGCCATGGCCGGCAGCGTGAGCTGTACTACGCGTGCAGCTCGTATTGGCGCCGCGGCAAGACGTCTGTCCGACGAGCAACCGGTCCTCGACGGCCTCCAAGACGGCGGCGTCGGCCGCCTCCATCGGGATCTCGCGCTTGTTCGCCGCGATGTCGTCGCCGAAGCGCTTGCCGAGTTGACCACACCAGAGACCGGCATCGCTGACCGCCTCCAGGTGCTGGCCGGCGACCTGACCGCCGTCGAGACGGAACTCTCCAGGCTCTCCTCGGCAATCGCCACGGGCGGCCAGGTCGACGCGCTCATGGAGGCGGTCAAGGAACGTGATCAGCGCCGGAAGACCCTACGTCGGCAAGTCGCGGATCTGGAGCCTCATGCCGTCGCCGTGGCGGCCGGCCCTGCCCCGCTGGAGGCCACCATCTGCGGAAGGCTCACGGATTGGCGCGGGCTCTTGCGCCGGCACGTGCCGCAAGCGCGGCAGATCATCTCGAAGTTGCTCACCGACCGCCTGACGTTCGGCCCACAGACGCGGGATGGTGTGTCAGGGTTTCCGATCAGAGGGAAGGGTCGTTCCTGAAGTTCTTAGACGAGCTCGTGCCGCAGGTTTCACAACCAATGGCGTCCCCAACGGGATTCGAACCCGTGTTTTGGCCTTGAAAGGGCCACGTCCTGGGCCTCTGGACGATGGGGACGACGAGCCTGACAGCGCGAATCGCCGATCATAGCATAGCGATGCAGTGGGACTGGCCGGGCGTTCGTGGTCTCGTTCCCCTACGGTCACTGCGCCCGCCACAATCGCAGGCCGGCCGTTCACGCGCAATCGGAATCGACGCAACCCGATCACCTCCACCGCTACTCGAGTGCAGGTGCAGTACGCCTGAAGAACATCACCGTGAATCGGAGTCCGGTTTTTCCCTGAAACCTTCCAGTACCGCCACGCGCTCTTCCGCCTTTGGCGCCTGCGCCGGACCGGTGTGCCAGGTGTGTCCACACCCCCGACACAACCACCAGGTCAACGTCGCGCCCGGCGGCAGCTGCTCGATCGACCGGGCGCCGCAGCGTGGGCAGACGGGCCATTCCTCCGTGTTCGCAGACATCACCCCTATCGCTACATTGGCGATGCCCTCGACCGGCCGTTCAGATTCAACGCGTTACGAGAGATCCGAACCGCGGCGCGTCGCCATTCACGACAGCGGACTGTGTAACGGACGAAACTGTCGCTCACGTCAGCACCGCGAGAAATGCCCAGAACCACGCCACTTCGTAATGAGCTGGACCGTTTACGACACTCTCGCCTGTCTCGCTCCCTGCTGTCTGGCGCCCGGCAGCGGCGTTCGACCTGCCCATGCCGCGGCCGCACCGTCCGATCCCGGCCCGGGGCGGCGACCGAGTAGACTGTTTTGGTGCGATCTCTCCGCCGCCTGACGCCGGCCGGCCGTCGCGTGTTGATGGCGCTGGTCACCGCCAGCCTGGTCGCGACCGCGGTCGCCGAGGGATTCGGTCAGCAGGGATTCGACATCTTCGGCCGAGCCGGAGCGATCCAGCCCAACCCGCCCTACGACGGTGCCTTCATGTTCTGCCGGATCATGTTCCGCCAGAATCCGTACGGCGACGGCGACGGCTGGTTTGTCGACTACCCGCGCGCCGACGTCAACCTGTCCTACCGCCTGTCGGAATTGACCGCGACCCGCGTCAGCAAGGACAGCCGCGGCGAGTTCAACCACGTCCTGATCCGCCTGACCGACGACGAGCTCTACCGCTGCCCCTTCGTCATGCTGTCGGAGCCAGGCGGCTCGTACTTCGACGAGGAGGAAGCAGCGCGCCTGCGCGACTACCTGCTCAAGGGCGGGTTTCTCTGGGCCGACGACTTCTGGGGCGAGCGGGCCTGGGAGAACTGGGCCGAACAGATCGGCAAGGCGCTGCCCAGCACCGACTACCCGATCGTCGACATCCCCCTCGATCACGAGCTGTTCCACATGCTGTATCAGGTGGACAGCGTGCCGCAGATTCCATCGGTGGGGATCTGGCTGCGCGGCGGCGCGACGTCCGAGCGGGGCGCCCAGAGCGCGGTCCCGCACGCGCGCGGCATCTTCGACGAGCGCCGCCGGCTGCTGGTCCTCAGCACCCACAACACCGATTTCGGCGATGCCTTCGAACGGGAGAGTGACAGCCGGCCCTACTTCGATCGATTCGCCGGCGTCGGCTACGCGTTCGGGATCAACGCGCTGCTCTACGCGCTCACGCACTGACGCTCAACGTTGGACGGCGCGCCCCGGCCGACCGCTCGGTCGACCGCCGCAGCCGGCCGTCAGCTCAATCGGTGCTCAGACTCCGCCGGGCGTGGGCACCCGCACCAGGCGGCAGCCGCGACGAGACGTACGCCGCGATCGCCACCATGTCTTCTTCGGTCAGGTTCGCCACCACCAGCTTCATCAACTGCGCCGACGCCCCGTTTCGAGTTCCCTGCTGCATGTCCCACATCTGCCGGACCATGTAGCTCGGCGATCGGCCGGCGATCGGCGGCACGTCGGCAACGCCCATCAGATCGAGCCCGTGGCAGGTGCCGCATGCCGTGGTCTTGCCCTGGACGATCTGATTGCCGACGATCTTCATGCCGCCGGTGGTCACCAGGTCCTTCCCCTTCCTGATGCTGCCGACCGGCACGTAGGCGACAAACCCGGATCGCGGGTTGCGCAGCGTCTCGGCCTGTTCCTCGTTCTCCGGCACTTCGATGATCCGTCCGGCAATCGGCTCGGTCCGAGCCTCCTCCGTCGCCAGGAAGAGATTGCCGGCAATCCGGGTCTTCGGCACCAGATTGGTTTCCACCACGCGCGTCCACGGCGTCCAGGGCATCGCGGCGAAGTACTCCGCCGCCGCCTTGACCTCGTCGTCGGTCATCGCCTTCGCCAGTTCGATCATCGTGTTGGTGTTCGGCTTGCGCGGATCGGCGGTATAGCGCAGGCCGTTGCGGAAGTCTTCGATCTGGCGCTTGACATAGGTGACCGGCAGCGCCGCCGGCGAGGCGTTCTCCGGACGCCCCTTTCCATTCGGGAGATGGCACGAGCCGCAGCCCCGCGTCCGGTTGCCCAGCCGGGCCGGACCGTGGGCGATGATGCCGGGCATCGGTGGGTGATCACCGGGAAACCAGTCGATGACGTTCTGACCGTCGCGAACGTCGACGAGCGAGTAGGTGGCGGTGCTCCCCTCGACATGCCTGGGCCTGGTCTGCTCGCCGGGATCCTGGTTGGGACGAAGGTTCCTGCTCGGCGGCGCCTGCGGGGCGGCCTTGTCGCCAGGCTTGGCCGGCTCGTCGAAGCCATAGGCCCACAGCGGCGCCCGATCAAACGGGATCGCGGTGACGCGGACCTCTCCCTTTGCTTCGCCGATCGGGTTCGCCGGCCCAGGCGCGGTGACCGCCTGTGGCGCCTGCGGCGTCGCCGGGCGGCGGACGTCGTAGAACCGCTGGACGGCCGCACCGAGCGCGAAACATGTGATCGCCAGGACCGCGGCACGGACACGCTGCCTCACGACGCCTCCTCCCGCCCGGTCGGCACGCCGACTCGAGGGCTGGTCAGCGCTTATAACATGCCCCGAGCAGACGGGGACACACAAAAGACTTCCCGCGCGGCCGTGCTGGCGGCCGTCGAGATCGCTCTGCACCATCAGCTGCGCGTCGGAGGGAATCCACTGCCCGGCTCCGAAATCCCCCCGGACGCCAGGGCCGTCCGCACGGCGATCACGGCTTGACGGCGAGCGGTGGACATCGACAGCATGGACTTCAAGGCCGAATCGCACTACGATCGCCCGCCATACCCTCTATCCAGACACGGTTCAGGCTTCAGAGTTGCCGGCTGGCGTTCGTTCCAGATCGACCGGCGACGCCAATTCCAAGCCTTGAATCCGGCTCTTGCTCACTGCACGGAGAACCGACATGCGCCGCGTCTCCAGGATCGCTGGTCCATTGCTCGCCGTCGTCACCATGGCGATCGGCAGGCCGGCCGTTGCCCAGATCGATCTCTCGGGCGAATGGGCCGGCACCTTCTATGAAGACCTGCCGCATCGCGGCGGCATGCAGCTGGGCGATTATACCGGGCTGCCGCTCAACGAAGCGGGCTGGCGCAAGGCCCAGAGCTGGGACGAGGCCGTCGTCGCGACGCACGAACGCCAGTGCATTCCGCACATCGCCACCTACGCGCTGCGCGGCCCGGCCTCGATCCGGTTCGTCAAGGTGATCGAGCCGGACTCCGGCCGCCTGGTCGCTTACAACCTGATGGGCAGCTACGGCCGGCCGCGCATGATCTGGATGGACGGCCGGCCACATCCCTCCGATCTGGCACCGCACACCTGGACCGGCTTCTCCACCGGACGCTGGGAGAAGAACACGCTGGTGGTATCGACGACCCACATCAAGATGGGCTGGCTCCAGCGCAACGGCGCGCCGACCAGCGACCTGACGACGATGACGGAGAATTTCATCCGCCACGGCGACTACCTGATGGCCGCCACGATCCTCACCGATCCGGTCTTCCTGAGCGAGCCGTTCATCCGCACCACGAATTTCGCGCTGAATCTGTCGAGAAACGCCGACGCCTGGGGCTCCTGCGGGCCGCAACAAACCGTCGACGAGCTGCCCAACGCCAAGCTGGGCTATGTGCCGCATCATCTGCCGGACGACGTCGCCCATGTCCAGGAGTTCGTGACCAAGAATGCCGTTCCCCCGGATGGGGCTCGTGGCGGCAGCGAGACGCTCTACCCGCAGTACATCCAGACGCTGCAGCAGCTGGCGCGCAACGAGTCCGACCCGCGCAACCGCGTCGCGCAGGGGCCGCCGCGGACCGAGAACCCGCGCCGGATGCCGCCCGCCCCTGCCAGCGGCGAGATCAGCGTCCTCAAGGTGCAAGGCAGCGTCTATCTGCTGGCCGGCGCCGGTGGCAACATCGCGGTGCAGGTGGGAGACGATGGGGTCCTGCTGGTGGACGCGGGGACGGCCGGCATGACCGACAAAGTGCTCGCCGCCGTCCGCCAGCTGTCGGACAAGCCGATCCGCTTCATCCTCAACACCCACGCGCATCCCGATCACATCGGCGGCAACGAGCGCCTCGCCTCGGCCGGCAGCCGCGGCGCTGGCGGACGGCCATCCGACAACCCGGGTCCGGGCGCGATGGTGATGGCGCATGAAGCGGTGCTGCACGCCATCAGCGCGCCAACCGGCAAGGTCTCGCCGATGCCGGTGGCCGCCTGGCCGACCGACACATATGCCGGTGAATCCAAGGATGTGTCGTCCAACGGCGAGGCGGTGCAGCTGTTGCACCAGCCGGCCGCGCACACCGACGGCGACAGCATCGTCTTCTTCCGCCGCTCGGACGTCGTCGTCACCGGCGACATCTTCGATTTCACGAGCTATCCGGTGATCGATGCGGCCAGGGGCGGCCGCTTCACCGGCGTGATCGACGCGCTCAATCGCGTCATCGAACTGACGGTGGCCAGAGACTGGCAGGAAGGCGGCACGATGGTGATTCCGGGTCAGGGCCGGATCGCCGACGAATCCGACGTCGTCGAGTACCGCGACATGGTCACCATCATTCGCGATCGCATCCAGGCCATGATCAAGAAGGGGATGACGCTCGAACAGGTGCAGGCGGCGAAACCGACCTACGAGTACGACGGCCGCTACGGCTCGACCACCGGCAGCTGGACGACGGCGATGTTCGTCGGAGCGGCGTATCGGGATCTCAGCAAGCGTTGATTGAAGCGTTTGCTGCGCGTAGTGTCCGCCTGACGGCGGGGTCCGGCTGAAGCGGGACACCACGTACGAACGAAAGCGCAGTGACAGCGAGGAACACATCATGAGTCCGGCGATCGGATTGGCCGCGCACGCACGGACGCACACCACGCGGGTGACTGCGGCCTTGTTTCGTGTGTTCGTCTTTTCGTGGCTGGTCGTCGGAATGGCGGAAGTCGCCGCCGCCCAACGCGGCGGCCCGCCAGCCGGTCCCCCGCCGACGCCGCGGGCGAGCGCTCCGATCGACATCACCGGCAACTGGGTGTCCGTCGTGACCGAAGACTGGCGCTGGCGCATGCTGACGCCGCGCAAGGGCGACTACGCCAGCGTGCCGCTCAGCGTCGAGGGCCGTAAGCTGGCGGACTCGTGGGACCCGGCAAAAGCGGCCGCCGATGGCTGCAAGCCGTACGGGGCGGCGGCGATCATGCGGATACCAGGGCGGCTGCGCATAGCGTGGGAGAACGACACGACGCTGAAGATCGACACCGATGCCGGGCAGCAGACGCGGCGGCTCGTGTTCGACAAGGCGGTCACGCCTTCAGCCGAGCGGAGCTGGCAGGGGCACACGGCAGCCGATTGGGAGCGGATTCCTCAACCGGGCGGCCAGGGCGTGAGCATTCAGCAGGCCGCGCCGCGGGTCGGTTCGCTCAAGGCGGTCACGACCAATCTGCTCCCGGGCTACCTCCGCAAGAACGGCGTCGCCTACAGCGAGGAGACCACCGTCACCGAGTATTTCGACCGCCTGGCGGTCGAGGGCGGCGACTGGCTGACGGTGTTCACAATCGTGGATGACCCGCGCTACCTCAGTCAGCAGTTCATCACCAGCACGCACTTCAAACGCGAGGCGGACGCGGCGGCGTGGAATCCGACGCCATGCGGCGGAAGGTAGACCTGGACCTGCGCGTCCCCCGCTCGTACGTGGCGTCCGACTTTAGTCGGACCACGGAGCAATCCGGCTAGAGCCGGATCCCACGCACGGGAAGGGTGTTCTTCACCCTCGCCTGACGCTGATGATGGACGACGGACGAACGTCGGCGAGCGTCTGCTTGCCGCACTGCGCCATCGCCAGGCTGAACTCGCGGCGCAGAATCGACAGCACGGTCTCCACGCCCGGCTGGCCGAACGCGGCCACGCCCCACATGTAGGGGCGCCCGATGCAGATGGCGCGGGCCCCGAGCGCCAGCGCCTTGAACACGTCGGTGCCGCGGCGGAACCCGCCATCCACGAGGACCGGCGCCCGGTTCCGCACCGCCTGGATCACCTCCGGCAGACTGTCGATCGTCGCCCGGCCGCTGTCCGTCGATCGGCCGCCGTGGTTCGAGACGATGATGCCATCTGCACCGTTGCGCAGGCACAACTCGGCGTCCTCGGCGCTCTCGATGCCCTTGACGACGATCTTCATCTGCGTGGTGTCCCGGATCCGGCGCAGCGTCTCCCACGTCAGCGTGTTCTGGCCCGGCTGCCCCGGACCGATCAGCGGCGGTGTGGCGTGGCAGCTCGTGCATTGACGCGTATCGAGACGCCGCAGGCGCTGGACCGTTTCCAGGTTGCGTCCGCCCAGAATGTCCACTGTCCAGACCAGCACCGGACAGCCGGCGCTCTCGACCCGTTTGACGATGTCGCGGGTCGCGTTCCAGTCCTGGGACGCATACAGCTGATACCAGACCGGCCCGCCGCGCGCCTTCATCACCTCGTCGATCGGATGGTTTCTCTCCTGGACGCCGCCGAGGATCTGGAGCGTCTTCTGCTTCTGTGCCGCCCGCGCAACCGGCAGCGGCCCCTCGGGATGGAAGAGCGTGCCGCTGGGCGCGAGGACGATCGGCGTCTCCCATCTGGTGCCGAACAGGTCGACGCTGATATCGATCTTTGTGGTGTCGACGAGGCGGCGGGGCCGGAGCTGGTAGTGGGAAAAGCCCTCCCGGTTCGCCTTCAACGTCGCGTCGTCGTCGACGCCCGTGGAAAGATAGCCCCAGTGCGCTGGCGGCAGCGCCTTCTGCGCCGCCGCCTCGAATTCCAGGACG
>JBDTRR010000010.1:0-113784 GCA_039931615.1 Acidobacteriota bacterium
CGGCGCCGACCAACGGCCGGGTGCTGATCTACGGCGAGAACGGCACCGGCAAGGAACTGGTGGCCCGGACCATTCACGGGCTCAGCCGGCGCCGTGCCGCGGCGTTCATCGAGGTCAACTGCGCGGCGATTCCCGAAGAGCTGATCGAGAGCGAGCTGTTCGGGCACGTCCGCGGCGCCTTCACCGGCGCGGTCGCCGATCGGCGCGGGAAGTTCGAGGCCGCCGACGGCGGCACCATCTTCCTCGACGAGATCGGCGACATGAGCCTGAAGACGCAGGCCAAGGTGCTGCGGGTCCTGCAGGAACAGACGATGGAGGCGGTTGGCGGATCGGCGCGGATCAAGGTCGACGTCCGCGTCCTCGCCGCCACCAACAAGGATCTGCAGGCGGAGATCCGGGCCGGACGATTCCGCGAAGACCTCTATTTCCGCCTCAACGTCATTCCGATTTTCGTGCCGGCCCTCCGCGACCGGCCGGACGACATCGGGCGGCTCGCCGATCACTTCATGGCCGAACTCGCGCGCGAGGACGGCCGCCGCATCAAGAGGTTCGACGCCGACGCGGTGTCCGCTCTGCAGCGCTACGAGTGGCCGGGCAACGTCCGCGAGCTGCGCAACGTCGTCGAACGGCTGATGATCATGGTGCCGGGCGAGACGATCGGCGCCGCCGACCTCGGCTTTCTCGATCCCCAGGCGCTCAAGCGGCCCGACGCCGCCGCCCCGCCCGCCGGCCGCCTGACACTGCACGAAGCGCGCGAGCGTTTCGAGCGTGATTTGATCCTGCGCACGCTCGCCCAGCAGCAGGGCAACATGTCGCGCACCGCCGAAATGCTCGGTGTCGAGCGCAGCAATCTCTATCGGAAGATGAAGACGTTCGGCATCGCGCCGTCACGGCGGCCGGAGGGGGAGGAAGAGACCGTCTAGCCGCGCGGAATCTGCAATACTATGTTCCGTTCGCTCCCATTATTTATGGCCGAGTCGTTTCGCACTGATGGTTCACGCGCGACCGAGTCCGCGGCGGAGCCCGATCGCGACGCAAAAATCGAGCAGCTGCTCCTGGCCGGCCTGGATCACTATTTTTCGGCGCACTACGACCAGGCGATCAACGTCTGGACCCGGGCGCTGTTTTTCGATCGCAGCCATCCTCGCGCCCGCGCCTACATCGAACGGGCGCGCAGCGCCCTGGCGGAACGGCAGCGGGAGTCCGAAGAGCTGCTCCACAACGGCGCCGCGGCGCTCGATCGCGGCGAGGGCGCGGAAGCCAGGCGGCTGTGGCGGGCGGCCATCGACGGCGGCGCTCGCGCCGAAGATGCCAGCGCGCTGTTCGACCGCCTCAAGCACCAGGCCGCGGTCGATCCGATCGGGCTGACCTCGGAGCCGGCTCGGATCCAGCTGCCGGCAGCCCGCCCCGCCTCGACCAGTCGCCGGCCCCTGTCACGCGCCGCGCTGGCCGGGCTGCTGGCGACCGTCGTCGCGGCCGCCGGCATGGCCGCCTATGCGTTCGCCGGACGGCGCGCCGACGACTGGCGCGCGGCGTTCGCGCGGCCCGGCGCAGCGATGCCGGCCGCCGCGTCGGCGCCGGTGCGCGACGCGTTGCTGCCGCTGCCGCGGCGCGGCGAGATGGCGCTCGGCCGGGCCCGCTCGCTGGCGGCCGGCGGCCGTTTACGCGAGGCGCTGACCGTGCTCGAGTCGGTCCGTCCGGCCGATCCCCAGAAAGCGGAAGCCGATCGGCTTCGCGCCGACATCCAGCGCCAGCTGTTGGCGCTGGCCTCGATCCCGCAACGGCCCGGGCCGGCCGCTGATGGAAACGCCAGCACCGCACGACAGCCATGAAGTGTCCCAAGTGCGAGTATCTGGGGTTTGAAGAGGTCGACCGGTGTCGCAATTGCGGCTACGAATTCGCCCTGGCGCACAGCGCGCCGCCTGACGAGCTGCCGCTGCGCGATCGCGAGGCGGCCCCGATCCGTCCCCTGGAAGAGCTCAGTTTTCTCGCCGGAACCGGACCCGGGCTGCCGGCGACGCCGCAGGATCTTCCGTTGTTCGGCCCGCCGATTCCCGACGACGAGCCGCTGATCACCAGGGTGTCGCCGCCGCGGACTCCGCTGTCGGTCCGGCGTGCGACGCCGGAAGTACCCAGGCTGCGCGCCGAAAGCCGGGCGCAGTCGCTCGATCTGGCGTTCGATGGCGATCCGGCGCCGGTCCCGCCGCCGCGACCGGATCGGGTGATCGCCGTGTTGTCCGGGCCGCCCGCCGGTCACGCCGATGCGGCGCCGCGCCGCGCCGCGGGTCTCGCGGCGCGCTTTGTCGCGGTCGTCATCGATCTGTCGATCCTGGCGCTGGTCGACGCGCTGGTCATCTACTTCACGATGCAGCTCTGTGGGCTGACCCTGGCCGACTTCGGCCTGCTGCCGAAGCGTCCGCTGTTCGCGTTTCTGCTGGTGCAGAACGGCGGTTATCTGGTCGCGTTCACCGCCGGCGGCCAGACCCTCGGCAAGATGGTGACGGGGATCCGCGTCGTCAACGCCGACGAGAGTCAGCCGCTCGATCTCAGCCGCGCCATCCTGAGGACACTGCTCTGGCTGGTGCTGGCGATTCCCGCCGGCCTCGGCTTTCTGACCGCGCTGGTGACGAGCGATCACCGCGGCCTCCACGATCGCCTGGCCGGCACGCGCGTTGTCCGCGCCGCCGCGTGATCCGCCGCGTTTTTCCGCTCGCGATCGCCACCGTGTTCGGGGTCGGCTACGTCCCGTTCGCACCGGGTACGTTCGGCTCCGCCGCCGGACTGCTGGTGTGGTGGCTGCTGCCGGCGTCCCCGGCCGCGCAGGCGATCGCGATTGTCGCGCTGTTCGTCATCGGCGCATGGAGCAGCGGCGTCGCCGAGCGCCACTTCGGCGGCACCGATCCTTCGCACGCGGTGATCGACGAGGTGATGGGCATGGTGATCACCCTCTTTCTCAATCCGGTCGGGGGGTGGGGAGTGGTGGGTGGATTCCTGCTGTTTCGCATCGCCGATGTGATCAAGCCGTTTCCCGCCAACCGGCTCGAGGCGCTGCCGGGCGGCGTCGGGGTGATGGCCGACGATGCGATGGCTGCCGTCTACGCCAACCTGGCGCTGCGCGGCGCGCTGCTGCTGATGGCCGCCGTCAACGGATAGGGTCGTATGCGAGCCTGCATCGTCGCCGTCGGGACGGAGATGTTGACGCCATTCCGCGTCGACACCAACTCGCTGTTCGTCACCGAGCGGCTCAACGAGATCGGCATCGACGTGCGGCTCAAGCTGGTCGCCGGCGACGACGTCGAGGAACTCGCCGCACTGCTGCGGGCGGCGCTCGGCTGGGCCGACGTGATCGTGATGACCGGCGGGCTCGGCCCGACCGAGGATGACATCACCAGGGCGGCGGTGGCGCGGCTGCTGGAGTTGCCGCTCGACGTCGATGAATCGATTGTCGAGCGCATCCGGGAGCGCTTTCAGCGGCGCGGCATGACGATGCCCGACATCAACCGGCGCCAGGCGATGGTGCCGCGCGGCGCGGTGGTGCTGCCGAACCCGAACGGCACCGCTCCCGGGCTCTGGCTCGAGCCGGGCCGCACGGCGTTCGTGCTCCTGCCCGGCCCGCCGCGCGAAATGAAACCGATGTTCGAGGCCGTCGTCGCCGGGCGGCTGGCGGCGCGCACCGGCGGGGCCGGCTTGTTCCGGCGCGTGCTGCGCATCACGGGCCGGACCGAATCGGACGTCGACGCGACGGCGCAGCCGATCTACGGCGCCTGGACCACCCAGGCGGTGCCGATTGCCACGACGATTCTCGCCGTGCTCGGACAGATCGAATTGCACCTGACCGCACGCGCGGTCAGCCCCGCCGAGGCGGCCGCCGTGCTGGATCGGGCGGTCGCGCAGCTCGCCGACGTGCTCGGCGACTCTCTCTACAGTGCTGACGGCCGCCCGCTCGAAGCCGTCGTCGGCGATGCGCTGCGGTCGAAGGGATTGACGATCGCGGTCGCCGAGTCGTGCACCGGCGGACTGCTGGCGTCGCGGCTGACCGACGTGCCGGGGAGCTCGGCCTACGTCGACCGCGGGGTGGTCTGCTACAGCAACCGGGCCAAGATCGAACTGCTCGGCATCGCCGAGGCACTGATCGGCGAGCACGGCGCGGTCAGCGAGCCGGTGGCCTCGGCGATGGCCGAGGCGATTCGGGTGCAGGCGAAGGCCGGCGTCGGCGTCGGCATCACGGGCATCGCCGGACCGGGTGGAGGGACGATCGAGAAGCCGGTCGGTACCGTCGCCATCGCGATCGCTGGCGACGGCGAGCGGCGCGTGCGCACATTCCAGTTCGTCGGCGGCCGTGAGCAGGTCAAGTTCCAGGCCGCCCAGGCCGCGCTCAACATGGTGCGGCTGATGTTGAGGAGCGGCGGCACGCGATGAAAAGGGTCGGCCCGTGCGTGGGGGCTTGAGCCGGGTTGATCCGTAGTCCGATTAAAGTCGGACGACGCCACCGACGATGCTGTATAGCGAAAAGGGTCGCGTCTCTTATTCCGAAATTGGGCGATTCGGCGGGTCGCCTCTACAATCTGCTTGATGGCTCTCGTCATTCTTCTTGGCTACGGCATCGGGTCGGTGCCGTTCGCGCTGCTGCTGGCGCGCCGCTGGGGCGCACCCGATCTGCGCGCCGTCGGCAGCGGCAACCTCGGGGCGGCCAACGTCTTCCGCGCCTCGGGCGCCACCGCCGGGATTCTCGTCGCCGTGCTCGACATCATGAAGGGCGCGCTGAGCGTCACGATTGCCCGATACGTCAGCGACCAGGCGGCGGCGCCGGCGGCGGCGGGCCTGGCCGCCATCGTCGGCCACATCTATCCGATGTGGCTCCGCTTTCGCGGTGGCAAGGGGGTCGCCACCGCCTGCGGGGTGTTCGCCGTCCTGACGCCTTCCGCCATGGTGCCGGCGTTGGCCCTGTTCACGTTGACCGTCTGGGTGACGAAATACATCTCGCTCGGGTCCGTACTGGCCACGCTGGCGTTGCCGCCGGCGGCGTACGCGACCGGCAGCCCCGGTCCGGCCGTGGCCGCGGCGCTGGCGGCGGCGACGCTCATCCTGTTCCGACATCGCGCCAACCTCACCCGCCTGCAGCTGGGCCAGGAACGGCGGCTGGGCGGGCGTCTGCGGCGCGAGCTGTGACGCTGGTGTCGCGGCGGCGCGATTCGCGATCGCACCGGTGCATCCGGCCTGTCCGGTGGTCGCACACCTGCGTCCGGGAGGGCCGGCCCGGCGCCGCTGCCGCCGTGCCTGGCGCCGGAACAGCGCGCCGATGAGTGCGATCGGCGTCCTCGGGGCGGGGAGCTGGGGCACCGCGCTGGCCGTGCATCTGGCGCGGGTCGGGCACGACGTCCGGCTGTGGGCGCGCGACCCGGCGCTGGTGCGCGACATGCGGAACCGGCGCGCGAATGCCGTCTACCTGCCGGACGTCACGCTGCCGGTGTCGCTGGTCGTGACCGATCAGCTCGAGGAGAGCGTCGCCGGTGCGCACGTCGTCGTCACGGCGGTGCCCTCGCAGGGATGCCGTGGCGTGATGCTGGCGGCGGCGCCGTATATGATGCCGCGCGCCACGATTGTGAGTGCGGCCAAAGGGCTCGAGGCCGGGACGCTGCTGCGCATGTCGGAAGTGGTCGGGCAGGAAATGGGGGCCGGGCGTCCGGTCGTCGTGCTGTCGGGTCCGAGCTTTGCGCTCGAGGTCGCGCAGCAGCTGCCGACGGCGGTGCTCGCCGCGTCGCTCGATGCCGGCGCGACCGAGCTCGTGCAGAGCGAATTTCGCGGGCCGTCGTTCCGTTTGTACGGCAGCGCCGACGTCGTCGGCGTCGAGATCGGCGCCGCGCTCAAGAACATCATCGCCATCGCCGCCGGCGTCGTGGAGGGGCTTGGACTGGGCCACAACGCGCTGGCCGCGTTGATCACGCGGGGCCTGGCGGAGGTGACGCGGCTGGCGTGCGCGGCGGGCGGCCGCCGGGAGACGCTGGCGGGGCTGAGTGGACTGGGTGATCTGGTACTCACCTGCACCGGCAACCTGAGCCGCAACCGGCACGTCGGTATCGAGCTGGCGCGCGGCCGCCGGCTGGCCGACATATTGGCCGGCATGAAAATGGTCGCCGAGGGCGTGCCGACGACCGGCGTCGCCCTGGCGCTGGGCGCGCACTACGGCGTCGAGCTGCCGATTGCCACGCAGATGGCCGAGGTGCTGGCCGGACGGACCGATGTCCGCACCGCGGTCGACGCGCTGATGGTTCGCCGCCAGCGTCCCGAGTCGGAGTCGGGTTGATTCATGAGTGTTCTCGGCCGCCTTCGTGACAGCCTCTCGCGAACCACCCAGCAGATCGTCGACCGCTTCGACGAGATCGCCCGCCGGATCGACGATCCGGAACAGCGATCGCGGGCGATCGACGTCGAGACGCTGGACGCGCTCGAAGAGCTGCTGATCACGGCCGACGTCGGCGTGGCCGCCGCCGAGCGGATTGTCGCGGCAGTGCGGAAGCGATCGCCCGGCGGTGCCGGGCTTCGCGATCTGGTGAAGCAGGAGATCAGGGCCATTTTCGCGGCGTCTGAGGCGCCGGTGGTGGTCGCCCATCGCCCCAAGGTCACGCTGATTGTCGGCGTCAACGGCACCGGCAAGACGACCACGGTCGGCAAGCTGGCGAACCTGTTGAGAAATGAAGGCCAGCGGCCCTTGATCTGCGCGGCCGACACGTTCCGGGCCGCCGCCGTCGAGCAGCTCGCGATCTGGGCGGCGCGCGCGGGGGTGGACCTGGTGCGGGCGCGCGACGGCTCGGATCCGGCCGCCGTCGTGTTCGATGCGATCTCGTCGGGAAAAGCCAGAGGGCGCGATCCGATCCTGGTCGACACCGCCGGACGGCTGCACACGCGCGTCAACCTGATGAACGAGCTGGAGAAGATCCGCCGCATCGCCGCCCGCGAAGTCGAGGGGGCGCCGCAGGAGACCCTGCTCGTGCTCGATGCCACCGTCGGCCAGAACGGCGTCACGCAGGCGCGCGAGTTCATGGGCGCCGCCGGCGTCAACGGCATCGTCCTGACCAAGCTGGACGGCACCGCCCGAGGCGGCGTCGCCGTCGCCATCGCCCACGATCTGAAGCTGCCGATCCGCTACGTCGGCACCGGCGAAGGCATCGACGACCTCGTGCCGTTTTCGGT
This sequence comes from Acidobacteriota bacterium, assembly GCA_039931615.1. Lineage (GTDB taxonomy): Bacteria > Acidobacteriota > Vicinamibacteria > Vicinamibacterales > CAVVIG01 > JAHFUI01. The sequence continues at coordinate 7,192 of JBDTRR010000010.1, forward strand.
CGACGAGTACGTCGATGGCCTGTTCGAGGAAAAGTGGTGACGAATGCGCCACGAAGACACGAAGACACGAAGACACGAAGACACGAAGAAGAATAAAGAATGCCTGTTGTACGTCTGAGTTCTCACGGGCCAGACGCTTTGCGAATTCCAGAGACCTTGAAGAGTAGTCGATGCGTCGCGAAGAGCCGTGGTCACGAGATGCCAGCAGAGAAAAATGTCTTCTTCGTGGCCAGAGGCGTGTCGAATAGTCCGGACGGTGGGCGGGTGTCCGACTCTGGATTGTACGTAGCGTCTGACTTCAGTCGGACTACGGTCAATCCGGCTGAAGCCGGATCCCACGTGCAAACGGGAGGGCCGCCCGAAAGTTTGTTCTTCGTGTTTTCGTGTCTTCGTGTCTTCGTGGCCCCGCGCGGCTGCGAATGTGCGGCCGATGCATGACCGACATTGACTACATGGACCGGGCCCTGTTCCTTGCCGCGCGCGGGCGCGGCCGGACCAGCCCCAACCCGATGGTCGGAGCCGTGGTGGTGTCGAGCGACGGTGTGGTCGTCGGGCAGGGGTTCCATCGCCGCGCCGGTGAGCCGCACGCCGAGGTCTATGCGCTGGAGATGGCCGGCGCCTCGGCCCGCGGCGCCACTCTCTACTCCACGCTGGAGCCGTGCTGCCACGTCGGGAAACGCACGGGTCCCTGTGTCGGCCGCATCGTCGACGCGGGGATCCGCCGGGTCGTCGCGGCGGTCGCCGATCCGAATCCCGCCGTGAACGGCCGCGGGCTGGCGTATCTGCGGGCGCACGGCGTCGACGTCGAGACCGGTCCCGGTGCCGATGCGGCCCTGCGTCTCAACCAGCCGTTCTTCACGCTGATGCGCGAAGGCCGGCCGTTCGTCATCCTCAAGGCGGCGACCAGCCTCGACGGCTGTCTGGCTGCCGCGCCCGGCCAGCGGACCGGTCTGACCTCGGCGGCGGCCGGCCGCCACGCCCACGGCGTGCGCGCCGAGGTCGACGCCATCGGCGTCGGCGTCGGAACGATTCTGATCGACGACCCGCAGCTCACCGCCCGCGTCGTGCACCGCGAACGGCCGTTGACGCGGGTGGTCTTCGATCGCCGGCTGCGCACGCCCGCACACGCGCACGTCCTCTCGACACGCGACGCCGGGCCTGTCATCATCGTAACGACGGCCGCCGGCGCCGCCCATCTCGACGCCCGCCGCCGGCTGGAAGATCGAGGCGCGGAGATCGCGGTCGCCCGGAACAGCACGTTTGGCGCCGCGCTCGAACCGCTGGCCGAGCGCAAGATCGAATCGCTGCTGCTCGAAGGCGGGGCGCTGCTGCACCAGGCGGCGTGGGAGGAGGGGCTGGTCGACTTCGTGCGCCTCTATGTCACGCCCCAGGTCCTGGGGCCTGGCGGCGTCGGGTTTCTCAGTGGCTGCAGCTTTGCGACCGCGGATCTTCTCGAGCGGCGAGTCGAGACACTGGGCCCGGACGTGCTGATCGAAGGATATGTTCACCGGCCTCATTGAAGCCACCGGCCGGATCGTCGACCGGCACACGACCAGCGGCGGCCTCCGGCTGCGCATCGGATCGGCGCTGGCCGGCGAGCTGGCGGCTGGCGACAGTCTTGCCGTCAACGGCGTCTGTTTGACGGTGATCGTGGCGGACGCGGTCGCGGGCCAGGTGGTGGCGGACGTCGGGCCGGAGACGATGCGGGTGACGACGCTTGGCCGCCTGTCGGCCGAGGCGCCGGTGAATCTCGAACGTCCACTGCGCGCCGACAGCCGGTTCGGCGGACACTTCGTGCAGGGTCACGTCGATGCCATCGGACGTGTCGAGGCGCGGCGGCCGGAGGCGGAGTTCGAATGGCTGACCGTCAGCTTTCCTGAGCGTCTGGCGCCCTTCTTCGTGCTGAAGGGGTCGGTGGCGGTCGACGGCATCAGCCTGACCGTTGCCGGCCTCGGGAGCGACCGGTTCGACGTGCAGATCGTGCCCTACACGCTGGCGCACACCAACCTGCGCGGCCTGATCGTCGGAGACGAGGTCAACCTCGAGTGCGACATGGTCGGGAAATACGTCGCGCGCGCCGCCGAGCTGGCGGGACTGACCGGAACGAGACACCTATGACCAAGAAGCTCGCCATCGCCAGGGGATCCCGCGCCGGATCCGATCCGTTCGCGCGCATCGAGGACGCCCTCGAGTCGATCAAGGCCGGCCGGATGGTCATCGTCGTCGACGACGAGGATCGGGAGAATGAAGGAGATTTGACCATCGCCGCCGAGAAGGTGACGCCGGAGGCGATCAACTTCATGGCGCGCTACGGCCGCGGCCTGGTCTGTCTGTCGATGACCCCGGAGCGGCTCGCCGAACTCGACATTCCCCTGATGGTGTCGCAGAACAGCTCGCGGTTCGATACCGCGTTCTGTGTCCCGATCGAGGCCAAGGAGCGCACCACGACCGGCATTTCGGCGGCCGATCGCGCCGCGACCGTGCTCGCCGCGATCCATCCCGCGACGCGGCCGTCGGATCTGGCCCGGCCCGGCCACATGTTTCCACTGCGCGCCTGTCCGGGTGGCGTCATGGCTCGCGCCGGGCAGACCGAGGCGGCCGTCGACCTGGCGCGGATTGCCGGGCTCTATCCCGCCGGCGTCATCTGCGAAATCATGAACGAGGACGGGACGATGGCGCGGGTGCCGGAACTGGCCAGGTTCGCCAGGAAGCATCGCCTGCTGATGATTACGATCGCGGATCTGATCAAGTATCGGACCCGTACCGAGTCGCTCGTCAAACGGGTCGCCACCGCGAAGATGCCGACCGAGTGGGGCGAGTTCCGCGTCCACGCCTTCGACAATCTGATCGACAGGCAGACACACGTGGCGCTCGTCTGCGGCGACATCTCGGACGGCAAGGACGTGCTGATTCGCGTCCACTCGCAGTGCCTGACCGGCGACGTCCTCCATTCGATCCGCTGCGATTGCGGCGCCCAGCTCGAAGCGGCGATGCAACGGATTGCGGCGGAGGGGCGCGGCGTGCTGCTGTATTTGAATCAGGAAGGGCGGGGCATCGGCCTGGCCAACAAGATCCGCGCCTACGAGCTGCAGGACGAGGGCTTCGATACCGTCGAGGCGAACGAGCGGCTGGGGTTCAAGGCCGACCAGCGCGACTACGGCGTGGGCGTGCAGATTCTCCGCGAACTCGGCATTCGCTCGATGCGGCTGCTCAGCAACAACCCGCGCAAGCTGGTCGGCATCGAGGGCTACGGGCTGAGGGTCGCCGATTGGCTCCCGCTCGAGATTCCGGCGTCGGACTCGACCCGCCGCTACCTGAAGACCAAGAAAGACAAGCTCGGGCACAAGCTGTCTTCGGTCTGAATTCCCGGTCGGGAATCGCGCCGGTGTGTGAATCGTGATTGTCGATCGTGAATCGGCCGCATTGACAGCCCCTCCGCCCTCCGCTACGATAAGCGTTTGCGCTAGAGCAGGTTAGCGGTCATGTTCGACTCTCTCAGCACACGCCTTCAGGGCGTCTTCAAGACCCTTCGCGGCGAGACGCGCCTCACCGAAGAGAATATCGAGGCCGCGCTGCGCGAGATTCGTCTCGCGCTGCTCGAGGCCGACGTCAATTTCAAGGTCGTCAAGGCGTTTGTCGATCGGGTGCGCGACCGCGCCATGGGGCAGGATGTCCTGCACAGCCTGTCGCCGTCGCAGCAGGTCGTGCGAATCGTTCGGGACGAGATGGTCGCGCTGTTCGGCGAGGCCGACGGCGGTCTGCAGCAGACCAGCAAACGTCCGCGGGTCATCCTGCTGCTGGGTCTGCAGGGCGCCGGCAAGACGACGACGGCCGGCAAACTGGCGAAATGGCTGACCAAGCAGGGGCGTCATCCGCTGCTGGTGTCGACCGACGTCAAGCGGCCGGCCGCCATCCAGCAATTGAACGTGGTCGGCGAGAAAGCCGGCGTGCGGGTCTACGATCCGGCCGGCGAACTGGACCCGGTGGCGCGCGCCACCGGTGCGGTCAAGGAAGCGGGCCACCTCGGGTTCGATGTGGTGATCGTCGACTCGGCCGGCCGCCTGCACATCGACGACGAGCTGATGGCCGAACTGGTGGCGATCCGCGATGTGACCGATCCGTCGGATCGGCTCTACGTCGCCGACGCCATGACCGGGCAGGATGCGATCAAGAGCGCCGGCGAGTTCAATCGCCTGATCGGCGTCACCGGCGTGGTGCTGACCAAGATGGATGGCGACGCGCGCGGCGGCGCGGCGCTGTCGGTGGTGTCGGTGGTCGGGGTCCCGATCGCGTTCGTCGGCAGCGGCGAGCGGCTCGAGGATCTTGAGCCGTTCCATCCCGATCGGGTCGTGTCGCGCGTGCTCGGGATGGGCGACGTGCTGTCGCTGATCGAAAAGGCGGAAGCGGCGATCGACCAGGGCGACGCCGAGCGGCTGGAAGCGAAGATCCGATCGAACGACTTCACGCTCGAGGACTTCCGGGACCAGCTGAAGACGATCCGGAAGATGGGGCCGCTCGAGCAGATCATCGGCATGCTGCCGGGCATGGGTAACGTCAAGGCGCTGGCGGAGAACAAGCCGGACGAGAAGCAGATGGGGCGGGTCGAAGCGATCATCGGTTCGATGACGCCGGAGGAACGCCGCAAGCAGCACCTCATCAACGGCAGCCGCCGGAAGCGCATCGCCAGGGGCAGCGGCACCAGCGTCGAAGAAGTCAATCGTCTCCTGAAGCAGTTCGTGCAGATGCAGAAGATGTTGAAATCGCTCGGCGGGCTGGCGGGAATGTCCGGCGGCGGCAAGAAGAGCCGGCGCCGGGCGATGGAAATGCTGCGCGGCCGCGGGTGATCCGCGGTGCTCGGGATCGGCAGATCTGCCGGCGCAGCGTAACTGACGGGCGGGCTCGAGCCCCGCGCGTCGTCAAGGAGTAGCAGATGTTAGCCATTCGTTTGCGTCGGGCTGGTTCGAAGAAGCGTCCGTTCTTCCGCGTCGTGGTGGCCGATGCCCGGGCCGCCCGCGACAGCAGCTTCGTGGAAATTCTCGGCCATTACAATCCCCGCACCAAACCGGCCATCGTCGAGGTGAAACAGGATCGCGTCGATTACTGGCTGGGCAAGGGCGCCCAGCCGTCCGACTCCGTCCGCACCCTGATGGCTCGACATCTCACGCCGAAGCCCGCGCCCGCCGAGACGGTGGTGAAGGCGGCCGAGGAAGTGTGAGCACCGTTCGCGACGTCGTCGAAGTGCTGGCACGAGCGCTGACCGACAATCCGGACCAGGTCCGGGTCACCGAATCGCAGCAGCGGGGGACGACACTGATCGAACTGTTCGTCGCACCCGGAGAGCTCGGGAGGGTGATTGGCAAGCAGGGCCGCACGGCGGCGGCGCTGCGCACCCTGGCGGCGACTGCCGGCGAGAAGGACGGCCAGACAGTGACCCTGGAATTCAGGGACGGCCGGCCGTAACCCGGTCCTCCCGCATGGCCAAGTGGGAAGACATGGCGATTGTCGGTCGCATCGCGCGTCCGCACGGCCTGCGCGGCGAGGTGATCGTCAACGTCGAGACCGATTTTCCAGAGGAGCGGTTCCAGCCGGGCGCCGAGTTGTTCATCGCGCGGGGTGATGCCATCGAGCCGCTGCGGCTGACCCGTGTGCGGTTTCATCAGGGTCGTCCAATCGTGTCGGTCGCCGGGATCGAGGGCATCGATGCCGCCCAGCCGCTGGCCGGCCTGGAATTGCGGATTCCGGCGGAGCAGCTCGTCGAGCTGCCGGCCGGCATGATCTACCACCACGATCTGGTCGGCTGCCGGGTCGAAACCGGCGCCGGGCAGCTGGTGGGGGTCGTCACGGACGTGGCCGGAAGCGCCGGCGCCAGCCGCCTGGTCGTGACCTCGGGAGACGACGAGATCCTGGTCCCGTTCGCGACCGAGATCTGCACGACGATCGATGCGGCCGGCAAGCGGATCGTGATCGAACCGCCGGAAGGGTTGTTGGAGTTGAACGTCACCCGCAAAAGCGGCCCCAGATAGGTCCGGCCTGCAGAGGGGCGCAACGACGGGTGGCGGAGACGCTGGACGGATCAACAGGGCGCGGCAGGTCAGGGCGCTGAGACACGAATCGATGAAGTTCGACATCGTCACGATTTTTCCGGCGATGATCGAGCAGCCGCTCGCCGCGGGAGTGCTCGGACGGGCCATCGAGCGGGGCACGCTGGACGTCCGGGTCCGCGATCTGCGCGATTTCACCACCGACCGCCACCGCGTGGTCGATGATGTGCCCTACGGCGGCGGACCGGGTATGGTGCTGAAGCCCGAACCGATCTTCCGCGCGCTGGATGCGATCGCAGCGGAACGCGGCCGGCCGTCGGCGGTGGTGATGACGTCGCCGCAGGGCGTGCGATTCACCCAGGACGAGGCGCAGCGGTTGAGCCGGCTGTCGCACATCGTCTTTCTCTGCGGGCGATACGAAGGGGTCGACGAACGGGTGCGCGAGCGGGTGACCGAGGAGCTGTCGATCGGCGATTACGTGCTGAGCGGCGGCGAACTGCCGGCACTGGTGATGATTGACGCGATTGCGCGGTTCATCCCCGGCGTCGTCGGCGACGAGCGTTCGGTGGCCGGGGACTCGTTCAGCCGCGGGCTGCTCGATTTTCCGCAGTACACGCGGCCGGCGCAGGTCGCCGGAACGGCGGCGGCGCTGAAGGTGCCGGATGTGCTGCTGTCGGGAAACCACGCCGAGATCCGGCGCTGGCGGAAGCGCGAAGCGCTGAGCCGGACGCTCGATCGGCGCCCCGACCTGTTGACCGGCGCAAGTCTGGACGAAGAAGAGCAGGAAATCCTGCGCGAGATCAAAGGAGCAAGCGATGGGCGCGATTGAACTGGTAGAAAAGGCACAGCTGACCGAGCGGCCGGCGATGAAGTCCGGTGATACGGTGCGCGTGCATGTGAGAGTCCGTGAAGGCGACAAGGAGCGGATCCAGATTTTCGAGGGGGTGGTGATCGGGATGCACCGCGGCGGCACACGGGCTTCGTTCACCGTGCGCAAGGTGTCGTTCGGCCAGGGCGTCGAGCGGATCTTCCCGCTCCACTCGCCGACGATCCAGAAGGTCGAGATCATGCGGTCGGCGAAGGTCCGTCGCGCCAAGCTCTACTATCTGCGCGATCTGAAGGGCAAGGCGGCGCGGATGAAAGACGTCGTCAAGCAGTAACCAGATCGGGCTGGTGGGGCGGGCGGCTGGCAAGGCCGGCACCCGCCAATCAGCCCGGCGAAACCGCCAGAACCTTCCCCATGGTCCGAGTTCCCGCCATGCGCACGCTCGAGAATGCGCTGCGCCGCGTCGGGTTCGTGAACGTTGCCGGAGTCGATGAGGTGGGGCGCGGCTGTCTCGCCGGACCGGTCGTGGCGGCCGCCGTTGTGCTGCATCCCGACCGGCATATTCCCTGGGTCTCCGATTCCAAGGTGGTGCCGGCGCCGGAGCGGGAGCGTCTGCACGACCGGATCGTCCGTCACGCGGTGGCGTGGGCGGTGGCGTCCGCCGATCCCACCGAGATCGACCTGATCAACATTCACCAGGCCTCGCTGCGCGCCATGCAGCGCGCCATCCTGGCGCTCGCCCCGCTTCCGGACATCGTCCTGGTCGATGCGTTCCGGGTTCCGGAGCTGCCGATGGCGCAGCGCGGCGTCCGCCACGGCGACCGCCGCTGCACGGCGATTGCCGCCGCCTCGATCGTCGCCAAGGTGTTTCGCGATCGGCTGATGCGCGAGCTGCACGGCCGCGATCCCCGCTACGGGTTCGATCGCCATAAGGGCTATGCCACCGCCGATCATCTCGATGCGGTGGCGCGCTTCGGCTACTCCGACGTGCACCGCCGATCATTCCGGCCGCCGACACTGTTTGATACGATCGAGTAGCTGTCCACTTGGCTATTGATCGCCCCCTGGCCCTGCGAACTGCCGAGACGTTCCTGCGACAAGGGAAGCTCGACGCGGCGATCGCGGAATTCGTGCGCGTGGTCGAGGACCAGCCGCGCGATTGGAGCACGGCGAATACGCTGGGCGACCTCTACCTGCAAGCCGGCCAGGGCGACAAGGCGGTGGCGCAGTTTGCCCGCATCGCCGACGGCTTGAGCCGCGAAGGCTTCTGGCTCAGAGCCGCCGCCCTCTACAAGAAGATCATCAGGATCCGCCCCGACGATGAGCATGCGTGGCTGCAGGCCGGTGAGATGGCCGCCCAGCAGGGGGTGCTGGTCGATGCCCGCGCCTTCCTGAACACGGTGGCGGAACGGCGCCTGGCGCGGGGCGATCGCCAGGGGGCGGCGGAGATTCGCATCCGGATGGCGTCGCTGGATCCCAGCGAGCGTGGCGGCCTGGATCCGGTCTTCTCCCACGCCCTGGCCGCCGGTGATCTCGACGGCGCGGAGCGGTCGGCCGTCGGTCCGGATGACCTGCAGGAGCTCGGACAGGCCCATGCCGATCGTGGCGACATCACCTCGGCCGCGCGCTTCCTGACCGCCGAGAGCGCCGCCCACGATCCGGAGCTGCTGCTGAACGTCGCGGCGGCCAAGCTGCTGGCCGGCGCGCGCGACGACGGCCTCGACATCTTCAGGCGCCTGCTCAATCGCGAGCCGGGCCGTTCGCACGAGATCGCGCTGATCGGCTGCGAGATCGCCCGATTGGCGCCGGACGCCGGCTTCGCCGTTGTCGAGATCGCCGCCGAAACCGCGGTGATTGAAGGAGACTGGCCCGCGGCGGCCGCCATGATTCAGGCGTTCCTGGCCCGGCTGCCCGATCACATCCCCGCCCTGACGCGCCTGATCGAAATCTGCGTCGACGGAAGACTCGAGTCGACCCTGGCGACGGCGGAAACCCAGCTGGCGGAGGCCTGTTTTGCCGCCGGCCTCGGTGCACCGCCACCCGGTCTGGAGCCCATGGCGGCGCCGGTTCTGGAAATCGTCCAGGACCCGGCCGAGGTCTGGATCATGGCGGACGCGGCTGCCGCGGCGGGCGCTCCATCGCTGGAGCCGGCAGCTGCCGCTGAAATGGCAGATGACCTCCTCGAGGTCGATCTCAGCGATCTGCTGGGCGATTTCATCAGCGTGTCCGAGCAGGATGGCAGCCGCGAGCAGTACGAACGCGGCCTCACCCTGCGCGATGAAGGGCGGATCGACGAGAGCATCCGCGCGTTCCAGGTCGCCGCCGCCGACCCGCGGCTGCGATTCGCCGCCGCCGCGGCGGTGGCGCGGCTCCACCGCCAGCGCGGCGACATCAGGCTGGCCGTCGATTGGTTCGAACAGGCCGCGGAGGCGCCGCCGCCGGCCGCCGATACGGCCCATCCGCTGCTCTACGAGCTGGCCGAGGCGCTCGAATCGCTGGGCGAATTCGAGCGTGCGCTGGCCGTCTGCCTCGAGCTGCAGACCGACGCTGGCGGCTATCGCGACGTCGCCGAGAGGATCCGCCGGCTGACCGGGATTCAGACGCGAGGGTAATGCACTGATCAGGCGGCTCATCTCCGTTGCGTTCTTCCTGGAAGTCGGGTTGCTGCTTCTCGTCCTGCCCTGGTCGGGATTCTGGGATCGCAACTATTTCGTATCGGCGTGGCCCGAGCTCCGGCCGATCCTGACCAACCACTTCGTGCGCGGCGCGGTGACGGGTCTGGGTGTCGTGAACCTGTGTGCCGGGGTGGCGGATCTCGCGCTGGTGTTCCGGGTCCGGGAACGTCACGATGCGCCTTGAGCGGCCGATTCTCTGTCTGGTCACCGATCGCCGCCGCCTCGCCGGCAGCGGCGCGACGTTCGAGATCGCGCGGGCCCGGCTGGCGCAGCAAGCGCGCGCCGCGGCCGACGCGGCCATCGATCTGATTCAGGTCAGGGAGCGCGACCTCGAGACGGCGGCTCTGATCGATTTGGTCGCCAAGCTGGTCGAGATCGTCCGGGGATCGGCGACCCGCATCGTCGTCAACGATCGTGTGGACGTGGCGTTGGCGTGCGGCGCGGATGGCGTCCATCTGCGATCGGACTCGATCGCGCCAGCGGCCGACGCGGCAGCCAGCCTGAGCCGGACACCAGGCACCAGGCGGACGCCGTCGGGCTGGCTCGTCGGCCGGTCGGTGCACGATCTCGCCGAAGCGGTTGAGCACGCTCCGATGGTCGACTACCTGATCGCGGGGACGGTGTTTCCGACGGTGTCGAAGCCGGGCGGCGATCGTCTGCTCGGAGAGCGCGGGCTGAGCCGACTGGCGGCGGCCGTGACCGTCCCGGTCCTGGCCATCGGGGGCGTCACGATCGAGCGCGTGCCGGCGATCGCCGCCGGCGGCGCCGCCGGGGTCGCGGCGATTGGCCTGTTTCTCTCTTCGTCAACCTCGATGCAGACGGTGGCGGCGGCGGTGCGGGCCGGGTTTGACAGAGTCGGAATGGCCTCCTGATGATTTCGCGAAATCCTGCCGACCTTCGCAGCGCTGCGCGTTCGTAGGTGGGATCCGGCTTCCGCCTTCGCGCGCAACTGCGAAGACTCTGCGCTTCGGCGGACCGCCGTAGCCTTGGCGAAGGCTGGTCAGCCGGATTGATCCGTCGTCCGACGAACACCGGACGCCGCGTACGATTCTTCTGCCTTCTGCCTTCTGCCTTCTGCGTTTACTTCTGCCTTTTGCCTTCTGCCTTTTGCCTTTTCTTTCCGCTCCAATCCCTCTTCATCTGTGCCATCCCCTCCATGTAGACCGTCGCGCGCTCCCGTTCGTTTTCATCGGGGATCGACTTGAGCAGGTCGAGGGCTTTCTCGAGATCGCGATCGATCGATTGGCGCGTCGTCCGGAAGTAGAGCCGCCGGATCTCGGCGATCTTCTGATCCGTCGTCAGCATCGGCAGTCTCATCGCGATCCCCGGGCGCTCATCGGCGGGCCGTGTTTCTCCGCAGCGCGGCCGTGAGCTGATCGAACGGCAGCGTGTTGAGCACGTGCGCTGCTTCCAGCCAGGCCCGGCGGGCGACCAGGATCCCCCACCGCAGGACCCGGAAGCCGCGCTGCGAGTGAGCATCGCTGGAGATGACCAGGCGGGCGCCGCGATCGCGCGCCAGCCGGGCGTGGGTGTCGTTGAGATCGAGGCGATGCGCCGAGGCATTGATCTCGAGCGCCGCGCCGACCTGCACCGCCCGCGCGATCACCGCCTCCAGGTCGACCGGGTAGGGCTCCCGCTGCAGGATGCGCCGCCCGGTCGGATGGCCGAGGACATCGACGTACCGGTTGTCGAGCGCGCGCAGCAGCCGATCCGTCATCTGACTGCGCTCCTGATTGAATGCCGAGTGGACCGAGGCGACGACAAGGTCCAGCGCGGCGAGACAGTCGTCGGCCAGGTCCAGGCTGCCGTCGGCCTTGATGTCGCACTCGATCCCGGCCAGCAGCCGTACTCCGCCGATCTGTCCGTCGAGCGCGCGGATCCGCGCCGCGTGGGCGGCGACGCGCCGCTCATCGAGGCCGTTGGCCATCGCCAGCGACTGGCTGTGATCGGTGATGGCGATGTAGGCCAGCCCCGCCTCGTGCGCGGCGGCCGCCATCGCCGCGATCGTATCGCGGCCGTCGGTCTCGGTCGTGTGCATGTGCAAATCGCCGCGGAGATCGGCGCGGTCAATCAGGACGGGCAGCCGGCGGGCGGACGCGGCTTCGATTTCGCCGCTGGCTTCGCGAAGCTCGGGCGGAATCCAGGCCATCCCGAGCGCTTCGTAGAGGTCCTCCTCACGGGCGCCGGCGACCGGAGTTCCATCGTCGGTGCGAAACAGCCCGTATTCGTTCAACTTGAAGCCGAGGCCGATCGCCCGGTCGCGCAGGGCGAGATTGTGGTTCTTCGATCCGGTGAAGTACTGCAGCGCGGCGCCGCGGCTTGCGGCCGGGACCAGCCGCAGATCCGACTGGAAGCCGCTCCGGGTGAGGATGCTCGATTTGGTGGCGCCGTGAACGAGCACGCGCTCCACGATGTCGTGGCCGACGAAATCGTCCATCAGCGAGGCCGCGGCGCCCGACGCCAGGATGTCGAGGTCGCCGCACGTTTCGCAGCCGCGGCGCAGGCTGCCGACGGTCTCGATGATCGCCTCGGGTGCCCGCGTCCGCAGGTCGGCGACCAGTGCCGCTGCCGCCTCGTCGGTCTCCGACAGCAGGTGCCGGCCGGCGTGCCGCCGGCGCTCCTCGAGCGCCTTGAGGATCAGCGCCTCTTTCTTCGTGCCCATGCCGCGCAGGCGGCGAATCCGCCCATCGGTGGCTGCCTGCTGCAGCTCGTCCAGCGTGCGGATGTTCAGCTCGCGATACAGGGTCGCCACGGTCTTGGGGCCGACCCCTTGCAGGTGGAGCAGGTCGAGAATGGTCGGCGGGAATTCGGTAATCAGTTCACGGTGGTAGACCGCATCGCCGGTCTGGGCGATCTCGAGAATCCGCGCGGCGAGATCCTTGCCGATGCCCGGAATGCCGCGCAGGTCCGCCGCGTCGAGCGCCGCCAGCCGGTGCGGATGGTTGGCGACGATATCGCCGCCGTTGCGATAGGCGCGAATCTTGAACGGGTTGTCGTCCTTGATCTCCAGGAGGTCGGCGATTTCTCGAAGGATCCGGGCGATCGCCAGGTTATCCAACCCGAAGACCTTCCAGCTCGATGTGATAGTCGAGCACGCGGGCGCCGCCGGCGGTGAGCGCCGCTGCCACCGCCGGTCGCGCCGCCGGTGGACCGTAGCAGAAGAGACAGCCGCCGCCGCCGGCGCCGCAGACCTTGGCGGCGGTCGCCCCGGCGGCGATCGCCCGGGCGATCAAATTGTCGATCGCCGGGGTCGAGACGCCCGGGGCGAGCCGCTTGCGGTTGTCCCATTCGACCGCAATCTGGCGCCCGACCTCGTCCCAATCCGCGCGCGCCAGCGCGTCGCGCAACGCGGCCGCCGTGTCGCGGATCCGCTCGAAGCAGTCGAAGATGTGGCGGTCGCCGTCGATGTGCCGCTTGGTGATCTCCCAGTTGTTGGTGCCGGAATGGCGCGGCGCGCCGGTGTAGGCGAGGACGATCCGGTGTTCCAGCTCGGCCGGATCGACATCGAGGGCGACACGGCGAACGCCGCCGATGTCGAGCTCGATCGCCGCAACCCCACCGTAAAGGGCCGGCCGGTAGTCCTGCACGCCGGCCGGGACCCGGATCACCTGGCATTCGACGTTCCTCGCCACGCTGAGGAGCCGTTCGGGATCCTCGCTGCCGCCGGTCCAGCGGGCGAGGGCGCCGCACGCGGCGATTGTCAGGGCTGACGAGCCGGCAATCCCGGCGCCGGTCGGCGACTCGCCGCGCGTCGTCAGCGTCGCATTCTCCAGGCGCCAGTGTCGCGCCAGGCCGGCAAGCAGCGCGAGATCGCCGGACCCGTCCAGGTCCGTCCAGCTGGCGGCGTTGACCCGCCGATCCGTCTCGAGCGAGTGCAGCTCGATCCAACCGTCGTCGCGGGCGGCGATCGTGGCATGGGCGCGCAGGCTGATCGCCGCGTTGACCGTCGACGCCCCGTCGTGAAACAGGTACAGCGGCCAGATGTCGATCGTGCCCCCGGCGAGATCGATGCGCGTCGGTGCTGAAGAGACGATCGGCACCGGTGGATTATAGAGTGGAAATTCTCGCCGCCCCACCAACGCGCCCACCGCCTCGGGTCGCGCGATGCCCGCGGTAGGGGAGCATGTACAATCGTTGCGCGCATGTCCCCGACCGGTCTCCGCCGCCACATCGGTCAGCTGCTCATCGCCGGCTTCGACGGTCCGGCGCTGTCGGTCGAGATCAAATCGCTGGCGCGTGAGTTCGGGTTGGGCGGGGTGATCCTCTTCGCGAGAAACCTCGCTGAGCCGGAACAGATCGCCGAGCTGTGCTTCGAAGCGGCGCGGCTCGACGCCGATCTGCCGGCCTGGGTCAGCATCGACCAGGAGGGCGGCCGCGTCGCCCGCCTGACGTCGCCGTTCACGGAATTTCCGGCGCTGGCGACGATCGGGCGGAGCGGCGATGCCGGCCTCGCCGCGCGCTTCGGCCGGGCGATGGCGCTCGAGCTCGCGGCCGTCGGCGTCTCGCTCGACTATGCGCCGGTGTTGGACGTTCTCACCAATCCGGACAACCCGGTCATCGGCGATCGTGCGCTGTCGGATCAGCCGGAGGTGGTTGCCCGGCTCGGCGCCGCCATCGTGCGTGCCCTGCAGGATGCCGGGATCGCGGCGTGCGGCAAGCATTTTCCCGGCCACGGCGACACCGGCTCGGATTCACATCTCGAGCTGCCGCTGCTCGAGCATCCGGTCGAACGGCTCCGCCAGGTCGAGCTGGTGCCGTTCCGGGCGGCGATCGACGCCGGCGTCGCCAGCATCATGACGGCGCATGTCTTCCTGCCGGCGATCGACGACACGCGGCCGGCGACGTTGTCGAAGCGGATCGTCTCGGGCCTGCTGCGCGAGGAGCTGCGGTTCGACGGACTCGTCCTCAGCGACGATCTCGAGATGAAGGCGGTGGCCGCTCAGTATGCCGTGCCCGAGGCGGCCGTTCTCGCCGTGGCCGCCGGCTGTGATGGGGTCTTAATCTGCAGTGGTGATCACACCGCTCACGCGGCGGCGCTCGAGGCCTTGATCCACGCGGTCGAGAATGAGGAGATCCCCCTCGCCCGGATCGACAACGCGATCCGGCGGCAGCGGCGGGCGAAGGAGCGCTTCCTGGCGGCCGGAGTGGCGGCCCGTCCACCGCTGGCGCGCCAGCTCCGCGAACGGATCGGCCTGGATGAATATCGTGCGATCGCGGAGGAGATGGGTCGTTACCTGTAGCCTCATGCCGCCAGGAAGAGACGACCACACCAAACCGTTGGCGATCTGTGCGTGGTTGGGACGTCGTGCGTTCGTGACGGCGGTCGCGGCATGCTGAAGCCGCGCGCCCTGGCGCCTGGCGATCGCGTCGCCGTCGTCGCGCCCGCCAGTCCATTCGACCGCGACGAGTTCAATCAGGGGATCGAGGAGATCCGGCAGCTCGGCTTCGAGCCGGTCTACGAAGACTCGGTGTTCGCGCGGCGGCGCTATGTCGCCGGCGCGGCGGAAGTGCGGGCGGCGGCGATTCGGCAGGCCTGGCGCGATCCGGAGATCCGGGCGCTGATTGGCGCGCGCGGCGGCTATGGCAGCGCGCAGCTGCTGCCGCTGCTCGATGGCGCGGAGGCGCGCGCCGCGCGGAAGCCGTTCATCGGCTACAGCGATCTGACGTCGATTCTCAGCTTCCTGACCGTCGGCTGCGGCGTGATTGCGTTCCACGGTCCGATGCTGGCCGGACGCCTGGCCAGGGGTGAAGCGGGATACGACCGCGCCTCGCTGCTGGCCGCGATCGGTCAACGCCAGCCGATCGGGGAACTGGCGCCGGCCGGTCTCGAGACGGTTCGCCCGGGCGAAGCGGCCGGCGTGCTGCTGGGCGGCACGGTGACCCAGCTGCTGGCGTCGCTCGGGACGCCGTTCGCGTTCGCGCCGCCGCCAGGATTCGTGCTGTTCTTCGAAGAAGTCGGGGAGCGCCCCTACCGGCTCGACCGGATGGTGACCCAGCTGCGGCAAGCCGGCCTGCTGGCCCGGGCCGCGGCGGTTGTCGTCGGCGAACTGCCGGGTTGTGACGAGCCGCGGGGCGACCCGACCGCGCGCTCGGTAATCGCCGACCTGCTCGGCGATTTTCCCGGGCCGGTGGTATTCGGCTTCCCGTCGGGCCACACCGCAGGTCCCGCCATGACGCTGCCGTTCGGCGTCATGTGCCGCGTCGTGGCGGACAACCGGCCCCGTCTCGTCATCGACGAAGCCGCGGTCGAATAGCCGTGATCAAGCGCCTCCACTTCATCGGCATCTGCGGTACCGCCATGGCGACGGCCGCCGCCATGCTGCGGCGCAAGGGGTGCACGGTGAGCGGATCCGATCAGGACGTCTATCCCCCGATGAGCGACTTTCTCGCCGCCGAGGACATTCCCGCCCTGAGCGGCTATCGACCCGACCACATCACGGCGGATCTCGACCTCGTCGTCGTCGGCAATGCCATCTCGCGGGGCAACCCGGAACTCGAGGAGGTGCTCGACCGCAAGATCCGCTACTGCTCCTTGCCCGAGGTCGTTCGCGAGTACTTCCTGTGGGGCGCCCGGTCGATCGTCATCGCCGGCACCCACGGCAAGACGACGACCACGGCGCTGACCGGGTGGGTCCTGACCGCCGCCGGAATCGATCCCAGCGTGCTCGTCGGCGGCATCGTCGGCAACTTCGGCGCGCAGGGATCGAGCTACCGCCTCGGCAGCGGCCGCGATTTCGTCATCGAGGGTGACGAATACGACAGCGCGTTCTTCGACAAGACCGCCAAGTTCCTGAAGTACGTGCCGGACATCGCCGTGATCAACAACGTCGAGTTCGATCATGCCGATATCTACGCCGATCTGGCGGCGGTCTCGCTGGCGTTCCGCCGCTTCGTCAACCTGGTGCCGCGCCGCGGACTGCTGATCCTCGGTGCCGACAGCGACGGGGCGCGGGCGCTGGGCGCGGCGGCGCGGTCGCGCGTCGAAACGTTCGGATTGGCTGCGGGCGTCGACTGGCAGGCGCACGATCTCGAGTCGTCGGGCCGGCTGACCCGATTTCACGTCCGGCGGGGCGGCTCGCCGTTCGGGTCGTTCGAGGCGCCGCTGGTCGGCTCGCACAACGTCCGTAATGCCCTGGCCGCGATCGCCGTCGCCACCGAGGTCGGTCTGAGCGCCGAGCAGATCGGGCGCGGGCTGCGCTCCTTTGCCGGTGTCAAACGGCGGCTGGAGGTCGTCGGCACGGCCGACGGCGTGACGATCTACGACGATTTCGCCCACCACCCGACCGCGGTGGCGGAAACGCTGGCCGGCTTGCGCGCCGCCCACCCGGGCGCCCGCATCTGGGCGGTCTTCGAGCCGCGCTCGGCCTCGTCGTGCCGCCGGATCTTTCAGGACGACTTCGCCCGTGCCTTCGCCGCCGCCGACCGGGTGATCATCGCCCCGGTGTTCCGCTCGACACTGCCCGAGGCCGATCGGCTGTCGGTGCCGGCGCTGGTCCGCGACCTCGACGACCGCGGTCTGTGGGCGCGGGAGGCTGGCTCGATCGACGACATCATCACCGCCATCGTCCACGACCGTCGCGCCGGCGATCTGGTGGTCATCATGTCGAACGGCGGATTCGGCGGCATCCACCAGAAGCTGCTGCACGCGTTGTCGTGACGCCGATCGGCATCACAGGTGACAGGGAGATCGAACGTCCGCATCGTGCTCTCAGGCGACTCCGCCATCGTTGTCCAGCTGGGGGCGCGCATCGATCTGGAAATCAACGCCCGCGTGACCCGGCTGGCCGACGCCGTGCAGGCGGCGGCGATCCCCGGCGTCCGTGATGTCGTTCCCACCTACTGCTCGGTTGCGGTGTTCTTCGATCCGCTTCGCACCGACTACCCGGGCCTGGTCGGATGGCTCGAGCGCCAGGTGGACCAGTTGACCGGATTGCCCATCGCGGAACCGCGGTCGGTCGAGATTCCTGTCTGTTACGAGGGTGAGTTCGGCCCCGATCTTGCCGCCGTCGCCGCGTTCGCCGGCCGGTCGCCGCAGGATGTGGTGGCGATCCATGCCAGCCGCACCTATCGGGTGTTCATGCTCGGGTTCATGCCGGGTTTTGCGTATCTTGGCGTGCTCGATCCGAGAATTGCGATGCCGCGCCGTGCGACGCCGCGTCCACGCGTACCGTCCGGCGCTGTCGGAATTGCCGGCGAACAGACCGGCATCTATTCCGTCGAGACGCCGGGCGGCTGGCAGCTGATCGGACGGACGCCGCTGGCGCCTTTTGATCCGGCCCGGTCCGTCCCGTTTCTGCTGCAGGCGGGCGATGCCGTCCGATTCGTGCCGATCGATCGCGATGAATATCAACGGATGATAGCGTCTGCTTGAGACCTCGATGGCCGAACTGCTCGTGATCAAACCAGGGTTGTTGACGACGGTCCAGGACCGTGGGCGTTGGGGATTTCAATCGCGAGGCGTGTCGGTGGCCGGGCCGATGGACGCCTACTCGCATCGGCTGGTCAACGCGCTGGTGGGCAACGGCGATGACGCCGCCACGCTGGAAGTGACCGCGGTCGGCCCGCTGCTCGAGTTCGACGACGAGCGGTTGATTGCGGTCAGTGGTGCGGAGTTCGACGCCGACCTGGACGGCCGGCGCGTCGCGCCGGATCAACCATGTGCGGCCGGACCCGGATCGCGGCTCGCCTTCGGCTCGCGCCGGCGCGGCACCCGCGCTTATGTCGCCGTCGCCGGCGGCATCGCCGTGGCGCCGGTCTTCGGCAGCCGCGCCACCCATGTCGGCAGTCGGTTGGGCGGTTTCGACGGCCGGCCCTTGCGGACCGGCGACCGGCTGCCGCTCGGCCTGAAATGGGAACGTACCCCTTTTCAGGGGAGTGGCCCCCGAACGCTTCTCCGGCAGGCCAGACCGGTGCCGCACGGACACGCCGTGGTGCGGGTGCTGGTGGGGCCGCAGGCCGACTACTTCACCGGTGAGGCGCTGGCGGCGCTTCAGGCGTCGCCGTATTCGATCGGTCAGAGCTCGGATCGGATGGGTTTTCGTCTCGAAGGCACCCGTCTCGGACACTTACGCGGCGCCGACATCATTTCGGACGCGACGCCGATGGGCGCGATCCAGGTGCCGGCGTCCGGCCTGCCCATTCTCCTGATGGCCGATCGGCAGACGACGGGGGGGTATCCAAAGATTGCGACGGTGATCACGGCCGACCTGGGTCTGGCCGGCCAGCTCGGTCCCGGCGATACGCTGTCGTTCGCGGTGTGCTCACCGGGCGAGGCGCTGGCGGCGCTGATCGCCCAGGAACGGGCGTTGATGGCGATTGAGCGTCCGGAGGTGGCGTGAGCGCAGTCGCCGATTCGCTGCGCTCGTCGTTCGGCGCCGATCGCGTGCGCGCCGAAGTGCCGCTCGCGCCGTTCACCACCTTTCGAGTCGGCGGTCCGGCCGAGTGGCTGGTCGAGACGCGGAGCAGCGACGAGTTGGTGATGGCGCTGGCGATTGCTCACGCGGGGCAGGTGCCGGTGACGATACTCGGCGGCGGTTCGAACGTCCTGGTGTCGGACGCCGGTCTGCGCGGCCTCGTGATACGGCCGCGCGGCGGCGCGGTGCAGCGGCTCGGCGCCGGACGTGTCCGTGCCGACGCCGCGGTGTCGATCAACGGCCTGGTGCGCTGGACCATCTCACGCGGCTGCGCCGGGTTGGAAGCGTGGGCCGGCACACCGGGGACGGTTGGCGGCGCGATTTTCGGCAATGCCCACTTCGGGGGCCGTCTGATCGGCGACCTCGTCGCCGGCGTCAGGCTGGCCGCAGCCGACGGCACCATCAGCGACGTCCCGAACGCTGATCTGGCGTTCGGCTACGATCGCAGCCGGCTGCAGGGCTCCGGAGAGGTGTTGCTGTCGGCGACCTTTCGCGTTGGCTCCGGTGAGCCGGCGGCGCTGCGCGCCACGGCGCGCGCCTCGCTGGCGTTTCGCAAGCAGACGCAGCCGCTCGACACGCGCAACGCCGGGTGTATCTTCCAGAATCCCGATCCGATCCGCGATCGCCTTCCGCCCGGCGTGCCGTACGCGGCTGGCGCCCTGGTCGATCGCGCCGGCTTGAAAGGCGCTGTCGTCGGCGGCGCCCGCGTCTCGCCGGCCCATGGCAACTTCATCGTCAACGAGGGGACGGCCACCGCCCTCGACATCCGCCGCCTGATCGCGCGCTGCAGGGACGAAGTGCGCGCCCGCTTCGGCGTCGATCTGCGGGAGGAAATCGTGTATCTGGGGCGCTTCGATTATGTCGAAACTACGGATTGAAGGCGGTCACCGGGTGGCCGGCCGGGTCGAGGTCGAAGGCAACAAGAACGCGGCGCTGCCGCTGCTCGCGGCCTGCCTGCTGACGACGGAAGCGTGCGTGCTCACCAACGTGCCGCTGATCCGCGATGTCGAGGTGATGGCGCGGCTGCTCATCGATCTCGGCGCCGAGGTCGATGGCATCGGGACCACGACGCTGCGGGTGCGGTGCCGGGAGGTCGTCAAGGACGAGCCGGATCCGGTGCTGGTCGGTCGCCTGCGCGGATCGGTGCTGCTGCTCGGTCCGCTTCTGGCGCGGCGGGGGAGCGCCCGTCTGGCTCCGCCCGGCGGCGACTTTCCGGCCCGCCGCACGCTGGCGACACACCTCGAGGCGCTGGTGGCGATGGGAACGCACGTGGGCGACGGCCCCGATCACCACCTCGAGGCGCCGGACGGCCTGAAGGCGACGTCGATCTACCTGTTCGAGGCGTCAGTGACCGCTACCGAAACGGCGATTCTGGCCGCCGTCGGGGCGCCAGGCGTGTCGGAAATCCGTCATGCCGCCTGTGAGCCGCACGTCGCCGAGCTCTGCGTGTTCCTGCAGCAGCTGGGCGTCGGCATTACCGGCGGCGGGACGTCGACGATTCGCATCGAAGGAGGCGGGACGCTCGGCGGCGCCGAACATCGACTGTGGGGCGATTACATCGAAGCCGGCAGCTGGGCGGTGGTCGCGCTCGTCACCGGTGGCGAGATCGAGATCGCCGGCGCGCGCCCCGAGGACATCGAGGTGGTGGCCGCCGTACTTCAGCGCTTCGACGTCCGCTGCGGCATGCACGGCGACGTGTTCCGCGTCGAGCCATCGACGCCGACAGCCGCCGGCCGCATCACCACCGGCCTGTGGCCCGGATTTCCCAGCGACCTGGTCAGCCTGGTGACCGTGCTCGCCACCCAGGCCGCCGGCCGGACGCTGGTCCACGACTGGATGTACGAGCTGCGCCTGTTCGCGCTCGAGCAGCTGAGCGGCATGAGCGCGGATCTCTTTCTCTGCGATCCGCACCGCATCATCGTCACGGGCGCGCGGCAGCTGCACGGCCGGCCGCTCGACAGCCGGGACATCAGATCAGGAATGGCGCTGATTGCCGCCGCGCTGGCGGCGCAGGGCGAAACCGTACTGTCGCCGCTCGAAACGGTGGAACGAGGCTATGGCCGCCTGGTCGAGCGCCTGACGGAGCTGGGGGCAACGGTGGAACGGATCTAATTGCTGAGTGCCGATTGCTGATTGGTAATTCCTAATTCCTAATTCCTAATTCCTAATTTACTGGGCCGGCCTGATCGTCGGCAGCCCAGGCAGACCCGGTTGGGACGCCGGCGGGGAAGGGGGCACCGGGGCGGGCCCTGGAATCGTCGGCGGCGGTTCCTGCAGCCGCGGCGGTTCGGGCGCGAACGGTTCTCCTCCCGGTGCCAGCGAATCCCGGCCCATCCTGAACGGCCGGAGGTCGGACTCGTTGAGATCCAGCACCCGGATGATGTGCGGCGTCAGCGTCAGGATGATGTCGGTTTGCTGCGTCGTCTTCGACGTGTGCCCGAACAGCCGCCCGACCAGCGGAAGATCGGTCAGCCCGGGAATTCCGTCCAGGCCCTGACGCTCGTCGTCGCGGATCAGTCCGGCCAGCATGTTGGTTTCGCCATCGCGCAACCGGATCACCGTGTTGATTTCGCGGTTGCCGAAGGTGGGCAGTCCACCGAAGCCGGCGCCCGAGATACTGGTGACGGCCACCTTGAGGTCGAGCGTTACATCATCGTCGTGATGCGTGCGCGGGGTGATGGCGATGTTGACGCCGATGGTCTCGTATTGATACGACACGATCGGCTGCTGCGGGGTGCCGCCGGTGGCGATCGGCGTGAACGTCGCCTGCGGCACCGGGACCTTTTCGCCGAACCGCGCCTGGGCGGGCAGGCCCTCCGACGTTCTCAGCTGCGGGTTGGCCAGCGTCCGTGTATTGGTGTCGCTTTTGATCAGCCGGTAATACAGCCCCGGCAGGCTGGCAAACAGCCAGTCCGACTGGGTCAGGCTGCGCAGCGACCGCAGGCTCACCGAGCCGCTGGTGCCCTGGTTCAGGCCGACCGAGCCGTTGATGCCAGGGGACCCGGGCGATGCCAGCTGCAGTCCGTATTCGAGCAGCCTGGTCCGATCGACTTCCAGCAGCTCGACGTCGATGAGGACCTCCGGCCGCGCCTTGTCGATGGCCGACAGCACGCGCCCGGCTGCGGCCAGGCGTTCCGGCGTGTCCTTGATCGTCAGCGCGTTGGTCGCGTTGGTGGGGGCGATGCGGCGCAGGTCGACCACCAGCCGGAGCAGATCCATCGCCTCCTTGAGATCGGCGTTGCTCAGGTAGAAGGTCTGCAGGACCTCTTCCTCGTACTCGCGGCGCTTCGCCGGTGTGTCGGGAATGACGGTGATCGACCGCGGCGCCGTGACCCGGAAGAACGTGCGTGCAGTGCCGGACACGGCGTTGAGCGCGTCCTCCAGCGAGGCGTTGCGCAGGTCGATCGTCACCGGCGATTCGCGGAACGCCGGGTCGAACGACAGGCTGAGGTCGGCGTATCTGGCGATATAGAGGAAGACGTCGCGGCTGCTGGCGTCGCGGAACATCACCGTCGTCGGCATCCGGACGTTGGCGGGGAGGTCGAGGCCCGGCGGGGGAAGGTCCCGGGTCCGCTCGACCAGCGTCTGCAGCCGGGTCTTGCCTTCACGCGACACCGCGATCTTGGTGCGCAGCTGCGACCGGGTCGACCGGAGCTCCTCATCGACCGCGCCATTGCCCGGGTTCAGTTCGGCGGCGAGCTCGTACTCCACCAGCGACTCTTCGAGCTTGCCGGTCGCGGCGAGGCGCCGGCCGCGCTGAAAGTGCTGCTCGGAGGCGCGCAGCCTGGCCCGGTCGAGGCCGAGGCGGACGGCAACATCGCCCGGCTTCAGCTTCAGCGCCTTGCCGTACTCGACGACGGCCAGGTCGTAATCCTGCAGCCGTTCGGCATCACGTCCGTGGCGGGTCGCCGAGGAAGCGGCGCAGCCGCTGACCATGAGGCAGACGACGACCACGGTGCCGGCGAATCCGAAACGGTCAGCGAGTGGGTGCATCGGTAACAACATCGACACCGCGGGGAATGGTGAACGCGAACTCCTTATCGGCGACATCGGTGTTTTCCTTCAGGTTGCTGAAAGAAAAGCTCGACAGACCGCCTTGCGCATCGGACGTGACCAGGCCGCGCAGCTGGAGCGTCTGGGGCGCGACCTCGAGCAGCAGCCAGTCGTACTCCCGCTGCGGTTTCTTCGGCACCAGCTTGAGCGCCCGGGTGCCGGCCGGGGCGCCGGCGGGCGGCTCGACAATCGAGGCTGAAAAATCGCGCGTGAGGTTGCCCTTCCCGGTCAGGAACATCGTCGGCGTCGTGATCTGGTCGTCGGGCGGGATGGAGGTGACCATCACCTGTTTGTCCTGCGGGATGTACGAATACAGCTTCACCCCGTCGGAGACGAACAGCTTCTGCTCGGGCGCCGTGTATTGCCAGCGCATCTTGCCGGGCTTCTTGACGAGCAGGCGGCCCCGCTCGACGATCTCCTTCTTGAGCACCCCGCCGCGGTAGGTATGGATGAACTCGGCGGAGAAATCCCTGATCCCGTCGTACTTGCGCTGCAGCGACTGCGCGAGATCCTGTGCGCTCGAGTCGGCGGCGCTCTGCGCCCCGCTCGAACCGGCGACGAGCAGGGCGAGCGCGGTGAGCAGAAGAGCTCGGTGCATGAAGGGCCTCGGCTGCTTGGGTGGTCTCCGGCTCCCGCCGGCCGTTCTCAACGATAACAGAGATACCGCGGCTGCGGGGCGAAGATGCCGGCCGCATATCCTGATTCGATCGGCCTGCCGGCGGGGTCGAACGCGACCAGGCTGACGCCGCGCTCGATGATCAGCGCGTGGTGCCGCGCGGCAACCACCTGGCCGAACCCCATGCGCCGGATCGTGTCGGCGGCCAGCCACGACTCCATGCGCACCTCGACCGGAACTCCGGCCAGATCGACCCGATACCGGAACGGCCGCGCCGAGCCGGCCGTCAGGACCGGCCGTTCGCCGATCACTCCCGCCAGCGCCGCGTAGTCGCCACCGGGTATCGACGTCAGCCGGCCGCCGCTCAACACCGCCGCGGCGCGGTCCAGATCGGCGGTGTCGATCGTGAACTCCCGCGATGGTTTGAGCACGGCGAGCACGTAGCGCGTGCCCGGAGCGAGATTCTGGACCAGCCGGGTGACCGTCGGTGGCTCCAGGCCGGGGGCGGCCCGCGTCGGGATGAGCGGACCGTAGGCGTCGCGGAGCCGGTCGCGGGCGACCGCGGTCAGCGCCACGTCGCGCCCAATCTCGTCGTTGTCGCGCACCAGCGCCGGCGCGTAGAGCAGGACATCCGCCAGCCGCGCGTAGGCGATCTCCGGCCGTTCGTGGCTGGCGTAGTACGACAACCCGTTCTCGACCTGCCAGTTCAGATCCGTGAGGAGGATGGAGGAGCGGACGTCGATGCCGGCGGTCAGCGCACTCAGCACGGTCGACGGCCGGCGGTCTTCACTGCGATCCAGCGCCGGATAGTCGCGATAGATCCGCAGGCCGGCGTAGCCAATCAATATCAGACCGGCCACGGCCACCCCTGATGAAGCCAGCCACCGATCGGGGGAATCATGGTCCCAGCCGGCCTGCCGGCCGGTGCGGTCCGGCTGCCGCCGGGGCCACACCGCCGTGACTGCCCGGCCCACGCATACCGCGCCGGGCGCCGCCAGCAGCGCGACGATCAGGTGCGACGGCAGATAGAAGACGTGCGCGTCCCCGACGTTGTAGCTGAACGCGAACAGCACGTTGACGATGTAGGCGGTGGCGAGCAGCGCGGTGCGGCGGCGGCTCTTCGTCGCCAGCGCGGTCACTCCGATCGCGGCGAGCAGCACTCCGCCCCAGCCGAATTGCTGGAGCAGATCGAAGCGGTACATCGCGGCGTGGTCGCCCGCCATTCCCGACGGCACCTGCAGCGCCATCGACTCGCGCCAGTCGCTCTTGGTGATGTCGAACCAGCCGGCCCGCACGGCGTCGAGGAATCGATCAGGCGGATGGGGCCCGAACCACAGGGTTCGGAGATTCCAGCCGTACTGCAGGGCGCCGGCCGCGGCCGCGGCCAGCGCGAGGGTGATCACCGGCCAGGTCAGGAGCGATCGCCATCCTCGCGGCGCCGCCGCCAGCAGGAAGATCGTATAGGCCGGCGCCAGCAGAATCATCGACAGATGGTTGCCGAACGCGACCGCGTAGACGGCGAAGAAGGTGCCGAGCCGCGCCAGCGTCGGCCGCTCCTCCCATCGCAGCAGCAGGCCGAGCGTCAGCCCGATGGCGAGCATGTGCAGCGCATAGACCTCGGCGATGATCGACTGGCTCCAGAACGTGTACGACCCGGCGAAGAGCAGCGCGCTGCCGACGCCGGCCACGACGGATCCGGAGATCGCGCTGGCGACGAGCGTCAGGAGTCCGCAGGCGATCGCCGCTTCGGCGGCGGACGCGAGGTTGAGGCTGTGCGCGGCGGGGCCGCCCACCAGGCGGAGGAAGGCGGCGGAGACGGCGAAGTACAACGGATAGCCGTCGCGCGGCGTGATGATCGGCGATCCCACCATCGTCTGGAACGATCCGGTGTCGCCGAAATCGAACCCGGGCAGCAGCGTCGCCCGGTAGAGGGCGAAGGTGACGGCGGTGACTGCGATCGCCGCCGGAACCGCCCGTCGCGTCATCTCGGGTGGTTCAGCGGGCGCGCTTGTGGGCGATCGCGGCGCGGACCTCGGCGAGCGGCCGCGTGTTCAGGACGTGCCGCGCTTCGACCCAGCCGCGGCGTGCGGTCATGACGCCCAGGTGCATCTGACGGCTGAGCCGATCCGCATGGTGGCCGTCACTGTCCACCGTGACGGTCGCGCCGGCGGCGATCGCCCGGCGTGACAGCGTACCGTCCATGTCGAGGTGCGACGGCGCGCCGTCGATCTCGAGCAGTGTGCCGGTTTCCACCGCCGCGTCGATCAACCGGCCATAGTCGAGGTCGTAACCGGGCCGATGCGGCACCATCCGGTTGGTCGGGTGCGTGATCAGCGTGACGAGCGGATGACGCAGCGCGCCGAGATAGCGGCGCAGCAGCTGATCCGGTCCATGTCCGGCGCGATGGTGGAGCGATGCCAGCACGATGTCGAACCGTTCGAGCACGCGATCCGGAAAATCGAGCTTGCCATCCGGCAGGATGTCCACTTCGCAGCCGTGCAGGATGGCGATCTCCGGAAACCGCTGGCGCAGCTCCGCGACTTCCTCCGTCTGCTGCTGCACGTTCTGCACGGTCAGGGTGTGCGCGACACCGGATGCCGGCGAGTGGTCGGTGATCGCCATGTACTCGTAGCCCAGATCGCGGCAGGTGCGGACCATCTTCTCGATCGGATCCCGGCCGTCGCTCCAGAGCGAATGCATGTGCAGGTCGCCGCGGATGTCGGCTTCGGTCAGCAGGCGGGGCAGCGCCCCGCGTCCGGCCGCCGCGATTTCGTCCTCCCCGTGGCGAATCTCGGGTGGGATCCACGGCAGATCGAGCGCCGCGTAGATCTCCTCCTCCGACGCGGCGGCTCGCAGGGCGCCGCCCGGCGCCTGCAGGCCCTCTGACGTCAGCTGCCAGCCGCGATCCGCCGCGCGTCGGCGCAGCAGATTGAAATGCCCGGCCGACCCGGTCAGATAGAGCAGGGTCGAGCCGGCGTTGTCAGGCGCCGGGAGACGCACGCCCACCTGAGTACGGTTCACCAGGAGGTAGGCGCACCGGGCACTCTTCAGCAGTACCCGATCGAGGTCCGGCACGCCGGCGACCGCCTCGAGCGCCGGCGATGGATCGGCGGCCGCCGCCACCACTTCGATATCACCAACCATGTCCTGCCCGCGGCGGAGCGATCCGGCCGGCAGCGCCCATACGACACCGGGAAGCGAACGGAGCTGGGTCAGAATTGGTTCGACCAGAGCGTCGGCGCGGCCGAGGGGGATGCGCGGAATCGAGAGGCGCAGTTCCGGAAGGACCGCGGCGACCGCGCGTTCGACGGTTTCCCCCAGGCCATCGACCCGGCGGATGGACTGACTGTGGATCGCGGCCGCCAGGTCGGCCAGGGCGGTGACGCCACAGTGCTCGTGCAGCAGGGCGAGTTGATGGGTGGTCACGGCGCCGGACTCGTACAGCCACCGCAGGTCAGCCGGGAGATCAGCGATGGCAGACTCGAACAGCACCCACGCGCCCGTCTCCTCGAGATGGCGAAGGGCGAGCAGCACCGCGGGGTCGCTTCCGGCCGGCGGACTGTCGAGGAGAGCCGCCAGGTCGGTGTCCGAGTCGATCCGGCTGGCACGGACCAAGGCTTCGGCGCTTCTCAGCAGGCGCTCCTCGTCGCTGCCGCCGCGAATCCGGGCCAGCCAGGCGAGCCGTGACAGCGTCGCCGGCAGGGTGACAGCCGATTCTCCTGGAATTGCTACCCTTTCAACGCGCCCGGCTCGGGGGTCGCCTGCTTGGGTGCGGCTTTCGTTTCCGTCGGCAGATTGGCAGCGAGCCAGTCGCTGATGCCGCCCTTGAGGGCCGTCGCGCGGTACCCGAGACGGATCAACTCGGCGACGACGTGCGTGCTGGCGATCTCGTTGGGATCCGAGTCGTAGACGACGATCTCCCGGTCGCGCGGCAGCGCGGCATGATCGCCTGAGTACCGGATGGCGCCGGGCAGGCGCATCGTGCTGTGCTCGTAAGGGTATTTGAGCCGGGCGTCGATGATGACGGGAGACGTCCCGCCCTCGAGCTGCGCTTTGAGGTCTTCCTTCGAAATGCGGGGTACGGCCACGAAGTATTGTGGTCGGCGCGCGCTCGGAGTGTCAACTGGCCGGCGGGACGAATCACTGGACCTTCGGCGTGTCGATGGTCCGGCTGTGCGCGCACACCCGGCACACCAGCCACCGCTTGGTCAGGCTCGGTTTCGCGAAGTGACGGACCTCGACGTCGGCGCTGCCGCAGGTTCGGCACGTCGGCGGCCGGATGGAAGCAAGACCGACCTTCACTTGCACGGCGTCGATCATCTTCGCTGCCGCCGCCTTGATGGCCGCGTTTTCCCTCTGGAGAGCCGCCACCAGCTTTTCGAGGCGCGTGAGTCGTTCTTCGTGGCTGTTCACTCGACGCACGACCGCATCATTTCACGAACCCGCCTGGCCAAGGGTGTGCTGTTTTGCACACAGACGAAAAAACAGGGGTGGCTCTGAGCCCTCTGGGGAATCTGAGGAAGTGAGGAAGTGAGGATGTGAGGATGTGAGGATGTGAGGATGTGAGGATGTGAGGATGTAAGGCCGCGCTCGACCTGCGGCCCCCGCTGGGGCACGACACTACACGCGCAGACGCGAGAACGCCCCGGAACGCGAGAACGCCCCGGAACGCGATAACGCCCCGGAACGCGATAACGCCGCTGAGGGAGGGACCTCAACGGCGTCACATCACTGACGGATTTTTGGTGGACGGCGCGAGGCTCGAACTCGCGACCTCCGCATTGCGAACGCGGCGCTCTCCCAACTGAGCTAGCCGCCCACTGAGCGAACGAAGATTGTACTACGCCGGTTTCGCTCGCCGCAAGGCGGGCATCCGCTCTCTGCTATAGTCGAACGCCGTGGTCAGGCGACTCGGCATCCTCACCGGCGGCGGCGACGCTCCCGGCCTCAATGCGGTGATTCGCGCCGTCGTCAAGTCGGCGGCCAACAGCGGCATCGACTGCGTCGGTATCGAAGACAGCTTCGACGGTCTGATCGAGCCGGGCCGCTCGCGCCCGCTGACGCCGCGCGATGTGACCGGCATCCTGCGGCTGGGCGGGACCATCCTCGGCACGGTCAACCGCGGCAACCCATTCGTCGCAATGATCGACACCTCCGATGGGCCGCGCCACTATGGCGACCGCGTCTTCGAGATGTTCCACCGGCTGGATCTGGGCGCGCTGGTGGTCATCGGTGGCGACGGCACCCTGGCGATCGCTCACGAATTCTGCACGAGGGGCATCCCGATCGTCGGCGTCCCGAAGACCATCGACAACGACATCGTCGGCACCACCAACTGTTTCGGCTTCGACACCGCCGTTGACTTCGCAACCGATGCCATCGACCGCCTGCATTCGACGGCGGAAGCGCACCGGCGCATCATGGTGGTCGAAGTGATGGGCCGACACGCGGGGTGGATCGCCCTCTGCGCCGGCGTCGCCGGCGGCGCCGACGCGATCCTGATTCCAGAAATCCCGTTCGATATCGCGATCGTCGCCGAACGCCTGCGCGAACGGGATCGATGGGGCGCCCGTTTCAGCATCGTGGTCGTGGCTGAGGGAGCTTTTTCCAAGGGAGGGGTACCGCTGGTGCTGGAAACCGCGCATGGCGGCTACGTCGAGCGCCTCGGCGGCATCGGCGCGCAGGTCTGCGAAGCCCTCCACCTGGCGACCGGGAAGGAAACCCGATCCGTCGTGCTCGGTCACCTGCAGCGCGGTGGGAATCCGACCAGCTTCGATCGCATGCTCGCGACCCGGTTCGGAGGCAAGGCGGTGGAGCTCGTGATCAAGGGTGAGTTCGACACCATGGCCGCCTTCGCCCCGCCCGACATCGTGGCGCGGCGGCTCGAAGACGTCGTGGGGAAGACCAAGACGGTTCCCCACGACTTCGACCTGCTGTTGACGGCCAAGGCGCTCGGCGTGACGTTCGGCGACTGATACTCACCGCCACCGACCGGCCGGCGCCGCACGGTGTCCCGACCTCAGACTGTTCGACGAACGAACAGTTTTCGATACAAGACCAGCAGGATGATCGCCCCGAGCAGCGACATCAGGAAGCCGGCTCCCTGATTCGGCCCGTACCACCCGAGCGACCGTCCAATCATGCCGCCGATCACCGCGCCGACAATGCCCAGCAGGATGGTGACGATGAACCCGCCCGGGTCGCGGCCGGGCATCAACATCTTCGCGATCACGCCGACGATCAAGCCAAATACGATCCAGCCTATGACACCGAACATGGCGCCCTCCCGCCAACCGCCATGCAATCCACGCGCCGTGTTCAGTGGGACTGAGGCAGGTCCGGAATGGTGGCGTCCAGGACGTCGAGGTACTTCAGCGCGCCGCCGGTGTTGAAGAGGACCACCGAATCGTCGCGTTTGATCATCTTGTCCTCGAGCAGCCTCTTGATCGCCGCCAGGGCGGCGCCCCCCTCTGGCGCGGCGCTGACCCCTTCCGTCGACCCGATCTCGACCATCCCGTCGATCATCGATCGGTCGGAGACGGCGAGGGCGGTGCCGCCGCTCTCGCGCACCGCCCGCAGGATCAGGAAATCGCCGATCGCCCGCGGCACGCGCAGACCGTCGGCGATCGTCGACGCGCCTTCCCATGGCACGGCGGTTTCGTCACCCCGTTCGTAGGCGCTGACGATCGGGGCGCAGCCTTCCGCCTGGACCGACACCATCCGCGGCCGGCGCGCCGGCTGCACCCAGCCGATCCGTTCGATTTCCTCGAACGCCTTCCACATCCCGATCAGGCCGGTGCCGCCCCCGGTCGGGTAGACCACCCAGTCGGGCCACGTCCACCCCATCTGCTCCGCGATCTCGTAGGCCATCGTCTTCTTGCCTTCGATGCGGTAGGGCTCCTTCAGCGTGGACACGTCATACCAGCCGAGCGGCGCGCCCTGCTCCGCGGCGATCCGGCCGGCGTCGGTGATCAGTCCGTCGACCAGCGTGACGTCGGCGCCATAGAGCGCACACTCACGAACGAACGGTGTCTTGACGTCGCGCGGCAGGAAGACCCTGGCGTCGAGGCCGGCGCGGGCGGCGTAGGCCGCCGCCGCGTTTCCGGCATTTCCCGCCGACGGGAGCGCGATCGTCTTGGCGCCGAGCGCCAGCGCCCGGGTGATCGCCGCCGACTGTCCGCGCGCCTTGAACGAGTTGGTCGGGTTGAGCGATTCGTCCTTGATGAACAGGCGGCTCATCCCCAGACGGGCGCCGAGCCGGCGGGCGTGAATCAGCGGCGTGAACCCTTCGCCCAGGGTAACCGGTTCTTCATCGTCGAACACCGGCAGCAGCTCGCGATACCGCCACATCGTCGGCGGACGGGACGGCAGCGTCTCGCGCGACCAGGCCCGCGCACGCTCGAGATCGTAGCGGGCCAGCAGCGGCGCGCCGCAGCGGCAGAGATGGTGACGGCCGCGCGGATCGAGCAGTGGTGCTCCGCACGGGACAGAGCATTCGAGGTGGGTGAAGAATGACATCGGGGAATCGCCGATCACCCGATCTATTTCCCCAGCAGATCCTGATCCTTCTTGCCCTGCACTTCGTCGATCTGTTTGATGTGCTGATCGGTGATCTTCTGGACTTCGTCGAGGCCCCGTTTCTCGTCGTCTTCCGAGATCTCATGTTCCTTGAGGAACTTCTTCAGCCGTTCGTTGGCGTCGCGCCGCACCTGGCGGACGCTATTGCGGCCGTCCTCGGACATCTTGTGGACGTGCCGCGACAGTTCCTTGCGGCGCTCCTCGGTCAGCGAAGGAATCGGAATGCGGATCACCTTGCCGTCGCTTTGCGGGTTCAGGCCGAGATCGGACGACCGGATCGCCTTCTCGATCGCCGCCAGCTGCGACGGATCGAACGGCTGGGCGACGATCAGCGTCGGCTCCGGGACCGACAGGCCGGCGACCTGGTTCAACGGCAGCCGCGAGCCGTAGGCATCGACGTGCACGTTGTCGAGGAGGGTCGCCGAGGCGCGGCCGGTGCGAACGCCGGCCAGCTCATGGCGCAGGTGCTCGATCGCCGTGTTCATCCGCTGGTTGACTTCCGCGAACAGCCCCTTCAGGTCGTTGACATCCATGCTCGGCCCTCACGCCGTGACGACTGATCCGACTGCTTCGCCGAGGATCGCGCGCTTGATGTTTCCCGGCGTCAGCAGGTTGAAGACGACGATCGGTAGATGGTTATCCATGCAGAGCGAGATGGCGGTGGCGTCCATCACCTTCAACCGCTGCTCGAGCACCTGCAGATACGAGATCCGGTCGAAGCGCGTCGCCTCCGGGTGGATCATCGGGTCGGCGTCGTAGATCCCGTCGACCTTGGTTGCCTTCAGGATCACTTCGGCCTTGATCTCCATCGCCCGGAGCGCCGCCGCGGTATCGGTGCTGAAATACGGATTGCCGGTGCCGGCGCCGAAGACGACGACGCGGCCTTTTTCCAGATGGCGAATCGCCCGGCGGCGGATGAACGGCTCCGCCACCGCGCGCATCTCGATTGCCGTGACCACCCGGGTGACGACGTCGAGGTGTTCGAGCGCATCCTGCAGCGCCAGCGCGTTGATGACCGTAGCCAGCATCCCCATGTAGTCGGCGGTGGCGCGATCCATCCCCCGTGCGCTCGCGGCGACGCCGCGGAAGATGTTTCCGCCGCCGATGACGATGGCCGTCTGCACGCCCATCGCCTGGATTTCGCCAATCTCCTTGGCGATCTGCGTCGCCACCGCCGGGTCGATCCCGTAATTCTCCCTACCCAGAAGGGCTTCGCCGGACAGTTTCAGGAGAACGCGTTGGTAGACGGGGGCGGGCATCGGGGAGTGATTATATTCTTTCAGCGTCCTCGGCGCCCTCTACGACCTCTACGCTGTCTCCCCGACCTTCAATCGCGCGAAGCGGGTGATGGCGAGCGAGGCGCCGAGCGCGGTGTTGGCGGCGGCCAGGACGTCCTGGACGCTCATTTTCGGGTCGCGGATCGACTCCTGATCCAGCAGCACCACCTGCTTGTAGAAGCTGCCCAGCTTGCCCTCGACGATCTTGTCGATGACGTTGGCCGGTTTGCCCGAGCTTTCCATCTGCGCGCGATAGATGGCGCGCTCCTTCTCCAGGACGTCGGCCGGCACCGCCGTGCGCGAGGCATAGGCCGGACTGGCCGCCGCGATCTGCATCGCGATTTCCTTGACCAGCGTCTTCAGCTCGTCGCGGCTGGCGGTCTCGGGCGCGCAGCCGGAGAGCTCGACCTGGACGCCAATCTTGCCGCCCATGTGGATGTACTGGCCGACATACCCGGCGCCGGTGTAGCGGACGAAGCGCGGCACCGCCATGTTCTCGCCCAGCGTGGCGATGGACGCCGCCAGCCGCTTGCGGACCGGGCCGTCCGGGTCGGCGAGCCAGGCCTCGGTCGCGGCGTCGCCGGCCTGCTCGATTTCGGTCAGCACATCGCTGATCAACTGCTGAAACTGTTCAGTACGGGCGACGAAATCGGATTCACAATTCACTTCGACGAGCATTCCGGTGGCGTGGTCGTCTGACAGGCGGTATCCGATCAGCCCTTCCCGGGCCGAGCGGCCGGCCTTCTTGGCGGCGCTGGCCAGGCCGCGCTTGCGCAGGATGGTGTTCGCTTCCTCGAAATCGCCGTTGGCTTCGGTGAGGGCGCCCTTGCACTCCATCATGCCGGCGCCGGTCTGCTCGCGCAGCTTCTTGACTTGGTCTGCCGTGATCGTTGTCGCCATGGTATTGATCCCTGTATGAACGTACATAAAAACGCCGGCCCTGCGAGAGCCGGCGGCTGAAAGCGGCTTGCCGCGTCTCGCGACCGGCCTGAAGGTCGAGGCTCGAGGCGGGAGGCGGGAGGCCCGGAATCAGGCCGGCGCCGGCGCCGTCTCGCGCGGGCGCCGCGGCGCCGGGCGCTGGGACTGGCGGCGCCCGTCGTCGACTCCGCCGTCCTCGCTGTCGCGGCCGGTGTCGGCGTCGACGGATTCCTTCATGCCGCGGCCCGACATCACGGCGTCGGCAATGCGTGAGGCGAACAGCCGGATCGAGCGCAGCGCGTCGTCGTTGCCGGGGATGACGAAATCCACTTCGTCGGGATCGCAGTTGGTGTCGACGACGCCGATCACCGGGATCTTGAGCTTGCGCGCCTCGTCGACGGCGATCTGTTCCTTCTTGGTATCGACGATGAAGACCGCGTCCGGCAGCCGGGCCATGCCGCGGATGCCCTCGAGGTTCTTCAGGAGCTTCTTGCGCTCTTTGTCGTTGCGCGCAATCTCCTTCTTCGACAGCGTGTCGTAGCGGCCGTCGGTGATCATGGCTTCGAGGTCGCGAAGCCGGCCGAGGCTGCGCTGAATCGTCGCGAAGTTGGTGAGGAGGCCGCCCAGCCAGCGCTCGTTCACATAGAACATGGCACAGCGCTGCGCTTCCTCGGCGATGACGTCCTTCGCCTGGCGCTTGGTGCCGACGAACAGGACGGTCCGGCCTTCGGCGGCGAGGTTCGTGACGAAGTCCTCGGCGGCGCGAAACAGCTTGACGGTCTTGCCCAGGTCGATGATGTAGATGCCGTTTCGCTCGCCGAAGATGAATTCCTTCATCTTCGGGTTCCAGCGCTTGGTCTGGTGACCGAAGTGAACCCCCGCTTCCAGCAGATCCTTCATCGCAATTGCCGCCAAATTTCCTCCATTCAGGAGCGCCCGGCGGTCAGCCGGGCGCCGTGCTTACCGTTTACTGAACTGGAAGCGTTTGCGCGCTCCCGCCATGCCGTACTTCTTGCGTTCCTTGGCGCGCGCATCGCGCGTCAGCAGGCCTTCGTTCTTGAGCGCCTTGCGCAGCTCGAGGTTGTATTCGACCAGGGCGCGGGCGATGCCGAGCCGGACCGCGCCGGCCTGTCCGGAGACGCCGCCGCCGGCAACCGTCGCCAGGATATCGAACTTGTCCGCCGTCTCGGTGAGGACGAGCGGCTGCCGGATCTGCGTCCGGAGGGCTTCGGTGGGGAAGAACCCCTCGAACGTTCGCTGGTTGACTTTGATGGCTCCCGAACCGGGCCTAAGAAAGACGCGGGCGGTCGATGTCTTGCGGCGTCCTGTGCCGTAGTATTGAACTGCTGCCACGTTACGCGACCTCGAGTTTGGATGGTTTCTGCGCCGCGTGCGGGTGATCCGGACCGGCGTACACTTTCAACTTGCGGTACATCGCGTCGCCGAGCTTGCTCTTTGGCAGCATGCCGCGTACCGCTTCCTCGACCAGCCGCTCCGGTTTGCGCGACCGGACCAGGCGGGCGCGCTCCTCGCGCAATCCGCCTTCGTAGCCGCTGTGCTGCCGGTAGATCTTCTGATCTTCCTTGCGGCCGGTCAGCTTGACGGTCTTCGCATTGACGACCACGACATGGTCGCCGGTGTCCATGAACGGACTGTAGATGGGCTTGTGCTTGCCCTGCAGCAGCCGCGCCGCGGCGGTGGCGATTCGGCCCAGCACCTGGCCGTCGGCGTCGATGATGTGCCAGCGATCACTCTCGGCGATCTGCTGCACGCTGGCGATAGTCGTAGACATCCTGAATTCCTCGCGGGCTTCGACCCCGCGTGCTTCCGCGGGCCTCGAACCCCCGTGCCTTGCAGGCATGAGCGCTCGGCGCCCTGCCCAAAAAACCGATGTAGGGGATATGGCGCGTGCCCTTCCCGGACATTGTCTTCGCGTCGGGCCCTCGTATCGGGCCTGGGCATCGGGCCCTCGCATCGGGCCTGCGCAGTCGGCCCTCGCGTTCAGCCACGGTCCGGTCGGCGCGGACAACGGTAAACGCAAAGCATACGTGCCTCTAGGGGGACTGTCAAGACTCTTGCCACTCGGATCGAGGCCGCGTCAGCGGGATAGCGGGCCGAGGATGCCGATGACAGCCGGGTAGTTGATGAACCGACTGGGTAGCGCCTTCACAGTGCTCTCTCGGCTCTCTCGTCGCTCTCTCGCCGCTCTCTTGCCAAGGACGGAGCGACAAATCGTGGCACCTTTTCGAATCTGCACTCTTTTCTCGTGGCTGAGTTTGTAATCAAGCGTCGCGCAACGTTACTGTGAGTCTCCGTCGCGTCTGTTTCCGCTACGCACTGAAAGTCTTTTTTGTTACCAAAGAAAAAATTGTAAGTCGCCGCCGCGCCCGGGTCGTCCGGGCCGGCGCCTGAGGTCTGCCACGCCGGGTGCGCATCCGCCGACGGTCAGGGCTGGTATTCGCTTTGCGGAAAGGTCGTCACCGTGCTGGGTTTCGGGAAGTCAAGCGCGATCGTCGGACTCGACATCGGCTCGAGCGCCGTCAAGGCGGTCGAACTGAAGGCGTCCGCCAAGGGCTACCGCGTCACCGCGTTCGGCAGCGAACCGATCCCGCCCGACAGCATCGTCGATGGCGCCATCATCGACGGCACCGCCGTCGCGGATGCGATCCGCCGCCTGCTCGACGGCCCCCACTTCAAGAGCAAGGACGTCGCGGCGTCGCTCTCGGGCAACGCCGTGATCGTCAAGAAGATCAGTCTGCCGCAGATGACCGACACCGAGCTGGCCGAGTCGATTTTCTGGGAGGCGGAACAGTACATCCCGTTCGATATCCAGGACGTCAACCTTGATTATCAGGTGGTCCAGTCCGCCGCCGGCGCCAACGGGGCGATGGATGTCCTGCTGGTCGCGGCCAAGAAAGAGAAGATTGCCGACTACACCGGCGTCATCTCCCGGGCCGGCCGGGTGGCGGTCGTCGTCGACGTCGACGCCTTTGCGCTGCAGAACGCCTACGAGCTCAATTACGGCGCCGAAGCGGACGTCGTCATCGTCCTGCTCAATGCCGGCGCCAGCACCATCAACATCAACATCCTCAGCGGCGACCAGTCGCTGTTCACCCGCGACATCTCGATCGGCGGCAACGCCTACACGGAAGCCGTCCAGAAAGAGCTGAACCTGCCGTTCGAGAGCGCCGAGCAGGTCAAGAAGGGGCAGCCGGTTGACGGCATCGATTTCGCCGACGCCCTGCCCGTGCTGCACGCGATGACCGCGAACGTGCTGCTCGAGATCCAGAAGACCTTCGACTTCTTCAAGGCGACGTCCGCTTCCGATCGCATCGACCGGGTGCTGTTGAGCGGTGGCGCCTCACGCATCGACGGGTTCGCCCAGGCGCTCGAGGATCGGTTCGGGGCGCCGGTCGAGGCGTTCGATCCGTTCCGCAAGATTGTCTTCGAGCCGCACAAGCTGGGCATCACCGGTCCCCAGGAGATGTTGACCACGGCGGCCGTGGCGGTCGGTCTCGCGCTCAGGGGGGTGGGCGACCGATGATTCACATCAATCTGCTGGCGGTCGAGCGTAAGGCGGTGAAACGGGCGGCGCTGCTGACTCCCGCTCAGCTGATCACCGCCGCCTCCGCCGCCATCCTGATCGTCGCCGTCCTCTACGTCGGCTGGCGCTACCGGACCCTCCAGCAGCAATCGCTCGCGCTCGACCAGGAAATCGCCCTCGCCCAGCAGGAAACGGCGCGGCTCCAGGGAGTGATGCGGCAGCTGCAGCAGTTCGAGCAGCAGACAGCGCGGCTCCAGGAGCGCGTCACGCTGGTCGAGCAGCTGCGGAAGACCCAGACCGGACCGGTCCACCTGCTCGATCAAATCAGCCTGGCGCTGCCGCCGATGCTGTGGCTGACCGAGCTGAAGCAGACCGAAGACAGCGTCGTCATCGACGGCCGCTGCCTGGCGATCACCAGCCTCACCGATTTCGTGTCCAACCTCGAAGCGTCCGGCTACTTCAAGCGATCGGTCGACATCGTCAGCAGCCAGAGCGAGGCGCTCCCGTCGCCGACGGGGGAGATGATCCGGTTCAGCATCAAAGCGCAGTTTCAGCAGCCCGGCGATCAGCCGAAGGCGGCTGGGTAGTCCCGATGGATATCAGCCTCGGCAGACTGCCGTGGTACGGGCAGGTCGGCGCGTTCGCCCTGCTCTCGGCCATCGGCATCGGCGCCTTCCACATGTACTACGAGAGTCCGGCCGCCGCGGAGATGACCGTCCGCACCGCCCGGCTCGCCGCTCTGCAGGTCGACATCGTCAAGGGACATGAAACCGAACGCCAGCTGCCGCAGTTCCGCGCCCAGCTGCTGAATCTGCAGGGACGGCTGGAGAATCTCAAGGCGGTGCTGCCCGACGAGAAGGACGCCGCCGATCTGCTGCGGCGACTCCAGACCGTCGCCACGCAGTCGAACCTGACAATCAGGAGCTTCAAGCCGGCCGCCACGGTGACGAAGCAGCTGCACGTCGAATGGCCGATCGCGCTCGAGCTCGACGGCACCTTCCACAACCTGGCGATCTTCTTCGACCGCGTCGGCAAGTTCACGCGGATCGTCAACGTCAGCGCGCTCGATATCAAAGGGAAGGACAAGCCCGACCCGGGCTCCACCATCACCGCGACCTGCACCGCGACGACGTTCGTGCTGCTGGACAAGCCGGAACCGCCCAAGAAAGCGGCGCCGCCGGCGGGCCGGGGAATCTGATGTGAGACGCCAGGCGACGGCTTTCGTCGTGTGTGTGATGGCCGCGGCCGCGGGGCGCGTGCCGGCAGGGCAGACCGCCGCGCCAACCGCGGCCAGGCCGGCGGCGGAGAAGGAGAATCCGTCTCCGCGTGCGGGCGCCCAACCAGGGTCGAGCCCTGCCGCGCCAGCCCCATACACGTACGTCTCACGCGGCCGGCGCGACCCGTTCGTCAACCTGCTGGCGACCGGCACCGAACTGCCGCTTGCCTCGAGGCGGGGCGACGGTGCGGCCGGCTGGACCGTCACCGAGATTTCCGTCCGCGGCATCATGGAGAGCCGCGGCGGGTTCATCGCTCTCGTCCGCGGGCCGGACGAGAAGACCTTCGTGATGCATCCGGGCGACAAATTTCTCGACGGCACCATCAAGACCATCACGCCGCAGGGCCTCGTCATCGTGCAGGAAGTGAACGACCCGCTGTCGCGCGTCAAGCAGCGGGAAATCCGCAAGCAATTGCGCACGTTCGAGGACACCCAGTAGTGACCAATCTCAAGAGCCCCGTTAAGAGCCCCGTTAAGAGCCCTGTTAAGAGCCTTGTCAAGAGCCTCGCCCTCCTCGGGCCAATCATCCTGGGCGGTGCGCTGGCCAATGTGTCCGCGCCGTCGCCCGGCGCCGAGGCCTCGGTCGGGCCGCCGACGGCGATCGGCGCGGGGCTGAACGGGACGAGCGGGGTGCCGGTCGAAGCAGCCGAACCGGCCGAGCCGCCCGGCGACGTCGCGGCCAGCTCCGATCGGCTTGCCGGCGACGCCGACTTCCGCAGCGCCGTGGTCGAAGCGGTCGCCAGGCGCTTCGCGCTCGACGCGAACCGGCCGATCGGTGCGGCCGCGGTCACCGCGGCCGATTCGCGAGGCGACCCCCTCTCGCGCATTCGCGTCATGCTGATGCAGCAGGCGCCCGTCGCCCAGCCGGCGACGCCTCCGCTCCCGCCACTGCTCCCCGCACCGGCGCCGCCGCAGCCGCCCGCCTTCCAGGCGCCGCCGCCGCTCCTCGTACCGGAGCAGCTGGGCGCCGGCGCGCGGGCGCCAGGCCGATTCACCGGCAATCCGGTCAGCCTCGATTTCCAGGGGGCGGACCTGCGCGCCGTGCTCCGCACCTTCGCGGAGATCAGCGGGCTCAACATGATCATCGACCCGTCGATCCAGGGCAGCGTCGACGTGGCGCTGCGCGACGTGCCCTGGGATCAGGCGCTCGATCAGATCCTCCGCGCCAACAAGCTCGGCTACATCATCGACGGCACCATCGTCCGCATCACGCCATTGACGGTCCTGGCAGAGGAAGAGGCGCAGAAGCGCAAACTGGCGGACGAGCAGGCGCTGTCGGGCGAGCTGCACGTGCTGACCAAGACGCTCAGCTACGCCAAGGCCGAGGCGTTGGTCGTGCTGCTCACGAAAAGCGCCCTCTCGGCGCGCGGCACCGTCCAGGTCGACCAGCGGACGAACACGTTGATCATCACCGACCTCGCCGATCGCATTCGCATCGCATCGGAGTTGATTGCGGTGCTGGATCGGGCCGAGCCGCAGGTCGAGATCGAGGCGCGGATCGTGACGACCAACCGGGCGTTTGCGCGGGCGCTCGGCGTGCAGTGGGGATTCACCGGCCGGATCGATCCAGCCCTCGGCAACACGACCCCGCTCGCCTTTCCCAACAACGGCAGCCTCGGCGGCCGTGCCAGCGCCACCGGAACAGCGGTCGACCTGCCGGTCACCGGCGCCACCAGCGCCGTCGGCCTCGCCCTCGGCGCCATCAACGGCGCTTTCAATCTCGACGTCGCGCTGACGGCGCTCGAAAACAGCGGCAACGGCCGGATCCTGTCGACGCCCCGCGTCTCGACCCAGAACAACGTCCCCGCGCTGATCTCGCAGGGGCAGGAGATCGGTTATCAGCCGATCAACACGAACCCGCTCGCCGGTCAAGTACCGCCGGCCTTCAAGGACGCCTCACTGAGTCTGAAAGTGACTCCGCAGATCACGGCGTCGCAGACGGTGATCATGCAGATCGACGTCGAAAACAATGCTCTGGCCGGGTTCTTCAGTGGGCAGGTCCCGACCATCGACAAACAGCGCGCGACCACCACCGTCCAGGTCAACGACGGTCAGACGACGGTGATCGGCGGGATCTATTCGAGCCGGGAGACCAGGGCCAACGATCGCACGCCGGGCCTCGGCCGCGTCCCACTGTTGAAGTGGCTGTTCCAGCGCGAGAGCTCCAGAGACGAAAGCTCGGAGCTGCTGATCTTCATTACGCCGCGGATCATCAAAGGGTGAACTGGTGGTATCTCACATTCGCACCGCACATCGCCTGTGGGCCGCGGCCGTTCTGGTAGTCGCGACCGCGTCGTGCGGGGATGTCGTCCGCACCGGCCGGTCGCCGGTGCTGCTGGTCATCGATTCGCTGGGCGGGGCGCGCGGCAGCAGCAGCACCGCCAGCACGTTCGCGGCAACGCTGCAGTCGGACGTCATTGTCCTCCTGTCGTCGCCGGCGCCGTGCACGCCGACCGCCCGGTGTCCGACGGTCTTCAGCGACACCGGCCAGGTGTTGCTGCGGCTGGTGCCGAAGGACAGCAGCATCGCGCCGTCGGACAGCAACGCCGTAACCATTTCCCGCTACCACATCTCGTTCCGCCGCGCCGACGGCCGGAATACCCCTGGCATCGACGTGCCGTACGGATACGACGGCGCCGTGACGGCGACCGTATCGGCGGGCGAATCCACGCCGATCGTGTTCGAGCTGATCCGCCATGTCACCAAGTCAGAACCGCCGCTGGTGCAGCTCATCGTCAACCCGTCGATCATCTACACCATCGCCGAGATCACCTTCTACGGCACCGATCTGGTCGGCAACGCGATCTCGGTGACGGGCCACATGTCGATTGACTTCGGCAATTTCGGGGATGCGTAAGCCCATGATTAGACCCCTCGCGACCTTCTCGGCACTCGCGGTGGCGGTCGCGCTGGCGGCTTGTACTGTTCATCAATCGGACTCGGCGCCGCCGCTGACCGGTCCGTCCGATTTCGCGCAGTCGATCAGCATCACGGCGACGCCCGACACGATCGTGCAGGATGGCTCGCAGTCCGCCATCGTCATTACCGTCCGCGATGTCAACGGCAAGCCCGCGGTGGGCGTACCACTCCGGCTCGACATGCTGGTCGGCGGCACGCTGGTGGACTTCGGGACACTTTCCCCGCGGGCGCCGGTGACCGGTCAGGACGGCACGGCCAGCGCCAGATACACGGCGCCAGGACCGCCCCCGCCCGCCAGCGGCGGCACCGGGACGCTGATTGACATCGTGGCGTCGCCGAACGGCTCCAACGCGCAGGCATCGGCGCGCAATGGCGCCACGGCGACGATTCGTCTCGTGCCCCCCGGCGTGATCCTGCCGCCGGCCGGGTCACCGACCGCCAGCTTCACTGTTTCCCCGACCCCGGCCGGCTTGAACGTGCCGTTGAATCTCGATGCGTCGTCCAGCACTCCGGGCACCGGTGCATCGGCAATCCGGACCTATGTGTGGAGCCTGGGCGACGGCTCGACCGCGAGCGGCAGGACGGTGACGAAGACCTTCGCGGCCACTGGAACGTTCAACGTGACCTTGACTGTCACCAACGATCGCGGGCTCGCGGCATCGACGACGCAGGCGGTTTCGGTCGGAACGACGACAGGGCCGACGGCGGCGTTCACGTTCTCGCCGACCACACCGGTAGTCAATCAGGCGGTCAATTTCAACGCCATCGCCTCGAGCGCGGCGCCAGGCCGCTCGATCGACAGTTACACCTGGAACTTCGGCGACGGATCGGCGACCAAGACCGGACCCACGGCACAGCACGACTTCGGTACAGCCGGGACCTACGGCGTCACGCTGACCGTCACCGACGACACCGGCCAAAGGACGACGGTCACGCAAAGCGTCATCGTCGCGCCTGGCGCCGGAGGTGGCACGCCGGTGCCCCCGACCGCGACGTTCGTCTTCTCACCGACGTCTCCGCAGGTGAACCAGTCGGTCAACTTCAACGCCGAAGCCTCGCGCCCCGGGGCTGGCCGCACCATCGTCAGCTATGGGTGGAACTTCGGAGACACTGGCACGGCTACTGGCACGACACCCGCGCACAGCTTCACGACTGTCGGCACCTACAACGTGACGCTGGTGGTGATTGACGACATCGGGCAGAGGAGTACGTTCGTGCAACCGGTGATCGTCTCCGCTGGCGGTGGAGGTGGTGGGGCAACTGTTGCGGCATTCACGTTCTCGCCTTTGGCGCCCAGCGCGCTTCAGCCCGTCTTCTTCAATGCGTCGGGGTCGAGTACCACAACCGGGCATACGCTGACGACCTACCTCTGGAACTTCGGTGACGGAACCCTGGTCACTGGAAACACCTTCTCGGTCACGCACACGTTCACGGCTGCGGGCACGTTCAGTGTGACCTTGATTGTCGAAGACGAGATTGGCCAGACCGGCAGGACCACGACACCCGTGGTCGTCACTGCGGCTGGCGCGGGAAGCCTAACCGCCGAGTTCACAATCTCTCCCCTTGACCCCAGAAGCGGCCAATTGGTGACCTTCAACGCCAACCTGTCGGCGCCGGTCGGGTCGATTACGGCCTATGACTGGGATTTCGGGGACGGTCTGATCCTCAATGGTCTAGCCAGTTTCATCACCAGCCACACCTACTTCACTCTGACTGGGAATGACTTTACTGTCCGTCTGACAGTGCACGACAACACTGGCCGAGTCGCGACGACCACGAAGGTTCTGAAGGTTATCAGTGGCAATGATCCAGTCGCGAGCTTCACGGTTTCTCAATCGCCGACGAC
Organism: Acidobacteriota bacterium; assembly: GCA_039931615.1. Lineage (GTDB taxonomy): Bacteria > Acidobacteriota > Vicinamibacteria > Vicinamibacterales > CAVVIG01 > JAHFUI01. Next base: position 50,174 of record JBDTRR010000010.1, read on the forward strand.
GGTCGGCACGGCGGTAACCTTTGACGGCGGTGCTTCGGTTCCAATCGCTCCGAAGACGATCGTCCGGTACACATGGGATTATGGCGATGGGTCAGCGATCGTCTCCACAGCCCCGGGCTCGTCAACGTCTCATTCGTACTCGAGTGTCGGGACGTTCGTCGTTCGCCTGACTGTTACCGATAGTGAGGGTCTCACAGCGTCGACGACGCGAACGCTGCAGGTGCAGTAGGCCGGAAGGCTGTTGGTCAATCCTCGACGACGCCGGGTCCCTCGGGATCCGGCGTTGCACGCCTCCATCCCGGTCGTTCTGCTCGTAGCTCGTGTCCGCGTCCAGGCGGACCCTCACGGTCCGGCTCAAGCCGGACGCCACGTACGGCTGCAAAGCTCTCGTCCAACCCAGGACTCGCGGAATTGAGCCCGCGACACACACCATCCTGATGTGCGACCATGACGGCGATGGCAATGGTCGGCCGTGCTGCGGCGCCGGTCGTCGGATCATCGTCCGTTCCTGACCCGGCTCCGGGACGGTCTGAAGACCGTCCCCTACACCTGCTGATATAACCGCCCCCTACACCTGCTGATATAGATACCGAGCACTGTCGCGCTCGAAGCGCCGTTCGCCTGCACACATGTCACACGCGCCGTCCTCAGCACTCAGTCTGCGCCATCAGAACATTCGTCAGGCATGCGCCGCGCGGGGGCTCGACGCGCTGCTCGTCACCTCGCTGCCGAACATCCTCTACCTGACCAATTTCACCGGCAGCTCGGCGATTGTCGTGCTCACTGCCGATCGCCTGTACTTCATCACCGACTTCCGCTACGTCACGGCGCTCGAGGCGATGCGCGAGACGCCGTGTGCCTGCCCGGACATCGAACTGATCGTGGTCGACGGTTCGTACGACGGCAGCCTGGCGGCGCTGTTGCGGTCGATGCCGTCGGCCCGCGTCGGCTTCGAGGCGGCGAACCTGACCGTCGCCCGGCACAGCTGGCTCGCCGCCAGTCTTGGGACCGGTGATGCGGTGCCCGCACTCGTGCCGACCGACGGCGTCGTCGAGCGGGCGCGGGTGCGAAAGGACCAGTACGAGCTGGACACCCTGCGCACCGCGGCCGCGATGCTGGCCGGCGTGGTGCCCGGCGTCGTCGAGGAGGTGCAGCGTGGTCGATCGGAGCGGGACGTCGCGCTGGCGATCGACCTGCGGTTGCGGCAGGCCGGCTTCGAGCGGACGGCGTTCGCCACGATTGTCGCCGGCGGCCCCAACGCCGCGCTGCCGCACGCGCACCCCGGCGAGCGAAGGCTGAGCGAAAACGATCTCGTCGTGCTGGACTTCGGCGGCGTGTTCCACGCATACTGCGTCGATTTGACCCGCACGGTATCGGTCGGGCCGGCCAGCGCGCGTGCCCGGGAAGTCTACGACGCGGTGCGATCGGCCCACGACCTGGCGATCCAGGCGGTTCGTCCGGGCCAGTCCCGGTTTGCCATCGACGCGGCCGCCCGCGACGAGCTGACCAGGTGCGGTTTGGGCGAGGCCTTCGGTCACGGGACCGGTCACGGTCTCGGCATCGAAGTGCACGAAGACCCGCGCATCGCGCGGCGCCGGCCCGACATCGACCCGCAGCACGACGCGGTGGTCGCCGGAATGGTCTTTACCATCGAGCCGGGCGCCTACCTGCCGGGCTGGGGCGGGGTCCGGATCGAGGACGATGTCGTGGTCACGGACACGGGAGTGGACGTCTTGACGAATGCCACCACGGAGCTGATAGAGATTTGATGGACCTCGACAACCTCAGGCAGATTCTCGAGCTCGTGCGTCAGCACGATCTGTCCGAGTTCGAAATCGAACACGAAGGACTGAAGCTCAAGATCCGGAAGAGCACCGGCCACGGAGCGGTTGAAGCCCACACCGTCGCGGCCACCCACACCGTGGCCGGCGGCGCCGTGCCGGCGGCGCCGGGTCCGGCGCCCTCCGCGCTCGCGTCGGCCGTGACCGACCCCGAGGCCGAGGCGGCGGACGACGTCGAGCTCGCCATCGTCAAATCGCCGATCGTCGGCACCTTCTACCGGTCGCCGGAGCCGTCCGCGCCGCCGTTCGTCGAGGTCGGCGCGGTGGTGAAGAAGGGCCAGGTGCTCTGCATCATCGAGGCGATGAAGCTGATGAACGAGATCGACTCGGAGTACGACGGCGAGATCGTCAACGTCTACGTCGAGACCGGTCACCCGGTCCAGTATGGCGAGCGGCTGTTCGCGATCCGGACCAGCGGGGCTGCATAAGGGCGCATGTTCAAGAAGATTCTGATCGCCAACCGCGGCGAGGTGGCGCTGCGCATCATCTACGCCTGCCGCGAGCTCGGCATCCGGACCGTCGCCGTCTACTCGGAAGCGGACGAGAACTCGCTGCACGTCCGGTTTGCCGATGAAGACGTCCGGATCGGCCCGGCGCGAAGCGCCGACAGCTACCTGAACGTGCCGGCGATCATCACCGCCGCCGAGATCACCGGCGCCGACGCGATTCATCCCGGCTACGGCTTCCTCTCCGAAAGCGCCTACCTGGCCGAAGTGTGCGAGGCCTGTCACATCAAGTTCATCGGCCCCAGTCCGCAGGTGATCAGGATGATGGGCGACAAGGCGCGCGCCCGCCGGGTGATGAAGAAAGCCGGCGTGCCGGTCCTGCCCGGCAGCGACGGCCCGCTCGAGCACGGCGAAAAGGCGCTCAAGCTGGCCAAGGAGATCGGGTTCCCGGTCATCGTCAAGGCGACCGCCGGCGGCGGCGGCCGCGGCATGCGCGTCGTGCGCACCGCCGGGGAACTCGGCCACGCGGTCTCGTCGGCGCAGCAGGAGGCCTCGGCGGCGTTCGGTATCGGCGACGTCTATATCGAGAAGTACATCGAGTCGCCGCGCCATATCGAGTTCCAGATTCTGGGCGATCAGCACGGGTCGGTGGTCCACCTCGGCGAGCGCGAGTGCTCGATTCAGCGCCGCCACCAGAAGCTGCTCGAGGAGTCGCCGTCGCCGGTGCTGAGCGACAAGATGCGCCGCCGGATCGGCGGGATCGTCATCGATGCGGCAAAAGCGGTCCAGTACACCAACGCCGGCACGTTCGAGTTCCTGATGGATCGCGATGGCCGGTTCTACTTCATGGAGACCAACACCCGGCTGCAGGTCGAGCATCCGGTGACCGAGATGGTGACCGGCGTCGACATCGTCAAGGAGCAGATCCGGATCGCGGCGGGGGAGCGGCTGTCGTTCAGGCAGAGCGAGGTGACGTTCACCGGCCATTCGATCGAGTGCCGGATCAACGCCGAGGATCCGGAGACGTTCGTGCCGTCCCCCGGCGTGATTCACGTCTTCAGCGTGCCCGGGGGACCGGGAGTCCGGCTCGAGACGTTCGCTCATTCCGACTGCACCATCTCGCCCTACTACGACTCGATGATCGCCAAGATCATCACGCACGGCCGCGACCGGCACGAGGCGATTGCCCGGATGCGGCGGACGCTCGAGATGACGGTGATCCAGGGCATCAAGACCACCATCCCGCTGCATCTCCGCATCCTCAGCGATCCGGACTTCATCGCCGGGAACTTCACCACCTCGTTCATGGAACGCTTTCTCGCCCGCCCTATTCCGGACCGCCTCGCTGAGGCGGTCTAGACGGCGCGGGGCCACCATTCCGGCAACCGCGACGATCGCCGGCGTGACCGGGGTTCGTGTCGCTCGTGACCGCATGACCTCTACCTGGATCGCCCGCGCCGGCCCGCTCAACGCGATCGTCGACGCCGACGTCGCGGTGCGCGCCGGATGGACGCCGGTCGATCTGGCGGCCGCCTACCTCGCCGGCGGCGCCCGCTTCCTGCAGATCCGTGCGAAATCCCTCTCCGGCGCGGCATTTCTCGAGCTGACCTCGCGCATCTGCGCGATCGCGCATCCGGCCGGTGCGGTCGTTGTCGTCAACGATCGGGTGGACATCGCCAGGATCGGCGGCGCCGACGGGGTCCACGTCGGCCAGGACGATCTCGCGCCGGCGGCGGCGCGGACGCTGCTTGGACCGGCGGCGATCGTCGGACTGTCGACGCACTCCGAACGACAGATCGAAGCGGCGCTGGCGCAGCCGTTGACCTACCTGGCGGTCGGCCCGGTCTTTGGCACCGCCACCAAGGCGACCGGCTACAGCGCCGTCGCGCTCGACCTCGTGCGCCATGCGGCCGAGCGGGTCCGCTTCGAACTGGCGGTGCGGCGGGGGGAGCGGCAGGCGATCGGGCTGGTGGCGATTGGTGGCATCACGCTGGATCGCGCCGCTTCCGTCATCGAGGCCGGCGCCACGGCCGTCGCCGTCATCACCGACCTGATCGCGGACGGCGACCCGGAAGGCCGCGTGCGCGCCTACCTCGCCCGGTTGGACCGGACAGGCAGGGTATAATTCCCGCCTCAATTCATACGCACCGCGTGCCGGGACCCGAGAGCTGCCGACGATGAAGAATCAACTGTTTGCCAGGAAGCCCCTCGCCCAGCTGCTCGAAGAGATGGCCGGTGAGAACCGGCTGCGGCGCGTGCTCGGTCCGATCCAGCTGACCAGCCTCGGCGTCGGCGCCATCATCGGCGCCGGGATCTTCGTCGCCACCGGGGCGGCGGCACGCAACGTCGCCGGCCCGGCGCTGATGGTCTCGTATGTCGTCGCCGGCGTCACCTGCATTTTCGCCGCCCTCTGCTACGCCGAGTTTGCCTCGATGGTGCCGGTCGCCGGATCCGCATACACCTACGCCTACGCGACGATGGGCGAGCTGTTTGCCTGGATGATCGGCTGGGATCTGATCCTCGAGTACGCGGTGGGATCGGCGACGGTCGCCAACGGCTGGTCGGGCTACTTTCAAAGTGTGCTGGCGAAGTTCGGCCTGCATTTTCCCGAATCGCTGGCCGGGCCTCCGATCATCTATGACACCGCCGCCGGTCATTTCGTGCAGACCGGCGGCGTGGTCAACCTGCCAGCCATCCTCGTCGTCGCGGTGGTCACATACGTCCTCGTCAAGGGGATCCAGGAAAGCGCCACCTTCAACGCGGCGATGGTGTTCCTGAAGCTGGTCGTCGTCATCTTCGTCATCATCGTCGGGGCCTTTTACATCAATCCGGGCAACTGGCAGCCGTTTGCCCCGTACGGGATGAGCGGCCTCAGCTTCTTCGGGCACCCGCTGATGGGACAGGTGAACGCGGGCGGGCAGCCGGTCGGCATGCTGGCGGGGGCCGCGATCATCTTCTTCGCCTACATCGGGTTCGATTCGGTCTCGACCCACGCGGAAGAAGCGAAGAATCCCAGGCGGGATGTGCCGATCGGGATCATCGCCTCGCTGGTGATCTGCACCGTGCTCTACATCGCGGTGGTGGCGGTGCTGACCGGGATGGTGCCCTACGACCGGTTGAGCGTCGATGCCGGCGTGTCCGATGCCTTCAAGCAGGCCGGCCTGCCGTGGGCCGAGTTCATCATTGCCGCGGCCGGCGTCGCCGGCATCACCTCGGTGCTGCTGGTGCTGATGCTCTCGGCGCCGCGGGTGTTCCTGGCGATGGCCCGGGACGGGATGGTGCCGCCGGCGTTTTTCGGCGACGTCCATCCGAAGTTCCGCACGCCCTGGAAGTCGACAATCCTGATCGGGGTCTTCGTCGCCTTCCTGACCGGGTTCCTGCCGATTGACGCGCTGCTCCACCTCACCAACATCGGCACGCTGTTCGCCTTCGTGATCGTCTGCGCGGCGGTCTTGATCATGCGCCGGACCCATCCCGACGCGGAACGGCCGTTCCGCGCGCCGCTCTATCCGTTGGTCCCGATCCTCGGCATCCTGTCGTGCCTGATGCTGATGTTCTCGCTGCCGGTCGAGAACTGGTACCGGCTGATCGGGTGGATGGCGCTCGGCTTCCTGATCTACTTCACGTACGGGTACACGCACAGCGAGCTCAGGAAGCGCGAAGAGATTCGCCTGGCGACGGGGGCACCGCGGCGGCGCTAGACCGTTCGTCCGCCGCGGCCGACGGCGAGCGGCCGCTGCTGCGGGCCCAGGGTCCGGCGGTGGCAGCGCTGCTGCTCGGGTCGGCGATCGTCGGCGGCACGATCGGCTACATGGTCGTCGAGGGGTGGGGCGCGTGGGATGCGTTCTACATGACGGTCATCACCGTGACGACCGTCGGCTACAAGGAAGTTCACGACCTGTCCCGGGCCGGTGAGGTCTTCACCGTCATCCTGCTCCTTGGCGGCGTCGGCGCGGCGCTCTACACTTTTACGCTGCTGGCGACCGTGGTGGTCGAAGGCGGTCTCCCCAAGCGTTTGCAGCGGCGGCGGCACCGACGCATGATCGAGACGGTCCGGGATCACTTCATCATCTGCGGCTACGGGCGGATCGGCCGCATCGTGGCTCGCGAATTCCAGCGGCAGCACGTCCCCCTGGTCGTCATCGAGCGCGATCCGATCCGGCTCCAGGCGGCGATGGCCGACGGGGCGCTGGCGGTGGAAGCCGATGCCAGCCGCGAAGAGGTGCTCAAGCGGGTCGGCATCGATCGGGCGCGCGGTCTGATCGCGGCGGTCGGCTCGGACGCGGAGAACGTCTACGCCGTGCTGACCGCACGGGTGCTGCGGCCGGATCTCTTCATCGTCGGCCGCGCCGAAACCGAGGACGCGACGCTCAAGCTGAAGCGGGCCGGCGCCGACCGGGTGATTTCACCCTATCAGATTGGCGCCGTCCAGATGGCGCAGAGCGCGCTGCGCCCGGCCGTCGTCGACTTCGTCGCGCTGGCGACCGGCACCGACAACCTCGAGCTGTCGATGGAGGAGGTCGCGATTGCGTCCGGATCGCCGCTGGCCGAATCGACGCTCGTCGATGCCAATCTCCGGCAGCGGTTCGGCGTCATCGTCGTCGGCATCCAGCGCACGAGCCGGCAGATGGAATTCAACCCGCCGCCCGACAGCCCGATTCACGCCGGCGACAAGCTGGTCGTGCTCGGACGGGCGGATTCGCTCAAACGACTCGAAGTGGAGGCCTCGAAGACATGAGTGCTCGCGTCCTTGACGGCATCGCCGTCGCCAATCAGATTCGGAGTGAGCTGGTCGCGGTGGCCGCGGCGTTCACCGCGCGGGTCGGCCGGCCGCCCGGCCTGGCCATCGTCCTGGTCGGCGACGACCCGGCCTCCCACGTCTACGTCGGGGCGAAGCTGAAGTCTGCCGCCGAGACCGGGCTGCGGGCGGATGCCGAGCGGCTGCCCGCCGGCGCGTCGCTGGACGAGTTGCTGACCCTGGTTGACCGGATGAACCGAAGCGACGTGCACGACGGCATCCTGGTGCAATCGCCCCTGCCCGACGCGATGGGGCCGGACGCGGAACGGCGTGTCTTCGACGCGATCCGGCCCGACAAGGACGTCGACGGCTTCCATCCGATCAACGTCGGGCTGCTGTCGCAGAACCGGGCGACGTTGACCGCCTGCACGCCGAGCGGCGTGATCGAGCTGCTCGAGCGATCGAACATCGCCATTGCCGGGTCCCGGGCGGTGGTGATTGGCCGGAGCGACATCGTCGGCAAGCCGATGGCGCTGCTGTTGCTGCACCGGCACGCGACGGTGACGATCTGCCACTCGCGGACGCGCAACCTGCCGCAGGTGGCGGCGGAGGCCGATATCCTGATCTCGGCGATCGGCCGTCCGGGCTTCGTCACCGCCGATTTCGTCAAGCCGGGAGCGGCGGTCGTCGATGTCGGGACGACCCCGGTCAGCGATCGGGCGATTGTCGAACGGCTGTTTCCGCCTGGAACGAAGCGTCATCAGGCGTTCGAACGCCGCGGCTCGCTGGTCCTCGGCGACGTCCACCCGGAGGTCGCCGAGGTCGCGGGCGCGCTGTCGCCGGTGCCGGGCGGCGCCGGACCGTTGACCATCGCGTTGCTGTTGCGGAACACGCTGCTCGCGGCGGCGGCCCGGACGCGCGGCTAGACAGAGTCAGTCGGTAGTGTCCGGCTTCAGCCGGACCGTCGGGTCCGCCTGAAGGCGGACACTACCGACAAGTGAATCCCATGCTGAGAGTTGCGCTGACCGGCGGCATCGCGACGGGAAAAAGCTACGTCCTCGACCGCTTCCGCCGCCGCGGCGTGCCGTGCCTCGACGCAGACGCTCTCGTGCGCGGCGTCGAGGCGCCGGGGACGGAGGCCACCCAGGCGATCGCCGCGCGGTTCGGCGCCGACGTGCTCGCTGCCGATGGCGCGGTGGACCGCCGCAAGCTGGGACGGATCGTCTTTGCCGACGGTCAGGCGCGGCGCGAGCTCGAGGCGATCGTCCATCCGGCCGTCTACCGCGCGATTGCCGCCGGACTGCGCGGGTTCGAGCTGCTCGGCGGATCGCGGCTGGCCATCGCCGATGTGCCGCTGCTGTACGAAACCGGCCATCAGTCCGATTTCGATCGCGTCATCGTCACGGCGTGTCCGGTCGAGACGCAGATCAGGCGGCTGATCGAACGGGGCTTGACCGACGCCGAGGCGCGGCAGCGCCTGGCGGCGCAGGCGCCGACGGAGTCGAAGGCGGCCCGCGCCGATTTCGTCATCAGGACCGACGGCAGCTTCGAGGAGACAGATCGCCAGGTTGACGAGATCACGGCGGTTCTCTGCACGCCCCTGGAGTAGCGTTCGGAAAATCGATTCTGACTATCTCTATCGTAGGTGGCGTCAGGCTTCAGCCGGACCGTGGCGGCTGCCAGTCGTAGCGCAGGTCTCTACCTCATCGCGGCGCGGCGACCCGCACCGGAATATCGCGCGTCACCGGCTTGCCGCCGGCGCCGGACCGCGCTTCGATGTGCAGGAGATACCTTCCGGGCGCCACGTCCCCGAGCGGCACCTGCGGCGCGAAGCCGTAGCCGCCGGATTTCCGCTGCGGATCAGTCGAGGCGTGCTGCTCCGAGACCGTCCGCACGACCCGACCGGCGTCGTCGCGCAACTCGGTGGTCATCAGGATCGCGTGCACGGCGCGGCTGCGGCTGTTGTCATAGACCTCGGCATAGAGCGCCAGCGTCTCGCCGGGCGCGAATGTTCGCGCCGCCGTCGGCGGACCGGGCAGCCCGTCGCCGATCGGATCGGCGCCGACGCGCCGTGTCAGGGTGGCGGCCGCGGTCGAGGAGGTGAGCGTCACGCCGCTGAGGAACAGAGGTGCCTTGGTGAAGTCCGGCACTTCGAGGTCGTAGACGACGTTGCCGGCTCGCGCCGCGCTGCCGGCGGCGACGCGCAGCTGATAGCGCCCCTCGGGCAGCTCCGCCTGCAACACCACGCGCATTCCGTTGTCCATCAATCGCTGATACGTCTCCGGCTTCAGGGCAAACCCCGCGGTGTGTCGCGGCCCGCGGGTGATCTTCTTCCTGGCATCGGTGGCGACGAAGCCGACATCCATCTGCCCGGTGAAAAGGCCGTTGGCCTCGACCAGCCCGAGCTGGGCGGCGTCGACCTCGACCGCCAGCACGATCGCCGCGTTGCGCCCGACTCCCTTGTATGGCGCGGCAAAGACCCGGATCGGCAGACCGCCGGTCGCGAACGGGCTGGCGATGGCCTCGGCGAATGCCGATCGAGGCGGGGCAGCGGCGGGCGCCGGCGCCTTCCCGATCGGCGCGACGTAGCCATCACGCGACTTGACCGTCAGTCCGGGCCGCTTCGTCCGCACTTCCAGCCGGACGTACCGGCCATCGCGCTTCTCGTATGCCGAGTTGAACCCCAGGACGTAATAGGCGCTGTTGTCGCGCACCATCCGGGTGAAGGCGCCGTCGAAGTTCTCCGAGTTGCTGAGCGCGAACCCGCCGGTGACGTGGGCCAGCGCGGCCAGATCGCTGCGCGCCTCGAGGGTGCCGCCATCCCCCAGACCGAGCGGGTCGATCGGGTAGATGGCGAGATTGCCTCGCGTCGCCGCGCTCATCGCGGCCCGGGCATCCTCGCCGGCCAGCGACAGCACACCGCCGGCGTAGTCGACCACGTCGAACATGTTGAAGCCGATGCCCTCGCTGACGAACAGCATCGCCTTGCGGCGCCCCGGCGTCTTGACCATGAACTCGGCCAGCGCCCGCAGGCTCGCCATCCGGTTGCGCACCAGGTATTCGCGCTCGCGCTGCGCGTTCACTGATCCGTTCTGCGATTCGGCCGGCTGCTCCTCTTGACGGAAGCCGCCGCTGAACGTGTCGATGGCATTGAGCAGGAGACGCCGGTTGCTGGTGAAGTCCTGCCCGGCGTCGCTCAGGCCGCGGCCGGTCAGAACGACCGCGGCGAGATCGTTCGGGCCGAAGTAGTCCTCGATGAATCGGCGCAGGAACGCCCGGGCCCGGAGCGGCGTGTCCGGCCGGTCCGGGTGGGTCCCGACCTCATCGAGCGCAATCAGGTAGATGCGCCCCTCCGGACCGTCGTTGGTCCGCACATCCGGTTCGGCCAGCGGCAGCTCGCCGCGATCAATCGGGATGTCGACCGCCGAGAAGGTGGTGATGGCCTGCGGCTTGCCGTTCTCCAGCAGCTCGAAGTCGTCGGCCGTCAGTCCGCTCACCGCACGACCCGCGCCGTCGGTGACCAGCACGTCGACCTGCACCGCCTCGATCGCGGCGCGAAAGGTCGGTCGTTGCTGAGCGTTGAGCGCCAGTGACATGAAAAGGCAAAAGGCAAAAGGCAGAAGGCAGAAGTGAAGTCGGAAAGTTGTGAACGTCACTTTGCCCTTTACTTTTGCCTTTTGCCTTTTGCCTTCTTACTTCTCTCTAAACCTCTACCTCCGCCGCATCCTGTGCCGGCGCGATGCGTTCCTCGACGAAGGTGTTCCAGTCGTGGCAGTGCGGGCACTGCCAGAGCAGTTCCGTGCTGCGGTAGCGGCACCGCATGCAGACATGCGGATCGAGGTAGAACACGGCGTGTCGGGTCAGCTCGCTGTAGCGATCGACGAGGGCCGGTTCGTGGCGGAGTTGTCCCAGCGCGCGCCAGATGGCCTGATGGATTCCGAGCGCGTGCGGGTTCTGGACCAGCGCGGCAAACTGCAGGTCGAGCGCTTCGTGCGGGCGGCCGCTGGCGGCGAGATGACGCGAGAGGGCGAGGCGGGCGCGCCAGTCCTGCGGGTTCTCCTCGATCAGGCGCCGGCACAGCCGGGTGAAGCGCTCAGGCGTTCCGGTCCGCACGGCCAGCGCCTCGAGGCGATCGAAGGCCAGGTAGGCGCGGTCGGGCGCGACGTCAATCAATTTCTCCCAGATCGCCGCCGCCGCCCGCTCGTCGCCCTGGCGGACCCGGACATCGCCAAGGTTCAGGTAGGCGGGCACCGCGCGCGCGTCGAGATCGATCGCCCCCTCGAATCGGCGGATCGCTTCGGCATAATCCGACCGCCGCATCGCTTCCAGCCCGATCTCGTTTTCGAGGAACGCCAGAATCGCCTCGTTCTGCGGCCGGGCGCCGATGTCGGTCAGCTTGGCCAGCCGCTTCCGGGTGTCGAACGCCTCGGACCACTGATGCTGGTCTTCGTGCAGCTTCTGCAGGTTCAGCAGGGCGTACTCGTTCTTCGGATCGAGCCGCAGCACTTCGGTGAAGGCTTCCAGGGCCCGATCGACGAAGCCGCCGCGCTTGTAGTCGAGCCCGAGGCACAGCAGCACGTAGGCGTGCTCCAGCCGACTCAACGTCGGCCGCTGCAGCAGGCTCTGGTGCACGGTGATCGCCTTGCCGACCTGCCCTTTCTCCCGGTACAGGTTGCCGAGCATCATGTGCACTTCGAGAGCATCCGCATTCAGGGTGGCGGCTCGGGTCAGCTCCTCGATGGCGAGATCGATCTGGTTGGCGACGAGAAAGTTCAACCCGAGCAGGTAGTGCGGTGATTCCCGGGCGCGCCGCCGATCGAACCACTTGCCGTCCCGCAGCTTGTAGCGCTCCCACGCCTTGCCGATCGCCAGACCGGCGAGCAGGGCGACCAGCGCGACCAGCGTGGCGAACTGCGTCATGATTTCGCGGTACGGCGCTTCGTCCGGCCAGACCCCGTGCCGGGTGACGCCACTGTCCCGCCGCCAGTATACGCGGCGAGCAGTGCCGGCCAGCGGCCCTGTGCCTTCAACACGATCTCGATCAGCTCACGGACGGCGCCGTCGCCGCCGACGGCACGGCTGACGAAGTGGACTCGTGCCCGCACCTCGTCGACGGCATCGGCCGGGCAGGCCGACAGGCCGACCCTGCCGATCACCGGCAGATCCAGCAGATCGTCGCCCATGTACGCGGTCTCGGCATCCGTGAGCTGCTGCTGCCGGAGGATCTCGTCGTAGGCCGCGAGCTTGCTCGGCACCCCCTGATGGACGATGGTGACGCCGAGCTGCGCCGCCCGCTGCGCGGTGGCCGCCGAGGATCGCGCCGACAGCAGACCGACCTTCAATCCGGCCCGCTGCGCCCAGACCAGGCCGGTGCCGTCCTTGATGTCGAACCGTTTGCTCTCGGTGCCGTCCGGGTGGAGCAGGATCTTGCCGTCGGTCAGGACGCCGTCGACATCGAACAGCAGCAGGCGCAGGCGGGCCGCGCTCACCTCGACCGGGTTCACGCGCTCACCACAGATCGTGCAGGTGCACCACGCCGGCCACCCTCCGGGCTCCGGCGTCGACGACGATCGAGGTGATCTTCCGCTGCTCCATGATCGTCAGCGCTTCGGCGGCGAGCGTTGCCGGTGGGATGGTCACGGGATCGCGAGTCATCACCTGCACGGCGGTCAATTCGAGGATGGCCGGCGCCTGGTCCATATGGCGCCGGAGATCGCCGTCGGTGATGATCCCGAGCAGGGTGTCACGTTCGTCGACGACGCAGGTCATGCCCAGCCCTTTTCTCGACATCTCGTAGATCACGTCGCGCATCCTGGTGTCCGCCGCGACGATCGGGCAGAGCGGTCCCGCGTGCATCAAGGCCTCGACCCGCATCAGCCGCTTGCCGATCTTGCCGCCGGGATGGAGGCTGGCAAAGTCCTCCTGCCGGAAGCCCTTCTCGACCAGCAGCGTCATGGCCAGCGCGTCGCCAAGCGCGAGCGCCGCCGTGGTGCTGGCGGTCGGCACCAGATTGAGCGGGCAGGCCTCTTCGATCACGCTGCAGTCGAGCGACACGTCGGCCGCCCTGGCGAGCGTCGACCCGGGCGTGCCGGTGATGCAGATCAGCCTGGCCCCGAGACCCCGGATGGTCTCGAGCAGCCGCAGGATCTCGTCGGTCTCGCCGCTGTACGACAGGGCGACCACCACATCGTCACTCTGCAGTTTGCCGAGGTCGCCGTGGGTCGCCTCGGCCGGATGCAGGAAAAACGAGGCGGTGCCGGTGCTCGACAGCGTGGCGGCGATCTTGCGGCAGATGATCCCGGACTTGCCCATGCCGGTCAGGATCACCCGGCCCTGGCAGCACTTGAGCAGATCGACGGCGCGATCGAAACTGGCGTCGAGGCGCGACACCAGCGCGAGAATCGCCGCCGCTTCCGTTTCGAGCACCTTGCGGGCCAGCGCGAGATCAGCCATGGACCACCGGTGGCAGGCTCATCATCCTCACGGCGCGATGTTCTCCGTGGTCGCCGAGAAGGCGGCACTCTTGACGAGGGCGTCTAGTGCCATCAGGCGGCGCAGCAGCGGCTCGAGCAGGTCCAGCCGCAGCGCGTTTTGCGCGTCGCTCTTCGCGCGCGGCGGATCCTCGTGCACCTCGAGGAAGACGCCGTCGACCCCGGCGGCCACGCCGGCTCGCGCCAGCGGCTCGATGTACTGGGCGAGGCCGGCAGTCACTCCGTCGCCCGCCCCGGGCAGCTGCAGGCTGTGCGTCACGTCGAACACCACCGGCACGCCGCGGCCGCGCATGATCGGCAGCCCACGCATGTCCACCACCAGGTTGTGATAACCGAAGCTGGTGCCGCGCTCGGTCACGATCACGCGCGGGTTGCCGGCCTCGACCACCTTGTCGACCGCGTGGGCGATGTCTTCGGGCGCGAGGAACTGGCCTTTCTTGATGTTGACGACGCGGCCGGTCTTCGCCGCCGCCACCAGCAGGTCGGTCTGACGGCAGAGAAACGCCGGAATCTGCAGCACGTCGGCGACGTCAGCCGCGGCCGCCGCCTGGGACGGCTCGTGAATGTCGGTGAGCACCGGCACCGCCAGGCGGTCCTTGATCGAGGCGAGGATGCGCAGTCCGGCGGCGAGGCCGGGGCCGCGGAACGATCGGCCCGAGGTCCGGTTCGCCTTGTCGAAGGAGGCCTTGAAGATGAACGGGACGCGCAGGCGCGCGCTCAAGGCGGCGAGCGCAGCGGCGAGATTGCCGGCGTGCTGCTCGCTTTCGATCACGCACGGTCCACCAATGAACACGAACGGCCGGCCGCCGCCCACCTCGATGTCGCCAATCTTGAACGGGAGCACCGGGGGCATTATATGAAAAAGGGGGACGGCCCCATTTTCATACCACCGACTCCGTCTGTGCCGGCTGCGTCTCGTGCTCCAGCTTGTGCCGGAAACTGGCCTCGACGAAGCTGGCGAACAGCGGATGCGGATGGAGCGGCTTCGACCTGAACTCCGGGTGGAACTGTACCGCCAGATACCACGGATGGCCGGGCAGTTCGGCGATCTCGACGAACTTGCCGTCGGGCGATCGGCCGGAAATCCGCAAGCCGTGTTCCGTCAGCGCCCGCTCGTACAGACAGTTGAACTCGTAGCGATGGCGATGCCGCTCGTGGACCAGCCCGGTGCCGTAGATGCGGTGGGCGAGCGAGCCGGGCGTCAGCGCGCAGGCGTAGCTGCCCAGCCGCATCGTCCCGCCGAGCTCGTCGATGCCGAGCAGGTCGCGCAGCTTGTAGATGATCTTGGTCGGCGTCTCCGGATTGCACTCGGTCGAATCGGCATCGGCGAGGCCGGCGACATTACGCGCGTACTCGACGGTCGCCCACTGGAAGCCGTAGCAGATCCCGAAGTAGGGGATGCGGCGGGCGCGGGCGGTTTCGGCCGCCTTCATCATCCCGCGCGTGCCGCGGTTGCCGAAGCCGCCCGGCACGAGAATGCCGTGCGCCGCCTCGAGCTCGGTCCAGCCCTCCGGCGTTTCCAGCGCCTCGGCCTCGATCCACTTGATGTTGACCTTGAGCCGGTTCTGGAACCCGCCGTGATAGAGCGCCTCGTTCAGGCTCTTGTAGGAATCCTCGTAGCCGACGTACTTGCCGACGACGTGGACGGTCAGCTCGTCGACCGGATGTTTGATCCGCGTGACCAGCTCCTCCCACGGCGCCATCCGGCGCTCCGTCTGCGGCAGCCGCAAATACTTCAGCACGATGCGATCGAGCCCCTCTGCTGCGAGCACCAGCGGCACTTCGTAGATCGACGAGACGTCCTTGGCCGTGATCACCGCTTCCTCGTCGACGTCGCAGAACAGCGCAATCTTCTGCTTGATGTCGGGATCGAGGAACCGATCGGTCCGGCACAGCAGGATGTCCGGCTGAATGCCGATCGATCGCAGGTCGCGGACGCTGTGCTGGGTCGGCTTGGTCTTGAGCTCGCCGGCGGCGCCGATGAACGGCACCAGCGTCAGGTGGACGTAAAGGGTGTTGTCGCGCCCGACGTCCTGCCGGAGCTGGCGGATCGCTTCCAGGAACGGCAGGCTCTCGATGTCGCCGACGGTGCCGCCGATCTCGACCAGGACGACGTCGACGTCGCCGGCCGCGCTGCGGATCGCATCCTTGATCTCGTTGGTGATGTGCGGAATGACCTGGACGGTGCGGCCGAGGTAGTCGCCGCGCCGCTCCTTCTGGATCACGCTCTGGTAGATCTTCCCGGTCGTCCAGTTGGAATGGCGGGTCGTCGTCGCGCTGGTGAAGCGCTCGTAGTGGCCGAGGTCCAGATCGGTCTCGGCCCCGTCGTCGGTGACGTAGACCTCGCCGTGCTGATACGGGCTCATCGTGCCGGGGTCGACGTTGATGTAGGGGTCGAACTTCTGCAGCGTGACCTTGTAGCCGTGGCCCTCGAGCAGGCAGCCGATCGAGGCGGCGGCGAGCCCCTTGCCCAGCGAGGACACGACGCCCCCGGTCACGAAGATGTATTTGGTGGTCGGTCGGTCCGTCTTGATCATGGTATCTGCCATCGAGCGAGTCCGGTCCGGGCCGGACGCCACGTACTTAGGATGCCGGCGCCGCCAGCAGGCGGCGGATGCGATCGAGATCCTCGGGTGTATCGACGCCGAACGAGTCGTAGGATGTCTCCACCGCCTTGATCCGGATGCCGTGCTCGAGGGCGCGCAGCTGCTCGAGCGCTTCGGCCCGTTCGAGCGGCGTCGGCTCGAGCGCCGCCAGCACCAGCAGCGCCGGGCGGCGATAGGCGTAGAGACCGACATGCCGGTAGAGCGGCGGCCATCCGCCGCGCGGGTCACGGACCGCGGGAATCGGCGCCCGCGAAAAATACAAGGCGTAGCCGGCCCGATCGATCACCACCTTGACGACGTTTGGATTGGCCAGATCGCCCGGATCGGTAATCCGGTGATAGAGCGTCGTGATGTGAATCGCCGGCTCGTCGGCAAACGGCGCGATCGCTTCGTCGATCGCCCGCGGATCGATCAACGGCTCGTCGCCCTGCACGCCGACGACGACGTCGCAGTCGAGCGATGACGCCACTTCCGCGATCCGATCGGTGCCGCTGGGATGATCGGCGCGCGTCAGGCGCACCTCGCCGCCAAAGCGGCTGACGGCGGTGGCGATGCGCAGATCGTCGGTGGCGACGATGACGCGCGACACCAGCTGCGACTGCGTCGCCCGCCGGTAGACGTGCTCGATCATCGGGCGCCCATCGATGTCGGCGAGGGCTTTACCGGGGAACCGGCTCGAGGCGAATCGGGCGGGGATGACGGCGACCGCGTGAAGGGGACGATGATCGACCGCAGTGCCAGTCGACGCGGGGTGCACGACGAATTCTACTACAATTCGCCGCGCCGATCGGCCCAAATGGTCTACGATGCGAGACGACCCTCGATGAACGTCAAACGAACCGCGACGATCGTCGTCGTCGGTGGCGCATTCGGCGCGTGGCTCTACGCGGGCGCGACCTCAGGCAATCGTGATCGCGCCGAGCCGTTCGCGATCACGGCCGCGGCGATCGACAGCCGCGGCGCCGCGCTGGCCGGCGAAATCGCCCGTCTGCACGAGCGGCTGCGGCCGAGCGTGATGCCGCGACAGCCGGGCCGCGATCTGTTCTCGTTCGTCTCGCGCGCGCCCCGTGCCGCGGCGGCCGTGATGCCGCCGGCCGCACCATCCCCGCTGACCGACCCGATCGCCCGTCCCGCGCCGCCGGCGCTGCAGCTGTCCGGTATCACCGAGGACGCGACGCCGGATGGCGTCGTCCGCACTGCGATCCTGTCGGGATTCGGGGAGCTGTTCGTGGCCAGGGAAGGCGAGACCATCGCGCAGCGTTTCCGCGTCGAGAAGATCTCAACCGATGTCGTCGAGCTTTTCGATCTGATGCTGGACGCCACGGTCCGGCTGGCGTTGCGGTAGTCGCAATCGGGAATTCCCAATTCCTAATTCCTAATTCCTAATTCCTAATTCCTAATTTCCGGATGTCCGTTGCCGTCATCATCAATCCCGTTTCCGGCGGCGCGCCGCCGGGCACCGCCGGCGTCCGCGCGGCGGCGGCGGCGGCGATCCTCGAACGGCACGGCGAAATCGCCGAGGTGTCGATCACCGAACGCCCCGGCCACGCCTACGATCTGGCGCAGGCTGCGGTCAGACGCGGTGCCCGCCTGGTCATCGCCTGGGGCGGCGACGGCACCATCAACGAGGCGGCATCGGCGCTGGCGTTCGGCGACGTGCCGCTGGGCATTGTCCCCGCCGGATCCGGCAATGGCCTGGCCGCCGAGCTTGGCGTCGATCGGCGCCCGGAACTGGCCATTGCCCGGGCCGTGCGTGCCACGCCGTCGCGCATCGACCTCGGTGCGCTGGGCGGCCGGCTGTTCGTCAATCTGGCCGGCATCGGCATCGACGCCCATGTCGCGTCGCAGTTCAATCTGCCGGCCAACGTCGGCCGCGGCTTTATCAACTACCTGCGGCTCGGCGTTCGCGCTGTCTTCAGTTACGCGCCCGCCTGGTACACCATCACGACCGGCGGCGTCCGGCTGCGCGTCCGCGCCGTCCTC
Source organism: Acidobacteriota bacterium (assembly GCA_039931615.1). Taxonomy (GTDB): domain Bacteria; phylum Acidobacteriota; class Vicinamibacteria; order Vicinamibacterales; family CAVVIG01; genus JAHFUI01. Next base: position 68,279 of record JBDTRR010000010.1, read on the forward strand.
GTCGTCGTGGCGAACGCGGTTCAGTACGGCAACGGGGCAAAGATCGCCCCGGGCGCCCGTGTCGACGATGGAGAGCTCGATCTGGTCGTGGTCGAGGAACGCTGGCGAATCGCGACCGTCTGCCGGACGCCGCGGCTGTTCACCGGCTCGCTCGCCCGCGCCGGCGGCTGTTCGATTCGCCGCATCCGCGAGGCGACGATCGAGTGCGAGGAACCGATGGCGTTTCACGTCGATGGGGAACCGATCGCCGGGGCGACGCGACTCGACGCGCGCGTCCATCCGGGGGCGCTACGGGTGTGTATCTAATTCACGACAGCCTGATGATGCTCGCCTCGCGGATCGCCGGCACACGGCGGATTTCCTCGACCGCCGCCTCGAGCGCGGGCGCCGCGTGGACATCTTCGTCGACGTTGACGACGCCGATGGCGCCGGCGCCGCCGCGACCGAGGGCGAAGCTCGCAATGTTGACCCCGTGGCGGCCGAGGATGGTGCCGACCTCGCCGATCACGCCCGGTTGGTCGTCGTTGACGAGCAGGAGCATCGTGCCGGCCAGCGGCGCCTCGACGCTGACGCCGTTGACCGACACCAGCCGCAGGCTGGCCGGCTCGAACACGGTGCCCTCCACCCATCGTTCGCCGGCGCTGGTCTCCAGCTTGACCGAGAGCAGGCTGACGAAATCGCGCTGACGGGTACTGCGCGATTCGATGACGTCGATGGCGCGGGTCCTGGCCGCGGCGCGGGCGTTGACGATCGAGACGGCGCCCGACAGAATCGGCCGCAGCACGCCGGTCGTGGCGCTCGCCGCCAGGACGTCGACGCTCCGGCTCTCCGCCAGCGCGCCGTAGTAGCGCACGCCGATGCAGTTGACGCGGGTCGGTCCCATCTGGGCGGCAATCGCGCCCAGAGCCTCGGCCAGCCGGATCCACGGCTGCAGGCGGTGCAGCTCATCGGCCGGCATCGACGGGAAGTTGACCGCATTGCGGACCGTGCCGTCGCGCAGGAAGTCGCGGACGGTCGCGGACGTCTCCAGCCCGACCAGTTCCTGTGCCTCCTCGGTGGACGCCGCGATGTGCGGCGTGCAGATCACCTGGGGCAGCCTGGCCAGCGACCAATCGGTAGGCGGCTCCTGCTCGAACACATCCAGCCCGGCCCCGCTCACGATCCCGGCGTCGATGGCCCGGCGCAGCGCCTGCTCATCAATGAGACCGCCGCGCGCCGTATTGACGATGCGCAGACCCGGCTTGCAGCGGGAGAACAGGTCGTCATCGAAGAGATGCCTGGTTTCGACGGTGGACGGGACGTGCAGGGTCAGATAATCGGCGGCCGCGCACAGTTCGTCGAGCGTCAGCAGCCGGGCGCCCAGGCTGCTGGCGATTTCCGTCGAGATGAACGGGTCGTGCGCCACCAGATGCATCCCGAAGGCCCGCGCCCGATGCGCCACCTCCTGGCCGATCCGTCCGAGGCCGACGATCCCGAGCGTCTTGCCGCGCAGCTCGTTGCCGAGGAAGCGGCGTTTTTCCCAGCGCCCGTCCTTCATCGCGTGATCGGCCGCCGGGATCGAGCGCGCCAGCGCCAGCATCAACGCGCAGGCGTGCTCGGCGACGCTGATGCTGTTGGCGCCCGGCGCGTTGACGACCAGGATGCCGCGCGCGCTCGCGACCGCGACATCGACGTTGTCGACGCCGGCGCCGGCGCGGGCAATCACCTTCAAGCGCGGCGCGGCTTCGATCAGCGCCGCATCGACCCTGGTCGCGCTGCGCACGAGGATCGCATCGGCGTCCGCCAGATCGATCGCCAGTTCGGCGCCGGATCGTCCGGTGCGCGCATCGATCGTCCACGCCTCTTCGGCGCGAAGCAGCTCGAGTGCAGAGAGAGGAAGGTCGTCGGCCACCACGATTTTCATCGCGAGTGAGTATAATCCCCTGCGTTTCAAACGGGGCGCGGGGCGCGCGGATCGGCGTTGCCCTGCCGTGGTGCAAACCGCTAAAACATTCCAGATGGTCCGTAACAACGCGGTAACGCGCCACCTTTTCCACAGACTTTTCCACAGAACCTGTGTGAATCGTCGCCGACGTTCGTAGGGAGCTGACCTAAAGAGAACACCATCATCGATCGCTGCTAGTGCTGAGGCGGCGGGTGTCATCCCGCATCGTCTGCGGTGTGCGGTTCGACACAGCGGCGTGTCGGCGGGCAGAGATCTGAAGACCAGGCAAGCGTCAACAAGGAGATCGAGATGAATCGCAAAGTGACCGTCGTCGGTGGAGCGGGCAACGTCGGCGCAACGGTCGCCCGCGGTGTCGCGGACAAGCAGCTGGCCGACGTCGTCGTCATCGACATCGCGGATCAGAAGGCGGCCGGTATCGCGCTCGACATGCTGGAGGCCTGTCCGGTGTGGGGATCGGATTCCCGCGTCATGGGGACCGGCGACTACGCCGCCTGCGCCGATTCGGACATCGTCGTCATCACGTCGGGCGTGCCGAGGAAGCCGGGCATGAGCCGCGATGATCTGCTGAGCGTGAATTACAAGATCATGCAGCAGGTCACCGAGCAGGTCATCAAGTACGCGCCCGACGCCATCATCATTCCGGTGGCCAACCCGCTCGACGCGATGGCGCAGGCGATCTACAAGCTCAGCGGGTTTCCGCGCGAGCGTGTCATTGGCATGGCCGGCGTGCTTGACTCGGCGCGGATGCGCGCCTTCATTGCCAAGGAACTGGACGTGTCGGTCGACAACGTCCACGCCTTCGTGCTCGGCGGCCACGGCGACACGATGGTGCCGCTGCCGCGCTATTCGACGGTGGCCGGAATTCCGATTACCGATCTGATGGACAAGGCGACGATCGACCGGATCGTCGCGCGCACGGCCCGCGGCGGATTGGAGATTACCGAGATGGTCGGCACCAGCGCCTGGTACGCGCCGGGGGCGTCGGTGGTGCAGATGATCGAGGCGATCCTGCTCGACAAGAAGCGGATCCTGCCCTGTTCCGTCTTCCTGCAGGGTGAATACGGCGTCCGCGACCTCTTCGTCGGCGTGCCGTGCAAGCTGGGCGCACGGGGGGTGGAGAAGATCATCGAGATCACCCTGACGCCCGATGAAGACGCCGCGTTCAAGAAGTCGGCGGCGGCGGTGAAGGAACTGGTCGACGTGATCAAGGTCTGATCACCGGCGCCACGCCCGGTGCTGGAGTCGGACCCTGCGCGCGGGCCCCGTTCGTCCGTGGGATCCGGCTTCAGCCGGATTGATCCCTGGTCCGACTGAAGTCGGACGCCACCTGCGATACTGACGGCCTGGCTATTTCCCTGCGATCATCACCGCCCGGACGTACTCGCGCGTCATCCGGGCGATGTTGGAGATCGGAATCTCCTTCGGGCAGACCGCCTCGCACTCGCCCTCGTTCGAGCAGCTGCCGAAGCCGTCGGCGTCGGCCTGCGCGATCATCGTCACCACCCGGCGGGACCGCTCGACCTGACCTTGCGGCAGCAGCGCGAGCTGCGAAATCTTGGCGCTCATGAAGAGATGCGCCGAGGCGTTCTTGCACGCCGCGACGCAGGCGCCGCAGCCGATGCAGGCGGCCGAGTCCATCGCCGTTTCCGACACCGCTTTCGGGATCAGGATGGCATTGCCGTCCTGGGCGCCGCCGACGTTGGCCGAAACGAACCCGCCGGCGGCGATGATCCGATCGAAGGCGCTCCGGTCGACGACCAGATCCTTGATGACCGGGAAGGCCTTGGCCCGCCACGGCTCGACGGTGATGGTGTCGCCGTCCTTGAAGCGGCGCATGTGCAGCTGACAGACGGTGGTCCCGCGGTCGGGGCCGTGCGGGATGCCGTTGACGACCAGGCTGCAGGTGCCGCAGATGCCTTCGCGGCAATCGGAGTCGAACGCAATGGCGTCCTTGCCTTGACGAATCAGGCCCTCGTTGACAACGTCGAGCATCTCGAGAAACGACATGTCGGGCGAGACCTCGTGAGCGGCGTAGCTCTCGAGCCGCCCGGCCGCCGTCGCCCCGGTCTGCCGCCAGATCTTCAGATTCAGTTTCACTTGTAGCTCCGCTGCGTCGGGTGCACTTCCTCGAACGTGAGCGGCTCCTTGTGGAGCTCGGATGGCTGTCCGACGCCCTTGAATTCCCAGGCGGCGGCGTAGGTGTAGTGCTCGTCGTCGCGCAGCGCCTCGCCCTCGGGCGTCTGGCTCTCCTCGCGGAAGTGGCCGCCGCACGATTCGCGGCGGTGCATCGCGTCGAGCGCCAGCAGCTCGGCGAACTCCAGGTAGTCGGCGACCCGGCCGGCGTATTCGAGGCTCTGATTGAGGTTGTCGGGCGTCCCCGGGACCGAGACGTTGCTCCAGAAATCCTCGCGCAGCTTGGGAATACTCGTCAAGGCGCGGCGCAGGCTGGCCTCCGTTCTCGCCATCCCGACGTCGTCCCACATGATGCGGCCGAGCTCGCGGTGGATCTCGCGGACGCTGCGGCGGCCCTTGATCGACAACAAGCTGGTGATCTGCTTCTGCACCCGGTCGGCGGATTCCTTGAAGGCGTCGTGCTCGGTCGTGACCTTCGGCAGCGGGGTGCTCGCCAGGTAGTCGCCGATCGTGTAGGGGATGATGAAATAGCCGTCGGCCAGCCCCTGCATCAGCGCGCTGGCGCCGAGCCGGTTGGCGCCGTGGTCGGAGAAGTTGGCTTCACCCAGGACGTGCAGCCCGGGAATCGTGCTCATCAGGTTGTAGTCGACCCACAGCCCGCCCATCGTGTAGTGGATCGCCGGGTAGATCCGCATCGGGATCTTGTAGGCATCCTCGTCGGTGATCTTCCGGTACATGTGGAACAGGTTGCCGTACTTTTCGCGGACCGCATCGAACCCCAGCCGCTTGATGGCGTCGGCGAAATCCAGGTAGACGGCAAGATGGCTCTCGCCGACCCCGCGGCCTTCGTCGCACACCAGCTTGGCATTGCGCGACGCGACGTCGCGCGGCACCAGGTTGCCGAAGCTCGGGTACTTGCGCTCGAGATAGTAGTCGCGCTCGGCCTCGGGGATCTGGTCGGGGGAACGGTGATCGCCCTGCGTCTTCGGCACCCAGACCCGGCCGTCGTTGCGCAGGCTTTCGCTCATCAGCGTCAGCTTCGACTGCTCCTCGCCGGCGACCGGAATGCAGGTCGGATGAATCTGGGTGAAGCACGGGTTGGCGAACAGGGCGCCGCGCTTGTGGGCGCGCCAGGCGGCGGTGACGTTCGAGTTGACGGCGTTGGTGGAGAGGTAATAGACGGTGCCGTAACCGCCGGTGGCGAGAATCACCGCGTCGCCGGCGTAGCGCTCGATTTCGCCGGTCACCAGGTTCCGGACGGTGACGCCGCGCGCCTTGCCGTCGATGACCACGACATCCAGCATCTCGCGGCGGGCGAACAGCCGGACCCGGCCCTCGTGCACCTGCCGCATCTGCGACTGGTAGGCGCCGAGCAGCAGCTGCTGGCCGGTCTGGCCGCGGGCGTAGAACGTGCGCGAGACCTGCGCGCCGCCGAACGACCGGTTGTCGAGCAGCCCGCCGTACTCGCGGGCGAACGGCACGCCCTGGGCGACGCATTGATCGATGATGTTGACGCTCAGCTGCGCCAATCGATAGACGTTCGACTCGCGCGACCGGTAGTCGCCGCCCTTGATGGTGTCGTAGAAGAGGCGGTAGGCGCTGTCGCCGTCGTTCTGGTAGTTCTTCGCGGCGTTGATGCCGCCCTGGGCGGCGATGCTGTGGGCGCGGCGCGGGCTGTCCTGGATGCAGAAGTTCAGGACGTTGTAGCCGAGCTCGCCGAGCGAGGCCGCCGCCGACGCGCCGGCCAGCCCGGTGCCGACGACGATGATGGTGTACTTGCGCTTGTTGGCCGGGTTGACCAGCTTCATCTCGAACTTGTGCCGGTCCCACTTCGCGGCGATCGGGCCGGACGGCTCCCTCGCATCCAGCTTCATGACCGCGCTCCCAGAAAATGCGCCCAGAGGGCAATGACGATGAAGGCGCCGGCAATCAGGACGGCCATCGCCTTGCCGGCGGCCATGATGCGGGGCGTCCAGCGGGACTGATCGGCGCCGACCGACTGGAAGGCGCTGGCGACGCCGTGCCAGAGATGCGAGCCGACCACCAGCATGCTCAGCACGTAGAACACCACCAGCAGCGGGTTGGCGAAATTCTCCATCTCGAGCCGGTAGAGATCGCGGATGCCGGTCGCCGGGGCGAGGTACTCGGCGCCGTACTTGAACTGCCGGACGTGAATCACCACGAACACGAGCAGCCACAGACCGGAGAAGATCATCGTCGTCGAGGCGAAGGTCTTGCGGCTGGGCGGGCCGGCCGGCCGCTTCTGCTGATACTTCACCGGCCGCGCTTTCTGGTTGGCCAGGTACATCGCCACGGTCTTGTAGATGTGCAGCAGGAAGACGAGCACCAGCCCGATCTCGATGACTGGAATCAGCGGATTGCTGAGCAGCATGTGCGAGTAGTCGTTGAAGGTGTCCCGCCCGGCCAGCACCATCAGGTTGCCGGCGATGTGGGTGATGAGATAGAGGAACAAAGCCAGACCGGTGGCGCCGATCAGGAGCTTGGTCCCGACCGAAGAACTGAAGACCCGTAAGCGTGTCGCCATGTACCGGAGATGTTACTTTCGACCAACAGTGTCTGTCGAGACGCCGCGACCACGACGCGGCGCGGTCGCCGCGTCGTGTCGCCTGTCGGCCGCCGCGTTGACGAGCCCGCCGTCACCGCGTTACCATCGAATGTTTGCCATCATGAAAATACACGAGTATCAAGCCAAAGCCATTCTGGCGCGGCACGGCGTGCCGGTGCCGCGCGGCGAGGTCGGGTTCAACGCCGTCGAGGTCCGCGACATCGCCGGACGGCTCGGCGGCGGCGTGGTCGTGGTCAAGGCGCAGATTCACGCCGGCGGCCGCGGCAAGGGCGGCGGCGTCAAGCTGGCGCAGTCGCCCGGTGACGCCGAGCTGATCGCGCGCGACATCATCGGCATGACGCTGGTGACCCATCAAACCGGTCCCGAGGGCCGGGTCGTCTCCCGGGTGCTGGTCGAAGAAGGCCTGAAGATGACCCGCGAGCTGTATTTGAGCATCGTGCTCGATCGCGCGGCGGGCAAGCCGGTGATGATGGCCAGCGCGGCGGGCGGCATGGACATCGAGGAAGTCGCGGCGAAGACCCCCGAGCAGATCGTCAAGGTCTACATCGAGCCCGGCGTCGGGCTGGTCCCGTTCCAGGCCCGGCAGCTCGGTTTCACCATCGGCCTCGAGGGCGCCGAGGTGAACAAGGCGGTCAAGGTAATGACCGCGCTCTACGAGGCGTTCATCGCGACCGACGCCTCGCTGGTGGAAATCAATCCGCTGGTGGTGACCGCGACCGGCGATCTCCTGGCGCTCGACGCCAAGATGAGCTTCGACGACAACGCCCTCTACCGCCACCCGGATATCCGCGACCTGCGTGATCTCGGCGAAGAAGATCCGCTCGAGATCGAGGCCTCGAAGTTTTCGCTCAATTACATCCGGCTCGACGGCAACATCGGCTGCATGGTCAACGGCGCCGGTCTGGCGATGGCGACGATGGACATCATCAAGCTGGCGGGCGGCGAGCCGGCCAACTTCCTCGACGTCGGCGGCGGCGCCAACGCCGAGCAGATCAGGAACGCCTTCAAGCTCCTGATGTCGGACAAGAAGGTGAGGGCGGTGCTGATCAACATCTTCGGCGGGATCCTGCGCTGCGACGTGCTGGCGCAGGGGGTGATTGCCGCGGTGAAGGAGCTCGGCGTGCCGGTGCCGATCGTCATCCGCATGGAAGGCACCAACGTCGACGAGGGCAAGCGTCTGCTCGGCGAAAGCGGCATGAACTTCACCACGGCCGACGACATGGACGATGCGGCCAGGAAGGTCGTCGCACTGGCCAGGTAACGGCGTCGCTGTCGCTGGCGCGACGGGACGCGGCGCGGACGCCGGCGTCCCGGGTGCGTGCGCTGTCGCCCGTGCGTATTTCCGCAGTGAGTGTGATGAGGCTATGGCTGTTCTGATTGATAAATCGACCCGCCTGGTTGTCCAGGGATTGACCGGCCGCGAAGGGACCTTTCACGCCAAGCAGGCGGCCGCCTACGGCACCAACGTCGTCGGCGGCGTCACCCCGGGCAAAGGCGGGACGCGGCACGAAGGCTGGCCGATCTTCAACACCGTCCACGATGCGGTCAAGGAGACCGGCGCCAACGCGTCGGTGATCTTCGTGCCGCCGCCGTTCGCCGCCGACGCGGTGATGGAAGCCGCCGACGCCGGGCTCGCCCTGGCTGTCTGCATCACCGAAGGCGTGCCGACGCTCGACATGATGCGGGCGTTCACCTTCCTGCAGTCCCGATCGATGCGACTGGTCGGTCCGAACTGCCCGGGGCTGATCTCGCCCGGCAAGGCCAAGGCCGGCATCATCCCCGGCAACATCTGCAAGGAGGGCCGGATCGGCATCGTCTCCAAGAGCGGCACCCTGACCTACGAAGCGGTGCATCAGTTGACCAAGCTGGGCCTCGGCCAGACGACCTGCATCGGCATCGGCGGCGATCCGCTGATCGGCACCAGCCACATCGACGCGCTGCAGCTGTTCGCCGACGATCCGGACACCGAAGCGGTGATCATGATCGGGGAGATCGGCGGCACCGCCGAGGAAGAGGCGGCGGCGTGGATCAAGACCCATTTCAAGAAGCCGGTGGTTGGATTCATTGCCGGTCAGACGGCGCCGCCCGGCCGCCGGATGGGCCACGCCGGGGCGATCATCGCCGGCGGCACCGGCACGGCGGCCGAGAAGATGGCGGCGCTGAGCGCGGCCGGCGTCAAGGTCGTCAAGAGCCCGGCCGACATGGGGCGCGCGATCATGGATGTGCTGGGGCACTGACGTCGAGAATCTGACCAGTCGAGCATCACGTGCTGAAACCCTCCAGACTTGAGCCTGCCCATTCGGGCCTTGTATACTTATCCAGACCATCCAGTGGGGCGAGAGCCCGCCGCGAACTCCTCTATTTACCTACGGTTTAAGGACTTACGAATGGCACCGACAGACGTCGCCCTCCAGGAACAGCAGCGCACCAGCAGTCGCGAACGAGTCGTCAACGATTTCAGCATCCAGGTCGCGACGGTCAACGGGTCAGGCAGCCAGACCGCGAACCTCGTGCTGCTGCGATCGATCCTGCTCATGGGCGTGCCGGTCTCCGGCAAGAACATGTTTCCCTCCAACATCGCCGGGTTGCCCACCTGGTACACGATTCGGACCAGTAAGCGCGGCTACATCGCGCGGAAGAAAGAAGTCGACTTCCTGGTCGCGATGAACGCCGAGACCGCCAAGGAAGACGTGCTGACCCTGGACCCGGGCGCGGCGGTGGTCTACGACGAGCCGCTCAAGCTGAACACGCTGCGCCAGGACCTGGTGTTCTATCCAGTGCCGTTCGACAAGCTGGTCGCGCCGGTCTGTCCCGACGCCAAGCTGCGCCGCCTCGTGCGCAACATGATCTACGACGGCGTGCTCGCCAAGCTGCTCGGGATCGACCTGGCGCTGATGGAGAAGGCGCTCGGGAAGCAGCTCGGCAAGAAGGCCAAGGCGGTCACGCTCAACGCCGGCGCGCTCAAGGCGGGGTGGGACTACGCGGAGGCGACGTTCACCAAACAGGATCCGTTCGTCGTCGAGCCGATGAACGAGACGGCCGGCAAGATCCTGATCGAGGGCAACGCGGCGGCGGCGATCGGCTGCATGATGGCGGGCGTGACGGTCGTGGCCTGGTATCCGATCACGCCGTCCTCGTCGCTGTGCGAGTCGCTGATCGGCTACATGAAGAAGTACCGGGTCGACAAGGCGACCGGCAAGGCGACGTTCGCCATCGTCCAGGCCGAGGACGAGATCGCGTCGCTCGGCATGGTGATCGGCGCCAGCTGGGCCGGCGCGCGGGCGATGACGGCGACCGCCGGTCCGGGGATCTCGCTGATGTCCGAGTTCGCCGGGCTGGCCTACTACGCCGAGGTCCCGGCGGTGATTTTCGATGTGCAGCGGGTCGGGCCGTCGACCGGCCTGCCGACGCGCACGGCGCAGGGCGACCTGCTCGCCACCGCCTTCCTGTCCCACGGCGACACCAAGCACATCATGCTCATCCCCTCCTCGGTCGAGGAGTGCTACACGATGGCCCAGGATGCGTTCGATCTCGCCGAGCTGTTCCAGACGCCGGTGTTCGTCATGCTCGATCTCGATCTCGGGATGAACAACTGGATGTCCGACGGGTTCACCTATCCGAACCGGCCGATCAATCGCGGCAAGCTGCTGACCCAGGACAACCTCAAGAGCCTCGGCGAGTGGGGCCGCTACAAGGACGTCGACGGCGACGGCATTCCCTACCGCACCTTCCCTGGCGACGGCATGACGCCCTACTTCGCGCGCGGGTCCGGCCACAATGCCAAGGGCCAGTACAGCGAGCGGCCGGACGACTACGTCGACAACATGGACCGTCTGGTCCGCAAGTTCGACAGCTCGCGGGCCCACGTGCCGAAACCGGTCGTCGAGGTGGTGCCGGACGCCAAGATCGGCTTCATCGGCTACGGCACCTCGCATTGGGCGATCGGCGAGAGCCGCGATCAGCTGCGCGAGGAGATGGACGTCAAGACCTCGTACTTCCGTCTCCGCGCCTATCCGTTCACCGATGAGCTGGTGACGTTCATCGACGCGCATGAGCGGGTCTACATCATCGAGCAGAATCGCGATGCGCAGCTGCTGCAGCTGATGAAGCTCGAGCTGTCGCCCGAGCGTCAGATGCGGCTGCGCAGCGTGCTGCACTACAACGGGTTGCCGATCGATGCCCGCAGCGTGACCGACGACGTGCTGGCGCAGGAAGGCTTTGAAGTGGCGAAGAAAAATGTCCGTACCGGCGCGTCGTCCGGCATGACGGGTGGAGAATAACCATGGCCGGAAAAATCAACCGAATCGGGCTCGAAGCAATCACCTACAAGGGCGGCAAGACGACGCTCTGCGCCGGCTGCGGCCACAATGCGATCTCCGAGCGCATCATCGACGCCTTCTTCGAGATGGGCGTCGATCCGCGGCAGGTCATCAAGCTGTCGGGCATCGGCTGCTCGAGCAAGAGCCCGGCCTACTTCCTGGGCGGCTCGCACGGCTTCAACACCGTGCACGGCCGCATGCCGTCGATCGGCACCGGCGCGATGCTCGCCAACAAGAAGCTGATCGCGATCGGCGTCAGCGGCGACGGCGACACCGGCGCGATCGGCATCGGCCAGTTCGTCCACCTGATGCGCCGCAACCTGCCGATCATCTACATCATCGAGGACAACGGCTGCTACGGGTTGACCAAGGGGCAGTTCTCGCCGACCGCGGATCTCGGATCGAAGCTGAAGACCGGCATCGTCAACGACCTGCCGCCGATCGACACCTGCGCGCTGGCGATCCAGCTCGGCGCGACGTTCGTGGCGCGATCGTTCTCCGGCGACAAGAAGCAGCTGCTGTCGCTGCTGAAGGCCGCGTTGTCGCACCGCGGCACGGTCATGCTCGACGTCATCTCGCCGTGCGTCACCTTCAACGATCACGAAGGGTCGACCAAGAGCTACGCCTACGTGAAGGAGCACGACGATCCGCTCGAGGAGCTCAGCTTCGTGCCGTTCTTCGAGGACATCAGCGTCGACTACGAGCCGGGCTCGACGCAGGAAGTGACGATGCACGACGGTTCGAGGCTGTTCCTGAAGAAGCTCGAGGAAGAGTACGACCCGACCGACAAGATCACGGCGTTGAAGCGGCTGCACGAAACGGCGCGGCGCGGCGAGTTTGCCACCGGCATCATCTACATCGAGCCCGATCGCGACGACTTCCTGACCCAGCTCAACCTGGTCGACGAGCCGCTGGCGACGCTGCCGCTCAGCCGGGTCCGGCCGGGGCCAGAGGCGTTGGAGGAGATCATGGAAGGATTGCGCTAGAGAATCGGGTGATCGGCGATCGGGTGATCGGCGATCGACGGTGGTCGGCGACACCGATCGGGTGATCGCGATTGACAGGCGATTTCATCGCGGGACCGGCGATCGGATCATCGCCGGTCCTTTTCTTTGGCGGTGCGGTAGCTGCTGCCGAAGATGGCCACCAGCTCACGGGCCTCTGCCAGCAGCCAGAGAATCTCCGAACCGTCGGCGAGCTGTAGTTTGGATATCAACTCCAGCCACCCGAGGCTCTCATCAGCTTCCTCTGTGACCACTCCAAGCTTCGCGGTGAACTCTCTGTGCGACCGGCCCCGGCCGGCCGCACGATAGTTCATGGCGACTGATGTTGCCGCGCCTATCAGCTGAGCACCGATGTGGCGCGCCTCCCAATTGCGTGGCAAGACCCGACAGAAGCGCACAGTCCGAACGGCGAACTCCATCGACCGGTGGCGAAGTTCCTCTGGAGTCACGGCTGACCACATCGCACCGGCCGTGCCAGTCAGCGACATTCGTAAGCTTAGAGAAACCGCACCTCAATCGCCGATCACCGATCGCCGATCGCAGATTCTTCAGCCCTGACTCTCATCCACGTTCGCCCCGATGCGATCCTCGGCCGTGGCGAGCGGATCGTTGGGCATGCCGTTGGCGTCCACCCCCTTGCCGTTTGGGTTGCCCTGCTGTTTGTCGGTCGGCTGATCGCTCTCGACGGCGCCCTTGCCGCTGTCGGGATCGGGTGAGTGGGTGGCGGATGGCTGTGTCATCGGTTACTCCTCTGCCGGCATCACCGGCGGTTCTGCCCTCGGCGAACGAGTCGACTGATTCGGCAATATAATCAGCGGATGTCTGAACGGACGTTGGCGATCATCAAGCCGGACGCGGTGGAGCGGAAGCTCGCCGGCCGGATTATTCAGCGTATCGAGGAATCTGGATTCCAGATCCGTGCCATCAGGCGGATCCATTTGACGGGCCCCCAGGCGGAGGGCTTCTACGCAGTGCATCGAGCGCGCCCGTTTTTCGCCAGCCTGACGGCGTTCATGTCGTCGGGACCGGCGATCGTGATCGTCCTCGAGGCGGCGGACGCGATCAAGCAGTGGCGGACGCTGATGGGCGCCACCGATCCCGCCAAAGCCGACGCCGGCACGCTGCGCAGGGAGTTTGCCGAGTCGATCGAGCGCAACGCCACGCACGGATCCGACGCGCCGGAGACGGCGGCGTATGAAATCGGCTACTTTTTTCCTGGGATTGACGTGATTTGAGGCGCACCCGGCGCCGGCTGCGACAGACCTACGCAACCACAGACATCCAGCCAATGCGCAACCGGTTGTCCCGCGGTACTGGCGGCGCTGCCGGCGTCGACGCGGAGGACCGTGGGTAGGACGCTGGTCTTCCTCGGGCTCGGGATCGCCGCGCTCGGCCTGGTCATGATGCTCGGCCTGCCGATCGGCCGGCTGCCGGGCGATTTCTACGTGCGGCGGGGCAGTTTCAGCTTCTACGTTCCGCTCGCGACGTCGGTCATCCTGAGTATCCTGCTGACGCTGATCGCCGCCCTGTTCCGGCGTTGAGGCGGCGACCACCATGTCCATCAAACCCGACACCTGGATCACGCGGATGGCGCGCGATCATCGGATGATCGAGCCGTTCGTCGACGGCCAGGTCGGCGCCGGCGTCGTCTCGTACGGCGTGTCTTCGTACGGCTACGACGTCCGCGTCGGCGACGAGTTCAAGGTCTTCACCAACGTGTACAACACCGTCGTCGATCCGAAGCACTTCGACCCGAAATCGTTCGTCGACATCAAGGCGGACGTCTGCATCATCCCGCCGAACTCGTTCGCGCTGGCGGCGACGATCGAGTACTTCCGGATCCCGCGCGACATCCTGACCGTCTGCCTGGGCAAGTCGACCTATGCCCGCTGCGGCATCATCGTCAACGTGACGCCGTTCGAGCCGGAGTGGGAGGGGCACGTCACGATCGAGATCTCGAACACGACGCCGCTGCCGGCCCGAATCTACGCCAACGAGGGGATTGCCCAGGTGCTGTTCTTCCAGAGCGACGAGCCGTGCGCGGTCTCGTACAAGGACCGGAAGGGCAAATACCAGGCGCAGCGCGGGGTGACGCTGCCGAAGATGTGAGCCGGCCCGATCTAGAAGCCAGTCTTATGATTCCTTAAAGATTATCAATTTGACTTCTAGCCGGCGCGGCCGTCTAATGAGTGGACAGTTCGATGTTGACCCTGCTTTTCGTCGTGGTCGTCGTTACGGTCGGTGTTCGCGGCCTGCTGGCCCCGAACATCGGCAAGCCACACGAATCAGGATGATGTCGACCGCACAGAAGAGGTTCCGGGGCCATCATCCGACACACGGGTGATGGCCTTTTTTTGTGGCCGGGCGCCGACGGCTGGCCATGCGACGATTAGAGCGCTTTCTGTTTGTATTGTTCGTACTGATGAAGAACGAAGCGGGAGACACCATGCGAATCGCGTATCAAGGAGAGCCGGGGGCGTTCAGCGAAGCGGCGGCCCGCCGGATCGCGCCTGACGCGCCGCTGGTTGCCTGCCGGGCCTTCGAAGAGGTGTTCGCATCGGTCGAGGCCGGCACGACCGAGTACGGGGTGGTCCCGATCGAGAATTCGATCGGCGGCAGCATCCATCGCAACTACGACCTGCTGGTCGAGCACGATCTGCCGATCGTCGGCGAGGTCGAGCTCCCGGTCGTCCATCAGCTGCTGGCCTTGCCCGGCGCCTCGATGGATCGGTTGCGCCGGGTCTACTCACATCCGCAGGCGCTGGCGCAGTGCGAGCGGTTTCTGCGCACGTTGAGCGGCGTCGAGATCATCGCCACCTACGACACCGCCGGCAGCGCCAAGCTGGTCGCCGACGAGCGCCTCGAGGATGCCGCGGCGATCGCCTCGGCGCGCGCCGGCGAGGTGTTCGGCCTGGTCCCGCTGGCGTCGTCGATTCAGGACTACCACGACAACCTGACGCGCTTCCTGGTCATCGGCCGGCACCCGTTCAACGACAGCGTCGCCGACAAGACGTCGATTGTCTTTTCGCTGCCCAACGAGCCGGGCGCGCTGTTCAAGGCGCTGAGCGCGTTCGCCCTGCGCGGCATCGATCTGACGAAGCTGGAGTCGCGGCCGATCCCCGGCCGCCCCTGGGAATACCTGTTCTACGTCGACATGGCGTCGGCGCGCGACGAGCTGCCGTGCGCGCGGGCGCTGGCGCATCTGGCCGAGTTCGCCCCGATGCTGCGTCTGCTCGGCTCCTACGCCAGCTGGAAGACGCGCGAGAGCCGGCTCCCTGATCCCTTTGAGGTTGTCTCATGACGTTCGTGCCCAATCCGCTGACCACCGGCCCGAGCCGCGCCCCGGCGCGCGCGATGCTGAAGGGGGTCGGGTTCACCGACGCCGACCTGAAGAAGCCGCTGATCGGTGTCGCCAATACCTGGATCGAGATCGGTCCCTGTAACTTCCACCTGCGCGACCTGGCGGTTCACGTCAAGGCCGGCATCCGCGCCGCCGGCGGCACGCCGATGGAGTTCAACACCGTTTCGATCTCCGACGGCATCACCATGGGCACCGAGGGGATGAAGGCGTCGCTGGTGAGCCGCGAGGTGATCGCCGATTCGATCGAGCTGGTGACCCGCGGCAACGGCTTCGACGGCGTGATTGTCCTGGTCGGGTGCGACAAGACCATTCCCGGCGGGATCATGGCGCTGGCGCGGTTGAACGTCCCGGGGCTGATTCTCTACGGCGGATCGATTGCCCCCGGAGAGTTCCACGGCCGGGCGGTGACGATCCAGGAAGTGTTCGAAGCGGTCGGCGCCCACGGCGCCGGCAAGATGAGCGACAGCGATCTGCTCGAGCTGGAGTCGGTCGCCTGCCCGGGCGCGGGCGCCTGCGGCGGCCAGTTCACCGCCAACACGATGGCGCTGGTCTGCGAGTTCCTCGGCATCGCCGCCGCCGGCAGCGGCAACGTGCCGGCCAATGATCCGAAGAAGGCCGAGGTCGGGCGGGCCGCGGGCGAGCGGCTGATGACGCTGGTCCGCGACGGCGTCCGGCCGCGCGACATCATGACCCGGCCGGCGTTCGTCAACGCGATCGCTTCGGTGGCCACCACCGGCGGCTCGACCAACGCGGTTCTGCACCTGATGGCGATTGCGCACGAGGCCGGCGTCGACCTCGCGCTCGACGATTTCGATCGGATCAGCGCGATGGTGCCGCTGCTGGCCGACCTCAAGCCATCGGGGCGCTTCGTCGCCACCGATCTCTACGCGGCCGGCGGCACGGCGCTGGTCGCCCAGCGTCTGATCGCGGCGGGCGCGGTGACCGCGGATGCGCGCACCGTGAGCGGCCTGACGCTCGGCGAGGAAGCGGCGAAGGCGATCGAGACGCCAGGCCAGGAGGTGGTGCGTCCGCTGAGCAATCCGATCAAGAGCACCGGCGGCCTGGTCATCCTCTACGGCAACCTGGCACCCGAAGGATCGGTCATCAAGGTGTCGGGCTCCGGACGCCTGCAGCATCGCGGGCCGGCGCGCGTCTTCGACAGCGAGGACGCGGCGTTCGCCGCCGTGCAGCAGCAGGCGATCAAGCCCGGCGACGTCGTCGTCATCCGCTACGAAGGGCCGAGCGGCGGTCCCGGCATGCGCGAGATGCTCGGTGTGACCAGCGCGCTGATGGGCGCCGGGCTCGGCGACTCGGTCGCCCTGGTTACCGACGGCCGCTTCTCGGGGGCGACCCGCGGCTTCATGGTCGGCCACGTCGCCCCGGAGGCGTTCCGCGGCGGTCCGCTCGCCGCCGTCCGCGAAGGCGATCCGGTTGTCATCGACGTGGCGACGCGGCGGCTCGACGTCGACATCAGCGACGCCGAGCTGGCCGGGCGGTTGAAGACGTGGGAGGCCCCGCCGCCGCGGTATGCGACCGGAGTGCTGGCGAAATACGCCAAGCTGGTGTCGTCGGCGTCGCTGGGGGCGGTCACAGGATAGTGGAGTGAAGCAATGAGTATGGAACCGAAGCGATCCGGCGCGCAGATCATGTGGGAATGTCTCGTCCGCGAGGGGGTGACCGACGTCTTCGGCTACCCGGGCGGCGCGATCCTGCCGGCCTACGACGCGATGCTCGAATTTCCGATCCGGCACATCCTGGTCCGTCACGAACAGGGGGCGACGCACATGGCCGACGGCTACGCCCGGGCGAGCGGGCGGGTCGGCGTCGCGATTGCCACCTCGGGGCCAGGCGCGACAAACATGGTGACCGGCATCGCGACGGCGATGATGGACTCGTCGCCGATCGTCTGCATCACCGGTCAGGTCGGCAGCAAGCTGATTGGCTCCGATGCCTTCCAGGAAACCGACATCACCGGCATCACGCTGCCGATCACCAAGCACAACTACCTGGTGACCAGTGCGGCCGACGTCGCGCCGGCGATTCGCGAGGCGTTTGCGGTCGCCAAGTCGGGCCGGCCCGGTCCGGTGCTGGTCGACATCACCAAGGATGCCCAGCAGGGAATGGCGGAGCTCGATTGGGAGGGCGCCGCGCCGCACCTGATGGAAGCGCACGACGATGCCCTGCCGGGGGATGGCGACCATCGCGAGGCGCTGGCGCTGATCAACGGCGCCAAGCGGCCGCTGATCCTGGCCGGCCACGGCGTCATGCAGTCCGGCGCCGAGCGGGAGATTCTCGCCCTGGCCGAGCGCGCGCAGATCCCGATCGCGGTCACGCTGCTCGGCATCGGCGGCGTGCCGGCGTCGCACCCGTTGAACCTGGGGATGATGGGGATGCACGGCGAGGCCTGGGTCAACACCGCGATTCAGGAGGCCGATCTGCTGCTCGCCCTGGGCATGCGCTTCGACGACCGGGTGACCGGCAACATCAAGACCTACGGGCTCAACGCCCGCAAGATCCACGTCGACATCGATCGCGCCGAACTGAACAAGAACGTGCGCGTCGACGTGGCGATCGCCGGCGACCTGCGGGCGACCCTGGCCGGCTGGCTGCCGCACGTCGAGCCGGGCCGCCGCTCCGCCTGGATCGAGCAGATCGACGTCCTGAAGGGCGACGCCGCGGTCCGCGACATCCAGTCGCTGCCCGACGATGGCCATCTCTATGCCGCGCACGTCATCAACGATCTGTGGCGCGAGACCGACGGCAAGGCGGTCGTCGTGACCGACGTCGGCCAGCATCAGATGTGGGAAGCGCAGTATTACAAGCACAACCAGCCGCGCTCGCTGATTACGTCGGGCGGGCTGGGCACGATGGGATTCGCGCTGCCGGCGGCGATCGGTGCCAAGGTCGCCTGCCCGGACGCCGAGGTCTGGGTCGTCGTCGGCGACGGCGGTTTCCAGATGACGATGTGCGAGCTGGCGACCGCGATGCAGGAGCAGCTCGACATCAACGTCGCGATCATCAACAACGGCTATCTCGGGATGGTCCGGCAGTGGCAGGAGTTCTTCTACGACAAGCGCTACGCCGCGACGCCGCTCTCGGGGCCCGACTTCGTCAAGCTGGCCGAGGCGTTCGGGGCATGGGCCGGCGCGGTCACCCGGCGGTCGGAAGTGATTGGCGCCGTCAACAGTGCGCGCCGCCAGCCGCGGACCGCGGTGATTGATTTCCGGGTCGAGCAGGAGGATACCGTCTACCCGATGGTGCCGGCCGGAGCCGACCTGCAAAAGATGATTCGGCGGCCGTCGCCGCTGGTGGAAACCGGGGCAGATTGACGAAACGTGGCCACGAAAAACACGACACACCAAACCAGACAGTTTGGCTCTCGTGCTGTCGTGACTCCGTGGCTTCTTCAAGGCGTGGCAATTTATGGTGCACACATTCGTCGTTTACGTCGATGACAAACCCGGCGTCCTGAACCGCGTCGCTTCGCTGTTCCGCCGCCGCGCGTTCAATATCGAATCGCTGACCGTCGGGCACACCGAGCAGCCGGGTGTCTCCCGGATGACGGTGGTGGCCGACACCGACGCCTACGGCGCGCGCCGGCTCGAGGCCAACCTCTACAAGCTGGTGCCGGTCCGGCGGGTCGACGACATCACGACCTCGCCGTCGATCGTCCGCGACCTGGCCCTGATCAAGGTCGCGGCGGCCGGCGAGTCGCGGACCCACGTCATGCAGCTGGTCGACGTCTATCGCGCCCGGGTCGTCGACGTCAGCCCGGAGTCGCTGGTGATCGAGGCGACCGGGACCGAGGACAAGATCGACAGCCTGCTCGAAGTGCTGCGGCCGTTCGGCGTCCTGGAAATGGTTCGGACCGGCCGGATCGCCATGGCCCGCGGCAAGCGCACCGCGCGCACCGTCGAGGCGCTGCCGGAGAACCTGATCGCCGACGACGTCAGCATCGGATCGGTGTAAGACCACCAGCATTGGTACGTTGGTAATTGGTGAGTTGGTCGTTCACCAAATTACCCATTTACCAAATGACCAATTTTCAAGGAGACAGTTCATGGCTCAGATGTATTACGACGACGCGGCCGATCTGGCGCTGATTCGCGCCAAGAAGGTGGCGGTGATTGGGTATGGATCGCAGGGCCACGCGCACGCGCTCAACCTGCGCGACAGCGGGGTCAGCGTGAAGGTCGGGCTGGCGCCGGGCAGCCGATCGCGCGCCAAGGCGGTTGAGGCCGGGCTGATCGTCGGCGACGTCGCCGAGGTCTCGGGCTGGGCCGACGTCATCATGATTCTCATTCCCGACACCAGCACGGCCAAGGTCTACACCGAGGAGATCGCGCCGCAGCTGGCGGCGGGGAAGATGGTCATGTTCGCCCATGGCTTCAACATCCGCTTCGGGACGGTCACCGTCCGGCCGGACGTCGACGTCTCGATGGTCGCGCCGAAGTCGCCCGGCCACCGGGTTCGCGAGCTGTTCGTCGAGGGGGCCGGGACGCCGGCGCTGTTCGCCATCCATCAGGATGCGACCGGCCAGGCCCGCGCCCTGACGCTGTCGTATGCCAAGGGCATCGGCGTCATGCGCGCCGGCGTCATCGAGACGACGTTCGCCGAGGAGACCGAGACCGACCTGTTCGGCGAGCAGGCCGTGCTGTGCGGCGGCGTCAGCGCGTTGATCAAGGCCGGCTTCGAAACCCTGGTCAACGCCGGCTACCAGCCGGAGGTGGCGTATTTCGAGTGCCTGCACGAGGTCAAGCTGATCGTCGATCTGATCTACCAGGGCGGCCTCGCCTACATGCGTTACTCGGTCAGCGACACGGCGGAATACGGCGACTACACCGGCGGCCCGCGCATCGTGACCGAGGAGACCCGGCGGGAAATGAAGAAGATGCTGGACGAGATCCAGAACGGGGAGTTCGCCAGGACCTGGATCAAGGAGAACGCCGACGGCCGGCCGTGGTTCAAGCGGCAGCGCGAGATTGAAGCCGGGCTGGCGATCGAGGAGGTCGGGGAGCGGCTGCGCGGCCTGATGCCGTTCCTGAAGCCGGTGCGGATTCAGCAGTCACAGCCGGTCTGAGTTCCATGTTCCTCCCCTTGACCGTTAAAGGACTGACGTAGTAAAACTTGCAAGCGCTCGGGCGTACCGACGCCGTATACCCCCGTACATGGATAAACTGATCGAGCGCGACCCCGCGACTCGGAACCCTCTCGTCGCGGCGCCCGCCCTCGCTGTTCAGTTTTTCTTGATCCCCCTGACGGTCGTCGGTGCGACGGTGCTGCTGTACTTCGGCTTCCGCTCGCTGATGGCTGACGATCGAACGGCGCAGGACTACATCACCGAAGTCCGCCTCGGCGGCGCCAACCGCGGCTGGCCGGCGGCGGTGGAACTGTCCGCGCTGATGGAAAACCCGAAGGTCCGCGGCGATCGCGCGGTCGCGATCGAGCTGGTCAAGGCGTTCGACGAGGCCAAGAACGGCGATCCGCGGATCCGCAAGTATTTGGCGCTGGCGATTGGCCGGCTCGAGCCGCCGCTGCCGGCCGAGGCGGTCCAGGTGCTGCTTCGATCGCTCGACGATCCGGCGCAGCCGTGGACGCCAGATGCCTGGTCGAAGATCAACGGCTGGACGCCGCAGATGGCCGAGGCGCACATCAGCACCATCTGGGCGCTCGGTGCCTCCGGCGATCCGGCGGTGGTCCCCAAGCTGCAGCCGCTCTACGAGTCGACCGACGCCGGGGTCCGCAAGATCGTCGTGTATGCTCTCGGGGCGCTGCCGGGCGAGGCGCAGGCCGTGACGCTGCGCGCCGCGCTGCAGGATGCGGAGCCCGACGTGCGCTGGAATGCGGCCGTGGCGCTGGCCCGCCACGGCAGCGGCGACGGCGCCGCGGTCCTGCGCCAGATGCTCGATCGGGCGTACGTCGAGCAGGCCGTCAAGCGTGATGTGCGGCAGGACGACGATCAGGATCCGATCGCGGAGGTCATGATCAGCGGTCTGCGCGCGGTCGCTTCGTTGAAGGATGCGTCCCTCAGGGCGTCAGTCGAGGCCTTGAGTCAGCAGGATCGGAGCCTGAGAGTCCGGCAGGCAGCGCTCGAGGCGTTGAAGGTCATAGGATAGTGGGTACTTGGTAGATTGTTAGCTTGGCGAATGGGTAGGGGATTGACCCGGTGACCGGTTCACCGGTGGCCAATTTCGGATGAGGAAGATGGCAGACGAGACGAAACCTGACGTGCCGAGCGCGCCGCCGACCGGCGCCAATCCCGCGGCGACGCCGCATGTCACACCGACGCCGCCGGGAGCCGCCGAGGCCGCCACCGCGTCTGCCGCTGCGAAGACTGGCGCGGCGCCGGCGGCGCGACCGGCACCCGCGCCCAGGGCGCCGGCGGCGCCGATTCCTGATCTCGCCGGGAAGACGACAAACGCGGCCTCGCCCGGCGGCGCGGCCGCCCGCGCGGCGACCGCGAAGCCCGCGGTGGCGGCGGCCGGCCGCGACGCGGACGACGCCTCGCCCTTGTTCACCCGCCGGGTGTGGCTCGGCCTGGCGTGGGGCGCCTTTTCCGCGGCGTCGGCCGCCGCGCTCGCCGCCACCGGGCGCTTCATGTTTCCCAACGTGCTCAACGAACCACCGCAGCAGTTCAAGGCCGGTTTTCCAAACGAGTACGGGCTGGGCGTGGACGAGCGCTGGAAGGACACGTTCGGGGTCTGGCTCGTCCGGACCCCGGAGGACATCGCCGCGAAAGCGAGCGGCTTCTACGCGCTGCTGGTCACCTGCACCCACCTCGGATGCACGCCTAACTACCTGTCGGCGGAAGGCAAGTTCAAATGCCCCTGCCACGGCAGCGGGTTCCGCACGACGGGCATCAACTTCGAGGGACCGGCGCCGCGGCCGCTCGAGCGCGCCCGCGTCGTGCTGGCGGACGACGGGCAGATCCTGGTCGACAAGAGCCGGAAGTTCCAGTACGAGCTGGGGCAATGGGTCGATCCGGAAGCGTTTCTCAAGGTGTGATCTCTTTCACTGACGAGGACGCAGCGGGCGCACAGGGCGCAGCGGACGTTCACCGACGAGGACGCAGAGGACGCCGCTTACGCGGAAGACGTTCACCGCCGGGGACGCCACGGACGCAGAGTCTGGGACGAGTAGCTGAGAGCTGACGACTGACTATGGCCACGACAAAAACCATCGATCCGAAGGAAGGCGCAGGCACCCGCTTCTGGAACTGGCTGACCGAGACCCAGGGGTGGACGTCGATTTTCCGTCATGGGCGCCCGAACACCGATCGCAACCGCGTCCTCGTCATGCTGTCGAACGTCTTCCTGCATCTGCACCCGGTGCGGATCCGGAAGTCCGGCGTCAAGCTGCGATATACGTGGTGCATGGGCGGCCTCAGCTTCTTTCTGTTTCTCTCGCTGACGCTGACCGGCCTG
Source organism: Acidobacteriota bacterium (assembly GCA_039931615.1). GTDB lineage: Bacteria > Acidobacteriota > Vicinamibacteria > Vicinamibacterales > CAVVIG01 > JAHFUI01. The sequence goes on from JBDTRR010000010.1 coordinate 91,052, forward strand.
CTGTTGATGTTCTACTACCGGCCGACTCTCGAGTACGCCTACACGGACATCGTCGGTCTGCGCGAGCACGTGCCGCTGGGCATCATGCGCGAGATGCACCGCTGGGGCGCCCACGCCATGGTGATCACGGTCTGGCTGCACATGTTCCGTGTCTTCATGACCGGATCGTACAAGCCGCCGCGCGAGTTCAACTGGTCGGTCGGGGTGGTGATGCTGGTGCTGACGCTGCTCCTGTCGTTCACCGGCTACCTGCTGCCGTGGGACCAGCTGGCGATCTGGGCGATCACGGTCGGGTCGAACATGGCGCGCGCGACGCCGTTCCTCGGTTACGAGGGGCCCGGGGCGCAGCTGCTCCGGCTCGGCGACGTGCCGCTCATCCACGCGGCGGACGACGCGCGGTTCGCCCTGCTCGGCGGGACCTTCGTCGGCGAGGGCGCGCTGCTGCGGTTCTACGTGCTGCACTGCGTCGGCCTGCCGCTCGGCATCGCGGTGCTGATGGCGGTCCACTTCTGGCGGGTGCGGAAGGACGGCGGGATTTCGGGGCCTCTCTAGAAATTAGGAATTGGGAATTAGGAATTAGGAATTGAGAATCCCCACGAATTTCGAATTCCGCATTCTGAATTCATAATTTCGAGGATCGAGACACATGGGTTTCGTCAAGAGCATCTTCAACGCGATCGCCGATCCGCGGCTGTTCTTCGCGCTCGCGGTCGTCGCACTGGTGGTCCTGCTCTGGCAGCGCGAGCGCGTCGCGTCGAACGCGGTCGGCTACGGCACTCTCGCCTTGCTCGGACTGTTCTTCGTCTTCGGCGTGTTCGATCCGAATTTCCGGCTGATCGTCACCAAGCCCGACAACGTCCCGATCGTCGGTCTGATCTTCCTCCTGGTCTTCTTCGTCTGGTATTCGATCCGCGAAGGGGTGCTGAACGACCGGCGGATCGCGGCGGGCAAGGCGCCGATCGAGAAGGATGAAGCGGACCGCGTGTGGGTGTGGCCGGACCTGGTCTACACCGAGCTGATTTCGCTGATCGTCTGCTCCGTCGTCCTGATCGTGTGGTCGATCTTCCTGAAGGCGCCGCTCGAGCAGCCGGCCAATCCGTCGAACACGCCGAACCCGTCGAAGGCGCCGTGGTATTTCCTCGGGCTCCAGGAAATGCTCGTCTACTTCGACCCCTGGCTGGCGGGTGTCGTGCTGCCCGGCCTGATCATCGCCGGGCTGATCTGTATTCCGTACATCGACAAGAACCCGAAAGGGAACGGCTACTACACCTTCAACGAGCGGAAGCCGGAGATCGCGCTCTTCCTCTTCGGCTTCGCCGTGCTCTGGTCGTCGCTGATCGTGCTCGGGACGTTCCTGCGGGGACCGAACTGGAACTTCTTCGGCCCGTTCGAGTTCTGGGACATCCACAAGCTCGAGGCGCTGACCAACGTCAACCTGTCCGAGTACGTCTGGGTCCGCGGGCTTGGCACCGGGCTGCCGACGCAGTGGTACCTCCGTGAAATCTTCGGCGTGCTGTTCGTGCTCTTCTACGTGTTCGCCCTGCCGCCGCTGTTCGCGCGGTCGTGGCTCAAGAAGTACTACGACAAGCTCGGCCCGGCCCGGTACTACCTCACCGTCTTCCTGTTTCTGATGATGATGTCGTTGCCGCTGAAAATGCTCGCGCGGTGGATCTTCAACCTCAAGTACGTGGTCGCCATTCCGGAATTCTTCTTCAATATTTGACCTATGGCTGAAAAGAAGGGCGTTGGGCACGCGTACAACATCGACTTCCTGAACGTCGTCTTCGCGGCGTGCAGTGTGTTCCTGCTCCTGTCGGTCGTCTGGATGGTCTGGGACGACTTCGATCGCGACTGGAAGAACACGCAGCGGCGCTTCGCGGAGCTGCAGTACCAGGTGACGCAGGCGCAGTATCGGCAGGCGGCCGGGGCGGTGGACAAGAACAAACTGGCGCAGCTCCAGGGTCAGCTCGCCGCCGCCAGCAAGAACGCCGCCTCGAACCAGCAGAAGGTGGACGAGCTCCAGGAGAAGGTCGACGCGATCAACGTCCGGCTCGACCGCGCCCAGCGGGACTACCAGTACGCCAAGGCGACCTACGATCACGACAAGTACGAGTTCGAGTCGCTGCGCGCCAACGGAGCGGCGAAGGCGGCGGGAATGGCCGGAGCGGTGACGGCCCTGGAGCAACGGCTGACGACGCTGGATCTCGAGGTCCAGAAGCTGACCGCCGAGCGCGCGCTGGCGCAGAAGAATCTGGAGGTCTATACCGGCCAGATCGCCACCACCACCAAGCAGATCGCGGACTTGCACACCGAAGAGACGCGGCTGCAGAAGCTGCTCGACACCCAGGCGCCGAGCCTGACGAAAGCCTACTTTCGCGACGCCCCGCTGCTCGATTTCATGGCGCCAACCCTCAAGGTCCGCCAGCTGATTCTGCCGAACGTCGTCGACGACGTGAATTTCATTCGCGTGCCGAAGATGGATCGCTGCGGAACGTGCCACCTGGCGATCGACAAGAAGGGCTTCGAAAAGTACCCCCAGCCGTTCACGACGCATCCGAATCTGTCCGACTACCTCGGCGGCGACTCGCCGCATCCGATCGATCGGATCGGCTGCACCGTCTGCCACGAGGGGATGGGCCAGTCGGTCAGCTTCGTCGACGCCGCACACACCCCCAGCAACGAGAAGCAGAAGGAAGAGTGGGAAGCGAGTCACCACTGGGAGGAGCCCCATCTGTGGGACTTCCCGATGCTGCCGACGAAGATGACGGAGGCCTCCTGCGCCAAGTGCCACAAGCAGCAGGTCTACGTGCCGAAGGCCGAGGAGCTGAACCTCGCCTACGCCACCTACGAGCGTGCCGGCTGCTATGCGTGCCACAAGACGAAGGGCTTCGACACCGACGTCAAGAAGCCGGGCCCGATCCTGACCAAGATCGATTCGAAGCTGACCGCCGACTGGGTCAAGACGTGGATTCGCAATCCGAAAGCCGTCAAGCCGGCGACCTGGATGCCGCGCGTCTGGTACAACTCGAACTCCAGTTCCCCGGCCGACGCGGTCCGCAACGAGGTCGAGATCAACGCCGCGGTGGCGTACCTCTTCGCCAACTCGGAGAAGCACGAGTTCGCGGTCAAGAGCCCGCCCCGCGGCAATGCCGCAGCCGGCGAGCGGATTGTGAAAGGGGAGTCGGAGACCGACCGCGGGATTGGCTGCCTGGGCTGCCATGTGGTGGGCGAGAGTACGCGTGAGGCGGCGGGCCCGCGCCGCACCTTCGGCCAGCCGCTCGAGAACATCGGCAGCAAGACGACCTACGAATGGGTGTTCAACTGGGTCCGCGATCCGAAACACTACAATCCGGGCACCTACATGCCCGACCTGCGCCTCACCGACGCGCAGGCCGCCGACGTCGCGACCTACCTGATGACGCTGAAGGAGGGCGGCGGCGGTGACGCCGCCAAGGCCACCTATACCGACCAGAACGTCAGCGACGTGCTGCTCGACTACTTCAAGGCGTCGATGCCGTTCGAGGACGCCAAGGCGCAGATCGCCAAGCTGGATCCGCAGGCGAAGCAGATCGCGCTCGGCGAGCGTGTCATCGGCCGCTACGGCTGCTTCAGCTGCCACGACATCAAGGGGTTCGAGAAGTCGCAGCCGATCGGGACCGATCTGTCGGAAGAGGGCAGCAAGCTGGTCACGCGCCTCGACTTCGCGTTCATCAAGGACATCCCGCACACCTCCAAGCTCGCCTGGTTCCGCACCAAGCTGCACGATCCGCGCGTCTTCGACCAGGGGCGGGTGCTCCAGCCGCTCGACAAGCTGCGGATGCCGAACTTCGAGTTGACTGAGGTCGAGAACGGGCGTCTGCTGACGGCGATCATGAGCTTCCAGCGCGAGCTGCAGCCCCAGGCCGCCCTCGTGCCGCGCTCGGCCCGGAACGATTTCCTCGGCAGCGGCCGGACGCTGGTCCACCGGCGCAACTGTGTCGGCTGTCACACCATCGAAGGAGATGGCGGCGACTTCACCAGGCTGGTGGCCGACGGCTCGCTCGGCCCGCCGCTGCTCACCCCGGAAGGCGCGCGCGTCCAGCCCGACTGGCTCTATGCGTTCCTCCGGGCGCCGATCACCATCCGGCCGTGGTTGAGCGTCCGGATGCCGACCTTCGGCCTCGACGACCGGCATTTGAATGGGGCGGTCAGCTACTTCGGGGCGATCGCCAACACGGTCGGGCCGTTCCAGACCCACCAGCTCATGCCGGTCAGCAACACGCCGGGCCCCGGCAAGCCGTTGTTCGACCTGCTCAAGTGTCAGCAGTGTCACGTGCTCGGGGCCATCCCGAAGGATCAGCCGACGGCGAACCTGGCGCCGGATCTGCGCATGGCCTCCGATCGTCTGCAGCCGGACTGGATTCTGGAATGGCTCAGGCGGCCGTCCGACATCGTGCCGGGCACGCGGATGCCGGCGTTCTGGCCGGACTTCCCGAAGACGGCGTTCCCGCCGGCCGATCTTGATGGCGCGGGGCAGATTCGCGCCATCCGCGACTATCTGATGACCCTGCGCGGGGGGCCGACCCCGCGGGCTGCCGGCGGCGCGGTTACTGCGAATTGACGATCAGGCAGGCGGGACTGGCCGGGCGTATCACCCGGTCCAGTCCGGCCTCCCGGCTATAATCCATCGCCATGCTCCGGCCGTTTCGCGGCGTGCTGCCACGCCTCCACCCCTCCGCCTTCGTCGACGACAGCGCCCAGGTGATCGGCGACGTCGAAATCGGGGAAGAAAGCAGTGTCTGGATGGCGGTCGTCATCCGCGGCGACGTCAATCGCATCCGGATCGGCCGCCGCTCGAACATCCAGGACGGGACCGTGGTGCACGTCATGAACCGTACTCATCCCACGACCCTCGGCGACAACGTCACCGTCGGTCACGCGGCGCTGCTGCACGGCTGTACCATCGAGGACGGCTGTCTGATCGGGATGGGCGCGATCCTCCTCAACGGTGCGCACATCGGCAGCGGATCGATCGTCGCCGCCGGCACGCTGGTCGTCGAGGAGATGAAGGTGCCGCCGCGGTCGCTGGTGATGGGGAGTCCCGGCAAGGTGAAGCGGCCGCTCACCGACGCCGAGTTCGCGAGCATCCAGGATCTGGCCGACCGTTACGTCGGGTACCGGTTGGAGTACATGAACCCGCAGACGGAAGAGGGTTTGAAAGAATCGCTACGACGCAGGCCTTGACCTGCTGAGACTGTCGTCTGCACTACTTCAGGACGATTTCTTCCCTCCGAAAGCCTGCCAACACGAAAAAATGTCTACCAAGCCACCGGGAGGGACGCGCGATTTCCTTCCCGACGAAATCCGGCGGCGTGAGTACGTGATTGGCGTCATCCGCGACGTCTACGAGCGCTACGGGTTCGAGCCGCTCGAGACCCCGGCCTTCGAGAACATCGAGACGCTGCTCGGCAAGTACGGCGACGAGGGTAACAAGCTCATTTTCAAGATCCTGCGCCGCGGCGAGCAGGAGGCCGGCGGCGGCGCCGATCTCGCGCTGCGCTACGACCTGACGGTGCCGCTCGCCCGCGTCATCGCCCGCTATCAGAACGAGCTGCCGCGCTTTTTCAAGCGCTATCAGATCCAGCCGGTCTGGCGCGCCGATCGGCCGGCGCGCGGCCGGTTCCGCGAGTTCTTCCAGTGCGACATCGATGCCATCGGCACGACCTCCGGGCTGGTCGAGGTCGAGCTGCTGGCGGCGGTGAGCGATGTCCTGGAGCGGCTCGGCTTCGACGACTTCACGATCCGGCTGAATCACCGCGAGCTGCTCAGCGGCCTGCTCAAGGCGGCCGGGGTGCCGCCGCCGCTGCACGGCGAGGCGCTGGTGGCGATCGACAAGCTGGACAAGATCGGCGCCGATGGCGTGCGGGCGGAGCTGGCGGCGCGCGGCATCGACGCCGACGCCGCGCGGATCTGCCTCGAGCTGTTCGAGGCCGACTTTCCGGCCGGGCTGCGCCGCCATCTGGACGGCGATGAGCGGGCCGCCCTGGCCGTCGAGCAGCTCGAAACGATGACCCGGCTGGCCGAGCGCACGGCGGCGTTCCGTCACCTCCACGTCGATCCCAGCCTGGCGCGCGGCCTGTCATACTACACCGGCGCGATCATGGAGATTGCGGTGCCCGACCTGGCCGGCAGCCTGGGCGGCGGCGGCCGCTACGACAATCTGATCGGCATGTTCCTCGGGCGTCCGGTTCCCGCCTGCGGGTTTTCGCTCGGGCTGGAACGAATCATCGTCGTGATGACCGAGCGGAAGATGTTTCCGGCCGGGATCGCCCGGGCCGCGGTCGACGTGATGGTGGCGATCTGGAACGACGACACCGCCGGCCACTCGCTGGCGCTGGCGTTCGAACTGCGGCGGCTGGGTCTGCGCGTCGACGTCTATCCCGAAGCGGAGAAGATCGGGAAGCAGTTCAAGTACGCCGCCGCTCGCGGCGTGCCGTTTGTCGCGCTGCTCGGCGACGACGAGCGGGCGCGGGGTGAGGTGGCGATCAAGGATCTTCGCTCCGGTGATCAGCAGAGCATCGCGCGCGGCGAGGTCGCCGCGTTCATCACCCGTCAGCTGCCGCAGGACGCGTGACCGGCCGGCGACCCCGATCTGCCGCGTTGAACGTCCGACCGGGGGATGGTTCGAGCGGTCCACCCGGTGTGGTTTCGTGATGGCGTGTTCGTGTCTCGTGTTTTCGCGGTTTCGTGTTTCGTGGCGTCATGTTCTCGCAGTTTCGTGTTTTCGTGTGTTCGTGGCGCCGTCCGTTCGAGGCGCCGTGAACTCCCGATGCTGAACGGTGGCAATGGCTGAACATCTAGGCGATCTCACCCGGACTCATACCTGCGGCGCCCTTCGCGCCGACGATGTCGGCGCCGACGCGACGCTGTTGGGCTGGGTGCATCGCGTCCGCGATCTCGGCGGCGTCACCTTCGTCGACGTCCGCGACCGCGCCGGCATCTCCCAGGTGGTGGTCCGCGACAACGACGCGCTGATGACGGCGGCCAAGCGGCTGCGATCCGAGTACGTCGTCGCCGTGATCGGCATCGTCCAGCGGCGATCGGACGATACCGTCAACCCGAAGATCGCCACTGGCGAGGTCGAAGTGCTGGCGCGCGAGATTCGCGTCCTCAACGAGGCGAAGACGCCGCCGTTCCAGATCGCGGAGGAGTCGCCGGTGTCCGAGGACGTGCGGCTGCGCTACCGCTACCTGGATCTCCGGCGGCCGCGGCTGCAGCACAACATCGGCCTGCGCCACCGCGTCACCATGGCGGTCCGGAAGTATTTCGACGCCAACGGCTTCTGGGAGATCGAGACGCCGATCCTGGCGCGGTCGACGCCGGAAGGCGCCCGCGATTTCCTGGTGCCGAGCCGCCTGCACGCCGGCGAGTTCTACGCCCTGCCGCAGTCGCCGCAGATCTTCAAGCAGATCCTGATGATCTCGGGAATGGACCGCTACTTCCAGATCGTCCGCTGCTTCCGCGACGAGGACCAGCGGGCGGACCGCCAGCTCGAGTTCACGCAGATCGACGTCGAGATGTCCTTCGCGCGGCCGGACAGCGTCTACGGCATCATCGAGCCGCTGATGCGGGAGATCCTCAAGACCATCGGCCGGGAGGTCGAGCTGCCGATCCGGCGGATGCCGTACGCGGAGGCGATCGCCAGTTACGGATCGGACAAGCCGGATCTCCGGTGCGGCATGGCCATCTGCGACCTCTCGGGGGTCTTTCGCGACTCCGAGTTCCGCGTCTTCAAGCAGATCGTCGCCGAGGGCGGCGTGGTGCGAGGTTTTGCGGTTCCGGGTGGGAACCGCTATTCCCGGAGCCAGCTCGATGCCCTGGTCGACCAGGCGAAGACGCTGGGATTCACCGGCCTGATCTGGGTGAGACCGGGCGAGCCGCCGCTCAGCTCGGTGAAGGCGCTCGGTGAAGGGGTCCTCCGGCCCGCGCTGGATCGGACCGGCGCCACCGGCGAGGATCTATTGCTGATGGCGGCCGGGAAGCCGGACGCCACCTCGAAGCTGCTCGGGCAGCTGCGACTGGCGATCGCCCGGAAGGAAAACCTGCTCAATCCAGACGCGTTCGAGTTCCTCTGGGTGACCGACTTTCCGCTGCTGGAGTACCACGAGGAAGACGGACGCTGGTACTCGATGCATCACCCGTTCACGTCGCCGCGCGACGAGGATGTCGACCGGCTGGAGAGCGACCCGGGCAGCGTCCGCGCCAAGGCCTACGACCTGGTGCTGAACGGCAGCGAGATCGGCGGCGGCAGCGTCCGGATCCATGATTCCGGTCTGCAGTCGCGGATTTTCCAGCGCCTTGGGATCAGCGACGACGAGGCGAAGCTGCAGTTCGGATTCTTTCTCGAAGCGCTCGCCTACGGCACGCCGCCGCACGGCGGGATCGCGCTGGGCGTCGATCGGATAGTCGCGATCCTGGCGGGTGAGTCGTCGATCCGCGAAGTGATCGCCTTCCCGAAGACCGCCAACGCGCTCGATCTGATGGCGTCGGCGCCGTCGCCGGTCGACGCCAAGCAGCTGCGCGAGCTGCACATCAAGATCCAGCCGTGACGCCCCAACAGGCGTTGCAAAATGTCGTGCGGACCTTCCGGTTCGCCGCGTCTGGCAGGCTGAAGGCCTGCACTCCATCTGTTTTTGCAACCGCTCGCCCAGCGCATCATCGTTTCGTCGTCGTTGCAGTCCGATCATCAGGCCCCGTGTGCTATAATTGGCGACTTGTACAGTTGTAAATACAACAAGGTAAAGGACTTAGTCGGGCGTCATTCCCTTCAATGAAACGCATTACCGTCCCCGAAGAGGGGATCGAAACGCTGTTTGGTTCCTACGACGAGAATCTCAAGCACCTCGAATCACTCTTCAATGTCCGCATCCGCACGCAGGGCCACGAGTTGCTGGTGGACGGCGATGCCGCCGGCCTCGAGCGGGTCGACCGCGTCATCGGTCAGTTGTCGTCGCTGATGCGCGACGGCTTCAAGCTCTCCCACGCCGACGTGAAGACCGCGTCCGAGCTGGTCGCCCAGGACAACACGGTCGATCTGCGCGATCATTTCCTGAAGGGCAGTCTGACGGCGGCGGGCAAGCGGCGCATCGCGCCGAAGACGGTCACCCAGCGCCGGTATCTCGACGCCATCGAGCATCACGACATCGTGTTCGGGATCGGCCCGGCCGGGACCGGCAAGACCTACCTGGCGATGGCCCAGGCAGTTTCGTTCCTGGTGGCGAAGAAGGTCAGCCGCATCATCCTGGCGCGGCCGGCGGTCGAGGCCGGCGAGAAGCTGGGGTTCCTCCCTGGCGATCTGCAGGAAAAGGTCAATCCCTACCTGCGGCCGTTGTACGATGCGCTCTACGACATGCTCGACTCCGAGCGCGTGGCCCGCTACATCGAGCGCGGCACGATTGAAATCGCGCCGATCGCGTTCATGCGCGGCCGCACGCTCAACGATTCGTTCGTCATCCTCGACGAAGCGCAGAACACCACCACGGAACAGATGAAGATGTTCCTGACCCGGCTGGGCTTCGGCGCGAAAGCGGTGATTACCGGCGACATCACCCAGATCGATCTGCCGATCGGGCGGACCTCGGGCCTGATCGAGGCGATGCGGGTGGTCGGCGGCATCGACGGCATCTCCTTCATCCGGTTCGACGATCGCGACGTCGTCCGCCACAAGCTGGTCCAGCAGATCGTCAAGGCCTACGAGGCGTTCTCGAACGGCAACAGCGCCGGGCGGCCGCTGCCCGACCCGGCGCGTGGTGAACCTGGCGGGCCGCCATCGTCGTGAGCCAGCCGCTGCGCGTGCTCGTCGCCGATGAGCGGGGTCGGCCGGCCGCCGCCGGCCTGGCCCGCTGGCTCGCCCGGGTGGCGCCTTCCCGCGTGCGTGGCACGGTCAACATCGCGATGGTCAGCGACGCCACGGTGCGCGCGCTCAATCAGCGGTATCGCGGGGTCGACGATGCGACGGATGTACTGAGTTTCCCGGTGGAACCACCGCCGAGGACGCGGAGGACGCGGGGGGCGGAGAGCCTCCCGTGGCGGCAGGGAACCTCTGCGTCCCCGGCGTCCTCTGCGTCCTCGTCCCTATTTTTGGGCGACATCGTGATCGCCCAAGGTGTCGCCCGCCGTCAGGCGCGCGCCGCCCGCCATGCCGAGGCGATTGAGCATCGGGTGCTGGCGCTGCACGGGCTGCTCCACCTGATCGGTTACGATCACGAGCGCGACGACGGGCGGATGCGCCGGGTCGAGCAGCGATTGCGGCGGAAGGGGCGCCTCCGCGAAGGCCTGATCGAACGCGCCGGCGCACCGCGGCCGGCGGCGGGAGGCCGCGCCCGCAACCGATGATTCCGTTCCTGCTCTTTCTGCTGGCCGGTGCCGCCGTCTATCTCGGCACCATCGAAGCGGCGTTCAGCGCGCTGATGCGGCTGTCGCTGCGGCTGATCGCCGAGCGCAGCGACCGGCCGGGAGCGCTCGGCGCCTACCTGGACGATCCGCTGCTGCTGTTCGTGCCGGTCCGCTTCCTGCTGGCGCTGGTCACTGCGGTGGCGACGGTGCTGCTGGCCCGGGGGATTGGCCTCGACGGCGTCCGATCGATTGGGCTCGTCGTGTTCAGCGTGACGGTCTTCGTCGTCGTCTGCGAGTTGGTGCTGCCGGTCGCCATCGCGGTCCGCGATCCGGAGCGGGTCCTGGAGCGGCTGCTGCCGTCGTTCGCGCCGATCCCGCGGATGGTCGGTCCGCTGGCGCGCGCACTGGCCCGGTCGGTGGCGGCGTCGAGGCGCGAGCAGGCGCTGCAGTCGACGCCGGACGAAGCGGCGATGGAAGCCAACGAGGTCGCCAAGGCCTACATCGAGAGCGCCGAGCAGGAAGGCATCATCGAGGGTGAAGAACGGCGGCTGCTGCAGAGCATCGTCGATTTCGGCGATACGCTGGTCCGCGAAGTGATGACGCCGCGCCCCGACATCGTCGCCATCCGGCTCGAGGCGACCATCGGCAACCTGCGCGAGCTGTTCCGCGAGCAGGAGTATTCGCGGTTCCCGGTCTACCAGGACAGCCTCGATCACATCGCCGGCTTCGTCTTCATCAAGGACCTGGTGCTGCTCGATTCCAAGGAAGACGGCCGGCCGATCGTGCCGCTGATCCGCCCGGTCGTGGTCGTCCCCGAGACCAAGCGGGTGCCCGAGCTGATGAAGCAGCTTCAACGGCAGCAGATGCAGTGCGCCATCGTCGTCGACGAGTACGGCGGGACGGCCGGACTGGTCACGATCGAGGACCTGCTGGAAGAGATCGTCGGTGAGATCCGCGATGAATACGACGTCGAATCCGAGTCGGTCGTCGACGAGGGCGGGGGCCGGTTCACGTTCAGCGGCAAGCTCGACATCGACGAAGTGGTGCAGCGCCTGAACGTGCCGATCGATCGGGAGGGATTCGAGACCGTCGGCGGCTACCTGATGTCGCACCTCGGGCGCGTGCCGGCCATCGGCGAGCGGTTCGAAGTCGACGGCATCGCCGTCGAAGTGCTGGACGCCGAGCGCCGCCGGGTCAACAAGGTCCGGATGTATCGCAGCCAGGTGCCGGCCGGCGAAATCGGCGAGGAGGCACGATGAAATCCGGCTTCGTCTCGCTGATCGGCCGTCCCAATGCCGGCAAGTCGACGCTGCTCAACCGGCTGGTCGGCGCCAAGATCGCCATCGTCTCGGACAAGCCGCAGACGACGCGGACGCGGATCCTGGGGGTGCGCAACTACCCCGATGCCCAGGTCGTGTTTCTCGATACGCCCGGCATCCACCGGCCGCTGCATCGGATGAACGTGCGGATGGTCGACGCGGCGGTCGAGACGATTCGCGAAGTCGACGTGCTGGGGCTGGTGGTCGATGCCAACGAGCGGCGCGGCAAGGGCGACGCGTTCGTCATCGATCTGGTGAAGCGTGCGACCGCCCCGGTCTTCCTGATTCTCAACAAGATTGATCTGATCCGGAAATCGCGGCTGCTGCCGATCATCGACGACTACTCGAAGCTGGCGCAGTTTGCCGAGATCGTGCCGGTCTCGGCGGCGACCGGCGACAATGTCGACCGGCTCGAGCGGGTGATCGTCGAGCGCCTGCCGGAGGGGGAGCGGCTGTATCCGGACGACTACCTCACCGATCAGCCGGAGCGGTTCCTGGCGGCGGAGATTGTGCGCGAGAAGCTGCTGCAGTTCACCCACGCCGAGCTGCCGTTCTCGAGCGCCGTGATGATCGATCGGTTCGAAGAGGCCGAGCCGGGGGCGAGCGCCAGCGCCGCCATCCTGCGGCTGTATTGCACCATCGTCGTCGACCGCGACTCGCAGAAGCCGATCGTGATCGGCAAGGGCGGCGAGATGATCAAGCGGATCGGGACGGCGGCGCGCGAGGAGCTCGAACAATTCTTCGGCACGCGCGTCTTCCTCGACCTGCACGTGCGGGTGAAAGCCGAGTGGCGGGACGACGAGCGGCTGCTCGGACAGATCGGCCTGGGGCGGCCGGACTCGTGAGCGAATGTGGTAACTTGATGAGCTCTGCCGCCGCATGCCGCTGTACACTACCGACGCGCTGATACTCCGGTCCTACCAGCTCGGTGAGTCCGATCGGATCGTCGTGTTCCTGACGCGCGACCGCGGCAAGAAACGCGGCGTCGCCCGGAACGCCAGGCAGAGCCGGCGGCGGTTCGGCGGTGCGCTCGAGCCGATGACCTGCGGCCGCGTCGCCTACCTGGAACGCGAGCGCCGCGACCTGGTGCGGCTCGACTACGTCGAGCAGACCCGATCGCCGATGTCCGCCATCGACGGCGAGGCGCTCGGCTACGCCGGCTACTTCGCCGAGCTGATCGACGAATGGGCACCGGAAGCCGACGCCAACGAGCCGCTCTACCGGCTCGGCGCCTCGATGGTCGACGCGATGGCGGCCGGCGTCCCGATCGATCCGCTGGCGCGCTATTTCGAGCACTGGCTGCTGCGGCTGCAGGGCGTGTATCAGCCCGACGACCGGATGTCGGCCGGGGCCCAGGCGTTTCTCGCGGCGGCGCGCACCTGCCGGCCGCTCGCGATCGGCCAGGTGGCGGTACTGCCCGGCGCCTTGCGCGAGATCGAGACGCTGCACCGGACGCTGATCTCGACGCACCTGGACAAGGACCTCAAGTCGGTCCGGGTGCTGCGAGAGATGAGGAGATCGTGAGAAATGCAGAGTGCAGAATACGGCCTGCGGAATCCCGCTGCGGACTGCAGAGTGCAGCCGCTGGTCGCGATTCAATCGGCCTTGGCACCCTGCCTTCGGCAATCATCAATTAGCATTCTGCAGTGCCGATATTTCCAATGACCTTCCAGGGTTTAATCCTCCAGCTGTCCGAGTTCTGGGCGTCGCGCGGCTGCGTGCTGCAGCAGCCGCTCGATGTCGAAGTCGGCGCCGGCACGATGCACCCGGAAACCTTTCTCCGTGTCCTCGGCCCGGCTCACTGGAACGTCGCCTACGTGCAGCCGTCGCGCCGGCCGGCCGACGCCCGGTTCGGCGAGAACCCCAACCGATCGTTCAAGCACCACCAGTTCCAGGTGGTGTTGAAGCCGGCGCCCGACGAGGTCCAGCAGCTGTATCTCGAGAGCCTCGAAGCCTGCGGCATCAACCCGCGCCATCACGACATCCGCTTCGAAGAGGACAACTGGGAGTCGCCGACGCTGGGTGCCTGGGGGATTGGCTGGCAGGTGATGTTCGACGGGATGGAGATCTCGCAGTTCACCTATTTCCAGCAGGCCGGCGGCCTCGAGCTGTCGCCGATCTCCGCCGAGCTCACCTACGGCCTGGAGCGGATTGCGATGGCGCTGCAGCGGGTCGACAGCATGTTCGATCTCGAGTGGGGCGCCGGGGTCAAGTACCGCGACGTCCGGTTCCGCGACGAGGTCGAGCAGTCGAAGTATGTCTTCGGCCAGGCCGACGTCCGCCCCGACTTCGGCACCTTCCACCGCACGCTGTTCGGCGAGTACTATGACCTCGCCGCCGCACTGCTCAAGGCGGGGCTGGTCTGGCCGGCACTCGAGCACACCCTGAAGTGCTCGCACCTGTTCAACATTCTCGATTCCAGCAACAGCGTTGGCGTGACCGAACGGACCGCCTACATCCTGCGCGTGCGACAGCTCGCCGTCGGCATCGCCAAGGCGTACGTCGACGAGACGGCGCCGAAAGCGATGGCCTGACGTGGATCGTGAGCTGCTCCTCGAAATCGGCTGCGAAGAATTGCCGGCGAGCTGGCTGCCCGGCCTGACCAACCAGATCGGCGAAATCATCGGCCGCCAGCTGCGCGAGCACCGGCTGCCGCCCGACTCGCCGGTCGACACCTTCAGCACGCCGCGGCGGCTGGCCGTCCGGGTCGCCCGGGTGCCCGAGCGCCAGACCGATCTCGAGGAGCTGGTCAACGGTCCGCCGGTGTCGGCCTCCTTTACCCCGGGCGGCAATCCGACGCCGGCGGCGCTCGGCTTCGCGGGCAAGCAGGGCGTCGACGTCTCCGCCCTCGAGCGGATCACGACGCCGAAAGGGGAGTACCTGGCGTTCCGCCGCCGTCAGCGCGGCAGGACGACGATCGACGTGCTGCCGGACGTGCTCGGCGGTGCGCTGCGGGCGCTGGCCTTCCCCAAGTCGATGCGCTGGGACGCACTGCTCGACGATGGGCGCGGCGAGCTGCTGTTCGGCCGGCCGATTCGCTGGCTGCTGTTCGTCTATGGCGGCCGCGTCGTCCCGTTCCGAATCACCCGGTCGTCCGCAGCCCAGACCAGTCAGGTGCAGGACGTGACGTCCGGAGCGGTCACCTACGGCCACCGCTTCCTGACCACCAGCGGCCGGGCCGGACGGGCGATCAAGGTCCGCACCTTCGACGACTATCGGGCGCGGCTGCTCGAGAATTTCGTCATCCTCGAGCGCAGCGAGCGCCACGACAAGATCGCGCGTGAGCTCGATGCCAAGGCGCTGCGCCTGAAGAGCCGCGTCAGCCGCGCCGTCCACAGCGATGCCGGCCTGCTCGAGGAGGTGCCCGACCTGGTCGAGTACCCGTCGGTGATCGCCGGCACGTTCGCGTCCGAATTCACCGAAGTGCTGCCCGACGAGGTGCTGACGACGACGCTGATCCACCATCAGCATTACTTTCCGGTGGAAGGCGAGGACGGCCGGCTCAAGCCGGCATTTCTCGCCGTCATCAACACCGAGCCCGACAACGAGCGCACCATCGCCCGCAACGCCGAGCGGGTGGTGACCGCCCGGCTGCGGGACGCGATGTTCTTCTGGGCGGCCGATCGCCGGACCACGCTCGAGTCGCGGATCGAGCGCCTGTCGACCCTGCTGTTTCACAAGAAGCTCGGGACCTACCGGGAGAAGGCGGAGCGGATCGAACGCCTGGCGCACTGGATCGCCGGCGCGGCGTTCGGCGCCAGCGCCCAGACCGCGGCGCAGGCCGGCAGGGCGGCGCGCCTGGCCAAGGCGGATCTGACCACGGACATGGTCCGCGAGTTCACCGAACTGCAGGGCACGATGGGCGGCATCTACGCGCGCGAGGAAGGCGAGCCGGAGGAGGTGTGGAAAGCGATCTATTTCCACTACCTGCCGGTGGCGGTCGAGGCCGCCGCGCCGCCGACGCGGGCCCAGCTCGGGAAGGCGGCGGTCACCTGGGCGGCGGTGTCGCTGGCCGACAAGCTGGATACGCTGGTCGGCATGTTCGCGGCCGGCGAGAAGCCGACCGGTTCGCGGGATCCGTACGCGCTGCGCCGCGCGGCGCAGGGCGTCATCAAGCTGCTCACCGACGGGAAGCAGTACGGCCTGGCTCCAGCGGTTCCCCCGGGAATAGGACAGTTGATTCACGAGGCCTACCAGGGGTTTCCGCAACTTCATGGCGGTACGCGAGACTCGTGGCGGACACTCGGTCTGGAGACCTTCTTCGCGGATCGCGGCGCCCATTTGCTGGAGCGGAGGGGATTCAGGGCCGATGAGGGGAGGGCCGTGGCCGGCCATTGGAACCAGCCCCAACTCGCGCTGGCGCGAGTCGAGGCCCTCTCCGCCTCCCGCGCGTCGGCGGACTTCGACGCGTTGGCGAAGCTCCTCAAGCGTGTCAAGAACATCACCAGGGGATTCGAAACGACGGCGAGCACTGAAGTCCTCCGGCCCAGGTTACGTGAGCCGTCCGAGATAGCCCTGGCAGATGAATATGGACGTCTCTGGCCGGGCATCAATGACGCTCTCAGGGAGGCGCGATATGTCGATGCCATGAAGGCACTGGCGAGTCTGCGGCAGCCCCTTGATCGGTTCTTTACGGAGGTTCTCGTGATGGCCGACGATCAGGACCTTCGTGATGCTCGACTGACGCTTCTGGCAACGATGAGGAACGCCATCGGGCAGATTGCGGATATCGCGGAGATCGCGTCGGAATCGGCAGAGACCGGCTGAGTGGTCCGGCTGAGGCCGGCCGCCACCTGAAGGTCTGCACTACTTCGGGATTTCTTCTTCCGAGGGTCTTCACGACAACGGAACACGGCGTACGAAGGAACCGACAAACCTGTATTCACCAAATCACGAAGTCCACCCATACAATTACCGGACACGATTCGCGATCACGATCACCTGATTACCCGATTCGGACGACGGAGTGATGATGTCGAAGAAGCCTGTGGCAACCAAGAAAGTCCCGAAGCGCGCCAACCTGCGGACCGCGGCCTCGAGAGCCAAGTCTCCAGCCTCTCAATCGAAGACCCCGGCTGCCAGGTCGAAGCAGAAGCAGTATGTCTACGCCTTCGGCAGCGGCAAGGCCGACGGGAACGGCACCATGAAGCCGCTGCTCGGGGGCAAGGGCGCTGGTCTCGCCGAGATGTGCCGCATCGGTCTGCCGGTGCCGCCGGGCTTCACCATCACGACTGAGGTCTGCACCTACTACTACGACCACAAGCGGACGTATCCGGCGGCGCTGCGGACCGAGATGCAGGCCGGCATGGCGTCGCTCGAGCGCCAGACCGGCAAGAAATTCGGCGACGTCAGGAATCCGCTGCTGGTCTCGGTCCGGTCCGGCGCGCGCGACTCGATGCCGGGCATGATGGATACGATCCTCAATCTCGGGCTCACCGACCAGACCGTCGAGGCGCTGGCGACGAAGACCGGCAACCCCCGCTTTGCCTGGGACTGCTATCGCCGCTTCGTCCAGATGTACGGCGACGTCGTCCTCGGCGTCCAGAAGCGGCCGGATGAAGATCACGAGCCGTTCGAGACGGTGATTGAAGGCCTGAAGCACGAGCGCTACCACCAGGGCATCGACGATACCAAGCTGACGGCCGACGACTTGAAAGAGCTGGTCGGCCGGTTCAAGGCGCTGGTCAAGGAGCGCGCCGGCCGCGACTTCCCGGCGTCGGCGTGGGACCAGTTGATGGGGGCCGTCGGGGCCGTGTTCGGGTCCTGGATGAACGATCGCGCGATCGTGTATCGCCGCAAGTACAACATCCCGTCCGAGTGGGGCACGGCGGTCAACGTGCAGGCGATGGTCTACGGCAACACCGGCGATCAATCGGGCTCGGGTGTGGCGTTCACGCGCAATCCCGCCAACGGCGTCAAGGAGTTCTACGGCGAGTTCCTGATCAACGCGCAGGGCGAGGACGTCGTCGCCGGCGTCCGCACGCCGGAGCCGGTCGCCGAGCTGAAGAAACAGATGCCGGCGGCCTACCAGGAGCTCGAGCGGATTCGCCAGAACCTCGAGAAGCACTTCAAGGACGTCCAGGACTTCGAGTTCACCATCGAAGACAACGTCGTTTACATGCTCCAGACGCGCAATGGCAAGCGCTCGGCGATGGCGGCGCTCAAGTTCTCGATCGACATGTACAGGGAGAAGCTGATCGACTGGCAGACCGCGGTGATGCGGAATCCGGCCGATCAGCTCGATCAGCTGCTCGCGCCGGTCTTCGACGCCGCCGAGGTCAGGAAGGCGGCAGTGACTGCGACCGGTCTGCCAGCTGGCCCCGGTGCCGCGGCCGGGCAGATTTATCTCAATGCCGACCGCGCCGTCGCCGCCGCCGAGCGGGGCGAGCAGGTGCTGCTGGTCCGGACGGAAACGTCGCCCGAGGACCTCCGGGGGATGATTGCCGCGGAAGGCATTCTCACCGCGCGCGGCGGCGTGTCGTCGCACGCCGCGCTGGTGGCGCGCCAGATGGGGAAGGTCTGTGTGTGCGGGGCGGCGGCGCTGGAAGTGGATTATCAGGCCCGCGCCGTCAAGGTCGGCAGCCGGAGCTTCGCGGAAGGCGAATGGCTGTCGATCGACGGCACGGCAGGGAAGGTCTTCGCCGGACGCGTCGCGACGGAACCATCCGAGATCGTCGCCGGTGTCATCAACGACGACGAGGCGGCGAAGCGCACCGAGAAGTTCAAGAGCTTCCAGCAGCTGATGAAGTGGTGCTCGGCGGCGGCGCGGATGCAGGTGCGCGCCAACGCCGACAAACCAGAAGAGGCGCGCCAGGCGATCGCCTTCGGCGCCGTCGGCATCGGCCTCTGCCGGACCGAGCACATGTTCTTCGAGGGCGATCGCATCGACGCGATGCGCGAGATGATCCTCGCCGAGACGCTCGGGGCGCGGCAGGAGGCGCTGGCCAAGCTGCTGCCGTATCAGCGCGATGACTTCGCCGGCATCTTCCGCGCGCTCAACGGTTACCCGGCGACGATCCGGTTCCTCGACCCGCCGCTGCACGAGTTCCTGCCGCACGAGCGCGAGCAGCAGGCCGATCTCGCGAACAAGCTCGGCCTCACCGTCGAGCGCATTCATTCGCGCGTCGAGCAGCTCCACGAGTTCAACCCCATGCTCGGCTTCCGCGGCTGCCGGCTGGGCATTGGTTTTCCCGAGATCTCGGAGATGCAGGCGCGCGCCGTCTTCGAGGCGGCGGCGATCGTCCAGAAGGAAGGCATCAAGGTTCGTCCGGAAGTCATGATTCCGCTGGTCGGGTTCAAGAAGGAGTACGATCTCCAGCTCGAGGTCGTGCACCGCGTCGCCCGCGAGGTGCAGTCTGAGCGGAAGGTGAAGCTCAATTACCTGGTCGGCACGATGATCGAGGTGCCGCGCGGCGCGCTGACCGCGGACGAGATCGCGCAATCGGCGGAGTTCTTCAGCTTCGGGACCAACGACCTGACGCAGATGTGCCTGGGCATGTCGAGAGACGATTCCGGATCGTTCCTGCCGCACTATGCCGACCTCGAGATCGTCAAGCAGAATCCGTTCGCGACCATCGATCAGACCGGGGTTGGCCAGCTGGTCGAAATCGCAGTGAAGAAGGGCCGGGCGACGCGTCCGGGCATCAAGCTGGGGATCTGCGGTGAGCACGGCGGCGACCCGGCCTCGGTGCATTTCTTCGACAAGGTCGGCCTGGACTACGTGAGCGCCTCCCCGTACCGCATCCCGGTGGCAAGACTGGCCGCCGCGCAGGCGGCGCTGACGGCCAAGGTGAGGGACTGATTACCATCTTCGTCCATCGTCACGGCAAGACCGAGACGGCCACGGCGATCGATCGCGCCTGGCTCACTCCCGATGCCGGGGTGACGTTCTGGGTCGACCTGGAGGCCCCGTCCGTGCCGGAGTCCCTGATCCTCAGCGACACCATGGGGTTCCATGCGCTGGCGGTCGAGGACTCGATGAGCACGCTGCAGTACCCGAAAGTCGCGGCCTACGACGGCTATCTCTACGTCGTCCTCCACGCCATCGACTTCACGGCCGGCGAAACCGGGTTCAAGACCCACGATATCGACTTCTTTCTGGGCCCGAACTATCTCGTCACCGTGCAGGACGGCCGATCCAGCGCCATCACCGAACTGCTCGCTCACTGCCCGCGGAACCCGCGGATTCTCGCCGACGGTCCGGTCGCACTGTTCCACCGTCTGGTCGACGCCATCGTCGACCACTATCGCCCCGAGGTCGACAAGCTGGAGGACCGCCTCGATGAGCTCGAGGAAGAGGTGTTCGACCATCCGACGCCGGCCCTGGCGCGCCAGATCCTGGCGCAGAAGCGCGACGTGTCGTCGCTCCGCCGCGTGACGACGCCGCAGCGCGATGTCATCGCCCGGCTGGCCCGGCGCGAATTCGGCGACTTCACGCCGGAGATGGCGTTCCGTTTCCGCGACGTTTACGACCATCTCGTCCGGATCAACGACGACGCGCTGATCTTCCAGGACCGGATCACCGGCATCCTCGACGCCCACCTGACGAATGTCAGCAACCGCTTGAACGAGGTGATGAAGGTCCTGACCGTCGTCGCCACCATCTTCATGCCGCTGACGCTGCTGACCGGGGTGTTCGGAATGAACGTCGACCTGCCGCATTTTGGCGGCGGGCCGGCGGCCCAGTTCTGGTGGCTGTTCGGCTTCATGGCCATCGTCGTGGCCGGGATGCTCGCCTGGTTCCACAGGAAGCGGTGGATCTGAAGCCGGGCACGACCGGCAAGTCCAAGACGGCGTTGAAAAGTGTCGTGCGGACCTTCAGGTCCGCCGTGTCTGGCAGGTCTGACGGCCTGCACGACAACTGTTTTTGCAACGCTTGAGGACGGATCAGGTATTTCGCAGCATGTCCAGGATCACCCGACTCTCCCCGGAACTCGCCAACCAGATCGCCGCGGGCGAAGTGGTGGAACGGCCGGCCTCGGTGGTCAAGGAGCTGGTCGAGAACGCCATCGACGCCGGCGCCCGGCGGCTCACCATTCATGTCGAACTGGGCGGCAAGAAACAGGTGCGCGTCGAGGACGATGGCGAGGGGATGGAGCCTGACGACGCGCGGCTGGCGATTGAGCGGCACGCCACCAGCAAGATCAGGCGCGCCGACGATCTGGCGGCGATCACCACGCTCGGGTTCCGCGGCGAGGCGCTGCCGTCGATCGCCTCGGTCTCGCATTTCCTGCTGCGGACGCGCAGTGCCGGGCACGACAGCGGCACGGAGATCCGGGTCGACGGCGGCACCGTGGCGTCGATCGCCGACGTCGGCGCGGCCCGGGGCACCGTGGTGCAGGTCGATGATCTGTTCTACAACCTGCCGGCGCGGCGTAAGTTCCTCAAGTCCGACAGCGCCGAGTCCGCGCAGGTCTCGCGCATCGTCACCCAGCTGTCGCTGGCCTATCCCGAGGTCGGGTTCACGCTGACCAGCGGCGGCCGCAAGGTGCTGGCGTATCCTCCCGCCGGATCATTTCCCGACCGTCTGTATCAGGTCTACGGCGATCGCGCCGATCTGATCGAGGTCAACAAGGAAGCCGGCGGGCTCCGGGTGACCGGCTACGTCGCGGCGCTGGCCGATCAGGGCCCGACCCGCGGGCCGCAGAACGTCTTCATCAACCGCCGGATCGTCAAGGACCGGACGATCGCCCACGCCATCATCGACGCCTATAGCGTCGCCTCCATCAAGGAGCGCAGCCCGGAGGTGCATCTGTTCATCGAGATGCCGCTCGAGGGCGTCGATGTCAACGTCCACCCGACCAAGGCGGAGGTCCGGTTCCGTGATCAATCGCTGGTCCATCAGGTGGTCCGGCGGGCGCTGATGGACGCGCTCGGCCAGGGCGGCGTGCCGGAGCTGCAGCTGCGGCCGGAACACGCCGTGCAATCGCCGGTCGTGCTGTCGATCCCGGGCATGCTCGGCAGCGGGGTGTATCCGAATCGCTGGGTGCCGGGCGCGGCATCATCCACACCGACGTACGTGGCGTCCGGCTTGAGCGGGCCTCCAGAGGAGAGCGGAGCCGACGCCATCCGACTGAAGTCGGATCCCACCTACCAGGAGGCCGGCACGGCAGGAGCGGATCCGCGTCTGCCCGAGATCCGGCCGATGATTCCGCTCGGGCAGTTTCGCGACACGTTCATCATCGCGGTCGACGATGAAGGACTGGCGATCATCGATCAGCATGTGGCGCACGAACGGGTGCTGTTCGAGCGGGTGATGCAGCGGATCTCCAGCGGACCGCTCGAATCGCAGCGGCTGCTGGTGACCATGGTGATCGACGTCGCTCCGTCGGCGCATCAGGCGCTGATCGGTCGGGCCGCCGAGCTCGAGCGCCTCGGCTTCGAAATCGAGGCGTTCGGTCCCGGCACCATCAAGGTCTCGGCGGTGCCGGCGCTGCTCAAGACCGAAGACTGCTCGAAAGCGCTGCTCGCCCTGGCGGAGGATCTCGAGGGGCTCGATCGCGGCGCCCAGGTGCAGGACGCGCTGCAGCGGATCGCGGCGACCACCGCGTGCCATGCCGCGGTCAAGGCGAACTATCCGCTCACCTACGAGAAGATGGCGCACATCCTCGACGAGCTGAGGATGACGGCCTATTCGACCGTCTGTCCGCACGGCCGGCCGGTGATGCTGCGGCTGACGCGCCGGGAAATCGAGAAGAATTTCGATCGCATTTAGAAACTCTCGAGGACGCAGACTGGGAGGACGCAGAGGACAGTGAGGACGGAGAGGGCCATGACCCAGGCGCTGTACTATCTCGGACGGTTCGGCCAACTTGCCGGCATGTGGATCCTGCTGGTCGACATCGTGACCGCGGGTCCGCTGGGGCCCGACCCCAAGCTGTTCGCGGCCGGCGTGGCGACGTTTCTCGCCGGGTGGGGTCTGACGCGCGTCGTCCGCCGATCCTGACCTGCCGCGGGAAGCACCATCGCGCCGCCCGGAACCGTTGGGTGTTGTGCCTCGATGATAATGTCCCCTTCCCACCACATTAGAAATGTCCCCTA
>JBDTRR010000011.1:0-105096 GCA_039931615.1 Acidobacteriota bacterium
TGCGGAAGTCGTTGACGGCGTGCGAGCAGTTGCCGGCGCTGCCGCCGACGCCGAGAAAGAACAGCCGTCCGCCCCGCTCGCGCGCGGCGGCCAGCACGTCAACCACCCGCTCGATGCTGGCCGCATCGATCCGATCGATGATCTGGGCGGCCTCGTTCAAGTGCTGGCGGGCATAGCTCACGTCGTCAACCTCTGGCGCGCCGCGAGCAGCCGGCGCGTTTCCTCGAGTCCGGCCAGCGATCCGATCTCGTAGAAGCGGTCCGGGACCTCGTAGCCGGCGAGCCCGCCACCGGCAATCAAACGCTGGTAGACCACTGCCAAGTCGAACGGCGCCGCATGGCCGGCCCACGGGGCGAACGCCTCGTGCGTCAAGACGCCGAGCCCGTAGTCGATGTAGCGCATCGACGCGTCGCGGTCGTTCTTGTCGTATCTGACGATGCGCCCGGCGCTGTATTCGACGTTGCTGCGATCCCAGCGGTCCTCGTTGCGGTAGACCGTCATCAGGCCCGGCGCCCGGCTGGCGCGGAAAGACGACTCGATGGCGGCGAAATCGCAGTCGAGGTAGGAATCGCCGTACATCACGAAGAACGCCGGCCCCAGCAGGGGCAGCGCGCGCTGGAGGGCGCCGCCGGTACCGGCGAGCCTGTCGCCATCCGAGACATAACGGAACGCCATCTGCCAGCGTTGACCGTCGCCGAGCGCGTCGGCGACCTGCCCGCCGAGATGGCCGAGGCAAAAGACCACGGTGTCGACACGATGGCGCTTGAGCAGCTCGATCTGGTGCTCGACGAACGGACGGCCGGCCACATCGAGCAGGATCTTCGGGATGCGCTCGGTCAACGGTTGCAGGCGAGTCGCCAGCCCGCCGGCCAGGACGGCGACCGGCAGCGTCACGAGAACAGCACCTTGGTGCCTTCGAAGTCGAAGCGGAAGCGCACTTCATCGAGCCCGGCCCGGCGCATCGCCGCGCGCAGCCGCCGATGGTCCTCGGCATAGAACATCAGGAAGCCGCCGCCGCCGGCGCCGACCAGCTTGCCGCCAATCGCGCCATTCGAGCGGCCGAGCTCATACCACTCGTCGATCTGGGAGTTGCTCATCCCCCCGGAGCGCCGTTTCTTGTGCTCCCAGTGCTCGTGCATCAGCTCACCGAACAGCGCCGTCTCGCCGCGCTCGAGCGCCTGGCGGCTGCGCAGCCCCAGCTCTTTCACGTAGTGCAGGTTCGCCAGCATCTCCTGATCGTGCTGCTGCGTCCGGACCTGCTGGTCGGCGAGGATGGTGCCGGCGCTGCGTGAGTAGCCGCTGAAGAACAGCAGCAGGTTGTCCTCGAGGTTGAACATCGCTTCCAGCGAAATCCGGGCCGGCTCGGCTTCGACCTTGCCGTCCGGATGAAACGTGAAGCAGGTGACGCCGCCATAGGCGGCAATGTACTGGTCCTGCTTGCCGATCGGTTCGTGCAGGCGTTCGATCTCGATCTGGCAGGCCAGCTCCGCCAGCTCGTTCGGATGCAGGAAGTGCCGGCGGTGGGCGTAGAGCGCCTTGATCAGCGCGGTGGTGAAACTGCCCGACGAGCCGAGCCCGGTGCCGGCCGGGATGTCGGCCAGGGTGGTGATTTCGATCTGCGGCGTCTTCAGGCCGATCATCCGGATCGCCTCGCGGATGATCGGGTGGCGGACGTCATCGACGGCGTCGACGTGCTCGAGCTTCGAGTACTTGAGGAAGATGCCCGGCGTGAACGGCCGCATCACGGTGACGTAGACGTAGCGGTCGATCGCCGCCGCAATCAGGAAGCCGCCATGTTCGCTGTAGTAGGAGGGCAGGTCGGTGCCGCCGCCGCCGAGCGTAATCCGCAGCGGACTTCGCGTGATGATCATCGCCGGCCGAGATCATACCTGAACCCGGACGGGCGGATGCTAGCATGACCTGGTGCGAGTGCCGCCGATCGTGCATCGATCGATCGTCAGCGTGACGGCGGCGGAGCTGCCGATCGTGCTGCTGGTCGCGCCGGCGCTGTTGTTCCCGTCGCCGGCCCGTCTGCCGATCGCGTTGCTGATCCCCGTGATCTGGATCGGCCACAAGTACCTTGGCCGCGGCGCGATTCCCGCGACACCGCTGAACGCGCCGATCGCCGTGCTGCTGGTGATGACGGGCGTCAGCGTGCTGGCCAATGTCACCGTCGCGTTCAATCTCGGCAAGGTGTCGGGACTGCTGCTCGGCGTGGTGATCTTCTGGGCGATGACGCGCTGGATGACGACCCCGGCCACCCTGAAGACGGGAACAGTGCTGTTCCTGATGGCCGGCGCGGCGCTCGCCGTGGTGGGACTGCTCGGCACCAACTGGATGAACAAGTTCGCGGCGCTCGGCCCGATCCTGGCGCGGCTGCCCCGGGCGATCCGCGGCGTGCCCGGCGCCGAAGAAGGCTTCCAGCCCAACGCCGTGGCGGGCTGTCTGGTCCTGTTCATTCCCCTGCAACTCGCGCTGCTCGCGACCGACGCGCGCCGCCGCAACATCGGGCGGGCGCTGATTCAAATCGCGCTGTTGTTCCTGACCGCGGGGACGCTGTTGCTGACGCAGTCCCGAGGAGCCTGGGTCGGCCTGGCGGCGGCCGCCGTTGCTTTCCTGGCGTGGCATGGCTGGCGAACCCGGGTGGTGGCGGCCATCGGAGCGGCCGGGGCGCTGATCGTCGGCACCGCGCTCGGATCGACGCGGCTGCTCGATCTCGCGATCAGCCGATCGGGACCCGGCATGGCCGGCAATGTGTCAGGCCGCGTCGAGCTCTGGTCGAGAGCGCTCTACGGCATCCAGGACTTCCCGGTCACGGGGATGGGGATGAACGCCTTTCGCAAGGTGATGCCGGCCTTGTATCCCACTTTCCTGACCGCACAGGACTTCGACGTGGCGCACGCGCACAATCACCTGCTGCAGGCGGCGCTGGATCTCGGCGTCCCCGGCCTGATCGCGTATCTCTCGATCTGGCTCGTCGTCGTGGTGCTGCTCGTCCGGGTCTATCGCCACGGCCGCGAACCGGTGTACCGGCTGATGGCCGGCGGTCTCGGCGCCGGCCTGATCGCCCATTTCCTGTTCAGCACCACCGACGTGATCCCGCTCGGCTCCAAAGCCGGCGTGTTGTTCTGGATGGCGCTGGCGGTGGTGGTGGCGCTGCACGACGTGGCGTTGGGATCTGCCCGAGACGGCAGGCCTGAAGGCCTGCACTACGACTGATTTTTTTGTGACGGTCCGGCTGAAGCCGGACACTACGTACGGTTGCTGTCGGCGATTACGACTGATTTCGTGGACGCGGCCGCCGGTAGATCTCCTCGACGACCACCAGCGCGGCGCGGGCATCGTTGAGTCCGGCGGATGGCTCTCTGCCGAGCCTGATGTCCTCGAGGAACTCCTCGAACTCCAGCGCCCACGACCGGTCCTCCATCGGATACTCCCAGATGGTCGTCTCGGGCGGTCCCATCCCGGGCAGCATCCGGTAGAAGGCCAGCCTCTCCACGCCGTAACTGCCGCCCAGGCCTTCGACGTGCAGCTTGGCGTCGGTGCCGTAGATCTCCAGCGAGAACAGGTTCTTCCACTCGGTACAGCTGACGTGCAGAAAGGCGGTCTGGGCCCGCTCCGTGCGCAGCAGCAGGAACGCGTTGTCGTCGACCGGCATCTGCCAGAAGTAGGTGTGCGCGAAGCCGTCGACCGCGGTGAAGTCGCCGAGGAACCAGCGCGACAGATCGATCAGATGCACGCCCTGATCGATCAGCTCGCCGCCGCCCGATCGGACCGGGTCGGCGCGCCACTCCCTGTCGTAGCCGAGCCGGCCGCCGTGGCCGTAGCGGCCGCGCACGAACATCAGATCGCCGAGCACGCCGGCGTCGAGCAGCTCGCGGGCCTTCATGAGCGCGGGGTGGTAGCGGTGATTGAAGCCGACCCGGACCAGGCGGCGCGCCCGCCGGGCGGCCTCGATCACCGGATCGATCTCCGCCACCGTGCGGGCGGCCGGCTTTTCCACCAGCACATGTTTGCCGGCGTCGACCGCCGCCTGTGTGATCCCGGCCAGCATCTCGTTCGTCGTCGCGACGGCGACGATGTCGACGTCGGCGCGGGCGACGACGGACCGCCAGTCGTCGGTGGCGACGGCACCGTCCGCGGTGCCGGCGAGCGACTCGGCGCGCGCCCGATCGAGATCGGCGCACGCCACCAGCCGCGCCGGACCGAGTGCCGCGGCGCGCTTCCGCCCGATCAGGCCGCAGCCGACGATCGCGACGCCGGGACTCATTTCCGATCCCAGTCCAGCCCGCGATCCGCCGGCGTCACCCGGCGCAGCGTGTAGACGTCCGTCCGCTCGAGATCAGCGCGGTGGCCGGGCAGGTCTGACCACGGATCCCACACCGCGCTCAGCAGTCTGCCGGTTATGCCATCGCTCGCCGCCGAGGCCAGAAACACCGCCAGCGCCGCCCCGGTCTCGAGCGGTGTGCCGCCCTCGTCCGCTATCCGTTTCATGCGATCGAAGAACGCCGCGCCGACCGCGGCCGGCCCGGCGGCGATCAGCTCGTCCATCATCCGGGTGTTGAGCGCACCGGGCGCGACCGCATTGACGTCGATGCCGTCCTCTTGCACTTCGAGCGCCAGCGATTCGGCGAAGCGGACGATCGCCGCCTTGGACGCGGCGTAGGCGCTCAGCCGCGGCAGCGGATTCGTCGCGCCGCCGCCCGACAACTGGATGATCTTGCCGTAGCGCCGCGCCCTGAAATGCGGCAGCAGCGCGCGGCACATCAGGATCGACCCGAACAGATTGATCTCGATCGCCCGGACCCAGGCGTCCCAGTCGACCTCCTCGATCAGTCCCATCGGACCGTAGACGCCGGCGTTGTTCACCAGGATGTGCAGTTCCGGGAATGCGCGCAACGCCGCGGCCGCCAGGATGCCGACCTGATCCGCGCGCGAGACATCGGCGGGCTGCGCCAGCACGGCCTGGCCCGGCCGCGCCAGGGCAGCCACTTCGTCGCGCGCGCGAGCGAGCCGATCTGCATCGCGGGCGCACAGCATCACGCCGGCGCCGGCCGCAACATAGGCTCGAGCGATGGCCAGCCCGAGCCCCTGACTGGCCCCGGTGATCAGGGCGGCCCTGCCCTCGAGAGGTCTACTGGTGCTCATCAGGGGGACCCGACTGGAACCGCGGCCGGCGATGCGCGCCGACGCTGACGTATTCAATCGCCGCATCATCGCCGAGCGTCCCGGCGAGAAAGCGGTTGGCATCGAGCACCAGCGGCCGCGCCATGCGCGCCACGACGTCGCCCGGCGCGATCGTCCGGTACTCGGGCCACGGCGTGGCGACGACCAGCGCGGACGCGCCGTCGACGGCGGCGACGGCGCTCCCGGTCAATTCGACTTCCGCGTCGAGGCCGGCGGGCAGTGTCCGCACCAGCGGATCGTAGGCGCGGACGCGCGCCCGCCGCGCGTGCAGCCACCGGCACAGTTCGACCGCGCTCGATCGGCGCAGCGTGTCGGTGCCGGGCTTGTAGGTCAGGCCCCAGACGCCGATGGTCCGGCCGGCCACACTCCCGAGCAACTGCGCCAGGCGCAGTTCCGCCCAGTGCCGGTGCGCATCGTTGCTGGCCTTGACCGACGACAACAGGTGCGCCGCCACGCCGTGCACCCGGGCCAGCGTCGACAGACAGACCACATCCCGCGCCAGCGTGCCGCCGGCAAAGGCGCCGCCCGGCGAGAGATACGCCTTCGGACCGATCCGCGCGTCCGACTTCAGTCCACGCGACACCTCCGCCGCATCGGCGCCGACCTGCTCGCAGAGCGCCGCGATCTCGTTGATGAAGACGACCGAGGTCGCCAGGAAGGCGTTGAGCGCGTGCTTGGTCATCTCCGCCGATTCGACCGACATCCACTCGATGCAGTCGGTGAAGGGCTGGAACAGCCGGGTCACCCGGTCGCGCTCGCTCACCGATCGCACGCCAACAACGACGCGGTCGGGATGCATGAAGATGTCGATCGCCTTGCCGAGCCGGAGGTTCTCCGGCGAATAGCCGAACCCAACTGACCGACCGCTGGCCGCAGCCGCGAACAGCTGCTCGATCCGGCCGGTCGTGCCGACCGGGAGCTGCGAGGACAGCAGCACCAGCGCGCCGGTCCGCAGGTGCGGGAACAGACTCACGGTCCGATCGACAACGTAGTCGACGTCGGCGCGATCGTCCTCGTCCACCGGAGTGTCGTAGGTCACCCAGACGACCTCGGCGTTGGCGAGTGCGGTGGCGGCGCTGGTGGTGAAGCGGAGCGCACCGGCGGCGAGGCCGGACCTGACGAGATCTTCCAGTCCCGGTTCGAACAGCGGCGCGCTGCCTGCCGACAGCCGCCCGATGACCTCCGGCTCGAAGTCCAGGCCGGTCACGTCGTGGCCACCGGCGGCAAGGCACGCCGCGGTCACCGTCCCGAGATGCCACAGGCCGACCACGCAGACGTTCACGCCCGATCCTCGAGCAGCCAGGGATTGGCCTGCAGGTAATCGAGCGTCCGGATGATGCCGTCGCGAATCGACAGCCTGGGCCGCCAGCCGAGCGATCTGATCCTGGCGGTGTCGAGAAAGATGAACGGACTGTCCCCGATCCAGCCGCGCTCGCCGCCGGTATAGGTCCGCACCGGATCCAGCCCCAGATGGCGGGTGATCCACCCGATCGAATCGTTCACCTGGCAATACTCGTCGGTGCCGAGGTTGAAGATGTTCACCTTGTCGCCGGCCCGCTCGATCGCCGTCAGCATCGCGTCGATGCAGTCGTGGACATAGAGGTAGGACTTGCGCTGGCGGCCGTTGCCGAGCACGCGCAGTTCGCCCGGGTTGGCGCGGAGGCTGCGGTAGAAGTCGAACACGTGCCCGTGCGAATAGCGCTCGCCGAGGATCGAGACGAAGCGGAAGATGTAGCCCTGAAACCCGAACCCCTCGCAGTAGGCCTGGATCAGCCCTTCGCCGGCCAGCTTGGAGGCGCCGTAGAGCGAGGTCTGCACCGGGAACGGCGCGGTTTCCGGCGTCGGGTGGATCTCCGGCTCGCCGTAGATCGACCCGGTCGAGGAGAACGCCACCCGGCGGATGCCGTTGGCGCGCATCGCCTCGAGGACGTTGAACGTGGCGATCGTGTTCTGCTCGAGATCGCGGCGTGGATGGTCGGTGCCGAAGCGGACATCGGCATTGGCCGCGAAGTGGAAGACGAAATCACAGCCGCGCATGGCGGCGGTCAGGCGCTCGAGATCGAGCGTGTCGCCCTCGACCAGCGTGAACCGGTCGGATCGCTCCGCGTCCGCCAGAAAGCGGCGCTGGCCCGACGACAGATTGTCGTAGCCGACGACGTGATGCCCGTCTCGAAGCAGCCGATCGGCGAGATTGCTGCCGATGAAGCCGCTGCCGCCGGTCGTGAAGACGTTCACTGCAGAAATATCCGCATCGGGGTTTTCATTCGCGCATGGTATCCGCCTTCGGACGTAGTGTCCGCCTTCAGGCGGACCTGATCACGGTCCGGCTAAAGCCGGACACCACGTCCTGATGCCGGACGCTCTTCTGAAGCTGCCCGCTCGCGATCGAACAGGGCTCGTCCCGCCACGATCGCCTGACGTTGAAAGGGAGACAGATCCTCCTCGATCTCGCCGGGCTCGACCCATTTGCTGCTCAGGATCTCGCCCGACGGCGTGGCCTGTCCAGCGCTCAGCAGCCTGGCATAGTACGCCAGACCAAGGTGGGAAGGATGGTTCGCCATCACGGTCGGCGCGATCCGCTCCACGCACAGCAGTGCCCTGACGTCAATCTGCATCTGCAGCTCTTCCTGGATCTCCCGCTGGACGGTGCCGATCGGCGCCTCCCTCGGATCCACCCAGCCGCCGGGCAATCCCCACGGGTGGTCGGTCCGGAACACGTGCTCGACCAGCAAAACCTTCCCGGCGTCGTCGAACACGGCGGCAACGGCGCCGACATGGTGCCGCGGGGCAAACAGCCGGACGGCCGCCTTCAAACCCCAGCGCAAGGGAGGATAGCGACGGATCCACACTGACAGGCGGCGCCCGTCAACCAAGCGGAGCGCCCTGCTTCCAGAGAGCCTGGGTCCGCTGGTAGTGCTCGGCGGTATCGATCCACCACAGCCCCTCGCTGCCAGTCATCCGGTAGCCGTACAAGCCCTCGCCTCCAGCGAGCAGGCCGGGGAACACGTCGAAGCCGAAGTCGCACGGCACGGTCGCCGGGATCTTCTCGAGCACCGCGGCTTCGAAGACGATGATGCCGGCGCTGATCCAATGACTGGACGCCTCGGACGGTTTCGGCTTCTCGACGAATCTGGTGATCCTGGTCGCGCCGTCGGTCTCGACCGAGCTGTGCGCCGAGACATCGTCGCGCCAGAAGAGGGCGATGGTGCCGATCCCCTGGCATCGTTCGTGGTGGGCGGCCAGCGCGGGCAGGTCGCAGGTCGTCAGGTTGTCGCCGTAGATGACGAAGAAGGGAGCGCCGCGAAAAAACCCACCACACTGCCTGAGTCCGCCGGCGGTGCCGAGCAGCTGCGGTTCGTGCGAATAGTGCATCCGCAGGCCGAAGTCGGATCCGTCACGAAAATGCTCCTGAATCGCTCCACCCTGGTGATGAAGGTTGACCATGACGTCGGTCACACCGGCGTCGGCGAGACGCCGCACGGTATGCTCCATCAGCGGCCGTCCCCCGATCGGCAGCATCGGCTTGGGCAGGTGGCCGGCCAGGTCGCCCAGGCGGCGGCTCTGCCCGGCGGCCAGCAGCATCGCCTTGCGGATTTCCATCGGCTACGCCGGCCCCGTCAGGCGCCGCCGCACCTCGTCAGCGCGCTCGTGGAGAGCCGAGACGGCGCGGCACACCGCCGCCACTTCTTCGAGCGACATGTCCGAGGGAAACGGCAGGGCCACGGCGTTGGCGGCAACCCGATCCGTATTCGGCAGGCTGACGTCGCCGCTGATCTCGCGGTAGCAGGTCATCCGGTGCACCGGCGGATCGAGAAACATCCGCGCCGTGATGTGATCGGACTTCAGCGCCTCGACGAGTTGGCCGCGAGTCAGGCCGAATCGCTGCTGGTCGAGGACGAACGCCTCGTAGAGACGCGTCGAGGTGGCGCCGGCGGTGATCTGCTGGACGCGCACACCGGGCACGCTGGACAGCCCCCGATCGTATTCGAGCGCGAGCCGTGCGCGGTGCGCGACTATCGCGTCGAAGGTGTCGAGCGTGCGCAGCCCGACCAGCGCCGCAACTTCCATCATCTTCCCGTTCAGGCCGGGGAGGCCGCAATCGACCGATCCGATCTGGCCAAATCCCCGCAGCTGGCGCGCTTGTTCGTAGAGGTCCGGATCGTTTGTCGTCAACGCGCCCCCCTCCATCGTTCCGAACACCTTGGTGGCATGGAAGCTGAAGATCTCGGCCTTGCCGAATCCGCCCAGCCGGCGGCCGCGATAGGTGCAGCCGAACCCGGAGGCCGAATCGTAGAGGAGGGTCAGGTTGCGCCGGTCCGCCAGCTGCTGGAGCGCGTCGTTGTCGCAGGGATTGCCGTAGACGGGAGCCGCCAGGATCGCGGTGGTCGCCGCGGTGATCCGGCTCTCGATCGAGGCCGGATCGATGGTGAACGTCGCCTCGTCGAGATCGGCGAACACCGGCCGGAGATTGGTCCAGATCGCCGCGTGCACGGTGCCGCTGAAGGTGTACGACGGCACGATGATGTCGCCGGTCAGTCCGGCCGCCTTCAACATGCAGATCAGCGCGGTCTCGCCGTTGCAGAACGCCAGCGCGTACTCGACGTCCAGATACTCACGGAGTCGCCGTTCGAGCTCGATCACGAACCGTGAATTGTTGGTGACCTGGCCGCTGCGCAGGGCGGTGCGGAAGTCCGCCTCGAACTCGGACAGATCGGGCAGCACGGGGCGCACGATGTTCAGCATCGTGGCGAGGGCTGGAGAATCGCCCAGGATTCCCGGCATGCTCAGTCTCTCCTCATCAACCCGCGAGGTTCCGCCTCAGATCCGAGAAACGCGAGGCGCTGTGGCTTCACCTCCCGAGTGGCAGCGTTATCTTGCCACGCCTCCGGCGCGGCGGGCGTTTTGAAGGCCGGCTGAACTTGATGCTTCGCTGAGACTTCCGGCCTTGAAAACGCCGTTTCAACCATTTTCATGCCGCCGGACGAAGCGGGCCGGGACGCCGACCACGGTCGTCCCCGGCGCCACCGCCGCGAGGACGACGGCGCCGGCGCCGACGATCGCGTCGTCGCCGATCCGCGCATCGGGCAGGGTAATCACGCCGGTCCCCAGAAAGGCATAGCGTCCGATCACCGTCCGGCCGGACAGATGACAGCCGGGCGAGACGTTGGCGTAGGCTCCGATGCGGCAGTCGTGATCGACCGTCGACCCGGTGTTGAGGACGGCGCCGTCGCCGATCACCGTCCCCGGGTTGACGACCGCGCCGGCGGCGATCCAGATGCCGACGCCGAGCTGGACCGCACCCGCGACCACGGCGCGGGGATGGATGGCGTTGATTGGCGTCAGCCCGGCCCGCTGCGCCTGACCGACCACCCGCTCGCGGGCGCGATTGTCGCCAACGGCGACGGCCAGCCCGTCAACGCCCTGCGCGCGCAGGCCCGGCATCGCCTCGCCGCCGCCGATCACCGGGAGATCGCCAACCTGGCCACCCCAGAGCGTGCGGTCATCGTCGAGAAATCCGACCACCTGGTAGAGGCCGGCCAGGGTGATGATGTCCAGCACCACGGCGGCGGAGCCATCGCGCCGGGCGCCAAAGATCACCGCCCGCTTCAGTGGGTCGCTCAAGGGTGGTTGGCGGACATCACGCCACCGGCATCGTCCTGCCGCCGGTGAAGAAGACCTGGTCGGGAACGGTCTCCAGGAGGTGCTTGATGTGGCGGATGTTGTAGCTGCGGCGGTCGGTCTCGTCGATCAGGGAGCGATCGAACGCGTCCTTGATCTCGTCAATCGACGCCTCGATCGGACGGGTGGCGCGATAGCCGAGCACGCGCCGCGCCTTGTCGGTGCTGACATGGTACGAGCGCGGATCGGTGAACGACGCGAACTCGAGCCGGCACGGAATCCTCGCCTGGACCATGCGCGCGACGTCCAGCACCGGGTAGTTGTTGCTGCTGATGTTGAAGGCCTGCCGATCGATCTTCTGCCGATCGGCGTCGAGCAGCAGCTCATAGAGGTCGAGCAGATCCTCGATATGAATCAGCGGCCGCAGCTGGGTGCCGCCTTCGATCGTGATGACGCCCTTCTTCATGGCGACCATCACGAAGATACTGATGATCAGATCGAGGCGCATCCGCGGCGAAACGCCGCAGACGGTGGAGTTACGGACCGCCACGGTGGTGAACCGATCCGATCCGGCATCGAACAGGACCTGTTCGATCTCGGCCTTGTACTGCGAGTAGAGCGTGATCGGCGCCAGGTCCATCTGTTCGGTGATGTCCGGCTCGTCGCGGACGCCATAGACACTGGCGGAACTGGCATAGATGAAACGGCGCACGCCGGCGGCCTTGGCCCGGTGGATGACGTCGGCGCAGGCATCGTAGTTGATCGCCCGGGTCAGGCCGGCATCGAGATCCGAGGTGGGATCGTTCGACAGGCAGGCGAGTTGAATCACCGACTCGACGCCGTCCACCGCCCGGTCCACCAGTTCGCCGTCCCGCATGTCGCCGCGAATCTTGATCAGACGGTCGTGCGGACCCAGAAAATCACCGAACCAGAAAGTATCCAGGACCCGGACCTCGTGGCCCATGGACAGCAGCCGCCTGGCCAGGACCGTGCCGACGAAGCCGCCGCCGCCGCAGATCAACACTCGTTGTGGCATATCTACATCCGTACTGTTTTATCAGCCGGCTCGAACGCCGACCCGGCGCGCTGCTGACGGCCCGAACCGGGCCACCGCACACGATACCGTCGATCGGCAATCCGCGCCGGCGGGCGATCCTGCCGCCGCTCACCGAACAGGATGGTCGGCACGGTGGCGGACAGGATTCGAACATCGAGCCAGAGCGACCAGTGGGCGAGATACCAGACGTCCATGTCCATCCGGTCCTCCCAGCTCCACTGGATATTACCGTTGATCTGCACCCATCCCGTCAGACCGGGCCTGACCAGCAGACGCTGGCGGTGGAATTCGCTGGCCATCTGATAGCGCACCGGATCCATCGGCCGGGGGCCGACGACGCTCATGTCGCCGCGGCAGACATTCCAGAGCTGCGGCAGCTCATCGAGCTTGAAGCGGCGCAGCACCCGGCCGGCGCGCGTCACCAGCGGCGAGCCCGGCCGCACCTCCGGGCGATCGGCATAATCGATCGCGTGCGGGAACATCGTCCTGAACTTGAGAAACGTGAAGCGGCAACCGTCGCGCCCCATGACCGTGTCGTTGAAAAACAACGGCAGCCCGGGCGTCTCGAGCTTGATCGCCGCCGCGATCACGGCGAACAGCGGCGCCAGGAGCACGAGCGCGATCGCAGCGACCAGCACGTCGAACAGGCGCTTGACCGCGAGCCGCAGCCGCACCGATCCCGGCACCTGGACGCGGGTGACCCCGGGTGTCGATTCTGCGGAAGCCGATGGAGCACGCACGATCTTCTGAGGTCTGTGTATCTTACGTCAGGGTGCGAGCACTCGATAGGTTCCGGCAATCTTCGCGAACGCCATCCGCTCGTCGAAGCAGTTCTGCACCCTGGCCCGGCCGCTCGCCCCGAATCTGGCCCGTGCCTCGTCGTGGTCGAGCAGCCACGTCACCGCATCGACGTAGGCGCCCCGGTCGCCGGGCGCCACCAGCAAGCCGGTGTCGTGGTCCAGGATGATGTCGTTGACCGGCGAGATGTCCGGCCCGACCACCGGCGTCTCGGTGGCCATCGCCTCGGCGAACACCATGCCGAACCCTTCCCGTTCCGTCGGCAGGACGAAGACGTCCAGGGCGCGAAAGAACTTGACGACGTCGGCGGAGTCCGGCAGGTAGGACAGGAACTGCAGTCGATCGGACAGCCGATGGCGCAGCACCAGCTGATCGAGCCTGCTTCGCTCCGGCCCGTCGCCCAGAATCAGGAATCGCACGTCGGGACGGGCCGCGGCGACCTCGGCGCAGACAGCCAGGAACAGATCGATCCGCTTGTGCGGCACCAGCCGCGCGGCCGTGCCGACGAGCGCGACGTCCGCAGGCAGGCCGAGGTCGCGCCGCGCCGCTGCCCGCGGCACCAGAGACGCGAACCGCCCGACGTCGAGGCCGAGGCCGGGATTGGAGATGCCGTGGCGGGGCGCCCGTCCGAGTCCGAGTGCCTGCTGGTAGCCCAGCCGCGAGATGCAGAAGATGTGATCGGACGCGGATGTCGCGATCAGCTCGAGCGGCCGATACAGCCACGCGGTCGACGGCGTGTCCAGGTGCGGAAAGCTGAAGGCGGTGTGGACGACGACCGGCACGCGGGCGGCGCGGGCGACCAGGCGGCCGATGAATCCCGCCTTGGCGGTGAAGGTATGGACGATGTCGAACGGCGTCGCGCGCAGCACCCGCCACAGGTGCCAGGCCGACCGCAGGTCGTGGTGCGGCAGCAGGCGATTGGAAAACGGAATCGAAACAGTCTGGAATCCGCCGGCCCGCAAGTCGGGCAGCGTCGACGGACCGATCAGCGGTTCGTCCGAGGCGCCGAGCACGACGTCGTAGCCCTGCTCCTCGAGATAGCGCGCCAACGGGGCGACAAACGACGACAGCGCCTGGGAATAGGTGGTGAGGAGCAGGATGCGGCGCCGCCGGCTCGCGCTTTGACCGGGCCCAGGGGGGCTGGTCCCAAGGGGGCTAGTCACGCCGCCTGGGGGCAAACGTCGCGCCGATACAGAGATTGCAGAATTCGAGGTTGAGCAGAATCGGAAAATGCGTCATGTGGCGGCGATCGAAATACCCCCCGATCTCTTCGAGGATTTCCGACGGCCGGTTGAGATGCTCCCGGCTGATGAACCAGCGATAGGACTGCCGGTAGCGCTTTTCGAAGATTCTCTGCGCCGACAATCGCCTGGCCAGCGTATAGGCGACGCTGCCTTCGCAGGGAATGACGATCGAGAGCATGCCCCGCGCCTTGTCGCACAGCCGATGCATCTCCCGGACCGCCGCCGGAAGATCCGGCAGATGCTCGAGCACGTGAATCGCGAGAATCCGATCGAAATGGCCGTCGCCAAAATCGAGCCGCTGCTGACAGTCGCCGACCACCGCCGTCACCTTCGGGAACCGCCGGCGGATTTCCGCGACCATGTTCGCCCGGATATCCACCGCGACATAGCCCTGCTCCTGCTCGGCACTCAACTGCTCGTATTCGAGGTGCTCGCCAATCCCGGCGCCGATCTCCAGGGTCCTGACGAATTGCCGGCTCGAGTTGCGCACCGGATAGCGATGGTTGAACTCATCGACCACGCCGTAGCGGCGCGGCAGCACCTCATGCCAATACTTGACGAAATCGTCGCTGATCCGCTGCTGCTCCGGGCTCAATGGCGGCAGCTGTTTGGGCCACTTGGCCGCGACAGCCGGCTGGATGGTGTCTTGTAACATGGATTTATCAGAAGAATGCGGGCCGGCCTGCTCCCTCAACTTCGCTCAATCGACGCGGCCATTTTCGCAGGGCGCTGACACACCATCACGCACCGGATGCCGAACGGAAATGACATCCACCGGCCGAGCCGACCCTCCCACTCGAACACCTGGCGCAGCAGCCAACTCCCGCCGGTCTGCGTGATGTTGGCGGCGACGATCCGCTCCCTGGCCGCCGGCTGGGCGTCCGAGCGCCTCTGGTTCCAGCGTTTCACCAGCGCGAACC
Source organism: Acidobacteriota bacterium (assembly GCA_039931615.1). Taxonomy (GTDB): domain Bacteria; phylum Acidobacteriota; class Vicinamibacteria; order Vicinamibacterales; family CAVVIG01; genus JAHFUI01. The sequence goes on from JBDTRR010000011.1 coordinate 14,826, forward strand.
CCGGGTAGAGAAAGCAGCCGAGATGCGACTGTTCGACCACCGCCAGCCCGGCGGCGGCCGCCAGCGCGGCGAGCGACGCGCCGGAGTATCGTCGATAGTGCTGCAGGTGCTCGTCGTAGAGGTCGTACAGATGCGGTCCGGCCGGCACTTCGATGACCGCGACGCCGCCCGGCTTGAGGATGCGGGCGACCTGACGCACCGCCTCGCCATCGTTCTCGATATGCTCCAGCACGTTGAGCAGGATCACGGCATCGAGGCTGGCATCGGGCAACGGGCAGCGCACCGCGTCGAACCGCAACAGCGGAACGTCCCTGACCCGTGCCGCCAGGCGCTCGAGCGGCTCCTGCAGGAAATCCGATCCGATGACCGTCGCCGCAGGGAACCGGGCCCGGAGATCATCCAGGAAGAAGCCGCTGGAGCAGCCCATTTCAAGCAGCACGGGAGCCGCCTGTGTGACGTGACGTTGAACCGCCGCCAGCGCCCAGTTGCGGGACAGGCGGTCGATCGGATGACCGGTCCCCGCCAGTTCCTCGTGCATCTGTGTCAGGCTGTCCGACCAGCCGGAGGGCCCGGAGTTATACCCGAGCACCGGCATTTCCAGGCCGCCGACGCGGAAAGCGCTGCCGGTCCACTCGGGTCTGCTGCCGTTTTCAATCGGCGGCCAGGGATACTCACACCCGCTCATGCTGTCCTCGAGAGTGGGGGAAGAAAGGCGGGACGAGTCACGGCGCCGCAAACCGCCACACCATGAGCCGGTAGCTGACGCTCTTGTCGGCCAGCGAGTCGATCGAGGCGCGGGCGAGGGCATCCCTGGGAAAGAGACTGGCTTCAAGATGTGGTGTCAGGCCGCGTGCGTTCAATAGACGCCTGACCTCGACCGCCTCCCCGACAGTCGGGGGGCGGTCAATCAGCCAGACGGCTTTTCCGCTGAACTGCTCCAGCCGTCGTCGGAACGACGCGAGCCCGGGTGAGTCGGTCGTTCCCGCCCGGTCGCCAATGACACTGAACGTCTCGCCTGACCAATAGGGATCGAACAGCGAGCCGTCGACCATGGTGTTCCGTACGCCCGGCGTGACGATCAGGTCGTCCGGCGCGGCTCTACCCTCGAGCACGCCGGCGACCTGCCGCCAGTTGACGTCCGGATACATGCCGTCCCGATATGAATAGTAGGCATGGATGCCCAGCGCCTGCGTCGCCACGATCCCGAGGGCGACGGCCAACCGGATGGCGGCCGGCGGCGCCATGGACAGCGTCTCCCAGATCCACACCGACACCAGCGGGCTCACCCACAGGACCGCGACGATCGCATGGCGAAACTCGAGCCGGAACACCATCGTCATCACCAGCGCGGCAAGCAGACTGCCGGTCACGGCGGTCGCGAGCCAGATCCGGGCACCGGCGTCTGCCGTCGCCTTCGATCGGAGACCGATGATCGCCAGCAGCAGGACCACCGCGGGGATCGAAAACCACCAGTCCCATGGGAAGAAGTTTTCGGAGAACCAGACGCCGTAGGGAATATATAGCGCCGCCAGAACGGCGGAGGCCGCCAGCCTCGCCATGCCGGGTCGACTGCCGACGCTGATCTGCTGCGCCAGGATGCCATAAACGTTCCAGATGACCAGAGGAGTCATCAAGGCGAGAACGGCGCACCTGGCGAGAACGAGATGCCGCCAGGCCAGCGTGTCCTGTTTGTCCCTCCGCCACTCCATCAGCATCGCGATCGTGATGCCCAGGAAGAGCGAGGCCCACGCCAGATAGTGAAAATATCCGCACAGCAGTTCGAAACCGCCAGCCAGGAGCAGCCAGCGTGCCCCTCTGGTCCGGCGCCACTCGGCGTAGCTCAGCACCGCCATGGCACCGAAGCACGCTGGCCAGGAGTAGTAGCGCGCCATACGAGAGTAGTAGAGCAGCGTCGGCGAGGCGACGACCGAACATCCGGCCGCGACGGCCCAGGCCGCACCAACTCCGCGGCGCCTGAGGTACCACCAGACGCCGAAACCAGAGAGGATGGTCGGCAGGATGTTCATCGCTCGCAGGGTCGGGAGCGAATCGCCGAACATCACCGACCAGAATCGAAGCAGCAGGTAGTGGGTCGGCGGGTTGACGTCCCAGGTATGGGCCCACTCCAGAATCTGCTGCCAGCCGTGCAGCGTGACCAGGCGATAGGTGGCGTACTCGTCCACCGTCACACCTCGCAGTTCGAGGTGCGGAACCAGCACGGCGACCGCGCACGCCACGATGACGGTCATCGAGAGCAGACTCTGGACGGCATGGCCAGGTCTGACACCGCCGATGGTGCGGCCGGTTACCGCGGTCGACATGAGGTCCAGACCAGGTCGGCCCGCGCCGCCTGCAAACGCGGTCGGAAGGCGCGCATCCCCTGATCGAGAGACTCCGCCTGTTGCAACGCCTGGTCCGCTGCCTCGTCCTGGCAGGTGGCGGCACGCGTCAGCGCCAGAATCAGCCAGGCACCGGCACTGCGCGGCGTCATCGCCACTTCAGCGTCGGCTGCGGCCAGCCATCGATCGATCTGCCCGGCGCCGGCAGCGGCGCGGATTGACGCCAGCAACTGTTTCCAGGTATCGGACTGGTAGTCGTCACGGAAGGCGTCGGGATAGGTCAGCGCCAGATCGAGGGCGCGGGAAAAGTGCTGCGTCGCCTCGGCATGCTCCCCGTCCCGGCCCTCGAGCGCAGCCAGGGAAACCAGCGCGCGGTTGACCTTCCACTCGCCCGATCCGGCCATCGCCGCCAGCAGGCGCCGATACAGGTCCTTCGCCCCGCCGGTCCGGCCGAGGTGTTCCTGGGCGATTCCCAGAAGCAGGAACCCGCCGGCCCAATCCGCCAATCGAGTGAGCGGATCTTCGCTGCTGTTGCGGATTCGCTCTTCAATCGGTTCTCTGGCGAGAGGCTCCAGCGTCTCGATCACGCGCGACCAGTGTCCCTGCCGGTAGAACAGTACGGCCAGATAGTAGCGACCCGCCGCCCACCCGGTCCCTTGTTCCGCGTCGATGCCACGGTTGTAGCAGTGTTCGGCCTCGCTCAGACCGCCGGCCTTCTCATACGCCTGACCGGCTGAATACCAGACGAGTGGATCACGAGAGCCCCCGTCCGGGACGGCGTCCAGCACGGCGTCGAGCGCCGCCCGCGCCGCCGCCGGGTCGCCGCGCTCGGTGCGTCGATTAGCTTCACGGAACAGAAGCGCTTCGCCCAGACGGTCGGGCCTCGACATGATCCCGGCGGCGAGTTGCCCGGCCCTTTCCCACCGGCCGGCGAAGAGCGCCGAGCGGAACGCCAACCGGTGCTCCGGGCCAGACCCGCTGCCGGAGTCCCCGTTCAGCCCACAGCCCGCGGCGCGGTCGCGCGTCTGTTCCAGCGCACAGCGGTTGCGGACGACGGCGCTGAACAGCGGGGGACCAAATTCGAAGACGATCAGCGCCACGAGCAGCGCCGCGAAGGCGACGCGAACCGATGACCAGCGGTCGCGATCCGCCTGGTTGAGTCCGCCGATCAAAATGGGCTCCGCAGCCGCGTCCGCCACAGCCGGAAGAAGCGCCGCTCCGGAAACAGGTCCCTGAGGATCCTGATGTAGCGAATCGGATTCTCCCTGACGACAGCCCAGGCGCGCACCGCAAAGGAACAGTAGTAGTAGCCGCGATGCCACCAGCGGTTCAACAGCGGACTCGCGAAGCGCTGATTCATGTGGCGCTGCTGCACGAGCATGGTGCCGGCCAGGTAGCGCTCGGAGTCCTGCGCGTTGGACTTCGCGGTCGGCACGAGCCGCGAGGTGGCGAGCGGGATCGGCACGTGGAGAGGCCGGCACACCTTCCACATCCGCAGGAACAGATCCCAGTCCATGTGGTAGTGCAGCTGTTCATCGACCGGGCCGACCCGGTCAAGCAGCGCGCGGCGGAAGAACACCGCGGGCTGGCCGAAATAATCGTGATAGAGCAGCGTCTCATACGACATCGAGTCGAACAGCCGCCGTCTCATCAACGTCTCGCCCCGCGGGTTGGTGTAGAGATAGTCGCCGTATAGAAAGTCGACCTCGGGATGCTCGGCAAAGCATCTCGCGACGGTGGCCAGAGCGCCGGGCAGGTAGGTATCGTCCGAATTCACCCAGCCCAGCACCTCGCCATGGGCGAGCGCGAATCCCTTGTTGATGGCGTGCGATTGCCCCCGGTCCGGCTCTGAAACCCAGGACGTCAGCCGGTCAGCGTAGCGGCGAATGACGTCAACGCTGCCATCGTCGGATCCGCCGTCGATGACGAAGTACTCCTTGTGCGGATGGTCCTGCTCGAGGACGCTGCGCAGCGTCTCTTCGACGAACGCCACCTGGTTGTAGGAAGGGGTGACGATCGAGATGAGGAGCGGTCCCGTCAAGGCAGTGAAGTCAGCGTGGTCTTCATTCGCCGGACCGCCGGCAGCGGCGCAGCCGCAACCATGTCGCGGTAGATATCGACGAGCTTGGCGACCTGGGTTTCCGGATCGTGATGAACGAGCGCTTCCGCGCGCGCCGCGTCAGCCATCGCTGCCGTCGCCCGGGGGTGGCGAAGCGCGTCGAGGATGGCGTCCGCCAGCGCCCCGGCGGAATGCGGCTCGACCAGCAGGCCGGTCCGCCGATGTTCGATCACTTCCGGAATCCCGCCCACCCGCGTCGCGACAACGGGCACGCCGGCAATCTGCGCTTCGCTGACCACGTTGGGAGAAGTGTCCATGAAGGTTGGCAGGACGAGCAGCGACGCGCGAGCCATCAGCGCGCACACTTGCGGAGCCGACTGAAAGCCATGCAACAACACGACGTCAACGAGATTGGTTCGCGCCAGCAGCGGCTTCAGGACATGGTCGATGTATCCCGGCTCGCCGGCCCCCGCCACGTGCAGGACCGTCCCGGGGAACTCCGCCACGATTGCCACCATCGCCTCGAGCAGAACCTCGATCCCCTTGGCCGGTAGCACGGATCCGAGAAAGAGCAGCTCAGGTCGAGTGGACGGAGCGGGGTCCCGTTGAATCGAAAAATATTCCAACCGCACCGGTGTTCTCACCAGATGAACCTGCGCCGATGGGTTGACCTGCCGGACGTAGTCGGCGGCGAACTGCGATGGGCAGATGAATTGCCGGCAGCGGCGGACGGTGAGCCGTTCGATGACGATCGGCACGATCCAGCCGGGATTGCGCAGCAGCGCGCGGGCGCCGAGCGCGGGAACGATTCTGCCCATGATCCCCTGCATCCGGATCAGCGCCGGGTAGCCGCTGGTCGCCGCGGCGTAGCCGAAGCTGCCCTCGGTCCCGAACCCCTGCACGAGATCCGGCCGGATCGCATCGAGGCACTGGTGAATCCTCCGGCGATCGAGCTGATACCAGAGCAGTGCCCGCGGCACGCGAGGAACGCGAAGGAAGTGAAAATGAATCCCCTGGTGCTCAAAGTGATCATCAGCGGAATAATCCCGGGCGACGGTCACGACGTGGAGCTCGACGCCTGCCGCTGCCGCGACCAGCGGCGCCTGGATGGTGACCCACGGTACCGGATGCAGCGCCTTACGGCTCTGCCGCAGGCTGGGCCGGGATCGGAAGGCGGATGCCGGGTAGGGACAGACCCAGGCAATTCGCACTCAAACCCCTCCCTGCGCGCTCTGGCCTGGCCGTCGACGCCGCTGTTGCCGGTGACGCTTCGCGAGCACTCGATTGCGGGCCTCGAGTCGACACGTCGCTCCGGCCAGAATCATCACCGGCCAGGACAGCGCCAAAGCCGACAGCGATCCGAACAAGCCGAGTGTTCCGGCCGCAAGCAGGATCATGACGCCCGGCACCGCAACCGCGGCGTAGCGGCGAACGGTGCCGTCCCGGGAACGAACCGCCGCCAAGTGGGTTTCGATCAGGACGAACAGATAGAGGCAGCCCAGCATCATGAAGGCGGGCACGCCGAATTCCAACGCCAGGCTGGTGGCCAGCGTGATCCGCGCATCCTCGCCGGACTCCCCGGCGCTGGACGCCAGATCCGATCGCGTGAAGCGTCCAAGTGCCCCGTCCTCCCGTGACTGCCCCATGCTGATCGGGTTCGAGTAGGCGTACGGCCCGAGCCCGAGCAGGAAGTTTCGCGGGCCCTGCGTCAGGATGGTCACGGCATTGCGGTAGGCGATCACCGTGCCGAAATTCAGCGGATCGTTGAGGGCCCGATCGATCAGTGCCGGTACGCGGTTGGACGAGAGGATATCGATCCGATTGAACGCGATGAAACCGACGCTCACGATCGCCGCCAGCAGCGGCACCACGACGACGGCCCGCTTGAACATCATCCGGGCGTGCCGCCACAACGATCCGCCAGAGTAGTACCAGAGCACCATCGCGACCAGGAGTGGCGAGATGAACAGGATCTTCAGCTCGCTGGGCAGAACCGCCGTCGCGGCCAGACCGATCGCCGGAAGAATCCTGAACCACTGACGCAGGAACAGGCCATCAGCGAGCAGCAACAGGCTGCCGATCAACAGCAAGCTGACGTTGACGTGAGCATCCGGGTTGAGCCCGGTGATGTCATCGCCGGCCGGGTAGCCAAGATAGAGATACTGGAGCCACGACGCCGCCGCCGAAATCAGTACCCAGCCGAGCACGAACCGGACAACAGTCCGCACGCCGGCGGGGTCCCACCGCAGCTCCCTGGCGATGACGAACACGACGATCGGCAGCAGGTACATGTAGACCAGCCGGCCAAAATCGATGGGACCGGTCACCGGGTGATTCAGGTAGGAGAGGATCGACAAGCCGACGAACAGCAGGCATCCGCCGAGCAGCGACACCGTCATCACCGACCGCCGCGCCATCACCACTGACAAGGCCAGGCCGACGATGACCACGACTTCAATGAACCGGACCTCCGCGGGCAGCGCGATCAGCCGCGTCCATCCATAGCCCAGCGTCCCCGGCAGCGTCGCGGCGTTGTCGTGCAGGAACGCATACGACAGCAGCGCAATCGCCGTCCGGACCGCATCGCGCGAGCCGACGGCGGTCTTCCGGCGCGACCGGCGCGACACCAGCGCCAGCGGCGGCCGGGCCGCCATCGTCGTCACCGTTGCGTTTCCCATCACCTGGTCAAGCACCATCGGTCCCGGTCGCGGCCTTGCCGGCGTCCCGGCCGGACCGCTCCGCCATCGCCTGTTCCAACACGCCCCGCAGGCGCGAAAACCCGCCTTCCAGACTGAAGTCGCGCCGGACGGTTTCGAGCCCGGCCTGCCCGATCCGCTCCCTCAGGGCCTGGTCTTCAATCAAGCAGCTGAGCTTGTGCTCCCATTCGCGGGTCGAGCCGGCCAGGAAACCGTTGACGCCGTCGTCGATCAGGTCGACGCACTGTCCCACCGGCGAGCACACCGCCGGAATGCCGCCGGCCATGTAGACCGTCGCCTTCAACACGCCGCGCACGACCGACGCCTCGACCTGATGCAGCGGAAAGACGCCGATGTCCATCGCCAGCACTTCGTCGATCATGCTGGCCTGCGAGTAGTGGGGCAGACAGGTGTAGCGGACCTTCTCGAACGGCGGCAGATACGGGCTGTCGTCCCCGACCCCGAGCAGGCGGACCCGCAGGTGGTCGTATCTGACGCATAACTGCTCCAATGCTTCCCACAGGGCAAACAGATTGTGCGCGGTCCTCGGGCTGCCGATCCAACCGAGGGTGATCGTGCCGTCGGGGTTCGCCGCGCGCTTGTGCCGCTGCTGGTCGAACCATTCGACCTGGGCGCAGTCCGGCACCACGGTGCATTGCCGATTGAACCGACGGACGTAGGCCGCCGTGTATTCGTTGTCGGTCGTGACGTAGTGGACGAGCCGGAGGACTTCGTCGAAGCCCAGGAGCTTGATCCAGACCGCGTCGCCGAAATCGAAGACCAGCGGCGCGGCGGTGCCAGCGCGAAGCTTCCGGACCAGGCCCAGGGAGGACACCTTCGACATGTAGACCACATCGGCCCGCCTGGCGGCTCGGACGATGAAGAACTCGGAAACCAGGGCCAGCGACCGGATCAGCCCGGCCAGGACCTGTGCGACCCATCCGGTCATCAGCGGCACGAGCCAGTCGGGCGGGGTCTCGCGAAGGCGGACCAGGCCGGGTCGAAGGCGATTCCGGTAGCGGACCTCGAAACCGGCGTCGATCAGGCACTGATGGTAGATTTTCGCTCTGAGGACGCCGCTCGGGATGGCGGTGCCGGCCTCGAGTATCACCAGCAGCCTGGGCTTCCGGGGCCCATCGATACGCTCACTCATCGCGTGCCGCGCGGCACCGCCGTGGTCGACGACGTCAGCAGATCCGGTCGGCTGGCATCCCGATTCCACAGCGAGCGAATCATCCGGACGACGACGTCCCCGGTCCACGGTACTTCCGGTCCTCCCCAGATGAAGATGATGCCGAGATAAGTGAGCACTCCGGCGCAGCCGCCGACGACGAGCTGGGCCCAGGCCGTATCGACCAGCGCGGCCGCGGCGCTCGCGGCGGCGCCGCCGATCAGCGCGGCAGCGCCGGTGCGCGCGAACGAGCCGCAGAACAGCCTCCCCCCGCCTCGACCCAGCCGCCATCTGAGGAGCGGCAGCTGCCATCCGACGGAGAGCGACAGATAAAGGACATAGCCGGCAGCGACGCCGGCGGCCCCGAACCGGGCCGCCAGCCACGGCGTGTAGACGACGTAGGCGAGCGCCTCGATCACGCCTATCACGGCAACCGTTCGCGTCTGTTTCAGGGCATAGAACGCCCGGCCCGTGACGCTGCCGAGGCAGCCGGCCGCCATCGAGACCAGGTAGATACGCCACAGCACCGACACGGCGGCGGTGTCGGTGGCGAGGAACGCGCCGCGCTCGATCAGCGCGGTGATCATCGGATACGACAACGCGACGCCGAGGCCGATGGCCGGGGCGACACCGAGCCACATCACCCTGAGGCCGAGCGACAAGGTCCGGCGCAGAGCGGCGGCGTCCCCGACCGCGCTGTTCAACGCCATGCGAGGAAAGATCACGGTGGCAATGCCAGTGGAGAGAAACAACGAGACCAGCGTGACCAGCCTGAATGCGTAGGCGAGGTGGGCGATCGCTCCTTCGGCCAGGCTGGACGCCAGGTAACGATCCACCAGCTGCGTGTAGCGAGTCAGCAGGCTGGAAACAGCCAGCGGCCACAGCAGCACGACGACCTGGGCCACGCCGGGGTGCCGCCAGTCGAGCGCCGGACGAATCCGCGCCTGGCCCGCCACGCCCCACCACAGCAGGACCGCCTGGAACGCCATCGACGCCACGCCGGCCCACGCCAGCCCGATCACTCCCCACGCCCGGACCGTCACCAGAACCAGCACCAGGTTCAACCCCGCGCCGAGCACCGGGACCAGGGCGGCCCACGCGAAGCGGCCGGTCGCGTGGTAGACGCCGATCAGCAGGACGACGACGCCCGACGCGGCGATGCCGGGCCACATGATGCGCGCGACGCGGGCCGCCAGCGCCAGCGACTCCGGACTCAGCCCCGGCGTCGTGATCCTGATCAGCGGCTCGGCGAGCAGCATGCCGGCAATCGCCAGGGCGGTCAGCAGGAGCCCGGTCGTGGTCACCACCGAGCTCGCCACACGCCAGGCTTCGCCCGTGCGCCCCGATCCGTCGTAGTCGATGAAGACGGGGATGAAGACGACGGCAAGCGCACCGAGCAGGACCGCGACGACGTACTGCGGCAGCGTGCTGGCGGCCAGGAACGCGTCCATCTCGGCGCGGGCGCCGAAGATGCCGGCGATGACGACCTGGGTCAGCAGGCCGACCAGCTGACCGGCCACCGAGAGGAACGTGACGATCGCCGCCTGGCGCGGCAGCGTGCTGAACGCCGCGACCGGCTCACTGACCGTCGCCTCTTCTTCAATCTCCATCGGCGAGGCGGGCCTGCCGCAGGCCGTGAATCAGCGCCAGGGTGCGGCCGATGCCGTCCCGGAGGTTGCCCCGGAACTCGAACCCCCTGGCCTGGAACCGTTCCGCCAGCACCGAGTAGGAGAGCTGATTCATGATCTGGGAATCGACGTACTCGACCTTGACGTCGGGCACCACGGCACGGATCAGATCGACGATCTGGCGGACGGTGGCGTTCTCGGTCAGCACGTTGTAGACCCGGTTGTCGAAGAGATCGGACTGGATGACGAACTTGATCGCGCGCACCGCGTCTTCCAGATCGAGATAGGGACGGTACTGATCCAATGCCGTCCGCCAGACGGTCAGCGGCTGACCGAGTGACGCCTGCCAGCAGAACTTGTTGATCGCGGTATGGAAGCGCATCCCCTTCGAGGTGTCGTAGATCGTGCCGAGGCGGCCGATGAAGAACTTCAGCCGGCCGGTGGCGCCCAGGGTGTGCAGCCGCTGCTCGGCCCGCAGCTTGCTCGTCGCGTACGGGCTCTGCGGCTGCAGATCCTCCAGCGGGCAGGTCTCATCGACGGTCTCGGCCTGGATGCCGTAGACGCTGGTGGTCGAGAGGAACAGCAGCCGGCAGTCCTGCCGCGCGCACGCCGCCGCGACGCGATCGGTCCCCTCGAAGTTGACCCGCTCGACCCCTTCCTGGACATCGAAGCTGGCAGCGGCATTGGTCATCGCGGCGAGGTGGACGACAACGTCCACGCCGGCGAACAGAGCGTCCAGATCGTCGGTGCAGATGTCGCCTTCGACGAAGCGGAACGGCACGGCCTGCGGGAGATCGAACAGCGAACAATACCGCTGGGTCGACAGGTTGTCGAACAGCACGACCTCTTCGAAGTCGCGCGGCCGCAGACTGTGGATCAGCCGCGAACCGATATGGCCAAGCGCACCGGTGATCACGAGACGCATTGTTGGATGGACCTTTTCAATTCTCGGCTTCAGCCGGATGTTCCGTCGTCCGACTGAAGTCGGACGCCACGCACGGTACGTGGGAGCCGGCCCGCCGCGTCAGAGATACTCGCCCAGACAGCCCTTGAAGTAGTCGTAGGTCTTGCGCAGGCCGTCCTCGATGTCGTGCTCCGGCTGCCACCCGAGGGTCTTCCGGATCTTGGCGTTGCTCAGGACCGCCTTGCCGATCTCGACCGCCTTGCGATCCTGCGGCCACGGCACGTGCGTGACCCGTCCGGATCCCATGTGCCTGACCGTCATCTCGGCGATCTGCGCCACCGAGTAATGATGGTCGCCCACCGCAAAGAAGGTCTGGCCGTAGCTCTTCTCCGACAGTGCCGCCGTGATCAGCGCCGACACCGCATCCTCGACATACAGCACGTTGCGCAGCTGCTCGCCCTCGCCCCAGACGGTGATGTCCTTGTTCTGGAGCGCCAGGCCGACGAAGTAGTTGTTGAAGGTGAACTCGGCGCTGCGGATGGTCGCGCGCGGGCCGAACACGTTGGACAGCCGGATCACCGTCGCCGGCAGGCCATACGCCCGGGCATAGACCAGCACGTATTTCTCCGACGCGCTCTTGTTGGCCGAGTAGATGTCGGTCGGAAACTCCGGATGGTTCTCGTCCGCCGGTTCGTACTGGAGCGGGCCGAGCTGCGTGCTGGTGCCGATATGCACCAGCGGCGCCTTCTTGTTGAACCGCCGCAGCGCCTCGAGCACGTTGACGACGCCGCGGCTGTTCGCGTCCAGATCGAACCACGGCTCGCGCATCGAGAACGGGTGCGAGGTCGACGCCGCGCAGTTGAAGACGATGTCCCGCTCGTAGATGTGCTCGACCAGGGCGTCGAAGTTGAGGATGTCGTCGAAATGCAGCTCGACCGAGTCCCTGATGTCCTGGATGTTGTAGAGCGTGCCGCCGGAATGCGGATCGAGGTTGTCGTAGATCGCGACCTGGGCGCCCAGCTCCAGACATCGATGGGCGAGATTGCTGCCGATGAAACCGAGCCCGCCGGTAATCAGCACCTTGCGATTCTTCAGGCTTGCCTGACTTGACATCACGCCATCCTCCGGCATCGACAGGAGACGCGGGACGTCTTCCCCAGCCAGGCCAGGACCGCGCCCGCCAGCCAGGCGGCCTGCGGGATGCCGCTGCCCAGCCGGACGATGACCTCGTCGACGATGCGGCGCTCGCCCGCCAGCCGCCGCCAGCTCGAGCTGCGCAGGAAGTCGACCGGCGCCGCCTGGTAGAAGTATTCCGCCTGTTCGTAGTGGTCCGTCAGCATGGCGTCGAGATCGGCGCGGCGAAAGTAGACGAGGTGGCGGGGGAAATCGAAGCCGCCCCAGAACTTCCCGTAGATCCGGGCGTCGAGCGAATCGCGCACCACCGTGCTGAACAGGAACTGGCCGCCCGGCTTGAGCTTGGCGGCGATTCGGCGGACGACCGCGAACGGATCAGGGAGGTGCTCCAGGACCATGCTGGAGATGACGACGTCGAGCGATCCGTCGGCATGGGATTCGAGCGTCGACTCGACCGGACCGCACTCGACCGCGAGATCGTTCGCCCGCGCTTCCGCGGCCGCCGCGGCCACCAGCTCGATGCCGTGCAGCCGGCGCCATCCGTACTGTCTGAGCGACGCCAGACGGCTGCCGTTCCCGCACCCGATGTCCAGCAGTGCGCCGTCCGGGACGAACTGCGGCAGCAGCCCGACCCCCACCGTCCATCGGCGCACCGGGTCGAGCCAGCGGACCGCGCGCCAGTTGAATCCGCCGGCCTCGGGCAGCGCCTGAATCGCAGGGTAGCCGAGCTGGGCCGCCAGGTAGCGGGCGGTCGACGCTCGCAACAGAGGCGTGCCGCCGGACGTGCCGCCGGCCGGAACGTGCGGCCGGTAGTCATCCGGATAGAGCGAAGCCAGCGCGTCGATCGGCGGTCTCGGATTCTGGAACCAGAGGCGGCACTGCCGGCACGCTGCCACGAAGAATTCGCCCGGCAGCTGGTGCAGATGATCCGGCCCGGACAACACGACGTCGCTCTGCTCCGATCGGCACCTCGGACAGCGGACGCGCTCGAGATCGCTCACCAGGTCATCTGATGCGCGGCGACCAGTCATAGGCGATCGCCGGGTCGTCGTAGGGCAGACGAATCTCCTCGGTCAGATCGTAGACGTCCGAGGTCACATAGATGACGTGGGCGGGCCCGGCCAGGCACCGATAGCCGTGGACGACGCCGGGGGGAAGCAGGTAGACGGCAGCGGCCTGGTGGTCGCCGAGCAGCAGTTCGTGAGTCGTGCGGTAGGTCTTCGCATCCGGCCGGCAGTCGTGCAACGCCACCCTCAGGACGCCGCTGGCGACATACGTCCACTGGCTCTGTCGCTGGTGGCCGTGCCAGGCCTTCGTGATGCCCGGATGCACCAGCGAATGACCGAGCTGACCGAAGCCGGCGGCGAACAGCGCATCGCTGCTCCGGATCACCTCACGGAAGTATCCCCGGTCGTCGGCGTGCGTCACCAGGCTCTTGATGACCACTCCGTCGATCACGCCGGCGCGCTCCCGAACGCCCGAACGCCATCAGCCACCGTCCGCACGTGATCCTCGGTCAGCTCCGGGTAGATCGGCAGCGAGAGCACTTCCCGCGCCGCCCGCTCCGTCGCCGGCAGCGCGTCGCTGCCGCTCAGACGGCCCAGATAGGCGGGCTGGAGATGAATCGGCACCGGGTAGTGGATCAACGCCAGGATGCCGGCCGATCGCAGATCCTCCTGCAGCGGCTCGCGCCTCGATGACCTGACGACGTAGAGATGGAAGACGTGCTGCGCCTCCGGCCGCCGCCGGGGCAGCACCAGTCCCGCGCCATCGAGCAGCGCGTCGTAGAGCGCGGCCAGGCGCTGACGCGTCTGGTTGTCCCGATCGAGGTAGCGGAGCTTGACGCGCAGGATCGCCGCCTGGATCTCGTCGAGGCGGGAATTGCCGCCCGGTATCGTGCTGACGTAACGCTCGGTCCAGCCGTATTCGCGCAGCAGCCGGGTCCGTTCCGCCAGCGCCGGGTCATCGGTGACGACCATGCCGCCATCGCCGATCGCGCCCAGGTTCTTGGTCGGATAGAAACTGAAGCAGGCGAGATCGCCCCAGGCCCCGACCCGCGTCCCCCGGTAGGTCGCCCCATGCGCCTGAGCGCAGTCCTCGATCACGCGCAGGCCATGGGCGCGCGCGATGGCCAGGATCGGATCGAGGTCGGCGGCCTGGCCGTAGACGTGGACCGGCACGATCGCCCTTGTTCTCGGCGTGATCGCCCGTTCCAGGCCCGACGGGTCGAGCGTATAGAACTCGGGATCGATGTCGACCAGAACCGGCACCGCTCCGGCCAGCTCGATCGCCGCGACCGTCGCGACCGCGGTGTGCGCGACGGTAATCACCTCGTCGCCCGGCCCGATCCCGCACGCCCGCAGCGCCAGGTGCAGCGCTTCGGTGCCGCTGCCGACGCCGATGCCGTGCGCCACGCCGACGAACGCGGCGAACTCCTGCTCGAACGCCGCCACTTCGCGGCCGAGAATGTAGCGGCCCTGCTCGAGCACCTCGCCGATCGCGGCGTTGATCTCCGCCTGGTGGGCGAGATACTGCGCCCGCGGATTGCCGCAGAGAATCACGCGCCCACCTCGACCGCCGGCACATAGACGATCCACCGGCCGCCGGCCGCCGTGAAGGCGCGCTCCTTCGCCCTGATTTCCTCGCCATGGTTCCAGCCGAACAGCAGCCCGTAGTCCGGGTAGTCGCGCTGGAAGTCCTGGTAGGGGCGCACCGGAATGTGCATGCCCGGGCTGAACTTCCCCTGCTTCACCGGCGTGGTGTCGCTGATGAACTCGACCAGGTCCGGGGTAATCCCGCAGTAGTTGATCACGGTCGTGCTCTTGGACGTCGCCGCGTAGCCGACCACCCGCTTGCCCCCGGCCTGGCACTCGCGCAACAGCGCCATCAGCGCATCACGCGATCGCTCGACATTGGCCGCGAACCCGCGGTAGGTCTCGGCCCGGCCGAGACCCAGCGCCTGCTCCTTGTCCCGTTGCGCCGCGACCGCCGCACCGGCCGGCCGCGCGCCCTTCCTGACCACCACGTAGCGCATCGATCCGCCATGCACCGCCTGCGGCTGGACGTCGACGATCTCGAGACCGTGCCGATCGAACAGGGCGGTCAGCGAACCGACCGAGAAGTAGAACGCATGCTCGTCGTAGATCTGGTCGTACGAGGTCTTTTCGACGATATCGCCCAGATAGGGGTCCTCGAAGATCAGGACGCCACCCGGCTTCAACAGCCGCTCGACTCCGGCCATCACCGAGTGCAGGTAGGGGATGTGGCACATTACGTTGGCCGCGATGATCGCGTCGGCCTGGCCGTTCCCGGCGACAATCTTCTCGGCCAGCGGCTGATCGAAGAACTCGCCGATGGTCCGCACCCCCCTGGCGATCGCCACGCTGGCGACATTGGCCGACGGCTCGATCCCGAGGTGGCGGATCCCCCGCGCCGCGAAGTGGCGCAGCGTGATCCCGTCGTTGCTGCCGATTTCGACGACGAATGGATCGGCCGCCGTCAGATACTGCTCCTGCACGGCCCCGGCAAATGCCTCGAAGTGCTGCGCCATCCGCACCGACGTCGAGGAGAAGAACGCGTAGTTCTCGTGGAACATGCGGCTCCGGTCCGGCTGCTCGGCGAGCTGAACCATGTGGCAGCGCGGGCAGAAGCTGACGCGAAGCTCGAAGAAGTACTCGCTCGGAAACTCCTCAGGCGTCAGGAATCCGTTGGCAATCGGCATCTTGCCGAACGACATGAAGGGCTCGATCTGAAACTGGCACACCAGACATTCCATTCAGTCTCCTCGGAGGGTCGGGATCGGCCCGATCATCAAGATCAGCCCGCCTGCGTCAGGAAGGCGTCGACGGTCCGCGCCAGCCCGGTACGGAGATCGACAGCCGGCCGCCATCCGGTCGCGTGCTGGAAGGCGCGGCTGTCAGCCACGCAATGCCGGAAGTCGATCGACGGCTGGGCGGCCGGTGGGTCGACGTGCTGCACCGCCACCGGCCGTCCCGTCCTGGCGGTCACCTGCGTCGCCACCAAGTGTAGCGCCTCGGCGATGGTGTGACCCTGACCCGTGCCGATGACAAAGTGCCGGCCATTCGTCTCGGCAATTCTCGCTGCCGCCAGCACGAAGGCCGCCGCCACATCGTCGACGTAAACATAGTCGCGCAGCCAGGCGCCGTCACCGTAGATCGTGACCGGCTGGCCGCGCAGCGCCCGCTGCACCATCAGGTTCAGGATGCCCCGATCGGCACTGCTGTGCGCCGGTCCGGGACCGTAGACGTTGGCCAGCCGCAGCGTCGTGCCCTGGACCGCGCCCTGGCGCGCGTACTGTTTCAAGTACTGCTCGGCGACCAGTTTGTGGAGATCGTAGACCGTCGTCGGCGCGTCCGGCGTCTGCTCATCGACCGGCAGCTGCTGCGGAGGGCCGCTCTCCGTGACGGTCCCGGCAAAGACGATGGTCCGGCTGCGGCCGCCCGCCGAACCGGCCTCGAGCAGGTGCAGCATCGGCTCGACGTTGATCGCCAGATCGTCGAGTGGCCGGCTGCTGGCCACCGCCACGCTGGTCTGCGCCGCGAGATGAAACACGACATCGGCGTCGCGCACCTGGCCGGTCCAGCGTCCCGGCTCCCTGAGATCCGCAACCAGCGGCTCGATCGTCGCCGCGCCGTCGGGGTGCGGATTGGCCCCCGGCTGCCGGCTCATTCGTACGATGCGGCAGCGCACCGGGGACAGCAGCCGGGTCAACGCGCTGGCGAGGTATCCGCTGCCGCCGGTGATGAGGATGCTGGCCCCGTCGAGCGCGGCGAGCCCAGTGAGCCCGCCAGGCGCGCCGATCGATTCGATCCGATCACCGGACACGGGTGAACAGCAGGTGACAGGCGCGCGGGAGTCGATGCGACTCCGGAAAGTTGCCAAGATCGAATCGCTGATCCGAAGCCGCCTTGAACGCCACCCGGTAGCCGGCCGATTCAACCAGCGCGATGATTTCCGCGGCATTGAAGAACCACGACGGGATCACCGATCCGCGCACATTCACCTGGGCGGTGGCAAACGTCGGAATGTCTCCGGCGGGCAGATCGACCATCAGGATGCGGCGCGGCCGATACGCGATCAGGGACGTCAGCAGCGCCGGGTAGTCGTCGACGTACTGCAGGGCGGTGCTGATGTTGAGCAGATCGACGGCCGGGAGCGACGCCGGCAGCCGATCGTGGAAGTGCACGCGCGGGTCGGACGCGAACAACCGCCGGCCGGCCGCGACGATCGCGTCCGACTCGACGATGTGGAACTCGACGTCCGCGGCGCCGCCGGTTGCCTGCGCCAGCAGGACGTGATCGAACGCCAGGCCGCCGCCAAAATCAAGAATCCTGATCCGTTCCGATCCACCGAGGCACGCCACCACCAGCGGCAGGAGCACATGACGGCCGGCCACGTCGTCGGGAATGGTGCGGCCCGATTCGCCGCTGGTCCTGACCGATCGGAGGTAGCGCTCACACAGCGCCAGCCATTCCGCCCCGCCGAACCCGCGCCCCTGTCCGGGCACCTCCCGCAGGCGTGAGTAGATCCCCCGCCAGACGTATCCGAGGTGGTCGCCGAACGCCAAACGGCGATAGACGGCGATGGCGCCGGGCGGCACCGCCGCTTTCAGCAGCTGCCGGAGCGTCATCCCCTGTTAGGAACCGGTGCCGGCGACAACCGCCCACACCGTTCGAATGAGGATCCTGAAATCGAGCCAGAGCGACCACTTGTCGATGTATTCGAGATCCATCTTCACCCAGTCGTCGAACCGCGAGACCTTGTTGCGGCCACGGACCTGCCACAGGCAGGTCATCCCCGGCCGCACGCACAACTTCCGCTTCTGCCAGATCTCGTAGCGTTCCAGCTCGGAGGGGAACGCGGGCCGCGGACCGACCAGGCTCATGTCGCCCTTCAGGACGCTCCACAGCTGCGGCAGTTCGTTCAGGCTGAACTTCCTGAGGTACCGCCCCAGCCTGGTGACGCGCGGGTCGTCCCGGATCTTGAACACCGGGCCCTGCATCTCATTGCGGGACATCAACGCCGCCTGGCGTGATTCCGCGTCGGCGTCCATCGTGGTGAACTTGTAGCCGGTGAACCGGCCGCCGTTGTAGCCGACCACCTGCCACTGATAGAAGACCGGCAGCCGAGGCGTGGTCAGCTTGATCGCCGCGGCGATCAGCAGAAACAGCGGCGACAGGAGCACCAGCGACGCGCCGGCGATGACGATGTCGATCAGGCGCTTGACGAACAGGGCGGTCGAGTCGAGGTGCTTCGGCCGCAGCACGATCTCCGGCAGCCGCAACGGGTCGGAGTGATAGATCAGCTCGAGGTCGCGCCGCTGTCCGAACACCAGATCCTCGGGCACGATCCGCAGCGTGACGCGAAAATAGTCGCACACCTCGACGATGTCCTTCAGCCACGGGCTGGCGCCGCCGTGGACCGCGATGACCTCGTGGACGGGGCGGTGCACCAGCAGCGAGCCGAGCGAACCGACGCTGCCCAGCCATGGCAGGCCCGCCGGAGCGGTGTCGGTCTCGAGCTCGACGGCCCGGTCGTCCGCCGGCGACACGTTCAGGTAGCCGATGACGTTGTATTCGGCTGGCGAGGTGTGCTCGGCGACGTGCGCGGAGAGCCAGGTCATGGCGCGCATCGGACCGGTCAGGATGACGTTGCGCGCGTAGAAGCCCGACGCGGTGCGCCTGGCCCGGTACCACCGCAACAGCATCCGGTAGGTGCCGAACTCCAGGGCGCTCAGGGCCGTGAACAGGAAGATGAACAGGCGGCTCCAGCTCGTGCTCCTGAGGGTGAACAGGATCAGCGTGATGATGCTGATGCTGACCAGCGGCGCGACGATGGCCGTCAGCACGACCCGCGTCCGGGACTGCCGCACCAGCGGCCGGTATCCGCCCAGCGCCTGGATGCACAGGACGGTGACCGCCGTCATGACGAGCAGCACCCACGCCACTTCGTGCAGCGGCCGGAATTCGCTGGTCAGTTCGGGGGACAGCAGCGCGATCCAGGCGGCCGGCAGCCGGCCGCCGCTCAGCAGCAGGCTCTTGACGATCGGCGCGGCGAAGTAGGCGGCCTGAAACGCCGCCACCAGCGACAGCAGATCGAGGAGCACGAAAAACAGCGCCGGGACGTCCGGACCGAGTGTGCGGACGGCCGGCAGCGACGCCGGCTCCGCGGTCATGACCGTCGGCTTCTGGGCCGTGCGCGTGGAAGGAGGCTGGCTCATGAACCGGTCCTGATCATCGGCGTGCTCCCCCGCGGGTGCCTGGCGTGTCGCTCCAGCGCGGTGTCACAGGAGAAAGACGCAGCCGGGGGGGACGCGCAGGTCGAGTACTTCCGCCCGCAGCGCGTCCGGGTTGGCGAATGACATGACGACCAGCCGCTCGAACGGCTGGCCATTCAGCGCCAGGCCGTCGAGGTGATCGGGACTCGAGACGCTCAGACCGACGAAGGGCTTGGTTCTCGCCGGATCGACGACGCCGACCAGCTGGAGATCGGTCTCAACCAGGCAGATGTAGCCGATTTCGGCGACTTCGCCGGCGCCATAGAACACGATGCGTTTGGCCACCCCTGGCGCGCCGCCCGGCCAGCCGTTCGAGAGGGCGCAGAACTGCTGCTGGATGCGGTCGCGTGTCTGCCGGTAGAACTGCACGCTGCTTTCGAAATAGGCGCGCGACATTTTGATCTGCTCGGCCAGACCGGCCGGCGTCAGGACATAGCACACGCGGTTCGGCTTGACGTGAATCGCCCGTACCCATCCATTGCAGACCAGGCGCCTGATGAGCAGATTGGTCAGGCCGAGCGCGATCCCGAGGTCTCGCGAGAGCGATCGCTGCGAGACGCTGTGCTCGAGTTCGAACGCGTCGAGGAGCCGGCGGGTGTGATGCTCGTGGGCGGGCGCCGTGAAGTCCGGCGGCGGCGAGATCGGGTGGAGGGTTTGGGAATTCGACAACCGGCTACACTTCGTGCCTGTCGCTTACAGGAGCACTGCGGCGATGGGGCGCTCTAAGGGAACATCCTGGCAGTGTTCACGGGATGAACGAGCATTCTGCGGAGCCAGCCGCGGATTGTCAAGGCGAATTGCAGACTAAAGCCGGAAGATCGTGTCGCGCTGATGATGCTTGAGCGCGTTGCGCGTGTCGACCACCAGCGTGCCGCTCTGCACCAGCGGGTCGTAGTCGAAGGCGCCGTGATCCGTGCAGATGACGGCGCAGTCCGGCGCCTGCGCGATCGCCGCCGACAGCTCGATCGACGACAGATCCAGACCGTCCAGCTTCAACCGCGGGACGAACGGATCGGAATAGCTCAGGACCGCGCCCCGCCGCGACAGCAACTCGAGCACATCGAGCGCCGGAGACTCCCGCATGTCGTTGACATCCTGCTTGTAGGCGACGCCAATCACATGCACCCGGGATCCATTGATCGATCGGCACCGCGTGTTCAACGCATCGCTGACCCGTTCGACGACAAAGTGCGGCATCGAGGCGTTGATGTGACCGGCCAGTTCGATGAACCGGCATTCGAAGCCGTTCTGCCGCGCCTTCCACGACAGGTAGAAGGGGTCGACGGGGATGCAGTGCCCGCCCAGACCCGGCCCCGGATAGAACGGCATGAACCCGAACGGCTTGGTCTTCGCCGCGTCGATCACTTCCCAGACGTCGATATCCATCTTGTGGCACATCAACGCGATCTCGTTGACGAGGCCGATGTTCACCGCCCGGAACGTGTTCTCGAGCAGCTTGACCATTTCGGCGACGCGGGTCGAACTGACCGGCACCACGGTCTGAACGGCCGCCCCGTAGAGCGCGGCAGCGGCCGCGGTGCTGACGGGACCGACCCCGCCGACGATTTTCGGGATGTTCCTGGTCGTGAACTGCCGGTTGCCCGGATCGACACGCTCGGGTGAGAACGCCAGCAGGAAATCGACCTCAGCCTTCAACCCGCCGGCCTCGAGCATCGGCTGGACCACTTCGTTTGTCGTCCCCGGATACGTCGTCGACTCGAGGATGACGAGCTGGCCGGGCCGGAGCGTCGCGGCCACCGATTCGACCGCCCGGATG
This sequence comes from Acidobacteriota bacterium, assembly GCA_039931615.1. GTDB lineage: Bacteria > Acidobacteriota > Vicinamibacteria > Vicinamibacterales > CAVVIG01 > JAHFUI01. The sequence goes on from JBDTRR010000011.1 coordinate 35,831, forward strand.
ATGTAGGAAAGATCGGGATCCTTGGTCTTGCGCAGCGGTGTCGGCACGCAGATGTCGATGACGTCCATCGCGCCGAGCCGGGTCATGTCGGTGGTGGCGGTCAACGTGCCGGCGCCGACACAGGCCGCCACCTCCGCATCGGCGACATCGGGAATGTAGCTGGTGCCGGCGGCAATCGCCGCCGCTTTGCCGGCATCCACATCGAAGCCGATGACGCGGAAGCCGGCGTGCGCGAATTCCACCGCCAGCGGCAGGCCGACGTAACCGAGACCGATCACGCCGACGCGCGCTTCCTTGCTGCGGATTCGGCCCGGCAGTTCGCTGGTGTTCGTGGTACTCATGGTTGAGAAGAAGCGGAACGAACCGCCGCGGCCGGCGGCGGCTCAGGCCATGGACAGGCGATCGTCGAAGTGCGGGCCGCGCGCGACACGATCCAGGTCGGCGTCCACCATCATCTTGACGAGGCTGGAAAAATCGACGGTCGCCTCCCAGCCCAGCTGGGCCCGCGCCTTCGCATTGTCACCGACCAGGTGCTCGACCTCGGCGGGCCGAAGCAGAGCCGGATCGAGCCGGACGTGCTGGCGCCAGTCGAGACCGGCATGCTCGAATGCCACCTGGACCAGCTGGCCGACCGAATGGCTGACGCCGGTCGCAATCACGAAGTCGTCGGCGACGTCCTGCTGCAGCATCATCCACATCGCCCGGACGTAGTCGCCGGCAAAGCCCCAGTCGCGCTGCGCCTCGAGATTGCCCAGCGACAGGGAATCGGTCATGCCGAGCTTGATCCGGGCGACGCCGTCGGTCACCTTCCGCGTCACGAACTCGAGGCCCCGGCGCGGCGATTCGTGATTGAACAGGATGCCCGACACCGCGAACAGCTGGTAACTCTCCCGGTAGTTCACGGTGATGTAGTGCCCGAACACCTTCGACACCCCGTACGGACTGCGCGGATAGAACGGGGTCAGCTCGGTCTGGGGCACTTCGCGCACCTTGCCGAACATCTCGCTCGACGACGCCTGGTAGAGACGGATCTTCGGATCGACATGACGGATCGCTTCGAGCACGCGCGTGACGCCCTGCGCGTTGAACTCGCCGGTCAGCATCGGTTGATCCCACGAGGCCGGCACGAACGACATCGCCGCCAGGTTGTAGAACTCGTGCGGACGGATCTCGTCGACCAGCCGGATCAGCGACAGCTGGTCCAGCAGGTCGGCCGGCCGCAGCGTCAGCCGATCGAGCAGGTGCTGGATGCGCCACAGGTTGGGGGCGCTGGCCCGCCGGACGACGCCGACGACTTCGTAACCCTTCGAAAGCAGCAGCTCGGCCAGATAAGAGCCGTCCTGGCCGGTGATCCCGGTGACAATGGCGCGCTTGGCGGTCATATGAATGTGTTCAAACCCTCGCCGTCCGGTCGAGCGTCGCCGTCATCAGCGCGTGAATACCGCAGATCAGGGCGGCGACCATGACGACGATCAACTCGGTCAGGACCCCGTAGAGAACGGCGCGCCGTAAATCGAAGCTTCGCTCGACCGCGGTGTAGACCGGACCGGTCGCGGCGTAGAGGGCCGTGCCGGGATTCAGGTTCTTCATCGACAGGTCTTCGTAGATCTGTTCCAGCCCCTTGATGGTCGCCGACAGCTCCTGTTCGACCTGCCGGATGCGCGCCTCGCGGCCTTCACCGGGCGGGAACGGCACGCCCGGCACCGTCAGCAACGCCTGGAGGAACTCCGCGTCGGCTTCGAGTTCCGCCAGGGTGCGGCCTTCGTCGATCAATTGATTGGTGAGCCGCTGCCGATAATCCTGGTTGTTGGCCCGGGCGGACAATTCGACCACCTTGTCCAGGAACGACTCGCTCAGCTGGGTCGCCGTCATTTCCCCGGGCTGGGCGCCGTTCTGGACACCGCCGGCAACCAGCGCACGACCGGCGCCCGGCACTGACGTCAAATCGTAAGCGCTGAGCGCACTCTGCAGGCTCTTCACCCGCTCCCGGCCGGCGTTGCGGTTGGCGATCGACAACTGGACCTGTTCGCGGAGCAGCGCGCCAACAGACGGGGCGCTGCCCAGTTCCCTGGCCAGTGGTGCGATCCGCGAACGACGCAGCTCGTCGGTGGCCGTCCGCAGATCGGTCACCGAAATCTTGAACTCGCCAATCCGCTGCAGCGACGCGCCCGGCAGCGCCATGATCTTTTCGCACGCCTTCATGACCAGCGTCGCCTTGCGCGCCAGCGCCTGAACCGCCAGCCAGGCGTCCTCGACCGTGTCCAACCGGTTCGGCTGGATGGCGGCGGACGGCAGATGGACGTCGTACTTCAGCACGCCGCGCCGGCCGACCGCTTGAGCGGCCCACTCGCTGAGGATGTCGAGCATGAACTTCGTTTCGAGCGTCGGCGGCGCGGCGAAGCGGTCCAGGCGGTGGTAGTTCAGCGTGTAGCCGACTTTCTTCAGCGTGTCGGACTTGCGATGGTACTCCTCTTCCAGGCGCACCCGGTCCACCGGGCTGAGCTTGGTGTCGGCGAGCTTGGTCCGGTACTCGAAATCGAGCGCCTCCCGTTCCGGACTCGACTGGGCGACGAACAGCCCGCCTTTGAAGACGGCGAACGCCCCGTATCGCTGCAGGTCGTTCCGTTCGAACACCGCCGTCAGGACCGTGTCGGCTAAGATGTCCTGTTCGCTGAATCGCAACTCGTTCGGATATCTGCCCCTGTCGGCGCCGTCGAACCGCAGTTCGAACTGGAGCCGGGCAAATCGATCGAGGGGCTGCAGCATGTAGACGGTGATGGCAGCGGCCAGGTAGACGGGAAGCGTCACCGCCCCGGCCGCCAACACGATGTTGCGGTAGCTCCACAGGACGCTGATGAACCGCTTCAGATCGAAGGACGGTTCGTCTTCGAGGAACGGATCGAGCACGGCAGGATCGTCGGCCGGGTTCTGTGTCACTCTGTGTCCCTGAGGTACAACTTGTCTTGCCGCCTCTCCTCCGGCCGGATCGATGAGTCATGATAAGCGAAGATTGACGATTCACACCACTCCTGCTCGAGCTGGCGACACTGCTGACTCGGGCGGCCGAACCCCGAGCTGATATTCATGGAACGGATCGATGTCGTCGTCGTCGGCGGCGGTGTAATCGGAGTCGCGGTGGCGCGAGCGACGGCGGGCCGCGGCCTGTCGACGTGCATCCTGGAGCGACACCCGAAGGCAGGGCTCGACACCAGCACCCACAACAGCGGCGTAATTCACGGCGGGATGTACTACCCGACCGGATCGCTGAAGGCGCGGACGTGCGTCGAAGGCCGCCGGCTGCTCTACAGGTTCTGCGCCGAGCACGGCGTGCCCCACGCACGCTGCGGCAAGCTGATCGTCGCGCACGACGACAGCGAACTGCCGGCGCTCGAGGCGCTGCACGCCCGCGGCACGGCGAACGACACCGAAGGTCTGGTGCTGGTCGACCGGGCGTTCATCGCGCCGCGCGAGCCGGCCGTCCGGGCCGTGGCCGCCATCTACTCGCCGGAAACGGGCATCGTCAACCCCGAGGAACTGGTCAAGGCACTGCTGCGGAGCGCCGAGGCGGCCGGCGCCATCTTCCTGCCCGGCACCCGTCTGATCGGGGCGGACACCGGGCCCGACGGGATCACGCTTCGCACAGAGCGCGAGACCATCCTGGCGGGAACGGTGGTGAACGCCGCCGGCCTCCATGCCGACGAGGTCTCACGCCTGCTGGGAGGCGAGCCCTTCACCATCTACCCGTGCCGCGGCGAGTACGCCGAATTGACGCCGGCGAAGCGATCGCTGATCAAGGCGCTGGTCTACCCGCTGCCGCACACCCACGGGCTCGGCGTGCACTTCACCCGCACGATTGGCGGCGCGGTGACGCTCGGTCCGACCGCGCACTATCAGGACCGCAAGGACGACTACGAGGGCGGCCGCCTGGCGCTCGAGGACTTCGTCGAGCCGGCGCGGCAGATCCTGCCGGACGTGACGCTGGACGATCTCCGCCTGGCCGGCAGCGGCATCAGGCCGAAGCTGCATCCGGAGAACGAGTCGTTCGCCGACTTCATGATCCGCCGCGATCGCGACAACCCCGCGGTCGTGCACGCCGCCGGCATCGAATCGCCGGGACTGACCGCCTGTCTGTCGATCGCCGACCTGGTCGCCGGCCTCGTCGTCAATCCGTGACCATCGGGCGGACCAGGCGGACGTAGCGGGCGATCGCATCCTGCCAGGTCGGCAGGCGGGCCCCCGCCGCCACCAGCTTGCGGTTCGACAGCGCACAGTATTGCGGCCGCTGCGCGCGCAGCGCGGCGTCCGCCATCCGGCGCAGCACCAGGCGCGGCTGGACCCCAAGCTGACGCGCGATCTCGAGCGCGACGTCCTGCCAGGTGCCGGCGCCGGAGTTGACGCAGTGATACAGGCCGCTCGGCGCGGCGCGCTCGATCAGATGCCGGGTGGCGGCGGCGGCGTCGAAGATATAGGTCGGCGAGACGGTGCGATCCGCGAACACGACGACCTCCTCGCCGGCGAGCAGCTGGTTGACGATCGCGGCGACGCTGCCCTTGGCGGGCCGGCCGCCCGGCACGAATCCGAACAGGCTCTCGACGCGCAGCACGTACCAGCGCGGCGCATCCGCCGCGAACCATTCGCCGAGCAGCTTCGAGGCGGCGTAGACCGAGCGCGGGTTGGGGCGGTCGTCTTCGGTGTAGGGCGCGGTCGCCAGGCCGTCGAAGACGAAATCGCTGCCGTAATGCACCAGGGCGGCCCCGAGCGCCGCGGCGCTGCCGGCCAGGGCCCGGACCGCGAAGGCGTTGACATTCAAGGCCTCGACGGGTCTGTCTTCGGCGCCATCGACGTCGTTGAAACCCGAGCAGTTGACGATCGCGTCCGGCCGCAGCCGCGCCATCACCGACGCCACGGCGCGGTCGTCGGCGATGTCGAGATCGGCATGGGCGAGGGGAAGGACGGTGTGGCCGGAGGCGAACACCTCGACGACAGCGGCCCCGAGCTGACCTTGCGCACCGACGACGGCCACTCGCATCAGACGATCCCGGCGCCTCGCCCGGCAGCCACGGGAATCCGAGCGACGATCACGACGGCACCGAGCTGCCGGCCGGCTCGCGGCGCCGGTTGGCGTCGCCATCGACGAACCCGGCGATCGCGTCGACGACCGTCTGCTGCTGATCGGCGGTCAATTCGGGGTAGACGGGGATCGCCAGACTCTCCAGGGCGGCGCGTTCAGCCGACGGGAAATCGCCCGGCCGGTATCCCAGCCCGGCGAAGCACGGCTGCAGGTGGAACGGTACCGGGTAGTAGATCTCGTTGCCGATGCCGAGCTCATCGAGATGGGCTTTGAGTGCGTCGCGGCCGGCGGTGCGAATGACGAACTGGTTGAAGATGTGCCGTCGATCGAGCGGCTCCACCGGCACCGTGACGGCGGCGTCGAGACCGGCGTCGCGGAACAGCCGTCGATAGCGTGCCGCGTTGACGCGGCGCGCCTCGGTCCAGCCGGCCAGCCGCGGCGCCTTGACCCGGAGGATCGCCGCCTGCAGCGCATCCATGCGGAAGTTCGCACCGACCAGGTGGTGGTAGTACTTCGGCTCCATGCCGTGCGTGCGCAGCAGCCGCGCCCGCCGGGCCAATGCGGCGTCGTTGGTCGCCAGCAGCCCGGCGTCGCCGAACGCGCCGAGGTTCTTGCTCGGAAAGAACGAGAAGCAGCCGAACGCGCCGATGCCGCCGGCCGGCGACGACTTGTAGGCGGCGCCGATCGCCTGCGCCGCGTCTTCGACGATCGGCACGCCGGCCCGCCCGGCCTCGGCGACGATCGGGTCGAGATCCGCGCACAGGCCGAACAGGTGCACCGGCAGGATGGCTTTGGTCCGCGGCGTCACCGCCGCCCGGATCCGCTCCGGATCGATGTTGAACGTCCCGGGTTCGATGTCGACGAAGACGGGCCGCGCCCCGACCCGGACGATGGCGCCGGCGGTGGCGAAGAAAGAGTAGACCGGGGTGACGACCTCGTCACCCGGCCCGATCCCGAGCGCCATCAGGGCCAGCAGCAGCGCGTCGGTGCCCGACGACACGGCAATCGTGTGATCGATGCCGAGCAGCGCCGCCAGCTCTCCTTCGAGCGCGGTGATCTCCGGCCCCATGATGAAACGCTGGCTGTCGCAGACCCGCGTCATCGCCGCCAGGATCTCGCCGCGCAGCGGCCGGTACTGCGCGTCCAGATCGAGCAACGGAACCGTCATCGGCATGGCGACGCCATTCTGACACGGCCGATCGGGGAACGACAAAGCCGCCGCTGGCCATCTGCCGCGGTCATCGCCGGTGGGCTTTGACGGCGGCGCGCGTTTCGCGATCGGTGTCGCGCTTCTTGATCGTCTCGCGCTTGTCGTAGTCCTTCTTCCCCTTCGCCAGGCTGACCGAGACCTTGACCTTGCCGTTCTGGAAGTACATCCGGACCGGTACCAGCGTCATGCCCTTCTCGACCGTCTTGCCGATCAGCTTGCGAATTTCATTGCGGTGCAGCAGCAGTTTGCGCCGGCGCAGCGGCTCGTGGTCGGCGTAGCCGCGGTGGCTGTACGGGCTGATGTTGACGTTGTAGAGAAAGACTTCCGCTTCCTCGACGCGGGCGAAGCTGTCGCGCAGGTTGACGCGCCCCTCGCGGATCGCCTTCACCTCGGTGCCGAGCAGCACGATGCCGGCCTCGAACGACTCGAGCAGGTGATAGTCGTGGAAGGCCTTGCGGTTTTCGGCGATGCTCTTCTGGGCCAGCTCGCGGTCGGTTTTTTCGGTCATCGCGTCACGGTGCGGGCAACGGCGGCCGCTCGCGCCAGCCGGGCCGCGAGCAGCACTGCCGCGATCATACTCTCCGGATCCGCCATCCCGCGGCCGGCGATGTCGAAGGCGGTGCCATGATCAACCGACGTCCGGATGATCGGCAGACCGAGCGTGACGTTGACCGCCTGACCGAAGGCGAGCAGCTTGACGGGAATCAGTCCCTGGTCGTGGTAGCAGGCGATCACCACGTCGAACTCGCCGCGCCGGGCCCGGACAAACAGCGTGTCGGCCGGAAACGGACCCGAGACGTCGATGCCGTCGGCCCGGGCCGCCGCGATCGCCGGCCGGATCGCGATCTCCTCCTCCTCCCCGAACAGGCCGTGCTCGCCGGCGTGCGGGTTGAGACCGGCGACGGCGATGGTCGGGCGCGGGTAGCCGAACCGGGGCAGCGACGCGGCCGTCAGCCGAATCGTTGCCGCCAGCGATGCCGCGGTGAGCGCCTTCGGCACGTCAGCCAGCGCGAGGTGAACGGTCGCCAGCACCACCCGCAGCGCCTCCGAGTAGAACATCATCGCGACGGACGAAGCGCCGGTCAGGTGCGCGAGCAGGTCGGTGTGGCCGTGCCAGGGCAGGCCGGCCAGCCGGAGCGCCTCCTTGTTGATCGGCGCCGTCGCGATGGCCTCGACCTCGCCGGCCTGCGCGGCGGCGCAGGCGCGGACGATGGTGTCGAAGGCGGCGCGGCCGGCCGCGGCGCTCAGCACGCCGGGCGAAGATGTTTCGCCGGGGGACGTGGCGTAGAGGATCGGCAGGCAGACCTCGAGGACGCGCGGGTCGGCGGCCGCCCGGGCGGCGATTTCCGGACCGATCCCGGCCGGATCGCCGACGGTGATCGCGATCCGCGGCCGGCCGGCTTCGTCCGCGGTGCTCAATGGCGGCAGGAGCCGCAGCCGCCGGAGCCGCAGGAGCCGCCCCCCGCGCCACAGCCCGACGGGTTGTCGCATCCCCCTTCGCTGCCGCAGCCGCCATGCATGACGCCTTTGGCGTTCGGCAGCTCGTAGCGGAGGCAGCACTTGAGCCGGCCGCAGAGACCGGACAGCTTCGATGGGTTCAGGCTGAGGTCCTGCTGCTTGGCCATCTTGATCGAGACCGGCTCGAACGAGGTGAGGAAGGTGGTGCAGCAGAGCGGCCGGCCGCACGTTCCATAGCCGCCGATCAGCTTGGCTTCGTCGCGGACACCGATCTGCCGCATCTCGATCCGGGTGTGGAACTCGGCCGCCAGCTCACGGACCAGCTCGCGGAAATCGACCCGGCTGTCCGACGTGAAGTAGAAGACGAGGCGGGAGCCGTCGAGCGCCTGTTCCACCCGTGTCAGCTTCATGCCGAGCCCGCGCTCGCGGATCTTCAGCAGCCCGATGCGATGCGCCTCGCGCTCGCGCTGCTGGTGTTTCAGCCGCGCGACAATGTCCTCGCGCGTCGCCACCCGCACGACGCGGTGCGGCGAGTCGGCATCGGGACGCCGCCGCTCGTCGCGCTCCGGAATCGACCGGACCACGGTGGCGACCGCCGGACCGTTCTCGGACTCGACGACCACCTGATCACCGGGGCGGATGTCGGCGTTGGCCGGGAGGCCGCCGGACAGGAAGGTTTGCGCCCGTCCGACAGGATGGAGCTTGACGGAGACCAGGCGGGCCGGATCTGAACCGTTCACGAGTCCACCTCTATATATGCGCCGATCGACCCCGGGTGACCGTCGAGTCCGCGTCGCCGACCTACAGCTGCAACACCAGCCAGTCGGCGACGATCTTGACGCCCGCATTGCGGTCCAACGCCACCAGTGCCCGATCGATCGCTGAAAACGCGCGGGCGCCGCGCTCGCCCCCGAACGCCGGTATCAGCCGTTCGAGAACCGGCTGGACATCGGCATTGGCGAGGGCGCGGACGTCCGCGCTGGTTGAGAGAAGCTCGACATCCCGGACGAGCGAGGCCATGGCGCGCAGGTGCGACGCGAGCTTCTCACGATCCGACGCACCCCCGCTCCCGGCGTTGGCCAGCAGTTCCTTGGCGCCTTCGATCCGGCGGCGCGGATCCGGCGCGGCGGCGGCGCGCTCCAGCGCCGCCTGCGCGACGTCGCGCGCCGCGACGAGATCGCTCCCGCTCATCTGCAAGGCGCGGCCGAGGCTGCCGTCGGCGGTCGCCGCGGTGGCGCGGGCGACGCTTTCGGGGCGGCCCCGCTGCATCAGCACGGCGGCGATCTCCTGCGGTGTCAGCGCGCGAAAGCCCAGTCGAGGACAGCGCGACCGCACCGTCGACAACAGCGAGTCGGGGCGCGCCGTCACCAGGATGAACATCGACGTCGACGGCGGCTCCTCGAGCGTCTTCAACAGCGCGTTCTGGCCCTGGACGATCAGCGCATCCGCTTCGTCGAAGATCACGACGCGGCGCCGCCCCTCGAACGGGCGGTACCCGGCGCGATCGATGACCTCCCGCACCTGGTCGAGCTTGATCGACTCGTTGTCGCCCGGCTGGACCATCAGCACATCGGCATGGACGCCGCGGGCAATCCGGGTGCACGCCGCGCAGGTGCCACAGGCGTCGAAGCGGCCGGTCTGAGACGGCGGCGTGAGACAGTTGACCAGCTGGGCCGTCGCCACCGCGATCAGCCGCTTTCCCACGCCGGCCGGACCGGCGAAAATCAGGCTCGGAGGCAGCGCATCACGGCGAATCGATCGAGCCAACAGCTCGATCACCCGCTCGTGTCCGACGACATCTCTGTATGGCATGGCCGACGCGTTCGCATCCTACCACGCGCGATCAGCGGCGCAGGGAGCACAAGGCCGCTCGCGCTCGCCGTGGCACCGCGGTTGCACTTCGCGCCGCTCGGAGGGCGGTCGTGAAGGGGTTGCTTCGAACAGGCGCGGTGCTGATTCTCTTCCTGGTAGGACCCGGTGCGCTGGCGCTGGCCGATTTCGACACGTCTGGTTCGACGGACGCGCTCGGAAACCGCACGCGACCGTCATCACCTGAGGTCACCGGCGTCGAGGCAATCTCGAGACAATCGCCGTCTGGCCGGGACGGCGCTGCCAGAAACGCCGTCGATTTCTACGGCAATGAAGTGACGGCGGCCGTGGCCACCTATCAGCTCGACCGGACCGGCGCACTTTACGAGCTGCACTCGCCGCAGACCGAAGTCGCCCAGCTGCCCCCGCCAAAAAGCTGACCCGCCGCGACGGAATCAGCCGAACGATTACGGAATCAGCAGAACCTTTCCGGTCGTCTTGCGGCCGGCCAGTGCCGTGTGCGCTTCGATCGCGTCCTTCAGCGGGAACTCGAATTCAGTCCGCAGGCTCAGCTTGCCTCCGGCAATCCAGCCCACCAGATCGGCGGCGCGCTGGCGGAGCTCCTCCCGCGTCGCGATGTAGTTCACCAGGGTCGGCCGGGTGAAGAACAGCGATCCCTTCTGGCTCAGCACCTGCGGATCGACCGACGGCACGACGCCGCTCGATTGACCGAACAACACCAGCATGCCGCGCGGCGACAGGCAATTCATCGATTTGTCGAACGTGTCCTTCCCGACCGAGTCGTAGACGACGGGGACGCCCTTCCCGCCGGTGAACCGTTTGACCTCGGCCTCGAAGTCCTGCTGCGTGTAGAGGACCACGAGGTCGGCGCCGGCGGCACGCGACAGCGCGGCCTTTTCCTCAGTCGAGACGGTGGTGATCACCTGAGCGCCCCGCAGCTTGGCGATCTGCGTCAGGAGCAGTCCGACGCCGCCGGCTCCGGCATGGACGAGGCACACCTGTCCGGGCTCGAGCCTGAACGTCGAATACGCCAGGTAGTGCGCGGTCAACCCTTGCAGCATCATCGCCGCGCCCTGCCTGGTCGTGACTCCGTCAGGCAGTACCACAAGACGCTCGGTCGGCACCGCGCAGTACTCGGCATACCCTCCCGGCGCGCTGGTCCACGCCACCCTGTCGCCGACGCGGACGTCGGTGACGCTGTCGCCGACCGCCGTGACCGTCCCGGCGCCCTCGAGGCCCAGGGTCAGCGGCAGCGGCAGCTTGTAAATGCCGATCCGCTGGTAGATGTCGATGAAATTGACGCCTGCCGCCTCGACCTTGACCAGCGCGTCTCCCGGTTTCGGAACCGGATCGGCGACCTCTTCGTAGCGCAGAACGTCCGGGCCGCCGATCTCATGGATGCGAATCGCTTTCACTATCAGACTCCCGTCAGAGGACGCAGAGGTCAATAAGGACGCGGAGGTGTTCAGCTAGCCCGCGACGCAGCTGAAGTTTGCCGCATCGTCGGTGCTGCCGCTGCCCTGCCACTTCGCCACCTTCCCGTACGGGCACAGCGGCCGCGTGCGATCGACGACTCCCGCGGTCGAGTGGGAGGCGCTGATCGCCTCGGGCGCCTTGCCGGTGGCGACCCATTGCTCGATCGCGGCCACCTTGTCGAACGTGTCGGTGCCCGGACCGCCGGCGCAGTGCGCCATCCCGGGGACCATGTAGAGCTGCAGCGACTTCCCGACCACGTTCTTGCCGGCCGTCTGGCCGACGCTGGTGAAGTAGTTGACGCTGTTCAACGGCGCCACCTGCGGATCGGACCAGCCGTGATACATCAGCAGCTTGCCGCCGCGATTGAAGAACGCCTTCAGATCCGTGCTGCCCGAGTGCAGGACGCCGTTGTCCTTTTTCAGCGCCAGCTCGGTGTCGGTGGCCGGATTGAACCGGTGCCAGTCCCAATTCGCATCCTGGAACACCACGAACCTGAACGTCTCGTAGGCGGTGCCGACCGGTTCCGGCCCGGCCAGTATGCGCCAGTCGGTCTCGGAGCCCGGCATCAGCAGCGCCGGAAAGATCTCGGCGCCGGTTTTCGGGTTCCTCACCGGTGCGTAGAGCGCGGCGGCGGTCTCGACCTGCGCCGGCGTCAGGCAGCCCGGGCCGTCCGGCCCCTGGCACGCCAGGACCTTCGGATCGAACCGGCATCGCGTCGGGTTCTCGATGACGCCGTCCTTGACGCCGTCGAGCGCATCGCACGAGGTGAGCACTGCGGCGTGGATCGCCGGGTACTTCGCGGCCGGGATGTCGCTGCCGCCGCTGCGGTGTACGGTCTGGTTGATCATCATCCGCGCGCCGTGCAGGAAGATGTTGTTGACGGCCGGCGCGCCGGCGATGATGGCGTCGAAGTCGGCCGGATAGCGCTGCGCCTCGGTGATGCCCTGGCGTCCGCCGAGCGAGCAGCCGTTCCACAGCGACGTCTTCGGCGCGCCGCCGTAGAAGGCGCCGATGATCGCCTTGGCCTGCAGCGTCATCTCGTGGACCGCGCGATAGCCGATGTCGACCACCTTCTCGGGATGTCCCACGGCAAACGCGGCGCTGTTGCCGGTGTGCCCGGTGTCGGTGCTGGCGCCGGCGTAGCCGCGGGCGACTGCCTGGGCCAGCGCCGGATACGCGATGGTTCCGGCCCAGCCGCCGTTGCCGACGGCCTGGAACTTGCCGTTCCATCCGGACGCAGGCAGCCAGACCTCGATCTTGATGTCGGAATCGCTGCTTGGCGTCAGCGTGGCGGCGACGCGACAGAAGGCCGGCAGGGTGGCGAACACCTGCGCCACTCCGCGCGCGCCGGCGGCGGGCCCTCCCTGCGCCGCGGCCTGGGCGGCGGCGGCCGGCTCGCCGGCGGCGCGGCCGCGGTTCGCACCCGGCAGGACGAACGTCCCGGCCGCGACGATCCGGGCGGCGGTGATGGTCGCATTCGGCAGCGCGAGTGCGGCCAGGCTTTCGCACGGCGCTCCGCCGGCCGTCTGGATGGGGGCCGTCTGGACGGGGGCCGTCTGGAACAGGGCAGCAGTCAGCAGCGCGCCGGTGAAGAAGACGGCCGTGATCAGACCCCGACACCACAAATTCATGAAGTCCTCCCGATTCGGCCGCATCATACTCCACGGCGCGATCGACGCGCCGCCACCGGCAACCCGTTCGTGTTACGCTCACCTCGGAACTGCCGCTGCTTACCGCCGCCCGCGCCTGATTCGCCGCTCGTCCCCTTCCCCATACAGTCGTTGTGTGTCCGCCTCGGCCGGCCTCGAGCTGGGGCCCTGGGCGGCTTCCTCCTTGGAGATACCGATCGTGCCTGTTCATGCCAACTGGTGGGAGCACTTCTTCACGGGCGTTTCAGTCGACTTGTGGCTGCAGGCTGTGTCCCCCGAGCACACCGCGAGCGAAGCCGCGGTGCTCACCCGCGTGCTGGCAGCGCCGGCGGGCGCCGAGCTGCTCGACGTGCCGTGCGGCGGCGGCCGGCTGTCACTGGCGCTCGCGGCACAAGGCTACCGGCTGACCGGCGTCGACATCTCGCCGGAATTCCTGGCGCACGCGCGGGCGTGCGACGGGGCGGATCGCGTCGCCTGGGAGCAGCGCGAGATGCGTGATCTGCCGTGGCCGGCGCGATTCGATGGCGCGTTCTGTCTCGGCAACAGCTTCGGTTACCTCGATGACCAGGGCAACACCGCCTTCCTTCGCGCCGTGGCGGCGGCGCTGAAGCCGGGCGCGCGCTTCATTCTCGAGACGCCGATGGTGCTCGAGAACCTGCTCGGGCACCTCCAGGATCGCCCGTGGTGGCAGATTGGCGACCAGCGCCTGCTGGTGGTCAATCAGTACGATCACACGACCGGCCGCCTCGAGATCGAATACACGTTCGTCGCCAACGGCCGCGTCGAGGTGCGGCGCGGATCACATCAGGTGTTCACGTATCGGGATGTCGTCAATCGGCTGGAGGATGCGGGCTTCACCGTGGAGGTGGCGCAGCCGTGGAGGCGCGAGGCGCACACGGTCACGTTCATCGCGACGCGGTAGGTTGGAGGAGATGTAAGGATGTGAGGATGTGAGGATGTGAGGATGTAAGGATGTAGGGATGTAAGGATGTAAGGAAGGGCAGCTCCCTCACATCCCAACGTCCTCACATCCCAACGTCCTCACATCCCAACATCCTCACATCCAACATCCCAACATCCTCACATCCTCACATCCTCACATCCTCACCACACCGTCCCTCATCGTTACTTCGCGTACTTGTTCCTGGGATCCTTGCCGACGATGTGATCGACGTCCTTGTTGTTCTCGTTGCAGATGTACTCCATCAACTCGGTGTCCATCTCATAGGGGTGCTGCCCGTAGAGCGTAAACGGTCTGGTGTACGCCCCCGGATCGTCGATCGTCACTTCGTATTCGAGCCGGTTGAACTCCGGACGCCGGTAGCGCTCGACCGTGTGCAGCTTCTCGGTGTGCGGATGGCCGGCGAAGTCGAACCAGAACCTGTCGTTGAATCCGACCGTGTCGATCACCAGCGTGTCGCCCTCCCACTTTCCGATCGAGTCGCCGTACCAGGTCGGATTCGGATCGTCTGGATGTTTGCGGCCGTCCATGAAGATCTGGCGATAGCTGTGGATGTTGCCTTCGAACAGGAAGAAGATGTGCGTCGGCGTCTGCACGATCCGCCAGGGATAGGGCGCCTGCCGGGGCACCCCGGTCGGCAGGCAGAGCGCCTCGGGATCGTCCTTCGATAACCGGTCGAGCGTCAGCTTCAGCGCCCACGGCTGGATCGGCAGCGACTCGCCCTTCTTCAAGGCGTCGTTGATGTCGTAGATGAATTTCCGATCCGGTCCCCAGATTCCCGAGAGGTCGACCTTGCCGTCGGCGGTACGCGGCGGGCGCGCCGACGCCGGGGCGGATTTGGCCGCTTTCGAGGCTTCACCCTGGCCGAGCGCCCGCTCCCCGGCCAGACTGCACAGCACGGCAACGGCGGCGACGGTGACGACGACACTGGCCAGACGCGTGCTCACGATGTCCACCTCCGAATGCTGGCTATTCTCCTACACTTCAGCGGTTCGCTGGCGTCTCAGTCCCTTCTGCCTTTTGCCGCTTGCCGCTTCACTTTCAACGCACCAACTCCTTGGATCGCCCGCCCGAATTTCGCATTCGTTTCAACATCGTCGTGCTTCGTGGCTTGACAGCGACGGGAGGCGGGCGCATGGTGTGACGTCAATCCGGCAGGTCGGCCAACTCTCAAGGAGGATGCGTCATGCTGCGAACGAAGTGTGTGCCCCTGGCGCTCGGAATGATCACCGCGGCGCTGCTGCATCCGGCCGGCGTGTCGGCCCAGCAGGCGACGTCGAGCGGGATCGCCGGGATCGTCAAGGACACCTCGGGGGCGGTGCTGCCCGGCGTCACGGTGGAAGCCGCCAGTCCAGCCCTGATCGAACGGGTCCGCAGCGTCGTCACCGACAGCGAGGGGCGCTACAACATCATCGACCTGCGGCCCGGGTCCTATGCCGTCACTTTCACCCTGACCGGGTTCAGCGCCTTCAAGCGGGATGGGATCGAGTTGCCGTCCGGGTTCACCGCGACGGTGAACGCCGACCTGCCGATCGGGGCGGTCACCGAAACCATCACGGTGACCGGGGAGTCGCCGCTGGTCGACACGCGCAACGCGCGGAAACAGACCGTGGTCTCGAGTGATCTCCTCAACGCCCTGCCCAGCAGCGTGAAGAATCTGAACAATCTCGTGGCGCTGACGCCGGGGTTCCGGGGCAACGAAGGCTTTGACGTCACCGGCGCCTACGCCGGCCAGATCGGGGGCACCTTCCATGGCAAGGCCGGGACCAACGTCCAGTTCGACGGCATGGGCATCCAGCATGCCTCGGGCAATCAAGGCTACAACGCCAACGCGGACACCGTTCAGGAACTGGTGCTATCGACCACCGGTATCACCGCCGACAGCAACGCCGACGGCGCCGTCGTCAACATGATCCCCAAAGAGGGCGGCAACCGCTTCGCCGGCACGGCATCGGGCCTCTATTCCAGCAAGGGCCTGATGAGCGACAACCTGAGCGACGAGTTGATTGGCCGCGGCCTTCAGAGCGTCAACCGCCTCAATTACATCTACGATGCGGGGTTTACGCTGGGCGGCCCGATCAAGAAAGATTTACTGTGGTTCTACGGCTCGTTCCGCGAGTGGGGCAACGAGCGGCAGGCCGCCAACAAGTTCTACAACCTGACCCAGGGCACGCCGTTCTATACCCCCGACCTCAGCCGGCCGGCATTCGCCAAGGAGTGGTACGAATCCAAGGCGGTGCGGGTGACGTGGCGGGCGTCGGAGAAGCACAAGTTCAATGCCTTCGCCGATCCCCAGCGCGACTGCCATTGCCCCGCGCTGACCGCGAGTGGAACGCTCAACGCGCCGGAAGCCTATTTCAGCTACAAGCTCAAACCGGCCGGGCTCTATCAGGTGACGTGGAATGCGCCCATGACCAGCAAGCTGCTGTTCGAGGCCGGCGTCGGACGTGCGGACGGCAGCTGGCCGTTTTATCGGCAGCCTGAAGTGACGAAGGACGATGTCTCGATCGTCGAGCAGTCGACCGGCATGCGCTACAACTCCGGCACGCCGACGGTCGGTCCCCTCTACTACACCAAGCAGCTGGTGCCGCGCTTCAGTCAGCGCTTCTCGGCCTCGTACGTCACCGGCAATCACAATTTCAAGGCCGGTTTCCAGCTCGAGGAAAGTTACCTGGAGATCGAGGCGGAAAACGGCAACAAGAACCTCGAGTACACGTTCAACAACCAGATCCCGGTCAGCCTGACGCAGTGGGCGACCCCCTATGGGCTGAAGGCGCAGAACCGGGACTTCGGGTTCTACGCTCAGGATCAATGGACCCTGCAGCGCATGACCCTGAGTTACGGGGTTCGATACGAGTACTTCAACGGCTACGTTCCGGCCCAGCATGTGCCGGCGACGCCGAACGGATGGGTCCCGGAGCGTAATTTCGATGAGGTCAAGCACGTTCCGCTCTGGAAGGACGTCGACCCGCGGATCGGCGCGGCATTCGACCTGTTCGGCAACGGCCGGACCGCGCTCAAGGTGGCGATCGGCCGCTACGTCGCCAAGACCGGAATCGGCATCACCCAGAACAACAATCCGATTCAGACCGCCATCAACTCGGTCACCCGCGGTTGGAACGACAGCTTCTATCCGGAGGGCGACCCGCGCCGCGGCAACTACATCCCGGACTGCGACCTGGGGAACCGCGGCGTGAACGGCGAATGCGCCGCCATGGCGAATCAGAATTTCGGCGGGCTCGGCGCCACCACACGCTATGCCGACGATGCGCTGCTCGGCTACGGCGCCCGCGGCTACAACTGGGACTTCACCGCCGAACTGCAGCACCAGCTGACGCCGCGCGTGTCGATGACCGGCGGCTACTACCGCAACTGGTTCGGCAGCCACATCATCACCGACAATACGCTGGTGACGCCGGCGGACTTCGATCCGTATTGCATCACCGCGCCGCTCGATGGGCGGCTGCCCGGCGGCGGCGGCTATCAGGTGTGCGGCCTGTACGACGTCACGCCGTCGCAATTCGGTCGGGTCAACAGTGTGATCACGCAGGCGGACAATTTCGGCGAACTGCGGCGCGTCAACGACTTCTTCAACGTCACGATCAACGCGCGCCTGCGTGAAGGCCTCCAGATCGGGGCCGGCCTGGATACCGGCCGCAGCGTCAACGACGCCTGCTTCGACGTCGATTCGCCCGGCGCCGTCGCCGCCAGCCTGCCCGGCAACATCGGCGGCGCCACACCCGTGCCGTCCACGAAAACGACGATCGACGGCCAGCCGGTGTGCCGGGTGGTGACGCCGTTCAGCGGGCAGACCCAGGCGAAGGCGTTCGCCACGCTGCCGCTGCCCTGGAACATGATCGTCAGCGGCGTCTTCCAGAACATCTCGGGGCCGACGATCACGGCGAGCTACGCGGCCAGCAACGCGCAGATTGCGCCGTCGCTCAACCGCAACCTGGCGGCGTGCCGTGGCGCCGCCGTCTGCACGTCGACGGCGACGGTTCCCCTCATCGTTCCGCAGACGATGTTCGACGGCCGTCTGTCACGGCTCGATCTGCGGCTGGCCAAACGCATCGCGCTGACGCCGGGCACGCGCCTGCAGGCCAACTTCAACATCTACAACGTGTTCAATGGCAGTGCGAGCTCGACGCTCAACACCAACTACGGTCCGCTGTGGCTGCAGCCGTCGCTGCTGCAGGACGGCCGGATGGTGCAGTTCAGCGCGATGCTGACGTTCTGACCGGGTTGTCGGCCTCGCCCGGAAGGGCGAGGCCTTCACTACCGGCGCTGGCGCGAGCCGACGATCAACAGCACCACGCCGCCCGCCAGCACCGCAATCCCGACCAGCGGCGGCAGCGGCACCGTCTTCTGCCGATCGGCGGTCGCCTTCAGGGGGCCGAGATCGAGCACCGTCTCGCGCGTCGTGTAGGTAAAGCCCTGGTAGGCGAGCGCCGCCACACCGAGCACGATCAAGACAAGACCGGCTATTTTCATCGACGCCTCACTCGTGCAGGACCACGCTCAACAGCGTGCTGTTGATCTTGAGCGGAATCTCGCCGTTGTACTCAATGAACCCGAGCTTCTTGAATTTGTTCAGGAAGAAGTTGACGCGCGAGCGGGTCGTCCCGACCATCTTGGCGAGCGTCTCCTGGGAGATCCGCGGCACCATCCGCGCCGGACCGCTGCCGTCCTGTTTCCCGTAGCGCGCCAGCAACAGCAGCGCGCGGGCCAGCCGCTTCTCGCTCGAGTTGAACAGCTGATCGACCAGATCCTCTTCGATCCGGATGTTCCGCGCCAGCATGTGCGAAATAAACCGGTCGGACATCTCGTGCTGCCGGTGCAGCAGACGCACCATCCGCTCCTTGGCGACGAGCAGGATCACGCTCGGCGCGATGGCGGTCGCACTCCCCATCCGCACCGGCTGGCCGGCCAGGCATCCCTCGCCAAAAAAGTCGCCCGGGCCGAGCATCCCGACGACGGCTTCTCTTCCGGTCTTCGACAGCACGGACATCTTGATGGCGCCGGTCTGGATATACATGACATCTTCACAGGCGTCCCCCTGCGTGAAGATGCTCTCGCCGCGGCCGTATTCCCGGATGACCTTCGCCAGTCCCGACGACTCGAGAAACGCCTGCGCATTGAACGGCGGTCCGGCTCTTCCTCCAGCCCGCGAGGGTCTCCGTGGCTTCACGGCAGCGAGCATGGCACAGCGCCCGCGGCGAGCCATGTATCGGATTGCACAGGCCGCGACGCCAGGGCCTGGGGACCGGATCGGCACCAGCGGTAGAGCTGGTCGCCGGCCGGCCCTTGCCATACAATCCCTCCGAACTGGCATAGCTGTCCGATCGCGGACAGGGCAGGCAGGACTATGGGGCGTGCATTCGTCAGCATCATCGCCGCCGCTCTCATTCCCATCGGCGCATCGGCTCAGGCGCCTGGCGCCGGGGCGCGAACCACGGCGATTCCCGACGATCTCGCGATCACGCTCGAGCGCAGTGCCTGTTTCGGCGAGTGCCCCGTCTACACCGTCACCATCGACGCGCGCGGCAAGGTGACCTACGACGGTGCTGACTTCGTCCGGGTCACCGGCCGTCAGACCGACCAGGTGCCGGTGGCGCGCGTGGCCGCGCTGCTCGACACGGCGGATCGGATCGGGTTCTTCCGCCTGCGCGATCAATATCGCGTCATCCAGAACGCTGATGGCCGTTCAATGGTCGTGACCGACCTCCCCACCACGTTCGTCACCATCACCCGGGCGGGCCGCTCGAAGCGGGTCGAAGACTACGTCGGCGCACCGGAGGGGCTCAAGCAGCTCGAACGGGAGATTGACGAGGCGGCCGGGACCAGGCGGTGGATTCTTCTCGACGCGGCGACCCTGGCGCAGTTGGTCCGCGACGGCTGGTCGCCAGCTCCCGAGGAAAGGGCGGAGCTGTTCCGCCGCGCCATCGAAGACGACGAGCCCGCCGTCGTCAAGGGCCTGATCGACCTGGGCGCCGATCCGAACGGCGGCCACCTCGGCACCAACACCCCGCCGCTGATGCTGGTGCGATCCGCGGCGGTGACCCGCCTGCTGCTCGATGCCGGTGCCAATCCCAACACCGTGAACGACAGCGGCGGCACTCCGCTCGGCTGGTCGGTGTATCTTGCCCCCGAGGTCGGCCTGCTCCTGATCGAGGCCGGCGCGCATGTCGACGGACCGTCGGACCCCGACGGTCTGACGCCTCTGTGGCGCGCCGCGTGCGCGGGCAACAGCGGTCTGGTCGGGATCCTGCTCGGCGCCGGCGCCGATCCGTCCGCCCGCGCGGCGGGAAAGGCGGCGATCGAATGCGCCCGTGAGGCGCGCGCCGAATCCCGCGGCCAGCCGCCGCTTCCCGCCGACCACCCGGCTTACCTGCCCGATTTCGACCGCACCATTGTCCTGCTCGAGCAGGCGTTGGCCAGACACTCGCGCCGCTAGACGCCCCGCGGAGCGATCGACGGCTGCATCAATCGTGCGTCGGTCCGATCAATCGCTGGTTGTGCGTCCGATCATGGTTTCTACCACCGTTACTCTTCAGGTTGGCACTCTTATTGATAGTTGAGAGTGCACTGCCGACGTCCGCACGGAGCCTCCGATGCGGAGGAACAAACTGGCGGATTTTTCCAATGGGAGAGGTGAGATGCGATACATCGCTGCCTGGCTGCTGGGCGTTCCGTTCAGCCTCATCGTCCTGTGGTACGTCGTGGGCCACGCGGCCTGCGGGCAATAGGAAGACCGTTTCATACTCTGTCCCCGGCCTGCACTACGGCGCGTCGTAGTGCAGGCCTGCAAGCTGCGAGCACGCTCGTGAACGCGTGGCATGCTTGACCTCCAGCGACATCTCTGGCCACACTGATGTCCGCGCCGCCAGGGCGATCCTGCCCGGCACACCCTGCGTGAATCACTGGAGATCCTGGCTTGCCGACCGCGACCCCACCCGCCCCGATCCTCTCGCCCGGCCGTGCCTCGCTCGTCGTGCTCGGCATGGCGGCGTTCATGGTCCAGGCGGATGCCCGCGTCATCGATCCCCTGCTGCATGCGATCGCCACCGATTTCCATACCACGCCGCCGTCCGCCGCCATCGTCATCTCTTCGTATGCGCTGCCGTACGGCCTGTTCCAGCTGTTCTACGGTCCGCTCGGCGATCGGATCGGGAAGCTTCGCGTGATGGCCGTCTGCCTGGCGTTGTTCGCCGGCGGCACGTTCGCCTGCGCGTTCGTGCCGGGGCTCGCCGTCTTTGCGGTGTTGCGGTTCCTGACCGGGGTCGCGGCCGCGGCCGTGGTGCCGATGTCGCTCGGCTACATCGGCGACAAATTCCCGTACGAGGCGCGTCAGATTGCGCTGGCCCGATTCATGAGCGCCTTGATGATGGGCCAGATCGTCGGCAGCACGATGGGCGGCGTCTTCGGGGAGTATTTCGGCTGGCGCGACATCTTCGTGGTCTTCGGTGTCGCCGCGCTGGCGGTGTCGGTGCTGTTGGCGCGCGAGGGACGCCGGTTCCCGGAGCCGCGCAACAGCTCGCGCCGCTTCGGCCTGCCCAACCTGGCGGTGCCGTTGGGCGGCTCGGTGATTTTCATCGGCATGCTGGGGGTTCTGGGTGGCGTGCTGTCCGCCGTCGTGGAGGCCCTCGGCGCGTGCCTCCTGATCTACTCCCTGGTCACGCTCTACGGCAGCCTGTTGAAGCGGCAGAACGCACGGCTGGTGCTCGGCACCGTACTGCTCGAGGGTCTGTTCGTCTTCGGGGGACTGGCGTATCTGGCGTCGTCGTTGACCGACCGATTCGCCATCAACTATGCCTATGCCGGGTTAATGGTCGCCGGCTTCGGAGTCGGCGGGCTCGTCTACAGCGTGTCGGTCAAGCGGCTGGTCGGCCGGATCGGCGAACTGGGAATCCTGCTGCTGGGCGGCACTCTGCTCGGCGTCGCCTTCATCTCGATCGGACTGATGCCCTCATGGCACTGGTTCGTCCCCCTGGTCATCCTCCTCGGCATGGGTTACTACACGATGCACGGCACCCTGCAGACCCGGGCCACCGAGCTGGCGCCGGAAGCGCGCGGCACCGCGATCTCGCTGTTTGCCTTCTTTTTCTTCATGGGTCAGGCGACCGGTCCGCAGCTGCTCGGCAGCATCCTGAAATCGCACGGCTACGGCCCGGCCTTCATCACCGCCGGCGCCGGCCTGTTCACGGTGGCGGTGATCTCCAGGCAGCTGTTGGCGCGTTCCAAACGGCGGCTGGCCGGCTGAACGGCGAAGACCACGAAAAGACGAAAACACGAAAGACAGGCGCGCCCGGCTCTTACGACTGGCGCAATCGAATGGCCTTCGCCTCTTTAGCGTTTCGGTGATGCGGGGATGGGACCGTGGCGCTTTTCAGGCGCACGTCGCCTAGGACCCCGGCTGGGGCTGGCAGCGTTGGGCGCCGATCTGTTGAACCTTGTCTTGAAACGCGGCCACCCAGTCGTCAATCGCCGACGCCCGGCGGCCTTCCCGGACTGACCCGGCCAAGCCCGAAGCCTTGTCGACGCGGGCGGCGGAGAAGATCGCGCGCAGGTGCGCCGGTGAGAGGCGCTGCAGCTGCTGGAGCAGAAACCGGCGGCCCTCGTCGGAAATCACCGGATCGCCCAGACCGTCGCGCCCCGCGGCAAGCGAGACAGTGAGGCGGCCGCGGCAGCCGCCGTTCTCCAGGTCCTTGAACACGGTCTTGCCGCGCCACGCCTCGAGATTCATCTTCGCGCCGCCCCCGCTCGAGGCGCGACCGGCACCGCCGAACGTGGCCCCGAGATCGACGACCATCGCCGCGGCACGAGCGCAAGCCGAACCGGCGCGCGCCTCCTGCAGTACCAGGCTGCTGTCCGATCCGCCCCACGGCCGGGTCTGACCGGCGGCGAGGCTGACCGGGGCGTCGCAATACAGCACCTGCTGCTCAGGTTTGCGATCGCCGTGCTGGATCAGCACGCCGAGCAGCGCCAGCGCGTCGAAATGTGTGCGCTGCCGGATGCGCTCCGGGCCAGGTGGCAGCCCCTTGATGGCCTCGTCCAGCTCGCGCCATGACCAGCCCTGATCGCGGTCATGACGGGAGAGAATCAGCGGGTGGCGAAGGGGAAACTCCTGGAGCTGCGCCAGGTAGAAACGCCGGCGCCGATCGCCCGCCCCACTCATTGGATCCCTCGGGCACCCCTCGCACTGCAGATTCAGCGGCAGCGCGTGGATGGTTGCGAACCCCAGCGCCCACATCAGGCGGGACGCCGCGACGCCGGCGAAGACTTCGCGATTGCCGCCCTGGAGCTCGGGATCCCAATACTTGACGCGCAACCGGTGCCGGTCGCCAGTCGTGCACAGGAACTTCAGCGAATTGCCGCCCAGCTCGCGGCCGGGCGTCGTGAACAGACAGTCGATGCCTGCCTCGGCGCTGGCGGCCTCGAATGAAAAGGGGAAGATGCCGGCGGGGCCGGTCCGGAGCGCGTCTGGCGTCAGCGGGTCCGGCTCGCGCCAGATCGTCGCCTGCGCCAGATAGGCGGTTCGGCCCGGGACGCTGGTGAGGATGGCTGAAACGGCCGGCGGCTCGTCCGCCCTCACCCAGGCAACGCTGAAGGCCAGCATCACCAAACTGGTAGCAGTCGCCAACACTGACCTGAACGGCATGAGTGGTCCCTCGTCGATGCGCCGGTCCGGCCGGGATGCGGCGAACGACAGCACGGACTCCAGCGCCGATGGGTGTACCGCTGGAACGCAGCTATTGTAGTGTTGCCGGATGAGCCAGCCGTCCACATCTACGGTACACCGCTGTTCCTGGGCCGACGGCGATGCGCTGCTGCGGGAGTATCACGACGTCGAATGGGGCGTCCCGGAATACGACAGCCGCGCACTCTGGGAAAAGCTGATGCTGGACGGCTTCCAGGCCGGCCTGTCCTGGCTGATCATCCTACGCAAGCGCGACGCGTTCCGGCGCGCCTTCCGGGACTTCGATCCAGAGCGGGTGGCGCGGTTCGGAGACGCCGACGTCGCTCGGTTGCTGAACGACGCGGGCATCGTCCGCTCCCGCGCCAAGATCGCGGCGACGATCGGGGGCGCGCGCGCCTACCTCGCGATGCGCGACGCCGGAGAGGATCTCGCCACGTTCGTCTGGCAGATGGCCGGCGGACAGCCGATCCAGAACCAGGGCGGGGCGCACGTCAGCAGCCCGCTTTCGGCGGAGATCTCCGAGGCCCTGAAGGCGCGGGGATTCAAATTCGTCGGTCCGGTCATCGTCTATGCCTGGATGCAGGCGGTCGGCATCGTCAACGACCACTCGACGGACTGCTTCCGGAGGACGGCCGTCCAGGCCTTTGAACGGCCGCCGCGTGATCGATGAAGCCCTTGCAAAAGTGCACTAGCGAAGCAGCTTGAGGAACGCCACGATGTCCACCTGGTCCTGCTTCGTCAGGTCGACGCCCGGAGTGCCGCCGCCCGGTGGAGTCGTAATGATCGCAAAAGAATTTCGCGTAGTGCTCGAGCAGGTCCTCGAGCGTCTTCGCCGAGTTGTCATGGAAGTACGGCGCCGTCTGCACCACACCCCACAGCGTTGGGATCTTGAACGCGTTGAGGCTCTTGACGGCGAGCGGAATGCGGACCAGCAGGGTGGCATCGGCGAGCATCCGATCGACGCCATGACCGCCAGGGTGCGATCGCTGGGTGCGGGGAACGGCTGGGGTGCGCTCATTCGAGACAGGATCCCTGACGCCATCTGGAGACCGCCCATCGGCGAGGATACCGATTCGCGTCGCCGGGCCTGCCGCTCCGGGAAATTGCGACCCTGACCGGCTGCGGCCTGTGGACAGATCAATACCCCGTTGCTGGCAGTCGTCAACGAATTCCGGGTTACGTCCGGTTGGCCGCGAGCTTAGAGACGACCGGCATAGCGCTCGGCAGAAGCGGCGGCATTCGCCTCCTTGACCCGCGCCTCGATCCACGGATACGTCCGGGCGATGCCTGCTTCCAGGGAAATCGACGGCTCCCAGCCGAGCACCTGGCGCAGCCGCGTGTTGTCGGAGTTGCGGCCGCGCACGCCCTGTGGTCCGGGCACATGCTTCTTCTCGATCCGGATCCCCGCGGCATCCGCCACCAGATCGGACAGCGCGTTGATGCTGATCAGCCGGTCCTGCCCGAGATTGATCGGGTCGGGGTAATCCGACTGCATCAACTTGAAGATGCCGGTCACGCAATCATCGATGTAGCAGAACGACCGCGTCTGCTCGCCGTCGCCCCAAATCTCCACATCGTGCGTCCCGCTCAGCCTCGCCTGCGCGACCTTGCGGCATAACGCGGCGGGGGCTTTCTCCCGGCCGCCGTCCCAGGTCCCGAGCGGACCGAAAATGTTATGGAAGCGGACCACGCGCGTCTCGATGCCGCGCTCCTCGCGGTAGTGCCTGCACAGCCGCTCCGAGATCAGCTTTTCCCAACCGTAGGCGTCCTGCGGCTCGGCCGGATAGGCATCCTCTTCCTTCAGCGGCGTGACGTTGGCGTCCGTCTGCCTGGATTCCGGATAGACGCAGGCCGACGATGTGTAGAGATAGCGCCGGACATCGTTGGTGGCGGCGGCTTCCAGCGTGTGGGTATTGATCAGAACGTTATTGTGCAGGATCTCGGCGTGGTGCGACGAAATGAAGCCCATCCCGCCCATGTCCGCGGCGAGCGCGTAGACCTCGTTCATGCCGCGGGTTGCTTCGAGACAGTTGTCCCAGCGCCGGAGATCGAGCAGCTGGAATTCGTCGGCATCGGTTGGCGCATACTCGGGCGCCTTGATGTCGACGCCGCGCACCCGGTAGCCGCGGGCTTTGAGAAACGTCACCAGATGGTGGCCGATGAAGCCGCCGGCACCGGTGACGAGCGCTTTCGGGACGGCCGTCGTTTGCATGTCTGCTCCTGTTGGTCGGCAGTCCGCAGCCGGGCGCGCTCCCGGACCGGCGCCAGTCAGGTCGCTCTCATAGCGCGCAGGAGCCTGGCCGGCCGCGGTTGGGGAATTGGACACCGGATCAGACATCACGACCTCGAGCGTGCAAGGGAGAAAAGACCGTCGGCAGCGCCAACCATCGGGCGCGCGTCCGCGGCCGCCGGCAGCCTGCCGCCGCGCCAGCACTCCCCTTGCAGCACCAGACTGATCGTGATCGCTGTGCAGTCTCGAGACCGGCCGACAACTCGTCCTCGCCGGACGTGTTTTTCCTCGTCGCGGCGATGTCCGGACCCCTTGCGATCATACACGGAACGGATCGGCGCTGCGGCGCAGCCGGTCACCGACCGGGCGGCATCGTGGTGCGGACGCTCTCAGCGGGGGGAAGAACCGGCGGCGCTATTTCATCTGGTGGGGCCAGGTGACACACGATGCCGGTGGCATCAGGCGCGGAGCGCGGCGCCCGCGTGGCCGGGCGTGACGGCCGTGCATACGGTGGCCTTGAGGGAGGACACACGCCTCATGCCCCGATCACCAGGATGTGACGCATCACGGTCCAGGGAACCGACCGGCCGCGGTGGACCGGTCCGCCCGACGTGACACGCCATCCGGGAATCAGTCGCTCGAGGCGTTCGTTTCGCTGCCGCGATCGTCGGCGTCGTGGTGGCCGTTGCCGTTCTGATCCGATTGCTGGTCGGCGGGGTTGGCCCCGAACGCCACTCTCTGGAGTGCGACCGCGACCGCGTCGAGCTGGGCCTCCAGGTGGGCCGTCCTCCGGCGCTGCATTTCCAGGTGGTGCTCCTGACGCAGGAGCTCGACCTGCTGCCGTTCGATGATCAACCGCTGTTCTTCAAGCTCCGCGCGCACGGTTCGCCGGCCAGGCATGTCTGCTCTCCTGTTTGAAGAGGAGCGGTCCCTCGTTGCAGGGCCCGCAAAAAAAGCGAGACCAGTTTAGGTCGGTTGTCGCTGGGAAAGCTGTTCGGTTTTGGACAGGATGATGGTGCAGCTTGGACAATTGGACCGACAAGACGCGGCGGGCCGGCGATAGTGACGCCGCCGAGATCAGCAGCCTCGCCATCGTCTAGGCTGGAGTCGTCACCCAGTCGTGGCCGGAAGAAAAAAAGGGGTCGGGAGTCGTTTCCGAGGATGCCGCGGCGGAAACGACTCCCGACCCTTTCTTTTCTTCCGGGACATCTGGAGACGGCGGATCGGGAATCCGCTATCTCCAATGCCTGGTGTGATGTAGTTGGCGGGGTCGACGGGACTCGAACCCGCGGCCTCCGGCGTGACAGGCGGGAGTCAACGACACCAGATCGCAGCCGACCCCGTAAAAATCGGGGTCGGCTCTCCCTTATCGTGGCCGTCCGATGCGGCTGATGGACGCGTGTTCCGGAATTTGTTGCACGTTCTTGCAAACTGCCAGACGACTACAGGCGATGCTCAAACGCGCACGATTTGCGGCAAATGATCGAAGTGCTTGTCGCGTGCGTGAAGCGCCAGGTTGTGTTGCAGAACAAGCGCGGCGAGCCACATATCGTTTGTGGGGATCGGTGTGCCCTGTTTCCGGAGTTGATGAAACACGGCGGCGTAATGGTGGGTGGTTTGATCGTCGGCAAACAGGACAAGCACCCCCTCTTTGAAGAGGAACTGACGAAGTGTTCGCTCGTTGTCCGCTTGTCGCCGACCATGAACGAACCCGGCTCGAAGCTCGCCGAGGACCACGAACGGCAGCAGGATGGCATCGGCCTCCTCGAGCAACGACACCGTCTCGTCGACTCCTTTACAGAGATCGACGTATCGGTTGGTGTCGAGCGCGACCCTCACCGCCAGAGGCCCGCGTCCACCTCATCCTGCGCCGCGAGTGCCCGATCGACGGCCTGATCGGGCTTCCACGTACCGGCGATGTCACGCAGATCGCGGCGTTTTCGCGGGCTCCCGGACATGCCGGAGCCCTCTCTCAGGGCGTCGACTGCGGCTTCATTGAGACTCTTGCCGGCCGCCCGAGCACGCTGGCGAAGAGCGCTGTCGATCGCAGACGGAATGCCTCGAATCGTGTACTGCATGCACCCAGTATAGGCACCGCATGCACTCGATGCAAGCGTGTCAGGCGCAGAACGCCTGTGCCTTGTTTTCGTCTGCCCAACGCGCCAAATGAGCCGCGCGCCGCAGCGGAGCAGGCCGGCGCGTCGGCTGCAAGAGTACTAGTCATGGCAGGTGCTCCCATCGTCGGGCCGTCAGTGAGCCTGGCGTCCGGACATTGACTTGCGCGGACTCCGGCTGCGACCAAGCCCCCGATCATGTCACGTCGATTCCGGCGTTGTCTGGCTAACGTGACGAATGAGCCGTGCACCCTAGCCAGTGACATGATCACACGGGACGGCGGGTGCGCCGGCTCCATTCGGGTGTTAGACGCACAAACCGTGTTCAGAGACCGGCACGGATCCCCAAGCATGTCAGTGTGTGATCGTCACTGCCTGACGTTGTTTCAGGTACTTGTCGAGAAACGCGATCACCCCGGTGTAACCTTTGATCTCGTTCTCCTTCTTCACGAAGCCGTGTCCTTCATCCGGAAAGAGCACGTACTCCACCGGCACGCCATTCTTCGTCGCGGCCGAGACGATCTCATCGGACTCGACCTTGAGTACGCGCGGATCGTTAACGCCCTGCAGCACCATGAGCGGCACCTTGATCCTGGCCGCGTTGAAGAGCGGTGAAATTCGTCGAAGACGCGCGGCGTCCGTCTTCGGGTCGCCCATCTCGTCATAGAGCGCGTCGCGGAACGATCCCCACCACGCAGGCACGCTCTCGAGGGTGCGTACCCAGTTCGAGATGCCGAACAAATCCACTCCGACCTTGAAGGCGTCTGGCTGCAGTGTGAGCGCTGCCAGCACCATGTATCCACCGTAGCTGCCCCCAAGTATGCCGATGCGCTCGGGATCCACCTTGCCGGTTGCGACAAGCATGCTCTTGCTGGCAACAACATCGCCCAGGTCGGCTTCACCGTGCTTCCGATCATCCATCGCAAAAAATGTCTTGCCGTAGCCGGAGCTGCCGCGGTTATTGATGTCGTACACGACGTACCCGTGATTGACCAGGACCTGGGTCAACGCGCGGTAGGCGATCACGGCCTGGTCGCCTGGGCCGCCGTGAACCATCACGAGTGCAGGGGCCTTGTTCGCCGCGGATGCCTGGTGCGGGGTGTACAGCAGTCCCGGAATTTCCAGGCCGTCGTATGACTTGAATCGAACGTTGGTCGGCACCACGAGGTCATCGCGCCGTATTTTCAGATTGAGGGAGTTCGTGAGGCGTTGCGGCGGACCGTCAATCGCGGCGGCGTACAACTCATCCGGCACACTCCCGTCCGAGGCGTAAAACGCGAACGCTGAATCGTCACGCGAGATCGCAAACGCGCCGATCGATCCCGCCGGAAGTTGCGCAAGGTGCGCCGGTGTAAAGGTGATCGCGTCGAGCACGCGAAACGCGGCGCGCGCATCTTCGTTGACCATCACCGTTAGATACTTGCCGCTTTTCGAATAGCTGGCGCCGACCACATCCCAGCTTTCCTGATAAACGGTGTTCGCGCTGCCGTCCGCCACGCCGATGCTGCGAAGCGACGCGAACTCACGCCCTTCGTTCGATGTGTAGAGCAGCCTCGTTCCGTCAGGAGAGAAATCTGCCGGCATGTTGTTGACCGCGCCGCTGTGTGGAGTAAGGTTCCGGGTCGTGTTCCTCTGACGATCGTGCAGAAAGATGTCCGAATTCGACGTCGTGCGCGTCTTGATCAGCGCGATGTGGCGCTTGTCGCGCGACACCGCGCCGAAGTCAAAGCCATCGGTATTTCTGTAGAAGAGCGTTCGGCCGTACCCTTCGATGGAAATCTCGTAGAGGTCGAAGTATCGCGGATCCCTTTCGTTGGTCGACACGAACATCGAGCGGTCGTCGCCTGCCCAGCCGAGAAAATTCGCTTTCAACTTGGTGCCCGGCGTCAGGTCCCGGGTGGACCCGTCCGGGCTCTGCACGTAGATGTGCGTCAGCTCGTTGCCGCCCTCGTCAGTGGAATAGATGAACCGGTCATCGGCCGGAAAGTACGAGACGGCGAAGATCGCGTTACCGATTGAGTGTGTCAACGGGCGTGGCGCGCCGCCAGACGGCGGAATGGCGTAGGCGTTCCAGATCCCTGATACGTCCGACGATACGAGGAGGGTGCGGCCGTCCGATGCCCACGAAAGGCCCCGGAAACGCGTGTTCTGATAGACGTCTTCAACCGAGTAGGTCTGCGGCGCGATTGGCTCGGCTTTCGCGTCGACGGGAGTGGCCTCGCGTGTAGACCTCCCGGGATTGCACGCGATCACGGTGACGGCTGCGATACATGAAAGTGCGCGCATTACACGCATGGCGATCCCCTTGTCTCAGGTATTTGATCTGTGTCTCGCCCAAGAGTGCTCTCGCTAGAGGCGTCTAACGATTCCGAATGAGCCGCGGCGCGCAGGCTTCAGTTCTGCGCCGTCGGCTCCATTGGGCGGTTAGTCGGCATTTGAATGACATCAGCAATGCCGAGCCTGGCCCTGCTCACCGCCGGCGGCCCGCGATCCAGTCTTGCTGCCGCTTTGCGATCGCGGCATCTCGTTGTATCGAGCGTTCTAAGGCCTTTGCCACATCCGGGTTCTGCATCAACGCGGCAACCCGGGCAATCGTACGCTCATCGGCCTCGCCGTCCAGAAGACGGGATGCAATCGACACGTTCCATTCCGTATCGCCTTCGAACACGCGGCGCCCGATATCTGGCGTCGCATATCGCGGGGCCCCAAAGTATCCGGGCCAATCGGCGCCAGCGGCAATGCGGTATAGCTCAGGAAGGTCGCGAGCGGTGATGGACGGCGCCGTGGCGACCGACGATGGCACAAGGTCGGGACGAGCCGCCAGGACTCGACTGGTCTCGAGCAGCCCGGCATGCACGCTGAGACCTTCTTCATCGAGCGCCTCCTTCCTGGCGCTGGCCCTCATCGCCTCGACTCCCGGATCCGATCCGGTATCCAGTCCCGCAAGATTGACCATGCGACCCCCGTAGGTATCTCGAAAATACCTCCCGGCATCGTCAAGCGCCTGGTTGTGCTCCGGGCCGCCGTGCATGTGCACGAGAAAGATCCACCGAAAACCCTGCTCACCAAACTCGTCGCCGAGATCCATGAAGATTGATCGCAGCGTCTCGGGGCGCACGGCGAACGTCCCCGGAAATGGAAGCTTCCCACCAACCGCATTCGCGCCGCCCGATCCCAACGGGATGGGCGGGAAGACGGCTGCCGTCCACCCCGGTCTGCGGGCGATCGCGGAAGCAAGGTCGGCTGTGTATCGTTCGTTCTGGTACCCGTCCGAGTACGACGGGAGGTATGGACCATGCTCCTCCATGATTCCGCCAGGGATGAGGAGCACCGTCCGCTCCCGATCGAGCGCGCGTATCCGGTCCGCGTTCATCTCGGCGAGTTGATACACCCGCGGCGAAGAAGAACTGGCCGAGCACGCGGAGTGAACCCCGCCGAAAGCCAGAAGCACTACGAGGATCCCCCTCGATCGCCATGCGACTGCGGTCATCTGCACCTCTGTTTGTCTGTGAGACCCTGAACTCACTCCATCTGAAGCAGGATCTCGGTGAAACCCTGCATCGGACGTGTCCGGCTAACGTGTCGCTTCAGCCGGCGCTTCACGATCGGATCAAGCGCCGTCGGCTGCAAGCGGGTGTTAGCCGGTCTTGATACGAGACGTAAGCCATCGCCGGGTCTGGCACCGGACTCCGCTTTCACGCGGGCCATGAGAACGTCGCAGCCAAGTATTCTGGCGATACTCGCGAACGTAGCGCGCTGCTTCTCTTTGATCTCATCCTTGTCCTTCACTTCGACGAAGAAGCGATCGCCAGCCTCGCTGAACACGAACAGGTCTGGATCTCCGCCGCCTCGATTACCCGAGACGCTTCGCTTCAAGTCGTCGCACTCTCGATTCAAATCTGTGATCAGGGCCTCAGGGAACCACTGAAACATCCGTTGGAAGGCAGCATCCAGCCGACGACGCTTGCCGGCGTAGTGCGTGAGGATATACCCACCTTCGGTCGGCATGCCCGGATCTGAGATTAGCACTGAGAATCCCAGCGCCTTGAGTGAAGCGCGTACGGCCACCTCTGGAAACCGACCACGCTTATAGATGCCGTGCCACAGGCTCACCGAATACCCATTCTGGTGGAAGATCGAACTCCCGTCCCGTTCCTCGTACTTCTTTCGTTCGTCAGGATCGTACGGGACGATCAACTCAGCCTGTGCGCCCATAAACACCATTATTTTCACTCGTCCGGCTAACGTGAGCGCTGAGCCGCGGCGTCTACTTGCGCCCACGCCGACGGCTCCAGCGCGTTGTTCGGCGGCGGAATGAGCTACGCCTCTTCGCCGGGACCAGGATGATGCGCCAGTCTTTCTGACCGCAAGCGCCATCCGAGTTCTTGAAAATCCCGCGCCTTTGTTCGAGCAGCTTCGATCTCGCGTTCGCAGGCACGAGCCACAGCATGACGGAGGCCCTGAAGACCCCCCTCCAATTCGTCCAGCAACCGGCGCAGTTCGTCAGCCACGGCCTCTGCAGAGGATGCCTCGCCACGCATGGCGTTGTGAATATCGCTACTCTGACGTGTAAGCAAGCGCGCGATGGCAATGAGATCCGCCAGATGCCCAAGTGGACCGTGATCTATCGAGATCCGCGGTTCATCGCCGTCGATTAGTCTAAGAAGATCCACACCGTGCGGAATGGAACCGTCCTTGGCCTCAAAGACTTGGCGCAGATGCGGATAGCCTCGCCAGAAGCGGCTACGATACCCCTCGTCGGTCAGCATTCTAAAGGTCCTCTCACCCTCGTGGTTCTGCTGTTGGCGCCCGTGGGCGCCAACCATTCTGCTTCGTGTCTGTCCGCCGAACGTTCCGCCTGAGCCGCGCTCCCGTAGCGACATGATCGCACAACACGTCAGGACGCGTCGGCTCGAGGCGGATGTTAGCCAGCGTCTTGCCCCTTGCCCTCGTAGACAGGCCGAAGCCAACACTGAAGAAAGGCTTCAGCAAGATCCAGTGCGCAGGCGGGGGCGGAGGTCGGCAGAAACAGATGAAGCCGCGCCGTGTTTTTCTCAAGCCAACTGCCGATCGAAGTGATATCAAGCATCGCGACTTCGACCCGACGTTCCTGTGCAACCAGTTCGATCATTCGACTCCGGTCCTTAATGATCGACTTGGCCAGAGCACTGAGTGCCTGATCACCGTAGTGCTGAACTCGTGAACCTGGCCTTGGTCTTGGGACCGGCCTTCCCGACCTTGAGACACCCTTCGCCCAGAAGAAAGCAATACACGGCTTGCTTTCCCAACGGGAGCGACCTGGGTCGTTGATGCGGAGCCACAATCAGTTCCACTAGGACATCGCTAGGATGAAGTTCGAGTCGGGCAAGCTGTGCCGCCCTAACGAAAGCTTCCTTGAGTCCGTCTGTATTTAGGGTCATAGCTCGCTATCTGTCTGGCTAACGTTGTATAACCGGACGGCGCCAACAGGTGTTACGCCTGCCACTCGCCGAGGAAATGCCGCGGGCGCCAATCCGTATCCGTGCAATCCTTCCTGATGCCTTGACGTCGATCAACTGCTTTCGTGAGAACAATTACCAGCGCTCCTTGCCACTGTGCCGATGAATGGCGGCCGGCGGTCAATGACCGGAAACCGCGATTTATGACGCGAGCGCCAATTGTGCCGGCCCCTGACGCCTGGAGTTGTCCAACGTTCTGTTTGAAATCGAGCCGGGCGGCGCCTCATTCGGCGCCAAGGCTGGAAGTGTGGTTCGCGCCGTCACTTGCGGCTACATTGTCGGGATGGCATGAAGGTTGTCCGCAAACCGCGGGAGGGAGCGACCGTGCGGGACCTCGAAGCATCGCTGCAGCAGTTTGGGGAGTTCGTCCTAAGAGCCAAGCTCGTCAAGGACAAGGCGGCGCCGTTCTGCGTGCGGTAGGTTCGTCGCTTTCTGACGCGTCCAGCGTCTGACGAACCCGTGGCAGAGCAGGTGCGCCAGTTCTGCGAAGAGCTGGAACGCGACGCGGCCTGCCAGGACTGGCAAGTGCGTCAGGCTGAGCACGCCTTGCGGATCTACTTCGTCGACTTCCTGCAGCGAACGGACTGGCATCGCCGTCCCATCAGCAAGGTGGTGGACGAGAACGGCGGGACGGATCCGTTGGCGGCGCTCGAGCAACTGCGCACGCGCATCAGAACTCGACACTACTCCTATCGTACGGAGTGCAGCTACGCCGACTGGGTCCGGCGTTTTCTCGGCTACTTCTCCGAGCGCCAGGACAGTCCACACCCCCGTGTCGATTCGGAATCGGTCCGCGATTTCCTCAGCCACCTGGCGGTGCGCCGACAGGTCTCCGCGAGCACCCAGAATTCACGACCTTCGGCACGAAGGGGCTCGCGGCTGATCGAGGCCGGTTGGCCGGTCCACCACGTCCAGCACATGCTCGGCCACGCGTCGCTTCAGCAGACCAGCACGTACCTCAATGCCACGCTTCGCGGACTACACGATCGATGCGGAATCTTGATCGATCCCGCCCCGCTTGCAAGCACGCCCTCCCGCGGCCTCCGGCCTGCTCGCAAGCAGGCTCCCGCCCAAGACGGGAAGTCCTTGCTTCACTGATTGCTGTAGTTGGCGGGGTCGACGGGACTCGAACCCGCGGCCTCCGGCGTGACAGGCCGGCGTTCTAACCAACTGAACTACGACCCCGAACGAGTTCTCAATTTACAATTCTTGAATTGTAAATTGACCTGGGCGGTACAGGATTCGAACCTGTGACAGCCGGCGTGTAAAGCCGGTGCTCTACCACTGAGCTAACCGCCCTCACCGTAGCGGCCCAGCTGTCCGCCAGAACCGTCACATTATACGCTACGCATCGTCTGTAACGCGAGTTGTGGCTGCCCCACCTCACACCGCGCTGCCGGCGGACCTCGAAAAGACGCCGAACGCCGACGCCAGCAGGAAGATGTCGGCGGCGCTGAACACGCGCTGCACGTCGTCGCGCCAGCCGAGCCCGATGAAGCCGCGCTGCCGCGGCAGCTGCTCGGTCCCCTTGCCGAGCGCGACGGTGACGACGCTCGGGATGTCGCGCCACCGCGGCGAGGACGCCGTCCCAGTTCTTCATCGGATCGACGCGCGCCGCCATCACCACCATGATCGCATCGTCCGGCACGCCCATGCTGCTGCGCAAGACCTGACCGATCGGGTCCACGCCATCTCGAATCGCAGGGTACCGCGGCGGTACCGTTTCGTATCCGTCTGCTAGCTGTGACGCGCCGCCTTCCAGGCGAGCAGCAGCATCGCCACCGCCAGCCCGATCAGCGCGCGATATTCGTGATTCGCCCGCGCCTGCGCCAGGCTGAACCGTCGATCCGGATCACCCGATCGGTTGGCGGCCGCGTCCCCGCTCCGGTAGCGATCGTAGGAATCGCCGAACGTCCGGCGGAGGAACCCTTCCTCGGTCCTGGCGGCGACCGTCAGCGTGACGATCAGGTAGACCGCGATCAGCGCGGCGACGATGGCGCGGGCAGAGGCAATGGCGAGCCCGGCGCCCATCACGCTCGAGCCGACGTAAAGCGGGTGCGCGGTCCATCGGTACGGCCCCGACGAGGTGACCTCGCGCGACTTGCGGAGGTGACCCGCCGCCCAGATCCGGAGCGACTCGCCGAGACACGCCACCGCCCCGCCCGCCATCACCGAGCCGGCCGTCGGCTCGGCCAGCCACAGGACCAGCGCGCCGGAGGCGAAGCCGAGGGCGACGCGCAGCCGCGCCAGCCGCGCCAGCGCGCGCCCGGTCCAGGACCGCGACGGATCAGACATGACGATCCAATGGATGGTCGCCGGCCGCCAGACGTCGATCGACGGCGTCGGCCATCTCGGCGACCGGGATGTCGAGCAGACACATCGTCGGCAGCCGGCAGCGGCGCAGGTGATGGCACTGGCAGATGCCGTCGCGCGTCACCGTCACGTCGTCAAGCGACCACGGGCCGTTGCGGGTCGGCCGGGTCGGTCCGAAAATGCCGACGACCGGTGTGCCGACCGCGGCCGCGATGTGGGTCGGGCCGGTATCGCCGGACACCATGACCACGGCGCCCCGAGCCAGCGCGACCAGATCGGCAATCGCGGCGGGCGGCGAGACCAGCGCCGCGCCGCCGGCGTGGGCGACAATCTCCTCGGCCAGCCGCCGCTCGTCGCCGGCCCACAGGGCGATCGACGTCAGCCCGTGCCGCTGCCGCAGCAGCGCGGCGAGCTGACCGAATCGCGCCGGCGGCCAGCGCTTGTTCGGCCACTGCGCGCCCGGATTGAGCAGCGCGTAGCGGCCGCCGGTCTGCTCGCCGACCGCCCGTGCGACCGCCGAGTCGACCTGGTCGATCGGAAACTCGGGGGCGGTGGCGAAGATGCCGAGCGGCTGCAGCAGACCGAGGTTGATCTCCACGACGTGGCGGGTCTCGGCCGGATCGTAGATGCCGCCGCAGCCGGGATCATAGACGTCGGTGTAGAACGGCCGCGCCAACCGCTCGCGCAGATACGACGCCGCGAAACCGATGACCCTCGACGCACCCGAACCGCGGGCCAGGAGCGCCGACTTGAGCAGGCCCTGCAGATCGATCGTCACGTCGTAGCGCGAGCGGCGCAGCGCCCGAACCGCCGCCAGCAGCGTGCGGCCCTGCCTGGCGCCGGCTTCGAGAACGAGCCGGCGATCGATGACAGACACCAGATCGAGCACCGCGCGGTGACGCGCACTGACCAGCCAGTCGATGCGGGCCGCGGGAAACGCCCGGCGCAGGGCCGCCGCCACCGGAATGGCATGGACCACGTCGCCGAGCGCGCCAAGGCGGACAATCAGGACCTTCACGGTGTGTGATCGCAGGACATCGGGAGATCAGGTCAAGGACGCCGGGGTTGTCGACAGCTAGATCACCGGCCGCTCAATCGCGCCACGAAATCGCTGGTCGAATGGCGCTTCTCGTCGCCGACGATGACGGTCCGTCCGCCGTAGGCCTGGACGACCACGCGTTCCGGAACCGATTCCACCGTGTAGTCGGGCCCCTTGCAGTGGGCGTCCGGCTGCAGGAGCAGCAGCAGATGATCGACGGTGGGATCGCTGAACACGATCACGTAGTCGACCACTTGAAGAGCCGCCAGGATTTCCGCCCGCTCCGATGCCGGCATGATCGGCCGGCCGGCCCCCTTCAGGGCCACCACCGTTCGATCGTCGTTCACCGCCACGATCAGACGATCGGCCTCGGCGGCCGCGCCGCGCAGGTAGCGGACGTGGCCGACGTGCAGCAGATCGAAGCAGCCGTTGGCCAGCGCAATCCGGCGGCCCGCCGCCCGATCGCGCGCCACCGCCTGCACCAGTTCCGCCTCAGAAAGGATTTGTCCCACGTTCTATGCCCGTCCGTCGCTGTCGCTGCCGATCGCGGCGCTCAGCTCGCGCGGTGAAACGGTCGCGGTCCCCCGCTTCATGACGACCAGGCCGCCGGCGTAATTGGCCAGCAGCGCCGCCTCGTGAAAGGTCGCCCCCGCCGCCAGGGCCAGTGCGAACGTGGCGATCACGGTGTCGCCCGCGCCGGTCACGTCCGCGACCTCGTCAGAGCCGACGATCGGAATGTGGATCGTCGATCGCCGCGGTTGGAACAGCGCCATGCCCCGGCTGCCGCGCGTGATCAGCACAGCGCCCGACCGCGTGCGCCGCAGGACTTCCCGGCCGGCCCGCTCCAGCACGTCGACGTCATCATCGATCCGGACGCCGAGCAGCTGCTCGACCTCCGACTCGTTCGGCGTGCAGGTCGTCATGCCCTGGTACTGGAACAGCTGGTAGCGGGAGTCGACCAGGAGCGGGATCCGCCGCTTCGCCTTCCCGGCGAGCGCGCGGCGGATCGTCTGCGCCAGCCCGGGCGTAATCAAGCCGGAACCATAATCGGACAGCACGACCGCGTCGCACTGCGCCAGGGCCGACGACACCTTGGCGGCAAACGCCCGGCTCACCGCCTCCGCGAGCGGCCACGCCGTATCGCGGTCGATGCGCACCACCTGCTGCTTGGCGGAGTGCACGCCGCCAGCGAGAATTCTCGTTTTTACCGGCGTCCGGTACTGCCGCGCGCGCACGATGTGCGAGCGATCGACCCGGCGCGGCAGGCCGGTCATCAGGCGCCGACCTTCGGCGTCGCGGCCAACCAGTCCGGCGAGGACCGCCCGGCCGCCCAGCGCGGCGACGTTGCTGGCGGCGTTGCCGGCGCCGCCGGCGACCATCTCGGTCGCGTCGTACTTGAGGATCAGCACCGGCGCTTCGCGCGAGACGCGCGAGATCTCCCCGTAGATGAATTCGTCGGCGATGATGTCGCCGACGACCAGCACACGGCGGTCGCCGAAGCCGTCGATCAGGGCGAGCAGCCGTTCCTTCAGCATGGCGGCGTGGAGACTGACGAGTTCAGGTGGCGCAGGATCCAGCTGGTCGCTCCGATCAGGTTGTCGGTCACCGCGTCGGCCGTCACATCCGGCGCCGGCTCGGCGGCCTCGGCGACGCCGTGGCCGGTCCTCACCAGCACGCCGCGGGCGCCGACCGCCCGCGCCAGCCGCACATCCAGCCACCGGTCGCCGACGACGAACGATTGCCGCGGGTCGACGCCGAGGTCGCGGGCGGCGCGATCGACCAGCCCGGGCGCCGGCTTCCGGCAATCGCAGACCTGCGTGTAGCCCTCGACGCGGCCCTGGGGATGGTGCGGACAATAGTAATACGCATCGATGCGCGCGCCGCCCGCCGCCAGCAGCGCCGAGATGTGGCGGTGCAGGTCGTCGACGATCGCCGCGCTGAAGAATCCCCGGGCGATGCCCGACTGGTTCGTGACCACGATCACCCGCAGGCCGGCGCGGTTCAGCAGGCGGACCGCATCGACCGACCAGGGGTAGAGCGCGACGCGATCGGTCCGATCGAGATAGTGGGCGTCTTCGATCAGCGTGCCATCCCGATCGAGAAACACCGCCCGGCCGGCGGTCACGGCTCCCGCATCGCCGCGGCGACAGCCGCGTCGACCCCGATGCCGTGCATGCAGGCGT
This sequence comes from Acidobacteriota bacterium, assembly GCA_039931615.1. Classification (GTDB taxonomy): domain Bacteria; phylum Acidobacteriota; class Vicinamibacteria; order Vicinamibacterales; family CAVVIG01; genus JAHFUI01. The sequence goes on from JBDTRR010000011.1 coordinate 74,560, forward strand.
GATCGAGCGGGCACTCGCGCAGCCCGCACGGACGGCACCAGACCGGATGGGTCAGGACGACCGCGGCCGACCGCGACGGGTCGGCGGGGCGGGGTGCCGTAATGCGATCATCGGTCGGACCGAAGATCGCTGTCACCGGGGTGCCGACCGCGGCGGCCAGATGCAGCGCGCCGGAGTCGTTGGCGACCAGCATCCGCGCCGCGGTGAGGACGCCGGCGAGCGTCGGAATGTCGGTCCTGCCGATCAGGTTCAAGGCGAGCGCCGGATCGCCGAGCGCCGATTGGATGGCGGCGCCGCCCGGCGCGTCCGCCGCGCTGCCAATCAGGACCGGCTTGACGCCGTCGCCGGCCAGGGCGCGGGCGAGCGCGGCAAAGGACTCCGGCGGCCACCGTTTCGCGCCGCCGTACGCCGCCCCTGGCGCCAGCGCCACCAGCGGCATCCGTCCGTCCCATCCCGCCTGCCGCAACGCGGCGGCAGCGGCCGCCCGGATCGCGGCCGAGACGGCGATCCGCGGCGCCTCTGGCCCGTTGGGAAATCCGAGCGCTCGCACCAGGTGCCGGTAGTAGTCGACCTGATGGATGCCGGCCGGGGCGCGATCGATCGCCCGCGTCAGCAGCATGCCGCGCCAGTCGGTACGATAGCCCCAGCGCTCCGGGATGCCGGCGCGGGCGGCGGCGACCGCCGCGGCGAACGAGTTCGGCAGCAGGATCGCCACGTCGACATCCCGCCCGATCGCCTTCGCCTTCGAACCGATCGTGATCACGTCGTCGACATCCCCGACCATCCCGAACAGCGGCGCGACACTGGCCCGGGCCGCGACGCTGACGGCCGCCTGCGGCGAGCCGCGGCGCACATCGGCAATGGCCGGCAGCGCCATGACGGCGTCGCCCAGCCAGTTGGGCGCGAAAATGAGGACGCGGTTCACCGGTCTGGACGTCTCTACAGCTAGCGGGGCGGAGTCTCGCTAGCTATAGTACCGGAGATTGCCGCCGGGAGGCCGCTATGTTACGGTTGCTTTCGCCTTGATGACATCACAGGAAATCACCGCAGAGCGCGAGCCCGGCTCGGTCTCGTCGCTCGCCAAACGGGCCCGGATGGTCGCAGCCGATCCGCTGCTGTCGGTCGTGATGCCGGTCTTCAACGAACGGCAGACCATCGACGAAATCATCCGGCGCGTCCTCGCCGTGCCGGTCCGCACCGAGCTGATCGTCGTCGACGACTGCTCGACCGACGGCACCGGCGACATGCTGGCCGAGCTGCAGCGCCAGCTCGGATTCGTGCTGCTGCGCCAGTCGCGCAATCAGGGCAAGGGCGCCGCGCTGCGCCGCGGCTTTGCCGCCGTCACCGGCGACCTGGTCATCATCCAGGACGCCGACCTCGAGTATTCCCCCGAGGAGTATCCCCAGCTGATCGAGTTGATCTGCCAGGGCCGCGCCGACGTCGTCTTTGGATCGCGATTCATCGGCCGCCACCGCGTCTTTCTCTTCACCCACTATCTCGGCAACCGCCTGCTGACGCTGGTGACCAACGTCCTCTACAACACCATGCTCACCGACATGGAGACCTGCTACAAGGTGATGCGGGTCGACGTGCTGCGCTCGATGAGCCTGAACTCCGACGGTTTCGGCATCGAGCCCGAGATCACCGCCAAGGTCTTCAAACGCGGCTACCGCGTCTATGAAGTGCCGATCACCTACGACGGCCGCGGCTACAAGGAAGGCAAGAAGATCACCTGGCACGACGGGTTCGTCGCCTTGTGGGTGCTGCTGAAATACCGCTTCACCGAATAGCCAGCTCGGCCAGGACCGGCCCGCCGTGAAGATCGCACTGCTCCAGATCAATCCCACCGTCGGCGACCTGCACGGCAACAGCCGCCTGATCGTCGAGGCAGCCGGCGCGGCGGCGCGCCTCGGCGCCGACCTCGCCGCGACGCCGGAACTGGCGCTGGTCGGCTACCTGCCGCGCGACCTGCTCCTCAGCGACGGCTTCGTCCGGCGCGCCTGGGCGGCGGCCGCCGGTCTCGCCGCCGAGATCGCGGCGCTGCCGCCCGTCCTGGTCGGCTTGCCGGAGCCGAACGCCGCAGACGAGGGCCGGCCGCTCTACAACACCGCCGTGCTGCTGCGCGGCGGCCGGATCGAGCAGCGCTTTCGAAAGGCGCTGCTGCCGACCTACGACGTCTTCGACGAGGATCGCTACTTCGAGCCGTTTCACGGGCCGCAGCTGCTGGAGCTGGGCGGCCAACGGCTCGGCATCAGCATCTGCGAAGACGTCTGGAACGACCGCGATTTCTGGAAGCGGCGCCGCTATCACCACGACCCGATCGACGAGCTGCTGCACGCCGGAGCACAGGCCATCGTCAACCTGTCGGCATCGCCGTTCTCGGCCGGCAAGCGGCGCCTGCGCGAGCAGATGCTGGGCAGCATGGCGCGCAAGCACGGCGTGCCGCTGGTCTACGTCAATCAGTTCGGCGGCAACGACGATCTGGTCTTCGACGGGTTGAGCTGCGGCTTCGACGCCGCCGGTGCGCCAATCGCCCGTGGCCGCGCCTTCGACGCCGATATCGTCGTCTGCGACCTGGCGCACGGGCAGCCGATTGCCGCGGTCGCCGACGAGCCGGTCGAATCAGAGATCTGGCGCGCGCTGGTGCTCGGCACGCGCGACTACGCGCGCAAGTGCGGCTTCCGGTCGGTGGTGCTCGGCCTGTCGGGCGGCATCGATTCGGCGCTGACCGCGGCGATCGCCGCCGAGGCGCTCGGCGCCGACCGCGTGCTCGGCGTGCTGATGCCGTCGCCCTTCTCGAGCCGCGGCAGCATCGACGATGCCCGCCAGCTGGCCGCGCATCTCGGCATCGAGACGCTGACGCTGCCGATCGAGCCGGCGATGCAGGCGATGGATCTGATCCTGCACGACGCCTTCGCCGGCGCCGCGCGCGACGTCACCGAGGAGAACATCCAGGCGCGGATCCGCGGCAATCTGCTGATGGCGCTGTCCAACAAGCGCGGCGCCCTGCTCTTGACCACCGGCAACAAGTCCGAGCTGGCGGTCGGCTACTGCACGCTGTACGGCGACATGTCGGGCGGCCTGGCGGTGATTGCCGACGTGCCCAAGACCATGGTCTACCGGGTGGCGCGCTGGCTGAACGCCGCCAGGGGCCGGCCGGTGATCCCTGAGCCGACCCTGATCAAGGCGCCGTCGGCCGAGCTCCGTCCCGATCAGACCGACCAGGACTCGCTGCCGCCCTACGACGTGCTCGACGAGATTCTGCAGCGGCACGTCGAGCAGCACCAGCCGGGCGAGGAGATCGTCGCCGCCGGCTTCGATCCCGAGACCGTCCGCCGGGTCCTTCGGCTGGTCCGGATCTCGGAGTTCAAGCGCAAGCAGGCGGCGCCGGGCTTGAAGGTCACCGACCGCGCGTTCGGCACCGGCTGGCGGATGCCGATCGCCGCGCGGTTGACGGAACCAGGCGGATCCGGTGCGGTGTGATCACGGGACGGTCTGAAGACCGTCCCGTGGGCGGCCGGCCAGTCGCTTGGAAGGACGCGTTCAATCCCGCTCCGCCGCCGGAAACATCCCGCCGACGCCTTCCATCGACGGCCCCTCATCGCGCCAGCGCCGGTGCATCCACAGCCACAGCTCGGGATGGCGCCGGACGTACATCTCGAGCACGTCGGTGCACCGCTGGGTGAGCTCGCGCACCGCCTCCTCGCTGTCCGCCGGCGGCGGGGCGACCGGATGCTCATAGATCACCCGGTAGCGGCCCGGCCCGAGCGGCAGCGCAAACACCGGCACGATCGGCGCGCCGGTGCGCAGCGCCAGCGCGGCGAGCGCCGAGGTCGTCGCGGCGGGCCGGTCGAAGAAATCGACGTAGACGGCGTCGCGGCTGATGTGCTGGTCGATCAGCAGCGCCACCCCATGTCCGCCGTGCAGCATGCGCAGCACGCGGCGGATCGTCCCCTGCCGGTAGATCACGGTGTTGCCGGTCCGCTGCCGGATCTCTTCGAGCATGATGTTCAGACGATCGTTGTCGAGCGCCCGCGCCAGGACGCCAATCGGCTCGAGCCGCAGCGCGTGGGCGATGGCGTGCACCTCCCAGAAGCCGAAGTGCCCGGTGAAGAACAGCACCCCCTTGCCGTGCGCGTAGGCGGCGCGGGCGCGCTCTTCGCCGTCGAACTCGACCCGCGCCAGCATCGCCTGCGGCGACAGCGTGCTGAACTTCAGGAGCTCGAACAGCAGCCGGCCGAAGTGCTGGAAGGCGCGGCGGCCGATCGCCCGCCGCGCCGCCTTCGTCCGCGCCGGAAACGCCGTCGCCAGGTTGCGTTCCGCGATCCGGCGGTGCGCGCCGTCGAAGGTGTGAAACGCCTGCCCGAGGAGGCGGCCCGAGACGCCGACCAGCGCGTCGGGGGTGACGCGCAGGACCGCGATCAGCGCCTTCACGATCAGATTTTCGAGCCGGTGTCTCACTGGGCGGTGTCGGGATGCACGGTCAGCTGGCCGGGCAGTTGGATTGAACGGGAGCGCGCACCGCCTGGAGCCGATCGATCAGCCAGTCGGCAAAGGCCGGGCTCGGCTCGATCGCCGTAACCAGAGGCACCGCCGCAGCCGGGATCGGGCCGAAGTCCTTGCCGGTCAGACGGACCGCATCCTTCTCGGTCGTCATGATCAGCCTGGCCCCGGCGGCGCGGGCGGCGGCCGCGACGCGCGCCACGTCGCGGTTTGAGAACCGGTGGTGATCGCGGAAACGCATCGTCCCTGCGACCCGCCAGCCCGCCGACGCCAGATCGCCGAAGAACCGTTCGGGCCTGGCGATGCCGGCCACGGCGAATACCGGTTCGTTCGCCGGGACGACCACGGTGTCGCCGCTCGCGATCAGACGAGGCGGACCGAGCGTGCGAACCACCATGAACGCGGTCGGCAGCCCGAGCAGGCGCCCGATCCGCTCGGCCTCGTTGAGGTAGCCGGCATCGACCAGTGCGGCATCGGCGTCCGCCGCGGCGGCACGCGCTTCGCGCAGCCGGCCGCCCGGCAGCGGAATGTCGTGCAAATCGTCCTCGCTCACCGCCAGCAGGTCGACATCGCGCCACAACTGCAGATGCTGGAACCCGTCGTCGAGCAGATGAACCCGCGCCCCGAGCTTCTCTTCAGCCAGCCGGCCGGAGAGGTAACGATCGGCGGCGACCAGCACCGGCACGCCGGGCAGCGCGCGCGCCAGCATCAGCGGCTCGTCGCCGGCCGACTCGACAGGGGCCAGGACCGCCGCGCCATCTGACACGACGGTGACGCCGTCCTGCGGCCGGCTGCGTCCATACCCGCGCGACAGGATCGCCGGCCGCTCCCCGCGCTCGACCAGCAGCCGCGCGATGGCCGCCACCAGCGGTGTCTTCCCCGCGCCGCCCACGCTCAGGTTCCCGACGCTGATGACCGGCCGGCGCAGCCGGCGTTGATGGGCGGGATCGCGGCGGTAATACTGCCGGCGCCTCGCCGCCGCCGCTCCGTAAATCGAGCTCAGGATATTCAACCAGCCGATCCGATCAACGCACGCGCCGGAAGGGACGGACCACGGGACGAGCGCTCGCCGGCGGCGCAATCTCGGCAATCACCGCCAGCGTCCGGTCCTTGGCGCCCCGATTGGCCTCGACCAGCGCCCGCGCCGCCGCGCCGAGCCGGGCCCGGCGCACCGGGTCGGTGAGCAGCGCCAGTAACTCGTTCTCCAGATCGCGATCCGACTGCACCTGGACCGCGGCGCCATTGGCCACGAACGCCGCGGCGATTTCCTTGAAGTTCCGCATGTACGGGCCGAAGATGATCGGCTTGCCAAAGATCGCCGGCTCGAGGATGTTGTGGCCGCCGTGATCGGCCAGGCTGCCGCCGACGAACACCGCCGTCGCCACCTGGTAGATCTGCGCCAGTTCACCGATCGAATCGAGCACGACGACGTCGGCGCGGGGCTCGGCATCGATCGGCAGCTCCGATCGGCGGACCGTGACGAATCCCGCCTCGCGGGCCAGCCGCGCCACCTCGCCGAACCGCTCCGGGTGCCGCGGCGCCAGGATCGCCAGCGCGCCGGCCGACGACGCCTTGACGCGCTTGAAGGCGCGCAGCACCGCCGCTTCCTCGCCCCGCATCGTGCTGCCGGCGACCACGACCTGCCGGTGCGGCGCCATCCGGAAGTAGCGCAGCACCCGCTGGCGCGGCTTGCCGTGAGAGGATGCGCCCGGCAGCTGCAGCGAATCGAACTTCAGGCTGCCCGTCACCGTGACATGCGCCGGTTCGGCGCCGAGATCGATCAGCCGCCGCGCCGATTCATCGCTCTGCATGCAGAACCGATCGACGTCGGCCAGCACCCGCCGGAAGAACGGGCGGACCAGCCGGTAACGCGGGTAGGAGCGCGACGAGATGCGGCCGTTGATGACAATCGTCTTGATGCCCCGCTGGCGGCAGCAGCGCAGCAGGTTGGGCCAGATCTCGGTCTCCATCATGATGAAGAGGCGCGGCTTGACCAGGTCGAGCGTCCGCCGCACGGTCAGGGTCCAGTCGAACGGGAAATAGAACACGCCGTCGAACAGCTGCAGGTGCTGCCGCGCCACCTGCTGCCCGGCGATCGTCGTCGTCGACAGGAACAGCCGCAGCCGCGGGTAGAGCGCTTTGAGATCGGCGGCCAGCGCCCGCGCGGTCAGCGTTTCACCGACTGAGACCGCGTGAATCCACACCGACTCCTCGCCGTCGAGATTGAACGTGATCGGCAAAAAGCCGAGCCGCTGACGCAGGCTGCCGATGTATTTCTTGTAGCGGATCGCCTGGTAGACGAAGTACGGCGACACGACAACGAAGGCGGCCAGGGTGGCCAGGCTGTAGAGGAGGTACATCGTCTGGGCTTAGAGAATAGCCGCACGGTTTGACCGTCTGCAACCGCGTTCATTAGAATCTGGAGCTTGCTCACTGGAGGACTGCGATGGCTGTCAGAGTCGGCATCAACGGATTCGGTCGAATCGGGCGCAACATCATGCGGGCGGCGCTGGGTGACAAGGACATCGACTTCGTCGCCGTCAACGACCTGACGAGCGCGAAGACACTGGCCCACCTGCTCAAGTACGACTCGGTCCTCGGCAACCTGAAGTCGAGCGTCGAGGCCAGGGGAGACAGCATCGCGGTCGACGGCGACGAATTCAAGGTGCTGTCGCTGCGCGACCCGGCACAGCTGCCGTGGAAGGATCTTGGCGTCGACGTCGTCTTCGAGTCGACCGGGCTGTTCACCAACCGCGACGATGCGGCCAAGCACGTCACGGCCGGGGCCAAAAAGGTCGTCATCACGGCGCCGGCGAAGGGGCCGGACATCACCGTCGTCCTCGGCGTCAACGACGAGAAGTACGACCCCGCCCAGCACCAGATCATCTCCAACGCGTCGTGCACCACCAATTGCCTGGCGCCGCTCGCCAAGGTGCTGCATCAGACCTTCGGCATCCGGAAGGGGTGGATGACGACGATTCACTCCTACACCAACGACCAGCAGCTGCTCGACCTGCCGCACAAGGATCTGCGCCGGGCGCGCGCCGCCGCGCTGTCGATGATTCCGACCAGTACTGGCGCCGCGACCGCGGTCGGCGAGGTGCTGCCGGAGCTCAAGGGCCGGCTCGACGGGTTTGCGATGCGGGTGCCGACACCCAACGTGTCGGTCGTCGATCTCGCGGCACTGGTGGACAAGAAGACCAGCGCCGACGAGGTCAACGCGGCACTGCGCGAAGCCGCCGCGGGCCCGCTCAAGAACATTCTGCAGTACTCGACCGAAGAGCTGGTCTCGATCGATTTCAAGGGGAATCCGCATTCCTCGATCGTCGATGCGCCGTATACCAAGGTGATGGACGGCGACTTCGTCAAGGTCCTGTCGTGGTACGACAACGAGTGGGGCTACTCGAGCAGGTGTGTGGACCTGCTTCGCATGCTGGTGACAAGAGGAATCTAAGGATGTGAGGAAGTGAGGAAGTGAGGAAGTGAGGATGTTCGGCTCCTCACATCCTTACTTTCCTCACATTTTCACTTCCTCACATCCTCACATCCCTACATCCTCACATCTCAATGGCCAAACTGTCGATCAAGGATCTCGACCTCAAAGGCAAGCGCGTCTTCGTCCGCGTCGACTTCAACGTCCCGATCAAGGACGGTCGAATCGGCGACGAGACGCGCATCCAGTCGTCGCTGCCGACGATCCAGTATGCGCTCGAGCAGGGCGCGACCGTCATCGTCGCCAGTCATCTCGGCCGGCCCAAAGGGAAGCCGACGCCGTCGTTCAGCCTGCGGCCGATCGCGGCGCGGCTGGCCGAACTGGTCGGCCGCCCGGTCGTGTTCGCCGAAGACTGCATCGGCGCGGCGGCGACCCGCGCCGTCGAGGAAGCGCAGCAATCCGGCAACCGTCTGGTGCTGCTCGAGAACCTGCGCTTTCATCCCGAGGAGGAAAAGAACGACCCAGCGTTCGCCGCGGCGCTGGCCGCGCTGGCCGAGCGCTACGTCAACGATGCGTTCGGCGCCGCGCATCGCGCCCACGCGTCAGTCGAGGGGATCACGCACTATCTGCCGCAGGCGGCGGCCGGCCTGCTGATGGAGCAGGAGCTGAAGTATCTGGGCCATGTGCTCGAAGCGCCGGAGCGGCCGTTCGTGGCGATTCTTGGCGGCGCCAAGGTCTCCGACAAGCTCGAAGTGATCGAGAACCTGCTCGGCCGGGTCGATCGCCTGCTGATCGGCGGCGCGATGGCCTATACGTTCTTCAAGGCGCGCGGCGTGCCGATCGGACAGTCGCTCGTCGAGAACGACAAGGTCGAGGCGGCGCGCACGATCGCAGCCCACGCCGCGGCCCGGCAGGTCCGGTTCGAGCTGCCGAGCGATCACGTCGTCACCGATCGCGTCGAGGAGGGAACCGCGCACGAGGTGCTGGCGGTCGGCGACGCGGCGATCGGCGAGCGGCTGGGGGTCGACATCGGCCCGGCCACCATCGACGCCTACCGGGCGCTGATCGCCGATGCGAAAACCGTGGTCTGGAACGGACCGATGGGCGTCTTCGAGATCGAGGCGTTCGCAGCCGGCACCAACGCGGTGGCGCGGGCGGTGGCGGAGGTCGACGGCACGACGGTCATTGGCGGCGGTGATTCGATTGCCGCGGTGAAGCAGGCGGGCATCGCCGACCGCATCTCGCACATCTCGACCGGCGGCGGTGCGTCGCTCGAGTTCCTTGGCGGCCGGACGCTCCCCGGCGTCGCCGCGCTGACGGACAAGTAGGCGGGCGCCGACCCGAGTCACGGCCGACACAGCTGTTTATGAGAACCCCATTCATCGCCGGCAACTGGAAGATGTTCAAGACGGTCCAGGAGTCGGTCGTCTTCACCAAGGAGCTGCGCAGCCTGGTGAAGGATGTGACCGATGTCGAGATCGTCGTCGCGCCGCCGTTCACGGCGATCCACGCCGTTGCCGAGGCGGCCCGGAACACCAACATCGGGGTCGCCGCGCAGAGCCTCTATTGGGAGCGCGAGGGCGCGTTCACCGGAGAGATTTCGCCGGCGATGATCCTCGAAGCCGGCGCCGCCTACGCGATCGTCGGCCACTCGGAGCGGCGGCGGCTGTTCGGCGAAACCGATGCGATCGTCAACCGCAAGACGATGGCCGGCTTGCTGGCCGGGTTGACGCCGATCGTCTGCGTCGGGGAAACACTGGAAGAGCGCGAGCGCGGCGAGATGCTGGCCGTGCTCGACCGCCAGATCAAGGACGGGCTCGATCGTCTGACCGGTGAGCAGGTCGCCGGGTTGATCGTCGCCTACGAGCCGGTCTGGGCCATTGGCACCGGCCGGAATGCCACGGCGGCGCAGGCCGGCGAGGCGCATACCCACATTCGGAGCCGGCTGCGGCAGTGGTTCGGCGCCGACGCCGCCGAGCACTGCCGCGTCATCTACGGCGGGAGCGTCAAGCCGGACAATATCCGCGTGTTGATTGCCGAGCCGGACGTCGACGGCGCATTGGTCGGCGGTGCCAGCCTCGACGTCACCAGCTTCGCGGACATCGTCACCCGCAGCCGTTCCACTGCGGTATAATCAGGGTTTCCTGAAACCATCATGATCCTGTATTACTTCGCGACGACGCTTTACGTGCTGGTCTGCCTGTGTCTGCTGCTGGTCATCCTGCTGCAGCAGGGCAAGGGCGGAGACATGGCCAGCGCGTTCGGTGGCGGCAGCAGCCAGACCGCGTTCGGCGCGCGCGGCGGCGCCACGGTATTGTCGAAAGCGACAGCGATTCTGGCGGCGCTGTTCATGTTCTTAGCGCTGGTGCTGGCCGTGATCGGTCAGCGCGGCCCGGGATCGATCGTCAGCGGGACGCCGGCGCCGCGGCCGGTTCAGGCCCCCAAGCCGGCGACGCCGACCGGCACGCCGCCCCCGGGAGCACCAGCGGGCGCCCCGACGGGACAGGCGCCCGCCGCGCCGACCAACCCGACCGCAACGCCATCGACCACGCCCGCACCGGCACCCGCGCCAAAATAGGCTCTGCGCTACGCCTGAGCCGCAGGCGTTCGCTGGAAGGGGCCGTCGCGGTTTGACCGACACGCTACCGTGGCCGGCGTTCCCGTCGGTGGTTGTCGGCATTCCGGGTCTGCCATATACTCGACGATGCTTCGAGTGACGGCAGCGATGTCGGGCCCGAAGTGCACCGGCCCTCGGAACGCGGAAGTGGCGGAACGGCAGACGCACCAGCTTGAGGGGCTGGCGGGGGCAACCCCGTGGAGGTTCGAATCCTCTCTTCCGCACCATTAGAATCAGTCACTTACAGGCACCACCGAATCACTGTCGTGACTTCCGGCTGGTGCAATTGTCGTGACTCCGAGCCGATCGGATGTTCACTTACGGTGATTGACCGCACAGGACCATCGAGAACTATGAGCAATTCGTCACGGCACTGATCACCCCAACGGGTGATGCGCCCAAAACGACCTCTAGAGTGCTTCTACTTTCGGATGGAGAGGTCCGGTGGCAGGCGTCCGGTCGAATCCCTGCGTCCCATCCAAACATCCGAAGGGGCGTGGGCTTGTACAACCCGGGCGACGTGGTCCTCTTATCACGCGCACAACGACGCTGGAGCATCAGGTCGACCTGCTGCCTGGCGCCGGAATGCTCGTCGGCCGGCAGAACTGCGCCGCGGGCGTCTCTCGTCAACAGCGCTTCAGGCCGAAGCTGCAGGTGCTCGACTCAGCGCTGATGACCGCACAGTCGGCGTGGCGTTCGCGAACGCCCTTCGCAATCGACTACTGGGCGACGGTGCGAAGCCAGCCGTTGGCGGGCACGTCGCCAACGCGGTTGACGCCGGCATCTGCGAGGTGTTCTGCTGGCGCGAGGTGACCAGGAGGTAAACTTCGTTTTCTGCGCCAAAAAGGTCACAGCGATCGAAGCGAACGGTGGACGGGCACGGGATTCGTTCCCCGGCCCGCGCAGCGTTCAAGCCTCGTTCCTACAGAGCGCGGTGTACTCGTCCGCGGCGACGGGATCGCAGTCGTGGAGGACGACACCCAGGACCTCTTCAGGCTCTTGCGCGAACGAATCCGGCCAGGGGCTCAGCGTTCGACACGTCCATCAAACCGAGCACGGGTGGCAGCTTACGCAGGCGCACCGGCTCAGTGGCGTCATCGAGTGCGACCCCGAGACAGACCGGGAGCTCCCGCTTCTCCTCGTCGATGGCCGAACGTTCACCTGGGATCAGATCGGCCGCATGTTGATGATCTTCGAGGGTTTCGCGCTGAACGCGATCATCGAGGTGGCCGGCGGCCCGCTTGCCGATGGCGACTCGAGCGTCAGGCTCCGCATGATCCAGCGCCCGCCAAGCCCGCGGCGGCGGTCAGGCCCGGAGCTTCGAATCGACAGGCTGTCAAACGGCGGAGGCCACCCCGCGCAGGGCCTCCGCGTCCGCGTCGGCTCGACGCGTTGATCGAGGAGGCGACGGTGGGCGCCTACGGCGAATCCGAGCAGGCCCCCGCGTTCCTGACCATGCTCGACGAGAATCTGGCGATTCCATTTGGTGCCACCGGTCTTGGCGAGGCCGTGGTCGTCGAGAAGATCGATCTCAGCGACGCGGACGAACTGATCGCCATCTGGCGACGCGGCGGGAAGCGCCATATGGTACGTCTGTTGGATCTGGATTTGGCTGTCCCCCGACCGAAGGGCGCCGACTGGACCGCGGCATACCGCCGCTGGTCTCGTCGGCGATAGGCCCTCAGGGACCGAGACCGCACCAAACGATCACATGGCTGAACAGACCACACGCAAAAAGTGGGGCGACCTGAAGGCGCGGCTCGAGGCCCTCGACCGCAGGGGCCTCGTGTCACTGCTTGGAGACCTGTACGCCGCGAACGTGGCCAACCGCCGTTTTCTTCACTCGCGCCTGACGCCTGGCAGTCGCGCCATCGAAGAGTACCGGCGCCTGATCGCCGACGCGATCTCCCCCGACCCGTTCAGCACACGCCGGGTAAGCATCCGCGATGCGGCCGCCGCCATCGTCGAATACCGGCGCTCAACGGATGATGTTTCCGGGACCGTCGACCTCATGCTGACGTTCGTCGAGTCGGGAACGGAGCAAGCCGCGGATCTGGGCTACGGCGACGAGGCCTATTTCAACGCGCTCCAGATCCGGCTGGACGCCGTGGCGAAAGAGTTCGACACGTTGCCTGCGGACGTACGGGCGACGGTGCGCACCCGTCTGGGTCGAATTCGGGCGCGGGCGCAGGACGTCGGCTGGGGCTTCTGCGAATCTGTTGACGAAGTGGTGCACACACTCGACGCTCGTGCTGCCCGAGTCAGGCCCGGCAAGGTGGGTCGACGTTGATCGCGAGTGAGGGAGACCACGACCCTCCTTGGCTGGACGTTGGCAGCGTCCCCCGTCCGCACCGCCTGGCCCCCTCTGCTCCACAGCCGCACAATGCGTGCGGAGTGGCCGTGTTTACCCGATGGCCGTCGTCTCTGATGGTGTCGTGGCGCTCTCGACCTGACGCCCAAGAAGTAGGCCGCGATACGCGAATTCCTGGCGGCGCAGCGCCGCGATGTACGCTGGGAGCACCGGTCGTGTCAGCGTTCCTCCGTGCATCGCGTGGACCCAGTCCAGATCGAGCGCGGCGACGCGATCCACGACGCGCCGGACGGGTGCCTCGTGCGCGAAGATCCCGACTTGCCGGTAGACTTCGCACATCGGGTCCGACAAGTTTTCGGTGACCACCGGCGGCTGATCGCCAGGCTGGAGGAACAGGTCGGCCGGGAAGAGACTCTTGGTCGATTCTTCGACGACCATCATCGAGTCCCAATGATGCACGTGCGGCGTTTCGAGAAACCTCAGCGTGTGGCGCCCCAGCGACAGCGTCTGTCCGTCCTCGAACCCGCGCACCCGGTTGGTGACGCCGAATCCGCGCGCGTTGAGCTGAATCGACAGTGCAGACCCGACGAGCTCGGCTCCGGGCGCCTGCCGCATGAAGCGGTCCATCCCGCCGTTCTCGTCCCCCTCCCAGTGCAGCAGCGTTATGTAGGCGAGGGTCGCGGGATCAATCACCTGCGCCACCGCTTCCCGGACGTTGTCGTAGAAGCCGTACTCCCCCGTATGAATCAGCGCCGGCCGTTCGTCGACGATGAGGAACTGGTTGAAGGTGATGCCGAATGCCGGCACCCACGTGGAAATGCGGTGGATGCCGCCGGCGATGTGATCGATACGTGTCTCCATTCGGACCCTCTCTCTTTAGGCCGTCTGCCGGCCGGATCTAGATGCACGTCAGTGAGAACGAACGCAGCGGTATGAACCTGCTTCGTTGTTATCGTGACGGTGAGCTCGCATCTCGGTGCCGCCGCATCGGTCCAAGGTCCGCCTGGTCCGTCATTCGAGGCGGCCTCTGTGAGACGCGCGAATCAGGCGATGCACGGACGGACGACGCTCTGGCTGGCGGCCGCTTCAAGCCAGGATTGACATTTTGGCCGTCTCGGTTCGGCACTGTTATACACCCAGGTGACCTTCCGCGTGGACCGGCTGCGTTCGGGGTCCATTTTTCAGGCTCCCGACACCGTCAACGGAGTTCGCATTGCGGTTGAACTGACTGGAAGCCGCCTGGCGCTGGGCATTTCTCGGACACCGCTCCCTGCCTGCACACTCCCGCGGTGAAGTCGGCGGCTTGCCGTTACGGCGCAGATCGGAGCCTCGCCAGCACGCCTTCGTCATTGTCGGTGTTGTTCAGGAAATAGTTGAAGCCATCCTCCGCCCGGTCATCCTCGGACGTGACGATGATGCCTTCGAGCGGTTGCCAGTGGATGGTTCTGTCCTGCCCGCAGGTGCCGACCTGCCATTCACGCTCCATCGCGTTGCCGATGCCGGCCGCATAGAGCATCACACCGATGATCAGGACAACCAAGCGCATGCCAGGCCGGGCAAGACCATCCGCGGTGGCTTGCGGAGCGCCGTGGAACGCGCCGGGCTCCCCTTCGGCCGTGCCGTCGACGGGGCCACGTTCCACACGCTACGCCACACCGCGGCCTCGCTGCTCGCCGAATTGGGGGAGCCGGAAGCGATTCGGAAAGAGGTGATGGGCCATCGTAACATCGCCACGACCCAGCGGTATACGCACCTGCGACCGGTGCACGAGCTCCCGGCGCAGGAGCGCCGGGCGGACGCCGTGCCGATCGCCGACTTGGTCACGGCCACGCGGAAGCGCGCCTCCGGCAAGACTGTTGGGACAATCGTTGGGACTCAGATCGCGCCAGTTGCGGAAACTCAGGGAACGGCAGGCTCAGCGATCGCTGATCGAGGCACCCGTTAGATGCCGACCAGCGAGACCGGACATCACACGATCTTGGCGCGCCCGTACGCCTGCTGAGACTGTTGTTGGGACCCATTCAGGGCCATTTGACGAAACATTCTCCCCGACTGTGCGGCGTTGGCGGATGTTCTGCGCCTCAGCGAAGGAGCCAATCCCATCCAGGGGCGAACTGTTCAACGAACGCACGCGGCAGCTTGCACGTGCGGCGTCGGCGACGCCAGATGGCCACCGCTTGGCTCGCCAGCTCGGACGGACCGTCCTCCGCGTATTCGAAGAGCTCGAATCCCCCGAGCTCTGCACGATAGAGTCCGACGACAATTCCTTTGCACACTTCGGTGGCCTCGTCCTCGTGTCGGAGGGTCACGCGACGCTCCAGATCCTGAAAGAACGGGCTTACGGCGCGTTCGATCGCGCTCCAGGCCGCCTCCGATGGCTCGACGTAGCCGTCCGCGTGTGGACCGGCGTCCAGGTCGTCCAAGTCGAGCGTCAGCAGCGCGTCACAGACGCGATTCGCGATATCCGTGAACGACACGGCCGCCAGCAGCGTGTCGGCGGCCCGCCTGGCATGCGGAAGGAGAGCCGGGTGCGACGACAACAACTGCCGGAGAACTGCCAATGCTTCGTCGCCGGTCAGGAGGTCCAGAGAATCGCGCTTTGTTGGACGAGCCCGGCCCTTCCGTCCTCGTGGGTCCGGTGGACGGCGACTCATCACAGAGGTTCGCCAAATCCTGCGTCACCGAGCAGCAGCGACCGCGCTCGCTCGAACAAGATGGCGTCGGCTGCTCCGCTGACGGCGTCGTCGTCAAGCGCGCCGGCATCGCGCATCGTTTGATACTGTTCCTCGGTCGTCACGTGCGCGGCCGCTCCGACACGCCTGGCTGTGGCGAAGTACTGCTGCAGTTCGGCGGCCGTAAAGATTCGCTTGATCTCCGCGACGAATAGCGGCACCTTCGCCGCCCACGAGGGATCCCCGTCTGCCGCGCGAATGTGGTTCAACAGTTTCTCGCCGACGAGATAACCGAGCGCCTTCCGGATCCCCCACGCCTGACGGATCTCGCGTCCGGCCTCGCACTGATCAATCCAGATGTCCGAAAATTCTCTCATCTTCCAAGTCCTCACAAACCTGCGGAAACGCTGCCGACGTGCCCAGGGCTGACGCTACTCGAGGTGCGTCACTCCGCTCGCGAGCCATTCTCCCCGTTGGAATCTGCGTCCCTCCCGGTCGAAACACCCGCCCGAGCACTCCATCGGCGGACACGCTTCGCGCTCAGTGTACCGAGGAAGCGCAGATCGTACGATCACGTCTGGCCACGTTGAACACCACCGAAAGACGGCGACACCGGCGGACGAGGCGATCGAATCGGCTTTTGACCGCCAGGGGGACCGCTGGCCGGTCTGCCAAGCGGGGCGTGGGCAGAATCGCGAGGACGACGTGAAGTCGCCAGGCGGATCGGAGAACGTAGAACCATCGCGTTCGCAGGTGTTGGCGCCGGAGGTGACGATCCGCGTCGCCCGGCGGGATGGCGCTGCCGTAGCGGTCGCCCACCGACTATCCCGGGATATCGACTTCTGTGTAACTGCCGGGATGAGCCGCGTTCACGGCAGCGGCGACATGCGATGCGTGCTGTTGGAGCGCAGGCCCCATTGCGGGTGCATGAGCACGACGATGGCGATTCTCCGACCAGCCAAGTTTTGCTGATAGCGCATGTTCTTGTCGGTCGTGACCAGCACGTCGAAGCCGACGGCTTCGGCTGCGTTCAGCAGCTCACCGTTCGCGAGCGTCGTCCATTGTTGCTGCGCCGCGCTCCGGACGGTGTGACCGACGAGGAACGCGCGAAGAGGAATCGGCGTGCCTTGGTCGAACAGCACGCGCATCAGCGCGAGCGCGAGCCTGGCTCAAGGCTGCGCGCGGCAAACTCGACGACGGCCCGCACCTGTTCTCGGTCAAGGCCGTCGTACCATTGCAAGATGTCATCAATGTTCGCGCCTTCTTCGAGCGCTTCAAAGATCGTCGCCACGGGCATTCGCGTTCCGCGCAGCACCCATGCGCCGCTGACCTTGCCGGGCACGCTCTCGACCGCCGGGCATTGCGACCACGCGAGGGCGGCCACATCCGGCGATGCATAGCCGGCGAGAGCATCCGCAAGCAGCGCTTCCGGCGCGCGTCCGGTCGTCGACACCAACTCCATCAGCTGCTTCTCGAACGCCTGGGAGAACTGCACGGCCATGATTGAGCCTAGGGACTCAAGCGCCTCCTGTCAACCGCACGCCGGATCTGGGCTGGCCAGCAACCGGTGCCGCGCCCATACGGGGCGATTACACCATCGCGGCAGACGCAACGCTCCCGGCGATGAACGCCCGGAGGACGCGGTGCAATCGCGGATCGGGTCACCGTCGCCCGAAAACGGGCGGCTGGTAAGTCTGTCGTGAAAAATGTCGTGAGTCACTCAGGGCCATCTGAAGAAACTCAGGGAAAAACAGCGAGAGATAGAAAACTCGCGGCGGTGACCGAATCGCGTTAAGCCGTTTAGAGACAATCACTTAGTTTTTCACAGCCACCCGCTTGAGGGGCTGGCGATCGCAAGATCGTGGAGGTTCGAATCCTCTCTTCCGCACCAACCTTCGCTCGCCTGAACCGACCTCGAGCTTCGGTTGGCAAGCCAGCTAACCCACACCGTATGCGAAGGTTGTCCGCCGTAGCCCGAAGGGCGAAGGTGGACCTCGATCCAGATCAAATCAACAACTTACAGACCCAGCCGGATCCCTGTCGGGACTTCCGGCTGGTGACATGTCGGGACTCGTTTTCCCCCGAAGTGCAGTTACGAGGATTTTCGCGGTTGTCAGCGCGTGGACTTTCAGCCGTTTGACTGGCCATTCGCGCGGGGCTCGGCGCCAGTCGTTGCGCGCGGAGAGACCGCCAGCCGTGCTGAAAACCGCGATCCAGAGCGGCGCGATTGGCCCAACTCGACAGAGACGGTGAGCAGCGCTGGAAGCGCTGGCAAGACGACCGACTGCACTTGACGGGAAATCGACTGCACCTCAGGGGAAGCCGGACTGCGCATTCCACCCATCATGATCACTCCGTCCACGCCATCGTGATCACGGGGACCGCGGCATCGTGATCGGAGCGAAGCGACGTTGAGCTGCGGGATAGGTTATCCGGTGTTCGCCTCCAGTGAAAGTGCTTGAGGTGCGGTCAGTGTTCGTTCTGCGTTCGTTCGCCTTGCATCATCCGATGATGGCGGTGGGCGCTGTGGGAATCGCGGAGCGATTTCCAAGGACCTGTGGGCGCGTCCGCGCGTCCATGGGTCCGGCCGCGTCCACGGCCCGTCGCGCTGATCAGGCTTTCTCCTTGCGTCGCGACGGGCCTTTCAGGGTGATCGGATACGCATTGTGGACGAGGCGATCGAGGACGGCGTCGGCGATCGTCGGGTCGCCCAGATACGCGTGCCACTGATCACGCGGGAGCTGGCTGGTGATGACCGTCGCGCGGGTCGCATCACGATCCTCCATCACTTCGAGGAGATCCTGGCGCTGGACGTCGGTCACGGCGGCGAGGCCCCAGTCGTCGAGGATCAGGACGTCGATGCGCGCCAGCCGCGCGAGCATGGTCGTGTAGGAGCCATCGGCGCGCGCGAGCGCCAGTTCCTGAAAGAAGCGCGGCAAGCGCCGGTAGAGCGCCCGGTGGCCCTGACGACACGCGTGCTGGCCGAGCGCACATCCCAGATACGTCTTTCCGACGCCGGTCGCGCCGGTGATGAGGACGTTGCGGTGTTCGGTGATCCACCGACCGGTGGCCAGCTGGCGGATCAGGGCCCGATCGAGTTCGCGGCGCGGCGCGTAATCCAGGTCCTCGAGACACGCGTTCGGGATCCGCAGCTTGGCCTCCTTGAGGCGTCGGGTGAGCTTGCGGTTGTCGCGCGATAGATGTTCGGCGTCGACGAGCATCCCGACGCGCTCGTCGAAGCTGAGCGTGCTGATCGCCGGGTCCTGCAATTGCGTGCGATAGGCGTCGGCCATCGCGCCGAGCCGGAGGGCGCGGAGACGATCGAGGGTCGGTTCAGTCAGCATGGGCGGTCTCCTTCGGGATCAGACGGTGCGTAGTACGCGGGGCCGCGGACGTTGGCATGCACGGGGCGCGTGATCGGCGCGGGCTCGTCGTCCAGGGGCAGACGGTCCAGGCCATGTTTGAGGATCGAGTCGACGTGACGATACGAGCGCGCGCCGGCGGCGAGCGCACGGGCGCACGCGGCGTCAAGCCGCTCGGCGCCGTGCTGCTTCGCCAGCCGGAGAATGCCCAGGCACGACCGATAGCCTACTTCGACCGGTGACCTTACAGACGCATGTCGATTCGCTATTGGCCAGGAGCCTGCTCAAGCCTGACCGCCGATCCGACCAAACCAACTTGCACGGACTTGGCGGCAGGAATCAACTTTCCGCTTGAAACGTTTTATAGCTTATTGTTTGATGCGTTTTACAGCTTTCTTGGCCTGCGATTCGCGATGAATTTACCGGCCAGTAGCGCTGATGAAAGGATCGGCGATGAGCGAACGCCTGCTGACCATCGTGCAGACCGCGGAGCAGTTCAACATTACGACCCGCCTGCTGTACGAGGCGGTCGCACGCGGGGAACTCCCGGCCGTCCGCTTTCAACGCCGCGGTCGCCTGCGTCTGCGCGAACGCGACGTGCACGACTGGATCGAAAGTCACCGGTCGCTGCCGGACTCGGCGCAGCCGCCGATCCCGACGGTCGTCACCACCCAACGATCCGAGGCGGACATCGAACATTTGTTGCCGCCCCGGGCCCTGCGACGGTTCGCCCGCTGAGCCATGGGACACGATCCTGACGACGAGCAGGGGATGACCGACGGTATTGAGCGGACCGGCTCGCTGGCGGTGACGCCCGTTGAACAACCGCCCTCCGTCCGGCGCTACGTGGTGGTCGAGAAGGACCTGGCCTCCGTGGGGTTCTTCACGCCATCCAGCAGCCGCATCAAGCGGACCAAGGCGAAGATGCGCGGAGTCAACTACTTCTGCGGCAGATTCAATTGTCGCCGCGCAGAAGACGATCCGCTTCACCAAGGTCGACGGAGGCAAGCGTCTCGAGAGCTCTGCCACCATCGTCCCCAGCGCCTTGCACGGTTTGCCGATCACATCGGATCTCGACAAATACCTGGCGCTCCAGGATCTGCTCCGGGGCCAGCGCCAGACCGGGCGCCCGATCAGCAACCCGGTCACGTTCTCGACCGCGGCGATGCTCCGGGCGCTGAGCATCTGCCCCAACAGCGGAAAGAACCACTCGGACGTGAGCGAGTGGCTGGACCTCATGTCGTCCACCACCATCATCTCGGAGGGCGCTGTCTTCCTGGCAGGCTCACGGCGCTGGGCACGTGACCGGTTCCACGTACAAGCGGACGCGCACCTCGATGGCATGGATCTAATCGAGCGCGATCGGCTGCTCACCTCCAAGGCCGCCGCGCTCCGCGCTCAGTACCCGCACGCAACGCTTTGTAAGAGTGAGACGCTCGCCGCAATCGCGCGAGCGAGCGCGCGCCAGGAACTTGTCGGAAGCCTTCCGCTGATGCACTTCAAGTCGTTCGTCACGCGCGACCAGCTCGAACGGCCGGCCGGCGGCCAGACCTGAAGTGCGGTCGCCACCCGTCGACGTTCAGTTCGACCACCAGTACTCAAAGTCTTCGCGTACGGCGGTCAGTTGGGTCGCCATGTAATGGACGGAGCCAGAAGGCTGGGATCTGCGCTCTGTGGGATTTGTACAAGCCGTCCTTAACCGTCCGCAGCACGGGGAGGACGCTTAACGGGTCGCGCCTCTAGAAAACCGTAGAGCGGTATGCGGCGTTGGTCGCGGGGGACGGGCACCCGCGTCAACCCTGGCAGGCGGTGGTGCCTCAACCCAGGCCAATCACCGTCCCGATGCCGTCATTGAAGCCCAGATCGCCACTTCGCGACGAGTCGCGAGTTGACGGGCCGATCTTTGACCCGCCTAGACTGTCGAGACGAGTTGCCCAAGTGATTTGGATCAGATTGACGAGCATCGAAGTCGACGATCAGGCCCAGGCCGAGCGCTTCTACGTCGACAAGTTGGGCTTCAAGGTGAAGCAGAACATCGCCATGCACGGACCGGTTCGGTACTTGACGGTCGTGTCACCTGCAGAACCCGATGGCGTCGAGCTGTCGATTGAGCCGGGAGGGATGCGGGCGGAGTTCGCGGCATTCCAGAAGTGGATGGTCGATCAGGAGATTCCCTGGACCGCCTCTGTCCGGGACGTGATGTCGAGCATGCGCGCCTGGCGGACCTCGGCGTCCAGTTCACTGCGCCGCCGACAAACATGGGTCGGTCCGAGCGCTGATCCTCAACGACACCTGCGGCAATTTGATCATGCTGGACTCAGAGGAGCCGACTCGCTCCGAGTAGCTCCTTTGCGACCGAGCGGGAGTTGACGGCAGGTTCGTCAGCGACCTGGCAAGAACGATGTTACGGTGTCAAACGATGCCGCACATCGAACTCGTTGCCCTCGTGGTTCGCGACTACGACGCCGCGATTCGGTTCTTCGTCGACATCCTCCAGTTCCAGTTGATCGAAGACACACCGTCACTCACGAACGACGGCCGGCCGAAGCGGTGGGTGGTCGTTCGCCCCGCCGGCGCGCAGACGGGATCCTGCCAGAGATCCGGACGGCTATTACGTCACGGTCAGTTCCATCCCGCCGGCAGACCAGCCGGGCCAGCCGACGCCCGCCACGCGTCACGGTCGTCCGAGCTCGTAGTAGCGAGATCGCGACTTTTTAGGAATCCGAACACGCTTGGCGGACGGCGGCGACGCAGCACAGGACGCCACCGTGACGTTCGCTGGACGGGTTCGGTATGCCCGTACGACTCACGTACGGATACCGTGGGTGGGCGCCGCGCGGGCCTGGGCCTCACACTGCTCCTGTTCCGCTCCGGTGCCGCTCGATTCCCGACCGGCCGGAGCGCCCGGCACGGTCACGGTCCAGCGCGGCAGGCTGACGGCACTGCGTTGTTCATCGCGCCGGGGAGGAACGCGAAAGGACCCCATCATGACCCTGGCTCAGACCACGGACGCGACGACCGTCTCCCGAAGCAACCCCCGCGCGATGGCGCTCGCCCAGCGCCTCGAGGACGGGGCGGACGCCCTCACCGCGTACGCGCGCGGACTGACTGACGCGCAGTGGGGGACGCCACTCCCCGGCGATGGGCGTCGCATTGGCGTCGTCGTGCATCATGTGGCCAGCGTGTACCCGGTCGAGATCCAGCTGGCCCAGACGTTGGCCGGCGGCTCGCCCGTGACCGGCGTCACCTGGGACGTCGTGCACGCGATGAACGCCGCCCACGCACTGGAACACGCGCAGGTCTCTCGCGACGTCGCCCTCGATCTCCTCGACCGGAACAGCCGCGCGGCCGCCTGGGCGATTCGCGCCCTGAGCGACGAGGCGCTCGCCCAGGCGGCTCCCGTGTCGCTGTATGGTGACGCGCCGCTGACGTGCCAGTTTCTGCTGGAAGACCACGCGGTGCGCCACAGCTACCACCACTTGGCCGGCATCCGACGCGCGCTGACCGTCCCCGTGCCGCATCCGGTCCCCTGACCCGCCGACGTCAAGGCCCATCGCTGAGATCACGCCGCGCCATCGAGCGCGGCGTCGATCTCGTCGAGAATGCCCTCGACCGACAGGCGACGTCCGGCGGCGTAGGCCACCGCCCACGACTCGGGGCCGAGGCGCGCGCGAGCGTCCGCTTCCGCGCCCGCGCAGACGGCATCGGTCAGCGGATCGACCGCGCGGCTGCCGGTGCGGTCCGCGAACACGTCGCGGGCGCCGGCAATCCGCGCGACCCACCGGTCGTCGCCGAGCAGGCCAGCCGCGCCGAGCAGCGGCACGAGCGCGTACGCGAACGCGAACGTGTCATGAAACGCGCGCAGGCCGGTCAGGCTGTCCTGCGTAAAGCGAAGCACCGCGCGGGCGTCGTGGCCCTGCAGGGCCAGCACGCCGCGGAGATACCACCCGAGCGCGCGAAACCAGGGCCCACAGGCCGGCCAGATGGCATCGGCCTCGTCCAGGAGGCGGGCCGCCTCGCCCCCCTCACCGGCGCCCAGGGCGACCCAGGCCAAACCTGTGATGCTGTTGCCCTCGCCCCACGCGATCGCCGCGTCACGGAAGAGCGAGCGCGCGCGGTGGAACTCCTCCCGCGCGGCCGCCAACTGTCCCGTGGCGTAGTCGACGTGCCCGAGGCACAGACACGCGTGCGCACGTACGTCGGGATCGGCGTCGCGATTCTCCGCGACCGGCGTGCTCGCCGTGCCCGCGCCTGCCATGTCGCCGTGCGTGAACCGCATCAGGGCCGCGCCGACCAAGCACTGGGCTTCCGCCACGCCGCCCGATGGCACACCGTGTCGCACCTGCTCGAACCAGCGCAGCCCTTCGGCCGAGTGCCCGCGCATGATCCAGAACAGGACGAGCGACCACGCGAGGGCGGCCGCCTCGTCGGCCCGTCCCTGCGCCAGCAGCCACCCGAGTACGGCCCGATGACTCTCGAGATCGTCACGCACGCGGTCCAGCCACTCGATCTGCTGCGGCCCTTGGATGCCGGGTGCCGCACGGCCTCCTTGCGCGACGCAGTACCGGACGAGTCCCTCCATGGCGTCGGCGTGCTCACCAGACGCGAGCAGCTCTCGTGTCGCATACGCCCGAACGGTTTCGAGCAAGACGTACGACGGGCTCGCCGCCTCCGGCGTGTGGGTACCGCGCAGCAGACTCGTGTCGTGCAGCGTGCGCACCAGCGGCACCGCGGCGGTGACCTCGGCGTCGACGACGACGGTCGTGCCGGCGATGACGGCCGCTGCGGCCTCAATCGAGAACCGACCCGGGATGGCGCCCAGCCGCCGGAATGCGCGTTGCTCGGGAACCGGCAGCAACTGCACGCTCCACGCCACCGTCGCGTTCATCGTTCGCTGTCTTGGCGGCAGATCGACGGGCCCTGCGGCCGCCAGCACTTCGGCGCCGTGCAATTGCGTAAGCAGGCCTTCGGCCGCCAGCGTCTTTACCCACGGCGCCGCGAGCTCGAGCGCCAGGGGCAAGCCGTCCAGGCGACGACAGATCGCCGCCACCACCGGGCTGTTGGTCTGGGTGAGATGAAAGTCCGACCAGACATCCCGGACCCGACTGACGAAGAGTTCGACGGCCGAGAGGCCCGCCAGATCCGCCGGCGTCTGGTATGTCAGCCGGTCGTCGAGCGCCAGCGGCGCCACCTCAAACTCACGCTCGCCGCGCACATGCAACGGCGTCCGGCTCGTGATCAGGATGCGCAGCGCGGCCACCTCCGTGAGGAGCGCCGTCACGAGCGACGCCGCCGGCGCCACCTGCTCGAAGTTGTCGAGCACAAGCCAGGTCGGTGTCTCGCGGCAGGCCGCCTGGACGCGGGCCGGCAGGTCACGCGTCGTGGCGTCGTCGAGACCGAACACTTCCGCGACGGCCGCGCCGACCAGCCCGGGGTCTGAGACGGCCGACAGCGGCACGAACAACACGCGCCCCGTCGCGTCAGCCGCAAGGCGATGGGCGAGCGCCACGGCCAGGCGCGTCTTCCCGACACCGCCCGGCCCGACCAAGGTGAGGAGTCGCACGGCGGGATCCGCGACCCACTGGTCGAGGCGTGTGAGATCGGCCTCACGCCCGATGAGTGGCGTGAGCGGCACGGGGAGGGCGCGGCGACCCGGCTCCGACGGGGCGTCAGCGCTCAGGCCGCGGGCACTCGCAACAAAGACGTCCCGCGCGGCTGGCGCAAGGTCGAGCGCGGCCGCCAAGGCGCGCACCGTGTCGGTCTGCGGTCGCTTGCGTTCGCCCCGCTCGAGCGCACTGATCGCGTGCACCGACAGCCCGGCGATCGTGGCGAGCTCCTCCTGCGTGAACCCGGCGGCGTCCCGCAGGGCTTTGAGGTGCGCGCCGAATGGCTGGGCTGAGGGCGCCATCTCGTGGGCATGGTACTCGGCCTGCGCCTGCGCCGCGTGGTGTTTCGTACGACCGCCGTACGACCGCTGTGGGTGGGCGCACGGCCCAGCACTCGACACACTGCGATCCATCAGCCTCCGGTGTCGCGCGATTCCCGCGCGACGGCGGTGAGGCTCATGACAGCAGCAGGTGACCACATGTTGAAACCCACAATGCTCGCGCTCATTGTCCTGGCTTTGGGGCCAATCGCTCAGCTCGGAGCCAGTGACGGTGTGCTGGCGCGATTCGACGGCGCCGTCGGCGTCGATCCGGTGGCCAGCGTCGCCTTCCCGCTCTTCGCGCCCGATACCACCGGACGGACCTTCGAGAACGTCCTTCGCAACGTCGTGCGCGGCGTGCGGCCGTCCCCCGCCATCTGGCGGATCGCCGACCTGCACGCCGTGGTGGGCGCCGAGGGCCGCATCCGCGTGATCGGACGCGGCTTGGTGCTCGGCGGCGGTGACCAGATCGGACAGTCGCTCAATTTGCTCGTCGTCGCGACGCTCCTGTGTGACGCGCAGGCGCCGTTCGTCGAGTGGAGTTCCGCCGAGGTCGTGAATGGCTCGTTCGACACGGCCACGGCGCTCGATCGGCGCGGCGATTTCCGGATCGACGCCGTGCTGCGATCGCTGGCGGGCGATCCGCTGCCGACCGAATGCGCGAGCCCGCTCCTACTCATTCGCACGCGAGGCGGGGCCTGGCTCGCCGCCGGCATCCCGCGCCTCGACGAGGACTAAGGCCGTCACCAAGGGTTCGAGACACACCCGCCGTTGGGATCCCGACGGCACAGACAGGAGGACAGACATGACGTCAACACGAGCCTGGCTCATCGCCGCCACCCTGCTCGCCGGCACCGGCTGCGGCAGCACCTACGTATCACCGTCGTCGCCGTCACCCACGACGCCACCGCCGGCGCCCATCGGATCCGCGGTGTCCGTCACGATTCCCATGGGCGCAGCGGCCCTCGGCGATCGTGCGTATACCCCCGACATCATCGACGTGCCCGTCGGCAGTACCGTCACCTGGGTCAACACCGACACCGTGGCCCATACGTCCACGTCGAACGGCAACGGCTGGAACTCGGGCACGCTCGCCCCGAACCAGCAGTTCTCCACGACGCTCCAGACCGCGGGCACCTTCGCGTATCACTGCGCCATTCATCCAGGCATGGTCGGCACGGTGACCGTGCGCTGAGGTCCTCGTCGTTCGTCGCGGGCCGGCAATCCCGTCGGTCCGCGCTCCCAACGTCCGTTCACACAGAGAGGTAGATCTCATGACTCGCTCACGCACGCTCGCCCTCGCCCTCGCGCTGTCCTCGCCGCTGCAGCCCGTCGTCGGCCTGCCAACGACCCTCGGCGCGGCCGAGCAGCACGAGGCCCACGACCTGGATGGACGGTCGCCGTTCGTCCAGGCCGTGCGTCAGGCCACGGACATCTTCCGAGACGTCAACAACACCACGTATGCTGGGTACGGGCCGGCGCTCGGGTGCGTGAGCGGCCCGGAGGAGGGCGCGATGGGGGTGCACTATGTCAACCCGGAGCTCCTCATGGATGCCGAGGTAAAGGCCGAACATCCAGAAGCCCTGATCTACGAGGTCAAAGGAGGCACGGCCCGACTCGTGGGTGTCGAGTTCATCGTGATCGCGGCCGCGTGGCACCAGACGCACGCGGCCAGCGATCCGCCGATCCTCGAGGGGCAGTTGCTGCACTTCGTCGACAGCCCGAATCGGTTCGGTCTCCCGGCGCACTACGAGCTCCATGTCTGGGCCTGGCGCGACAATCCGAAGGGCGTCTTCGTCGACTGGAACCCACGCGTCTCGTGCGGGGCGTGACCACAAGACGCGGGGCGACTAGCGTCCGGGCATCGCCATGAGGACGATGTCCGGGTCGCGGCGCTGACGGGGCATCACGCCCGATGCCAATGGCGTGCCTCCAGTCGTCCTGGCGCCAGCTGACCCGGACCGGCATCGGGACGATCCCCTTGGGGCCCGCGAACAGAAACCGCGTTTGAGTATCATCACGCTTGGCGCCGTGGCCATGCACGGGAAGTCGCTTGGAATCCATTCTTCGCGCTCGAAGCCGGGCAGCTTCGTTTGTCGGAGTCATCGCCTTAACTGCTCAAACCCCCTCGGTCAACCGAGCCTGCAGCTGCGCTTGCAGGTTCCCTAGAGAGCTCCCATGACGACCGATGTGGCTCTTCGATCCGCTCTGATCTCGGAGAAGGAGGTGCTTGAAGCCTTGCAGTGGCGGGCTTCCCTCAACAATCCCGGGGACCGCGAGGCGTTGCTCAGGCACGCGGACGCGATCGACATCCCGCTCGATCAGCTCGCGGCTGGGCTGGTCTTTGTTGCCGAGTGTGCGGGTGCCATCGTCGGGTTTGCGGCCATTGCGGCACGCGGCGACGGCGACTCGGAACTCGATGCGCTCTTTGTTGAGCCGAACCTCTGGCGCCGGGGGCATGGCAAGGCGCTTCTGCTGCATTGCGTTGAGGCGGCGCGCCACCGTGGCTCTGCGGCTCTCCACGTCGTCGGGAATCCGCACGCGCAAGCCTTCTACCGGGCCTGCGGCTTTGAACTCCTTGGGACCACACAGACGCGGTTCGGATCTGGCTTGCTCATGCGCAAGGAACTGTGACCGACCCAGCGAGATTCTCATGCGGATCCGACAATCCGATCCCGGTGAACTCGAAGCCCTGTTGGACGTCTGGCTGCGCTCCGTTCGTGCGACCCACGCGTTTCTCGAGGAGTCAGACATCCTGAACCTTGTCCCAGCAGTCCGAGACTACCTGGCCAACCCCGACGCAGAACTCTGGACGCTGCTCTCCGACGAATCACAACCCATCGCGTTCATGGGACTGGCGGACAACACCGTCGAGTCCTTGTTCGTGGCGCCCGAGCAGTTGCGTCGAGGTGCAGGACGAATGCTCCTCGCACATGCGCGAAAGCTCAAGGGTGCACTCCGGGTGGACGTGAACGAGCAGAATCCGGAGGCGGTCAGGTTCTACGAGGCCAATGGGTTTCATGTGGTCGGAAGGTCCCCGGTCGACGACGCCGGTCGCCCATTCCCGTTGCTGCATATGCGCGAGGGGTCGAGTTAGAGGGGGAGAGCCGTCGACGCTTGTACCCTGACCAAGAGGGGGGCCTAACTCTCGCTCGAGCGGGCCTACACTCAGCTCATACGTTAACCTTCGCCAAGACGTAAGCTGCTGTCCCTGAGCCGGTTACTCGGATGGCGTAACGCCAACTCGCGAGCAACGCCGCAGCGTTTACGAGCGACTCAGAGCTGAAACAGCGTTGACCCGCAGACAAGTCACTTGACCTGTGCAGGGAACATCAGCCACTCCTCTCCAGGACGCCGTAGCTCAAGCCGATACACGCCCGGCGGCACTGAAAGCAGATCCATCGTGGTCTGTAACGTCGTGATGTAGTCGCGAATCTCTGCTTCACCGACGGATGACGCCGTGGGCCGTCCCTCCGAGTCGAGCATTTGGACTTCGTATGTTCCAGGCTCCGACCCACCGGGAAGCCGAATCGTCAGTCTTAATCGAGTGCGAGAAAGCGCCAACGCCGGCTGCTCACTCTTGCCCTGCTGACTTCGCGTCCCGACGTAGCTTCGGAGGTCGAGCTCCGCTGGCAGTTCGGCCGGCAGCGATTCCTGCCGCACCATTTCAGTTTGTGGAGGCGTACCAGTTCCTGCTGCCCGACCGCCTGCGGGTGATGGCCGACATCTACGAAGGTCAAGCCAGGTTTCAGGAGGCCGATGCCGTGTATCAGCAGGCCACCGACGTCATCGAAGGCATCATGGTCAATGTGCCCAGCACGGGCGCGCAGGCTCGGCTGATCGGCGCCATGAGTGCGATCTACACCGGTCATGTGCGACTGGCTGTCGATCGGCTTCGCGATCCCGGAAAGGCGTTTGCGATCCTCGAACGGGCGAGGGGTCGCGCGATTGCGGATGTCCTCCAAACCGTTCCGAGTCGCCAGACAAGTGCGTCTCCCTCTGCGGATGCACAGGCCAGGACCATCTGTTGGCTCTCACGTTAATCCGTAATCCCTCCGACGGATCTTCTCGGATTCTCCCAGTCACGAAATAGCGGATCGCTGAGCGCAGCGTGAGAAGCGTGGGGCGTACTCGAGAGAGAGCCGTGCAGGCGCTCGGCGGCGGTGGGCGGAGCCCGTGTGCGGGCCTGTGCATGCCGCCGAGCGCCCCCCGGTGAAACGGGGGCGGCGCAGGGGGCGCCTGCAACACCCGTCCGTGGGAGTACCACCGGCACGTGTGATAGAAGAGCGGTCGCCATCGGTGACTGATGGCGAGGGAGAAGTGGGGACGCCACGGTTGCCTCCGTGCGTCCCCCGGCCGGTGCAGCTGCGTCATGTGTGCTCGCTGGCCGGCGAGGCCTATGTTGCGCGCAGGGCCTGGCGCGACGCAAGTCTCGCCGCGTGTCCCCGCCATCCGCGTGGCGGGTGCGGCCTCGTGCGCCATGGCACCTATGGCCGCCGGACGCCAGTGGGGATGCGCATCGCCCGGTACTATTGTCCGACGGCGCACGAGACCTTCAGCCTTTTGCCGGATTGTCTCGCCAGTCACTTTCCAGGTGCGCTCGACGCGATCGAGCACGTGGTGGCCACCGTCGAGACCGCGCGCAGTGTGGAAGCGGCGGCCGACGGCCTGCGCTCCGAGATCACGCTACCCTCGGCCGTGCGGTGGGTGCGACGGCGCCTGACGCCGATCCGTCACGCCCTGCTCGCGATCGTCACGCTCCTGCCCGATCGGTTCACCGGTGACGCACGACTGGCGGCCGTGCGCCTCGCGCTGGCCACGCCGTCGGCGTTGGTGGCGCTCCGGGCCCACGCCGCGCCGCACCTGACGACGCTGCCCACACCGCTCGGATTCCACCCTCGCGCGGCCCGGCGAGACGCGCGGGCGACCGCGGGCCCACACGGGACGGGGGCAGACCGCGCCGGCCCCGACGGATGAGGATCCCCCTCGCCGCGCTGCTGCGGCGAGGAGGACCCGATGCCGCCACTCGATCCCACGACCCACACCGACACCGTCGCCTTGTTTCGCTATGGGCTGATCGCCGATCTGCTCCATCTGCCGGCCGGTGACCGCTCGCTCCACACGCGCTTGCGCGAGACGGCCGCGCGTGAGTACGACATCCCCGGTTCGACGCGCCGCCGCGTCGCCGCCGAGACGCTGCGCGATTGGCTCTATGCGTATCGCCGCGCCGGCTTCGACGGCCTCAAGCCGCGCCCGCGCGCCGATCAGGGCCACGCCCGCGCGCTGCCGCAAGCCGTCGCCGATCAGCTCTGCGCGCTGAAAGAGGCGCATCCGACCTACAGCGTCGCCATGATCATCACGACCGCACGCGCGCAGCAGCGCGTGCCCGCCGACCGGCCGCTCGCGCCCGCCACCGTCCATCGCCTCCTTAGTCGCCACGGGCTGATGGCACGGCCGACCGACGCGCCCACGAGCAAGGACCGACGCCGCTTCAGTTACGACGCCGCCAACGAGCTCTGGATGAGCGATGTCATGCACGGGCCGACGGTGCTCGACGCCGAGGATCGCCGGCGGCACAAGACGTATCTGATCGCGCTGCTCGACGATGCGACGCGGATGATTCCCTACGCGGCCTTCACGCGCAGTGAAACCGTCACCGCCTTCTTGCCCGTCTTCGAACGCGCGATCCTGCGCCGCGGCATCCCGAAGCGCC